>NZ_CABROP010000006.1:0-97405 GCF_902472605.1 uncultured Bacteroides sp.
CCTCCAGCTGCGGCTGACGTTTCTTGTCGTCCAGGTAATAAGAACCCGTTTCACCTTTCTGCCACATCGGCAGGTTCAGCGTCAGTTTCAACGGCTCTTTCTGGGCATTCACGCCTACCACATACCAGCGGTCGCCATGACGGCGAGCCAGCACACAATATTTACCGGGATAGCCGTCTAGGAACATCGTTTCATCCCAAGTAGTCGGCACCTGCTTCATGAAGTCGATAGCCAAAGCCGGCGCATCGGTCAGGTTATTCGGAGCCAGGGCAAAGTTCTGAATCGGGTTCTGATACAGCACTGCCGTAGCCAGCTGGAACACATCGGTGGTCTTGCGGATAGTTCCCCCGTCGTTTGTCCGGTTGTAACGTTTGTTCAACAAGGTACCTCCGAACTCCATACAGCCGATGGTGTTACGGATAAACGGATGCAGACAAGCATTGTAGGCCTCCATGTCGTCAAAATGCTGGTTGAATATCAGATTCTCTGAAGCCAGTACCGCCTCGCTGCCCACGTAGTTGGGATACATCCGTTCCCATCCGCGCGGAATGGTACAGCCATGGAAGATAATCATCAGTCCGTATTCGTTGGCATCGGTCAGAATGTCTTCGTACAAACCCATCATCTGCTGCTTGTCACTGCCGAAGAAATCCACCTTCAGTCCCTTCACACCGCATTTCTGCAACCATTTCATTTCTTTCTTACGAGCTACAGAATTACTCATGCACTGCTTGGCATCCTGCGGCGCATCGTTCCAGTAGCCGTTGGAGTTGTACCACACAAATACGTCCACCTTCTTCTGGTGTGCATACTGAAAGAGTTTCTCCATCTTGTCGCGGCCGATGTTCTTCTCCCATCCTCCGTCAATCAGCGTATATTCATAGCCCATCTCACTGGCCAGATCGATGAAACGTACCTGGTCGTCGTAGTTGATGCTCGGGTCCTGCCACATAATCCAGCTCCAGGTGGAACGCCCGAACTTGTAGTCCTGTGAAGGTTCATACAACGGATCTACCACGTCAAACGGCACGGTGGTTTCCACAATCGGCTTCAGGCCGTTGCCCACCGTAATGGTACGCCAAGGAGTCACACCCGGCAGAGCCAGTCCCGGAGTGGAAGAACCCAGTCCGTTCATCTCGCCCGGATTCGGGAAGGCAATGCTATACAATCCGTCCTTCGTAGCATCACTCAGGTGAGACGCACAGTACAAGCTGCGCACACCGGTTTCGGATACCAGTGCCCAGTTGTCGCCTACGTGGAAAAGTGCCGGGAAAGTATAGCCTTCACCGTATTTAGACGGCGTAGCCACCGGTTCATCGGGCACGTATTCTTCTTCGTAACTCGGTTTGGTCCGCATCCAGCCAATCATCGGGTCACTCTGCGGGGAAAGGAAGGTAGTAGTAGAAGAGGGGAAATCAAATCCGGTCGCTTCCTTCTCTACTACCATACAGGCTGTTTCGCCATACTGAGGCATCTCATAGCGGAACGCGATGTCATTGTTGCTCAACTGGAACACGATATCCACTTTCTTCTTGTCCGCATTTTCAAGGGTCACGGTCAGCTTGTTAGCCGTATAGTGCACCGTAGAACGTTTGATACGGGTCTGTGTGTAGGTCTTGTCCACCTTATCTGCCTGCTGGTCCACAAACGTCATCTGCCGACTGAAGTCACCGATATTGGACACGAAGCCCAACGGAGAGTTCTCCAATACGGTCTTGCCGTCGTAAGTTACCGAATAAACGGGTTTACCGTCCTGTAACTGAAAATCGAGTTTTAACCGCGCATCCGGCCCCGTTACTGCCGCCTGCTGGGCAAATGCCTGAGAGGCCAATAATGCCAATGTGCTAAAAAGTACTTGTTTCTTCATAGGTGTTTTTCAGATAATTACTAATCAAGGCAAAAATAGCGATTAAGTGTGAAATCAACAATAAATATTCCGGCAAAAAGTTATCACAAATTATGCAATATCGATATAAAAAAGATGCCGCCCGGAAGTACCATACTCCTTGCGGCATCTCTACAAATCACCTTTTAAAAATCTACGATCGGCCATCCGTCGGATGTCCACGTCATTTCCCGTATAATCAATTTCGGCGCTCCTTCTTCCGAAACCGAATAGGCATGGCAAATGAAATAATCCTTCCCGTCAAGGTGATAGGCGGCATTGTGCCCCACTCCGGCATAATCCTCGTTGCCCTGAATGACCAACGAACCGCCTCCCCGGTCCAAAGCTTTTCCTTCTTTATCCAAGTAAGGACCTGTCACCGTTTTCGCACGGCCCACCATTACTTTGTAGTCACTTTGCAATCCCTTACAGCAATAGTCGAACGACACGAAGAGGTAATAATAATCCTCGTGCTTCATGATAAAAGGGGCTTCTACTGCTCCATCGCCTGCCTCTTCCTCCGGCAAGTCGAACGTACGCGGACGGCGGCAAAGCGAATGCCATTCTTCGGGCTGGGCCACCCCGTTCAGGTCCGGCGTCAGCTTGACCAGCTTGATTCCGTCCCAAAAGGAACCAAAGGTCATCCAAGGAGTACCTTCCTCATCAATGATGATATTCGGGTCAATGGCATTCCACATATCTCGGTTAGGGACCGACTGAATCACCTTGCCGTGGTCGGTCCACTTGAAATCCGGACTGGAAGGGTCGAGGGTAGGATTCGTGGCATGCCCGATGGCCGAGGTATTCTTCCCAAATGCCGAACAGGAGTAAAACAAGTGATAAAGTCCGTCATGAAAAATAATATCCGGTGCCCAGGTATGTCCGTTATAGCCCTTGATGGCTTCTACTGCCCATTGGGGTGCCTTGTCGAATACCGGTTTCTCGAATTTCCAGTTTTCCCTGTCCTTGGAGGACATGACCGAAATCCCCTGCCCGGTAGCGAATAGATAATAGGTATCGCCCTGCTTAGCCAACACCGGATCATGGGTCATTACCTTACTGATAGGAATGACGGATAAACTTTTCTCCGGCGAAGATGCGTAGGCCATACTTGTTACGGCCAGTAAGAAAAATGAAAAGAGGGTATGTCTCATAAGATTTACAAATGCTTTAGCTGAGGTTTTTTACTGAAACAAAAATACTATCTTCACCATCTCATCAGGTAGAAAATAGTTTCCAAAAAGAGGACATTTGCATCTTATATAAAAAAAGACGCCCTGCAAACAAGAAATTCCTTGCTCACAAGACGTCTTTAAATCTAATAATCTATAACTAAATCATTATTCAGAAAAGGCCAATTTAAATGGCTCTGTAAAAATCATCGCATCAATGCCTGAAATCTTCAAGCCCATTCTTGCATAAATGAAACCTGTTTGCGGCAATGAAGCATTAGTGGAATTGATGGAGAATCCACTCAGGTCCACCTGCAAAGAAACCGTCTGACCGGCCTGTACTCCGGTTACTTCGGAATATCCGCCCGCACCCAAGTTACGTATATCATCCACGATAATGTTACGGCCTACATACAAACCAACTTTCTCAATGCTCTGTCCCGGAGTGACTTCCGTAATCTTACAAGAGGCAGTAACCAATCGACCGTTACAGTCAGCTGTGGCATCGTCCAACAGATAATAAGGAGTAACCGGCATCTCAATAACCTCTCCATGGTAGTTATTCACGGTAATCGTATCATTGACAGTCGGATTCACCCACGGACCCAGGTTATTCTGACGAATCAGTTTATAAGTCTTGCCTCCATATACACCTGCGCTGAACGTACCGTCTTGGGCCACCTGTACATTCATATACGTACTTGAAGAAAGCTCCCATCCCGGCTCATACAAACGGAAAGTCACCTGATTGTTTCTTACATAAATCGGTCTTCCATTGTAAACCACTTTGCCCACCAGATTAATATTAGGAGCCTCATAGTTATCCAGCTCACAGGAAGTGAAGCAGACAACCAGCAATAAGGATAATAAATAATATATCTTTTTCATACGAACTCAATTTTCTAATTACATATTCGGATTCTGTACCAATTTCGGATTCTTATCCAACGCATCCTGTTCAAAAGCAGTGTAATAATTACCGATACGGAAATTACGTGGAGCTTTGAAACGCGGAGCAATCTTACGGTCGAAGATAAACTTGTTATTGTCAGGACCACCTACGATACGATAAGGATAAAGAGCATAAAGCATGGTAGTGGTAGACTGAACACCATTCCACAATTTATCGGCCTTACGCAAGCGTTTCAAATCCCACAGACGATGGTCTTCCAAGGCCAGTTCACGGCGACGTTCATTCAACAAGTTATCAATGGTCAGATCTGCAGCTGTCCAGGAATTAGCTCCCAATCCAGCACGCTGACGAACCAGATTCACATATTTCAATGCCTGTTCAGCATAAGTTCCTCCCAGTTCCATACCAGCTTCTGCCGCATTCAAATAAATTTCACCCATACGGAAATACACATACCAGATATAAGAACCTTGACCACGCGCAGAAGAACCGATGGTAGAATCTACATACTTACGAAGATTAAAACCGGTATTGGTATAAGTAGCACGGCTCAACGGACCGTCATTTCCGACCAACGTACCGCCATCACCGCCATCGGCTACTTCAAACTTGGAATTAGGATCGGCTCCTTCTCTCAGTTCATAAGTTCCATTTCCCTGATAGATAGCTACACCAGCCTGTATGTCAAGTGTCTTTCCCTTAAATTCCTGATCAGGCACCAGACAAGTTCCTTTCAGACGTACATCTGCAATACTGGAGAATATATCCCCACGTTTCTCATATACAATGTAATTGCCTGACGCATCTTTATCCTTGATTTCACCGTAAGTTTCCACCAACTGTAGTGTCGGACAAAGGTCGGAACCGTTATCATTATCCTCGTTCATGGAATGAGCGATATTGGCAAATGAGAACGTATGGAATTTGCTCGCATTGTAATCTTTTGTCCAAAGCACTTCTGAATTGTTATCCTTTGAACAAATGGCGTTGTAGAAATTATCGGCAGAAGGACTGCTGATACCCTGCAAGGTATTGTTGGCAAATTCATCAATGATACGTTTGGAAGCAGCAAATGATTTCTCATAATACGGACGGGGATCTTCGCCGGTCATACCCACTACTCCAGGCTGCAAAGGCTGGTTAATCTCAGGGATGTTATATTTAGCGATAGAACCTGCATACAGCATACTCCGGCTTGCCAAGGCCAAGGCAGCCCATTGGTTTGCCCGTGATTTGTTGGTCACATTGTTATTACCTGCCAGATCAGCTTCAATATCCATACATTCATTGTACACAAAATTGTATATCTCAGCTTCTGAAGAACGAGGCACCTGAAGCTCGGTTACGTCCATACCTGGAGTATATTCCTGAGTTTGAGTAATCAAAGGAACTCCTCCCATACGGATACACATCTGAAAATAGGCATAGGCTCTCAGGAAACGGAACTCTGCAGTATACAGTGCTTTCTCCTGATCGGATATTTTGGTTGACACAGTAGCTAATGACTCTATGGCCTGATTGCATTTATAAATATATTTGTAATCGTAATAACGGAACTCGTCATAACTATATTCTACCATTTGGTTACGAGCCGATTCCACATCCTGGTTCATCAGTCCGCACCACATAAAGTCATCTATCAAGGAGAAGTTCACGTCATTATCCAAATTACCGTTCGTGGCTACATCGTTATATAATTCAGCCAAAACACCTTCAATCAACGAATTATCATTCCAGACTTGCTCTGAGGTCAAGAAATCCGTCGGCTCAGTATCTCCTAACCACGAATCACAAGAGGTCAAAGAACCACTGAGCATCGCTGAACATAAAATATATAATATTTCTTTTTTCATAATTATCCACTATTTAAAAGTTAAGATTCAAACCAAAGGAAATGGTACGCAAGTTCGGAGTTACCAAAGCACTGTTAGAAGTGATTTCCGGATCCAGCTGGTAACGGTGCATGTTATCAATGCTAAACAAGTTATAGGCATTTACATAGAAACGCAAACGGTTCAGACGCATCTTGTGAGTGACAGACTTCGGTAAAGTGTAACCCAATTCCAATGTACGAAGTTTCAGATACCATACTTTCTTTACCCAGAAGTCACTACGACGAGTGAAACTTACATTGGCACCGGCATAGCGGGTAGCAGGGAATTCTCCAGCAACCCAGTCGGAAGTCGGATCAGTCGGATCTACACGATGCCAGCTATCAGTCAACAAATATTCGGTAGAGTTACCATCCCCTTGGAATGGATAAGCTACTTCCCAACACATTTCGTAAGACTGTCCGGCAGCTCCATTCCAGTCCATCTGTAAATCAAATCCCTTCCATTCAAATGAAGAATTCAAACTGAAGTTCATATAAGGAAGCTCTCCGGCACCATACGCAATCGGACGTTCATCCAATTCGTTGATGACACCATCACCATTTTGGTCTTTGTAAATAAAGTCTCCTGGCAACATGGTAGAGTTACCTTCTCCATCATTATCTACTGGGTAATTCTGAATCTGTTCGTAGTTTTCAAAACGACCGGCAATTTCATAACCCCAGAAAGTAGAAGCCCAACGATTTTCGGTTGAATTACGGTATTCATCCCAGCTTGAACCGAAACGTGGTTTATAAGATTCACCCATCATGCGGCGAGCCAATGTGAAGTTACCACCAATAGAATATCTGAAGTCATTTACCTGATCTCTCCAGTTAATACCAAATTCCAGTCCTTTATGATAATCTGAATTCAGGTTTTCATTGGAAAGGTCAAACCCTACTTCTACCGGCACCAATACATCATAACGCATGGCAGGAAGACCGGTACGCTTACGTTGGAACAATTCGAATGTACCGCTCAAACGGTCATCAAAGAAACCAAAATCCAATCCCACGTTCACCAAGGTAGATTTAATCCAGCTCAAGTTAGTAACTGGTACTCCACGATATTCCACTCTTGAAACCGCAGTGCCGTTCAACACTGCACCATCTGCCGTGTTACCATAAGTGTAACCATCCAAGAATGCATAAGGAGTTACAATATCAGCATTATTGTATTGGTCATCTCCCATCCGTCCCCATGATGCTCTGATTTTCAAGTTAGACAGCTTGGTCACTTCTCTCACATTTTCCATAAAAGATTCTTCAGAAAGTCTCCAACCAGCCGATACAGAAGGGAAGAATCCCCAACGATGCCCTTCCGCAAACAAGTAAGAACCATCATAACGTCCACTAAATTCAGCAAAATACTTACTGCGATAATCATAAGCAGCACGGAATACCAAACCCGCACGGCGAGACATCGTCACTGTATTATCCAATGACTGCATATTACTAATACCGTTGGTTACAGCAATATAATTATTGGAAGGTAGTGTGTTGTACTGGGTCCAGTCGCCATCCTTTTCAAATGTTTCTATACCCAATACGCCAGACACATGGTGTGAATTGTCGAAAGTATGGTCATAATTCAACTGAGCCTGGAAGGTTTTTTCCTGACGCTGCTCTTTGATACGACGACGCCATGGATTCAAGTTTCCGGCCACTGCCGTATACGTGTCTGTCGCTTCATCATAACGATATACATCGTATGTATATTCAAACTGTTCCTGGTCATTCTGAGCAATCCAATAGTTATAGGCTACACGTGCTTTCAAACCTTCCAGCGGAGTCTGCCATTCTGCATAGGCATTGACCGTTCCTGATTTCCATACATCATCTGTATAACCCGTAATGTTTTCATCAAAAATAGCAGCGCCAGTGGCATTGTTACGAGTTTCGTTCACATAATTGGGATTATCGTTGGCATACGCATGCTGTGTCGGCCAGTTCTGGAACATAGCATAATACGGCTGCCAGTAGTCATCCAATCCCGGCACACCGACATTATGACGTGACTCGATACGTCCACTCACACGCACACCCACCTTAAATTTAGGAGTAATGTTTGCTTCTACATTACTCTGGATATTTGTACGCTGGAAGTTAAAGCCATTAATCATGGCATCCTGATCTGTATGTGAAATACCTACGTGATAATTGATTGCTTCAGAACCTCCGTCAATGCTTACATTGCCATACCACATGGGCGCATTCTCATTGACAATGAAATCCTGCCAGTCGAAGCTTGAATATTTTCCCTGCCCCTGCCGCCAAAGATTCAATTCGTCCATCGTGCGTGCGGTAGAACCATACGTGTTCAAATCAGCCTGCATACGTCCTTCATAGAAAGTAGCGGCATCTGCCACTTCCGGATAACGCATGAAGTTCTGCATACCATAATAGAAGTTAGCAGAGACGGAACTCTTCTCATTTCTTCTTCCGGATTTGGTCGTAACCAATACAACACCATTCGCAGCCCGCAAACCATAAATGGCAGCTGAAGCATCCTTCAAGACAGTAATACTTTCAATATCGTTCACGTCAATATTGTTGAACTGTCCTTCCTCACATTGAATTCCATCGATGACATACAACGGAGTACCCATGTTACGAATCTGAATAGAAGCACTGGCACCCGGACGTCCATCCGCCTGACGGGCAGAAATACCTGGAGCTTTACCCACCAAGGCACCTGCAGTAGTCGGAGTGGTAGTTTTCACCAATTCCTCAGATTTCACTGCGGTAATCGCACCGGTTAACGAACCCTTTTTCTGTGTACCATAACCTACGACTATCACCTCATCCAATGTCTCGGTGTCTTCTTTCATCTCTACTACCAAATCAGAAGAAGTGACCACCACATCTTTAGAAGTAAAACCAATGTAACTGAATTGAAGGGTTTCCCCCTTAGAGACCGTAAGGATAAAATTACCATCAAAATCAGTAATAGTACCATTCGTTGTCCCCTTTACAACGACATTCACACCAATGAGTGGCTCTTGTTTTGAGTCGACAACCTTACCTTTTACTTGCATCGTTTGGGCAAATGTTACCGAACAAAAAACAAACAGCAAGAGCCAAATCAAACTGAAAGTCCGATAAATTGAACTAATCATTGTCTTGTTGTTCATAAATACTACATTTTAAAGTTAATAATAAGGTCTATTAATTCAATACGCGACAAAATTAGTTCCTTTATCCTAAAAAAGCGTAAAAAGCCGATTGGAAACAGGAGGACAAAACCCAACAAAGAGGAGGATAAAAGGACACCCCTTTTACCCTCCTACCACAATTGAGTCAGAATCTGCAACAATACATCCTTATTGTATAATATGAACTAACTCTCCAAAATACTACTTGGCGTTACATTAAAATGCTTCGTAAAGCAACGGGTAAAGTATTTCGGATCATTGAATCCTACCTCATAAGCTATCTCCGAAATGTTCATCGCACGGCTCACTTTGTTCTTTAGCAACAATTCATGAGCTAAGTTCAAACGATAATTACGGATAAACTGACCAGAAGACTGCCCCGTCAGGCTCTGCATTTTTTTGTTCAACAGACTCTTGCTGATTCCTACCGCTTCGATGAAATCGCTGACTTCAAAATCAGGGTTCTTGTAGTTTTCTTTTACGACCGCCATGACTTTGTTCAAAAATTTCTTATCTCCGGAATTTTCTTCAATCTCCAACGAATCCATGTTCATGTCAATCGAGAATTTCTGCTGGAAACGCTTCCGGTTCTCCAGAATATTGGCAATACGAGTCAACAGCATGTTTTCATCAAAAGGTTTCAACAGAAAGGCATCGACTCCCATCTTATAACTTTCCAAACGAGCCTCATCGGAGGTCTTAGCTGTCAGCATCAGGAAGGGGATGTGCGAAATCGCAAAATTACTCTTCACCCTGCGAGACAATTCCATTCCGTCCATCACGGGCATCATCAGGTCGCTGATAATAAAATCCACGTTACTGGTACGCAGTATCGCCAACGCTTCTTCACCCTGTGAAGCTTCTAAAACATTATAATATTCTACCAAGATAGAACGTATGTAATCACGCATATCTTTATTGTCTTCCACTACCAGCACGGTCATTTTTCCATTCCGTGGAATATCTACTACCACATCTTCCTTATCGGCATCCGAATCCCGCTGTACCTGCGACGTACCATGAATGGCCGGCAAAAGAATACGGAAAGAAACTCCTTTCACCGGATTGTTCTTGGCATAGATTGTTCCATGCAACAAACCAATCAGTTCCCGACACAAATAAAGACCAATTCCCGTTCCACTCTGACCGCTCACCGATTCCTGACTCTGATTATCCGACTGATAGAACTGTGAAAAAATACGTTCCATATCCTGTTCTGGAATACCTTTGCCCGTATCACGGACACTGATAAACAATTTTCTCTCCGTTTCGAGACCTACTACGCCCACATAAACCCCGATGTATCCTCCTTTCGGGGTAAACTTTAAGGCATTGCTGACAAGATTGGTCATAATCTTGCGCATCACATCCTCATCGAACATCAGGAACGGATCCGGAAGATGAAGGTACAACTGAAACCCAATGCCACGGCTTGCGGCATAATCGGCAAAAGGAGGCACCAGTTCACACATAAAAGCTTTCAGATTCCCATAATTCATCGCTATCTTGATATGACCCTCTTCCACTTTCCGGAAATCCATCAGCTGATTGACCAAGGAAAGCAAGTATTTGGAGTTCCGTTCCACCAAATGCAGCTGCTCAATAACCTGCGGATTACAGCTCAACTTTAAAGCTCGCTCAATCGGTCCTATAATCAAGGTGAGCGGTGTGCGGAATTCATGAGTAATATTGGTAAAAAATGCCAACTTATCAATGGTCAGTTCTTCTACCTTGTGCGACATCTCCAGAATCTGATTTTTTTGTGCCGTTATTTTTTCATTCTGGTCTTTCAACAAATTGTTTTGTTCAGAAAGTTCCTCCGTCTGATTGGAAAGTAATTTTTTCTGTCCTTCCAGTTTTGCAGTACGCTCTTCCACCATCTGATGCAACAAATCCTGCTGATGTTTCATCGCTTTATAACGCCATAACAGCAAACGGTATCCTCCAAACAGCAAAAGGAACAATACGGAAACCAAAAACCAGGGAGTTTTATAAAAATACGGACGGACTACTATAGACAACTCTTCCGTCTGTTCCAGCCAATGTTTTCCATCAGGCGCATAACGAAGCTGAAAGGTATATTCTCCCGGATAAAGATTGGTATAAGTCGCGCTGTTCCGGTTTGCTGGTACCGTTACCCATTCCTCATCGAAACCCTTTAACCGATAGGAATACTGCGCTTGTGACCCCAAGGCATAATCCAACGCAGAAAATTCAATGGAGAGCGATTTATCTCGCTCATGCATGATAATTTTTCCTTCTTGCGGAAATACTTCCTGTCCAAACACTTTACAATGGGTAAACGCCAGAGGGAAAGTATGTACATGCCCCGCCTCGAGCACCGGATGTATCTCTGTCAATCCTTTCTGACTGCCAAAGAACAAGTGTTCCTTATCAAACGACAACGCATCGGCATTCCAATAAAACAAATCTGAAACCAAACCGTCAATCTGACTATAATTGCGAAAAGATTCTTCTTTTACATTGAAACACGACAAACCGTTGTCGGTAGATACCCAGATATTACCATACCAGTCTTCCAAAATACCTCGTACACTGTTGCTCACCAAACCGTCATTCTTTGTAAAGGCTATGAATTGATAATCTGTCCCTTTTTTCAATGCCTTATAAAAACCGTTTCCATTGCTACCCAGCCAGATTGTTCCATCCTTCGACTGGAAAATAGAAGTGATACGTTCTTTCTTCCCCGATGTAGGCTCATCCAGTTTACATATATATTTTTTATATTTCAATTGTCCCTTTCCATAGGCAACAAGGTCTATGCGTAACAAACCGAAAGGAGATGATGCCCACAGTTCTTTCTCCCGGGTGATGCACATGCCCAGTGCGTTTTGATTGACAACTTCTTTTTTCTCGTTTAAAAAAGGTTCCACGATACTGCCGTCGGCCGGATTATATACATACAGATTTCCCATCGTACCAATCCACACCAACCGGTTGATGGAATCAAATGCCAGACTCGATATAAAAGCATCCTTTAATGGCAGAGGAACATAACGTTTTGGAGTTGAAGGCCGACGGTCTATCCACCCCAATCCTCCTCCCCAAGTACCGATATACAAACGGTCTTTGTCATCCAACGCCAATACACTTACCGTATTGTGGCCCAGGTAGGCAGGAGCATCGGTGGTATAATGCAAAAAGCGGTCACTTCCTTTCAGGCGACAATTCAAGCCTCCTTCCACCGTACCCACCCATAATGTATGGTATTCATCTTCCACAATTGCATTGACCGGATTCTGAGAAAGAGTCCCCGGCTTGTTTGGCTCATAATAATAATTGACAACAGACAAACGAGAAGGAAACATCTTGTCCAACCCTCCAATTTCTGTACCAATCCACACAATATCATTCTCCTCATCCGTATACAAAGAGTTGATGAAATTACAAGAAAGGCCATGCATACCCATCACCTCAGTGGCGTGAATACGAGTAAAATCAGAGGTTGACGCATTGAAAATATTCAAGCCCATTAAAGTACCGATAATAACCTGATTATCGCGCGTGGAAGTGATTGCCGTCACATAATTTTGTGACAAAGACTTGGGATTTTGTGGATTATACAAGTAATGGGAGCTAGTGTCTGTTGTCAGGTCATAACAAAATAAGCCATTGCTCGTGCCAATCCAAACCTTATTCTGACAATGGTAAATACAAAACAATGCATCACGCGGTGAGATTTTCAAGGAGACAGAAACTGGCTGCGGCTCTTGTACTCCTTCCATCCCTTCATTTACCCGACAAAGCTTCCCTTTATGAAAAAACCATATATATCCATCTACTTCAGCCAGCACACAACCACGCTCATTCAAGGAGGTTTCTGAAACAAGAATGACCTTCTTAACAGTACCTGTAGAATTAAATATCACCTTGTATATCTGTCCGCGGCTACAAATCCACAAGTTTCCGGCTTTGCTGGTTAACAAGAAATTGGCAGGCTGCTTCATCAATTCCGTCATCTGCTGCGACTGTAAAGACTCTGCCGACAACAGTTGCAGATTTTCCGTAGAAAGCAATTCGATACCGGCTTCTCCCGCCATCCAGATACGATGAAAAGAATCTTCCGCCAATTTTTCTACAAAGTTACTTTTCAAGACTCTTTTTTTATCGGTTACATTCGTCTGAAAAGTCACAAATTCATGTCCATCATAACGTGCCACTCCTCCTCCGTATGTAGTCACCCACAAATAACCATCACTTGATTTGATGATATCGTCCACAAAATTATACGGTAAACCTTCGTTCATCGTAATAGAAGCAAACGAAAAACGGCTCGAGGTTTGAACAGCACAAAGCCATACTGCAGGATAACACAGACAGAATATCAGCCACAGGCAAAGTAGTACACTTCTTTTTCTCATGAGATTTTTTTCACTTTTCAGACAAAGGTAAACCGTTTTTTATAGTCTTTTTCTGAAAAAAGCGATAAAAATCTGCCCAAAACACAAATATCCACCTAATTGAAAGAATCGTCCACCCCTCGAAAAGCAATTGAGCCTAATTTTATATCTAAAAAACAAACAGACAGATATTTTGCTGTTTTTCTATAAAAGATTCTCAGTTTTTATGTAAGTTTGTATCACATTAATTTAACTATAAAACCATGAACAAACACTTAGCCTTTATCTCTGCGCTCGCACTCAGCGCAGGCCTCAGCCTGCAAGCGCAAAACACCAATCAAATGGTGATTCAAGCCAACAAAATTGGGGCAGAAATACAACCGACCATGTACGGACATTTCTTCGAAGACATCAACTACGGAGCAGACGGCGGTCTGTATGCAGAACTGATTAAAAACCGTTCGTTTGAGTTCCCACAACACCTGATGGGATGGGATGTTTTCGGTAACGTCACCCTTCAAGACGACGGACCGTTTGAAAAGAACCCACATTATGTACGTCTCGGAGCTCCCAGCCATCCGCACAAACGGACCGGTATTGAAAATGAAGGCTTCTTCGGTATCGGCATCAAGGCTAATGAAAAATATCGCTTTACCGTATGGGCCAGAGGAGAAAACCAGAAAATACAGGTGGAACTGATTGACAATGCGTCCATGGGAGAATCACAGGTCATCACTTCACAAGACGTCAACATCAACTCCAAAGACTGGAAAAAATATGAAGTCATCCTGACTCCTACCCAGACACAAGCCAAGGCTCATCTGAGAATCTTCCTGGCTTCTCCGGGTACAGTCGACCTGGAACATGTATCTCTGTTCCCGGTAGATACGTGGAAAGGACGTGAAAACGGACTGCGGAAAGACCTTGTACAGGCATTGGCCGATACCAAACCGGGCATCTTCCGTTTCCCGGGAGGATGTATTGTAGAAGGAACTGAAATCACCGACCGCTACAACTGGAAAAACTCTGTAGGACCGGTAGAAAACCGTCCGCTCAACAGCAACCGCTGGGAGTATACCTTCCCCTACCGTTTCTTCCCGGACTACTTCCAGAGCTACGGCATGGGATTCTATGAACTATTCCTGCTGGCTGAAGACATGGGGGCCGAACCGCTTCCGGTGCTGAACTGCGGATTGGCTTGCCAGTACCAGAACGATGACCCGAAAGCACACGTTCCCGTAGACCAACTGGACAGCTACATCCAGGATGCGCTCGACTTGGTTGAATTCGCCAACGGCGACACCAATACCAAATGGGGAAAACTTCGCGCCGATATGGGCCATCCGGCTCCGTTCAACCTGAAATTCATGGCCATTGGAAACGAACAGTGGGGACCGGAATATCCGGAACGACTGAAACACTTTGTAGAAGCTCTGCGCAAAGCTCATCCAGAAATCAAGATTATCGGTTCATCTGGTCCGCAGTCTGAAGGAAAGGATTTCGACTACTTGTGGCCGGAAATGAAGAAACTGAAAGTGGACTTGGTAGACGAACACTTCTACCGTCCGGAAGACTGGTTCCTGAAATCAGGTAACCGTTACGACAACTACGACCGGAAAGGCCCGAAAGTATTTGCCGGAGAATATGCCTGCCACGGAAAAGGCAAGAAATGGAATCACTTCCACGCTTCTCTGCTCGAAGCTGCGTTCCTGACAGGAGTAGAAAGAAATGCCGATGTAGTACACATGGCAACCTATGCTCCGCTGTTGGCTCATGTAGAAGGATGGCAATGGCGTCCGGACTTAATCTGGTTCGACAACCTGCGCTCCGTACGCACTTGCAGCTGGTATGTACAATCACTCTACGGTCACAATAAGGGTACCAACGTAGTGCCTCTGACGATGGACAAGAAACCGGTCAGCGGACAAGAAGGTCAGAATGGATTGTTTGCCAGCGCTGTTTGGGATGAACCCACTCAGACCTATATCGTAAAAGTGGCCAACACCTCCGACAAGGCACAGCCTCTCACACTGGAATTCAAGGGATTGAAGAAATCCGTTACTTTGGGCGACGGAAAATGTATTACCCTGCATACAGAAAATCCGGATGCAGAAAATACACTCGACAATCCGAACCTGATTACCCCTCAGGAAAGTGCCGTAGCTATCGAAGGAAATACGCTCAATACCGAAATAGGTGCCATGACATTTGCCGTCTACAAATTCAAGAAAGAAAGCAAATAAGTCATCGGTTTATTGCTAAAAAGGTGCGTCTGGATTGCCCGGACGCACTTTTTTTTCGCTTTAATAATACATACACAACCTATATCCTAAATAAAATAAACAAGTACATGCCACCAGTACCATGGTCAGTGTCACCTT
This sequence comes from uncultured Bacteroides sp., assembly GCF_902472605.1. Classification (GTDB taxonomy): domain Bacteria; phylum Bacteroidota; class Bacteroidia; order Bacteroidales; family Bacteroidaceae; genus Phocaeicola. The sequence goes on from NZ_CABROP010000006.1 coordinate 15,741, forward strand.
CAGGGCTTTCTGACGCTCCTTTAAACTTAGTTCCATACCAAAGTCCTCCATTTATTCTGTAACAAATATCGTGAAAATATATTACAAAATCATGTAAACAAAGTGACTTTTGTGTGAAAATGTTTTCCAGATTCCATTACACCTAAATTCCTTAATAATTCTTTCAAACAAGTTGGAAGAATAAAATTATGTTATAAAGCATATCATTAATGGATATTCCTTTGCAAGTTTCCAGAAAGTCCTTACCTTTGCAACGTGTTTTTCATAGTATTAGATTTAAGGTTAACAAAGGTTGGAGTTCAGCGGAACTCCTTTTTTTATGCCCATATGTAAGCACAAAAAAAATTCCGAGCCTGAGCATCCGTTTTGCTCAAGCCCGGAATTTCTATTTTCCGCCAAAGGCCATTTTTACATCGGGACGATGGTGAATCCCCAACGGTATTCCTTATTGGCCGGAATCAGGTACTGTGGATCTGGGATAGAACCCCAGCTATCAAAACCACCTACTCCCATCTGACGCATATCCAGGCAGACTTCCACAAAATCACGCGGAGTAATGTCATTGATATGAGTCTGACGCGGCTTGATATCCTTGGCCGTACTGATATCGTGCTTCAGCTCTTCCGCATCCCGGTTGTTCCACTGGTAATCGCGGTTCGTAGCTTCTTCACCGTCAAAATCCTCTACAGAATTACGGAGAGAATTAAATTCCAGCGTACTGTCGGCATATACTGTCAATCCCTTGCCGTTTTTCTGCTTCAAGGTCAGCCAGCGGGTATCGGTGTGATGTCCATTTTCCTGCGGACGGATATACGGGTAATACATCTGTTCAGCCGTGCTCCGGTATTCACCTACCAGCGTACCGTTGTTGCGGTCACAGTAGTTCTCTTCTGGTCCACGTCCGAAATAGGTCACCTGCTCCATGTCGGCCGGCAAACGGAAACGTACTCCGATGCGCGGCACTACCAGCTTGGAACTTTCCTTGCGGCGTGCTTCATTACCCGGTGTAAAGGTAGCCGTCAGAGTAGCTTCCGAAGCTTCGGTCTGAGCGGCCTGCATTTCGGTAGAAGTAAAGGTGTAATCAGCCTTCACCACTCCCGACGGATGGATGCGGTAGGTAGCAATATAGAGATTACCTGCCGCCAGCAGATAGCTCACCTTCAGCACAGCATCTTTTCCGTCCAAAGCGAGTGAGGCATCCACTACATTGAAGTTCTTGCTCGACTGCTTCCAGATTTGCAGACGTTTCGGCATCTGGCTTCCATAATCGTTGTCATTCGGTCCGCGCCAGAAGTTAGGCTGCAAGCCGAATCCATCGTGGAAATATTCGGTTCCTTTTACTTTATACGAAGTCACCAGCCCCGTTGATTTGTCGAACACAAACGAAACACGTGACGACTGTACCGTCAACAGGTTGCCGTTTTCACTGCATTGCAAAGCCGGACCTTGTACGGCGAACGAACGGTCGAGTGCCTCTACCGGCAGACGGAACTGTTCATGCGCAATTTCGTAACCGGCCGGAATCAGCGGTTCCGGTTCCAAAGTAGTCACCGAGAAGTTCACGAAATATTCTGTACCGGCCTTGGCTTTCAATCCGCCGACGTTTACCGTCAGTTCTTTCTTGGCCTGAGGTGCTACGTCCAGCGATACTTTGCCACGGCGTACTACCTTGTTGTTTTCTTTCACCTCATATGCAATCTGATATTTCTTCAGGTTGGTGAAATAGAAACGGTTGAGTACATTGAATTTGCCGTTTGCCAGGTCTGTAGCCTCAAAGGCCACATTCTGGTGCGCATATTTCACTTCACTCATAGCCGGATGAGGGTTACGGTCCGGATTTACGATACCGTTGCAGCAGAAGTTACCGTCGCTCGGCATGTTGGTACCGAAGTCACCTCCATAAGCCCAATAGTCTCTTCCATTCTCATCCTTTACCAAGATACCCTGGTCTACCCAGTCCCAGATATAACCACCCTGCAGGTTCGGATAGCTGTAAATCGCTTTCCACTGGTCCCACAAGCCTCCGGTAGAGTTACCCATGGCATGCGCATATTCCGACGGCACCACCGGACGGTCACTACCCTGACGGCCGATACTTTCCAGCCAAGATGCACTTGGATATTGAGGTACATACATATCTGAGTTCCATTCCCACTGTGCACGCTCGTAGTTCACCGGACGGTCCATCAGTCCCTTGTCGGCCTGTTTCACCCACAAGTACGCCTCATAGAAGTTATATCCGTTACCGGCCTCGTTACCCAATGACCAGAAAGTCACAGAAGGATAGTTCTTGTTACGTTCAAACATGTTTTCCACGCGATACAAATGCGGTTTCAGCCATTCCGGGTTGTTTCCCAGCGTACCCCCCTTGCTCAGGCTGTAATACATACCGTGGCTCTCGATGTTGGCCTCATCGTAAATGTACAGACCGTATTCATCACACAGCTCATAGAAACGGCGGTCTTGCGGATAATGGCACAGACGTACCGTGTTGATATTGTTGCGCTTCATCAGCTCCAAGTCCTTGCGCATCAGTTCTTCGCTCACGTAATGACCTGTCAGCGGGTTGTGTTCGTGCATGTTCACTCCTTTCAGTTTCAACGGCTGCCCGTTGATGAACAACACATGATAATTCTTGCCGTTGGCCCCCTTCTGGTCTATTTCCTTGATTTCGATACGGCGGAAACCTACGTGATACGGAATGACTTCGGTCACCTTACCATTTTCCTTTACCGTCATCAACAGCTTATACAGATTCGGTGCTTCCGAGGTCCAAGTCTGTACCTCCGGCAGGTTCTGACTGAAAGTGACGTTCCCTTCTTTTCCCGGCAACACTTGTGCTGCTTGTTCTCCGTTGGCTACCACCTTGCCTTTGCTGTCCAGCAATTCATAGCTCACGCTCAGTCCCGCTGTTTGTGTACGATGGTTTTTCAACTCCATATCCAAGCGGAAGATACCGTTGGTATAAGAATCATCCAAAGTGGAAGTAATACGGAAATCCTGTACCGAAGCCTTCGGCTGTGAATAAAGGAACACATCGCGTTCAATACCGCTGATACGCCAGAAGTCCTGACATTCCAGATACGAACCTGTGCTCCAGCGGAAAATCTTCAAGGTCAGCACATTATTGCCATCCTTCAGATAATCGTTGATTAAATATTCTGCCGGATTCTTGGAATCCTCGTTGTAGCCCACTTCTTTTCCGTTCAGGTATACATAACAGCCCGATTTAGCACCGGCAATGTGCAGATAGATGTCACGTCCTTTCCAATCTGAAGGCACCGTAATGTCGCGACGGTACACACCCACCGGGTTCTTCTCCGGCAACAACGGAGGCTGCGGATTACGCGGCTGAAACTCGTAACCGTGATTGGTATAAATGGCTGTACCGAAGCCCTGTACTTCCCAGTTGCCCGGCACCTTGATGTCATGCCATCCCGTAGTACTTGTTTCCGGTGAAGTGATGTCAGCCGGAAGATCCAAGTAGGAATCCGTGTAATAAAATTTCCAGGTTCCGTTCAACAGTTCATAATAGGGACTGTTTTCATACTTTCCGGTCAAGGCCTGCGTCTTGTCCGCATACGTCATAAAAGCCGATCTGGGCGCTTCTCGGTTGACCGACACGGTCTGAATGTCTTTCCAATAAGGTAAAGAGGCATTTTCTGCATACAACTGCTGAGGAGTACCGCTGATAGTCAGCACACCCGTCAATGTACAGCAAAAAGTTTTGATTGCGAGGGTAAGATTTCTGTCCATCTGTCCTTTTTAAGGTTAATAATTTTCTGGCCGCAAGTTAAGAAGAATATTCTATATTCATCTTAAATTTCTTCATAAATTTTAATTTATTATTGGGTAATTAAAAAATATCCGCCACTGAAACTCGTTCAGCGGCGGATATACTATCTATGCTTCGTTTTACTCAGAATCTTAATACCATACCGTCTGCTTATCGCCCATCAGGAAGGTCAACTCGCCCCCTTTCATGATATCCGCATAATCTATCCAAGCTTTTTTATATTCCTTTCCGTTCAGAAGCACACCCTGTATGTAGTCGTTCTTCTGTCCCTTATCTTCCCGTTTGATAACAAACTTGCCTGCCGGTACCGTGATTTCAACTTTCTCAAAGTTCGGATAACCAAACACAAACTTACCTCCCGCAGGTTCCACCTGATAGAAACCGAAAGAAGAAAGCACATACCATGCCGACATCTGGCCTACGTCTTCATTACCCGACAATCCGTCCGGCTGGTCGGTGTACATGGTATGCAAAATTTCTTTTACCCGTTCAGCGGTCTTCCACGGCTGTCCTACCATTGTATATAAATAAGTGATGTGGTGACTCGGTTCGTTGCCATGCGCATACTGGCCAATCAGGCCGCTGATATCCGGAGAAGAGGCTTCTCCTAATTCACCCTCAGCCAGGAACAAAGAATCCAGTTTTTGCACAAACGCCTCCTTGCTGCCGAAGCATTCCACCAGTCCCTCTACATCCTGCGGCACCAGCCAAGTGTACTGCCAGGCATTTCCTTCACAATAATCATCGTCTCTGTGTGCCGACGCATACGGACTGAAAGGCGTGCGCCAAGAACCATCGGTCATCTTGCCCCTCATAAAGCCAGTAGAAGCGTCAAAATAGTTCTTATACGACTTACTACGCTCCAGGAAATAAGTATAATCTTCCTGCTTACCCAAACGACGGGCAGCCTGTGCCACTGCCCAGTCGGCAATGGCATATTCCATATCATAAGCGATGGCTTCCGTCATCTTATCGGCAGGGATGAATCCATATTTAATTCGATACTCCATTCCACGTTCCGGCAACATGGACGATTCTTTCAACGCCTTGAACGCCAGTTCTGAATTGAACCCCTTGATATCCTTCAGAATAGCATCTGCCACTACCGGTACACCTGGATTGCCCACCATACAGTTGGTCTCACAACCCATCAGGTGCCATACCGGAAGCTTGCCCTGCTGTTCATAAATATGCAGCATCGTATTGATGATGTCACTCATTCGTTCCGGCTGGAGAATCGTCATCAACGGCTGTGCAGCCCGATAAATATCCCAAAGTGAGAAAGTGGTGTAGTTCTTGAACCCTTTTTCATGGTGCACTTTCTTGTCGGCTCCGTAATAATCACCGTTCACGTCACAAAATTCCGAGGGAGCGAACAACGTATGATAAAGGCTGGTATAGAAAATCTTCTTGGACACTGCATCCTGTGTAGAGACCTTGACTTTGTTCAGTTCCTTGTTCCAGGCTGCTTTCGCATCGGCCACGGTCTGGTCGAAATTCCAGCCCTTGAGTTCTGCCTCCATGTTCAGCTGGGCTCCTTCTTCCGAAGTTGGTGAAAGTGCCACTTTCAAATAGAGAGGTGCCGGATTTCCTGCCGGGAAATTTACTCGGGCAAACAACTGGGCTCCTTGAGCCATATTGCCTTCCTTGACTGAATCATTGACAATGAAAGCTACACTGTCGAACTTCCGCGAAAACTCGGCGCGGAAGAAAATACGCTGGTCATCGGCCCATCCCTTCGAATAGCGGTAACCGCTCAGTGTGCTGTCGTTGACTACCCGGATCACCGCATCCGTAGTCTTGTCCCAGCAGCCTCCGTTCACCATATCGAACACAACAGCTGGACTTTCCTTTTCAGGAAAAGTATATTTATGGAAACCGACCCGTTTGGTGGCGGTCAGTTCCACATCCACATTGTATCTTGACAGATGCGTGCGATAGTAACCCGGGGTGACCACTTCTTTCGAACGGTCGGAATAGGACCAGAGACCGGTTTCATACGACGTGGTATCACCACGCGCATAGGTCACCTCGCCCACCACCGGCATCACGTTGATATCGTGCAAATCGCCAATACCCGTACCACTCAAATGTGTATGAGGGAAACCGATGACCGTAGAGTCCGATTCATGATACCCCGACACCCAGTCCCACGACTGAGGGATACTGGTCGGCCCCAACTGTACGAAACCATAAGGCACATTCGCCCCGAAAAACACATGTCCGTGTCCACCGGTACCGATGCGAGGGTCTACAAACTGTGTCAAGTCTTCCATTTCCGGCGTTTCCTGATGTTTTTCACAGGCGCACAGACACAAAGACAGGACTGAAACAAACAAGAATGATTTTTTATTCATGGTTTTAAATTTAATATAATTCAAGGTAAATCATTTTCTACTCTCGAAAAAGAATAAGGAGCATCTTCCCCCGCGATTCCTCGTTTTTCGTTGGGAAAGTTACACATTTCTATTTGTATTTTCGCACCTTTTATCAAATCTTTATGAGAAAAATAATTGTGTGTATAGGTTTTTCCATTCATTTTCATGTGTTTAATGTAAAAATTCGCCTTACTGTTTAACGGTGCTTCTATGGTAAGGTCCTTCCCGTTCTCCAAATGTACCGTAGCTTTCCGGAACAAAGGAGCTCCCACCACATACTGGTTACTGCCCGGACATACCGGATAGAATCCCAAAGCCGTAAACACATACCAGGCTGAAGTCTGACCATTGTCTTCATCCCCACAATACCCGTCCGGTGTAGGCGAGTACATCCGGTTCATCACCTGCCGCAACCAATACTGGGCCTTCCAAGGCTGCTTGGCATAATTATACAAATAAATCATGTGCTGGATAGGTTGATTGCCATGGGCATAATTTCCCATGTTCATCACGGTCATTTCTCGAATCTCGTGAATGACGGACCCATAATAACTTGAATCGAATACGGGCGGAACAGCAAACACCGAGTCGAGCATCTCCACAAATATCTTATCTCCTCCCATCAGGTCAATCAGTCCTTGGGGATCATGAAACACCGACCAGGTATAATGCCAGCTGTTGCCTTCCGTAAAAGCCTCTCCCCATTTGAGCGGAGAGAAAGGCGTCATGAACGTACCGTCTTTTTTCTTTCCCCGCATCAGCTTGGTTTCCGGGTCAAACAGATTTTTATAGTTCAGGGACCGACGGGCAAACAAGTCGATTTCTGCTTTTGGACGTTTCAATTCCTTGGCCAACTGATAAATACACCAGTCATCATACGCATATTCCAACGTACGGGCCGCGTTCTCGTGAATGTGCACATCACAAGGCACATAGCCTAACTGGTTGTAATATTCATATCCCAGCCGTCCGGTAGAAGAAACTTCCGGATGCACGTTTTGAGTGCCATGCAACAATCCCTCGTACAAGGTCTGCAAGTCGTCCACCCTGACCCCTTTCATATACGCATCTACCAATACCGAAGCCGAATTATTGCCTACCATGCAACCGCGGTGTCCGGGACTGGCCCACTCCGGAAAGAAACCGCTTTCCTTATAAGTATTAATCAAGCCTTCCTGCATTTCCTTGTTTACAGAAGGATAAACCAAATTCAGCAACGGAAACAAACAACGGAACGTATCCCAAAAGCCAGTATCCGTGTACATATATCCTGGCAATACCTGGCCGTTGTACGGACTATAGTGCACCACCTGTCCGTGGGCATCTATCTCATAAAACTTGCGAGGGAACAGCAGTGAACGATACAGGCAGGAATAGAAGGTGCGGTACTGATCCAAATTTCCTCCATCCACTTCGATTCTGCCCAAGACCTCATTCCAGGCTGATTTTCCTTTTTCTGCCAGTACCTCCAGACTGTCATCACCCAGTTCCTTCAGGTTTTCCAAGGCTTGCTCCGCACTGATAAACGAAGAAGCTACCCGCGCATGTACTTGTTCTCCTTTTCGAGTAGAGAAACCAATAAGGGCAAGTACATGGTCTGCCTGCAATTCGGTGCGCCCTACCTCCAGACAGGTATCGGCCACCGTAGCCTGGTAAGTGAAAGGTTTGTCAAATTCAATCACGAAATAATTTTTGAAATTCTCCGGTACACCCCCACTGTTTTTGGTGGAATACCCGATGATACGATTCTCCGCCGCCTCAATCTTTACGTATGAACCCTGGTCAAACGCATCAATCACCACATACGAGTGCTCGTTTTCCGGAAAAGTAAAGCGGAACATCGCGGCTCGCTCCGTGGGCACCAGTTCCGTCACCACATCATGCTCGGCCAGATATACTTTATAATAATAGGGTTTGGCTTCCTCCCCCTTATGCGAGAACCAACTGGCACGCTGGTTTTCCTCAAACACCGGTTTTCCGACCACCGGCATAAGGGCAAACTGGCCGTAGTCATTGATCCACGGACTGGGCTGGTGCGTTTGTTTGAATCCCCGAATTTTGGTGGCCGTGTACATATACTGCCATCCATCCCCCATTTTCCCGATTTGCGGAGTCCAGAAATTCATTCCCCACGGACGAGCAATGGCCGGATAGGTATTTCCGGCAGAAAATTCATAAGTGGATTGTGTACCCATCAACGGATTCACATAATCCGCATAATCCGTAGCCCTACCTTGGAGGACAAAGCAGATTATTATCATTAACAAAGCCAATTTCTTCATAACGAGTTCCCTGTTTAAGATGATCAGTTAATACCAAAGATGTCCGGGTTCCTTGCACATTTCCAACTCCAGCGTAGCCCCCGACATAATCTGCTCGTGCGTGATGAAACTCTGATGATAAGGCTTGCCGTTCAACTTGACCGACCGGATATACTGGTTTTCCCTGCTCAAGTTCTCTGCCACTACCGTAAAAGTTTTTCCGCTTGAAAGCCTCAACTCCATTTTCTTGAATTTTTGTTTGCCTATCTCGTACTGACCAGATACCGGATTCACCGGATAAAATCCCATGGCACTGAACACATACCATGCCGACATCTGTCCGCAGTCTTCGTTACCACACAGACCTGCCGGCGTATCCAAATACAACTCCTCCATAATCTGCGACACATATTGCTGTGTCTTCCAAGGTTGGTTCACCTTATTAAATAGATAAGCCACATGATGACTCGGCTCGTTGCCATGCGCATACTGCCCAATCATCCCCGTACTGAAAATCGGCAGATTCTCCCCCTCCGTAGGATGGAAAGTAAACATGCTGTCCAGCTTCTCGGCAAAACGCTCTTTCCCACCTACCAACGAGATAAGTCCGTCAATATCGTGCTGCACGGACCAGAAATAATGCCAAGCATTGCTTTCACAAATATGCGGGGTATAGTCCTCCGCCCGAAAATCCGGGATAAAATTCCCCTTGTCATCTTTCGGCTGCATGAACGAAGTGGCCGGGTTATACAGGTTCCGATAATTCTGCGAACGGGCATAGAATGTATCGGCCACGTCCTTGTGGCCCATCTTGGCCGCCATCTCCGCGATGCAGAAATCATCGAACGCATACTCCAGTGTCCGCGACAACGACCAGTCGTCCGAATTATATTTATCCGTCACATTATAAGGCACATACCCCAGCTGCTTATAAAGGCCGATACCCCGGTATTCATCCAGATTGGCCGTACGTACACAAGCCTCCAACGCCTTTTCCGCATCAAAATCGCCGATTCCTTTCAGATACGCATCCACAATGACCGGCACCGCGTGATAACCAATCATCATGTCGGTCTCGCTCCCATAAAAATTCCACACCGGCAGACGCCCGTTCTGCTCATAAAACGCCAAGAACGATTTAATCATGTCGTTCGTCCGTTCCGGCTGGGTATAAGTGAACAGCGGATGAGACGCCCGAAACGTATCCCACAGGGAAAACGTGCTGTAATTGGTCCACCCCACGGCCTGATGCACCTGACCGTCCGGCCCGTAGTATTTTCCGTCTACATCCGAATAAATGGTAGGCGCCAGCATGCTGTGATAAAGCGCCGTATAGAAGATGGCCTTATCCTTTTTATTGTCCGACTGTACCCGGATTTTCGACAGCTCCTGATTCCATTTCTCCCGGGCTTGCAACCGGTATTTCTCAAAATCATTTTCCGGAGCTTCCGTCTGCAGGTTCTTTGCAGCCCCTTCCATGCTCACTCCCGAAAGAGCTGTGGTCACCACCACCTGCTCTCCTTTCCGCGTGGAAAAATCGAAACGCGCCACATAGGCCGTCCCCATCTTGCAGTCGTCGTGCAAAATAGGCGTGGTATCCAGTTGCACCTTCTCAAAAGGCACTGAAAAACGAGTCTGGAAAAACACTTTCTGGTTGCGGGCCCACCCGTCGGAGAAACGATACCCCCGAATGGTCACAGAATCCACCACCTCCACATAACTGTCCTGCGTAGCATCCCAGTTCATCGCTTTTTTCAGGTTCAGGATAATGGCCGACTGAGCTTCCGGAAACGTGTAACGCTGGATGCCGCAACGCTCCGTGGCCGTCAGTTCCACCTTGATTCCGTAATCTTCCAGAAAAACCTGATAATAACCCGCCGACGCACTTTCCTGCCCGTGCGAGAACTTTGAATGGATACCCAACGGAGCTTCCGCCTCTACGTAAGGCAAAGTGACAGGCATAAAAGAAATGTCATACAAATCGCCTGCACCGGTGCCCGAAAGGTGCGTATGACTGAACCCGGCAATCGTGCTGTCCGGATAATAATACCCCGCAATCCGGTCCCATCCCGGCAAGCCGTTGTCCGGACTCAGCTGTACCATACCGAACGGCACCTGTGCTCCCGGGTAGGTATTTCCCGTAAAATCAGTCCCGATAAAAGGATTCACATACTGTGTCAAATCTTCTTCCGTAGAAACGACCGAAGACGCACACCCCTCCATCAGACTCACCAAACCCATTAAGGCCCAAAATGATTTTCTCATACTATGATTCTTACTCATGGTTAAAAGATAAACAAATCTACTAAATCACCCCGAGAAATCCCACAAAGGAAGCCTAAAAAACGATTTCTGAAATTACACCTGCACATTCTTTCGGGGGCCTCTATCCATTCTCTGTTTCACACTGCGAGATTTATATTTCACAGTGTGGGATATGTATTTCACACTGTGGTTTTTGTATCCCACACTGTGGTACAGAGAAATTATCGGGACAGAAACCCGTATGCGTCAGCAGAAAATAGATTATTCTTTCCGTTGTCTGTATTTATGCCTCCTTACCGCTTTTTCTCACAGGATAATAAAAGAATATGATCACTTGAAAAATTTGTATAAAAGCCCCGAAGAAACAAGTTTTTTTCTTAATACATGTTATAAAACACATTTTCTGCTTGCAGATTTCTCCAAAAGCCTTACCTTTGCAATGTGTTTTTCATAGTATTAGATTTAAGGTTAACAAAAGGTTGGAGTTCAGCGGAACTCCTTTTTTTATGTCCATACCCCACCACATTCTTTTTCTTACCATACCAATCACCTTCCGATAAACAATTTCCACCACTAAATCACAAGAAGAAAGAGTCTGCAAACCAAAGAAAAGCGTAACTTTGTCACCCTATGGAAGAAAACAAGAAAGTCTTATTGGGAATGAGTGGCGGTACCGACAGCTCGGTAGCTGCCTTGCTTTTGCAGGATGCCGGATATGAAGTGACCGGTATCACGTTCCGTTTTTATGAGAAAGACGGGAACACGGAATACCTGGACGATGCACGCGAACTATGCCAAACTTTAGGAATTCCTCACCTGGTATACGACGCACGAGACATCTTCCAGGAAAAAATCATACGCTATTTCATTCAAGAATATATGGCCGGACGGACACCGGTTCCCTGTACGTTGTGCAACAACTACCTGAAATGGCCGTTACTGGCACAAGTGGCCGACGAACGAGGCATTTATCACCTGGCCACAGGACATTACGTCAATAAACGGGAAATAAACGGTTACTGGCACATCACCTGTGGGAAAGATACCGACAAAGACCAGTCTTTCTTCCTGTGGGGCCTCCCACAATCTATTCTGAAACGGATGTGCCTACCCATGGGCGAACTGACAAAAACCCGTGTACGTGAAATTGCTGCCGCACGCGGATTCCTGAAAGCCGCCCGGAAGCGCGACAGTCTGGGCGTATGTTTCTGCCCCATGGATTACCGCTCTTTTCTCAAGACACATGTACCGGAAGGGAGCATTTCTCCCGGTCATTTTTACGATGAACAGGGGCACTACCTCGGAAAACACGAGGGATATCCTTTCTACACCATCGGACAACGGAGGGGACTGGGCATCCATCTGAACAAAGCACTCTTTGTGAAAGAGATTATCCCTCCAGAAAATAAGTTGATTATCAGCGACAACCTGCTGGCACTGGAAAAGAACGAGATGTTTCTCACGCACTGGAATCTTGTGAACGCTGAAACTGTACTTGGGCACGATGACGTCATTGTCAAGATACGTTACCGGAAACAAGCCAACCGGTGCACCGTCAGCCAGCTGGACGACGGAAGATTACATATCCAGCTGCACGAGCCGCTGGCTTCCATCGCCAGCGGACAGGCAGCTGCATTCTACCGAGGAGATGTGGTGTTAGGAGGAGGAATTATTGAATAGTCAGGCATCCTTCTCCCTGCATTTTCCAAAGAAATAGTCGGTCAGGAAACGGGCATTCTTCTTGACCAGTTCCCGCCCCTGCTCCTCGCCTTGCAGACTATTCAGACCGGCATCCGGCAACATACCGGCATCTTGCAGGGCACAACTCAAGTCATACGGAATCACCTCCGGATTCAAGAGGAACAAAATGGCCTTCTTCTGTGCCTCCTTCAAATCATAAAACTTGTTTTCCGGTGAAGAGATACATTCGCACAAACGCATCTGGATATGAATACCGGTATGTGAAGAAACCATCAGTACCAGTCCGTGCTGTGCATCCATCTTCGGCATCTGTATTCCTTCTTTTTCCTTGTACTCCATTTTTTGGAAAAGGAAATCCCGCACTTCTTCCTCCGACTGGCAGAACACAAACTGTTTGCCCCCGGATGCTTTCATAAAAGCATCGTAGGTTTGCTGGATATCTTCACGTTTCGCAGCTCTCTGTGCAATTTCTTCCTTCATCTTGTCCTCATAATCAGAAATCACCAATGTGCCGTCCTGCCACCACGTACCGCCATATTGTACCAGCCGACAACCAAGCACCGTCATTCCTTCCTTGCGATTTTTCAAAGAATTCAGATTCAAAGAATCTTTGCGAATACGCAATTGCCCTTCTTCTTTTCCTGACAAGTCTTTTACAAAAAGAGAATCCTCGTCTTCTCCTTCATACAGGAACAAGCCTTGAGGGGTAACTTTTACTTCTGCCCAAGATGCCGTTTCGGGATGCTTCTTCCCGATCAATGCCAACCAATCTACAGAAGTCAACGAAAGCAAATGTTTTCTTCCTTCGAACAAGATGTTCTGTTTGACATCATACTCCAGAATTCCGGGATTCACATTTCCCATACGCGTCACCGTAGCTACCACTTGCTGGAATTCACTCCGGTTCTCAAATCCGGTATAGCTGCAGAAGTGGAACCACTCCAGTACATTGTGATAACGCTGGTAATCATTTGCTCCAAAAGGTTCCCCATACAGCATTTCCTGCAAACGGGTATTCTCCGGTGCCACCTCATACTCTTCCGACAAATAATCGTAGAGCTGTTGAGCCACTTCCGCTATGCCTGGATTCTCTGGATTCAGTACACCACCTTTCAGTTTCTCTAAGGACTGGAAATAATGCCACAACAGGAACCGCAACTCTTCCGGATTCACTTCTCCCGGATAATATTCCTTTTCTTCTTCCGGCGTCATAAAAGGTACCGGCTGGCCATACCGCTTACGACATTCTTCGGTAAATGCCTCCCAGATTCCGGTCTGTGAAATGACATCCTGAAACCAAAGGGTCAAATAAATGGCAATGCCATGTAATGAATGCTCGGGGTAACGTTCTCCTACCATACCCACCAAACATTCGGCAATGTTGTTAGCTACTTTTACATAATATATGTCGATTTCATCTTGCCGCTCGTAGGGCTGAAACAACATCCATTCTTTTACATATATCTTCTTCATATTAGATTAGGATTTAAACTCCAGGACACAAAAGTAAAATAATTATGAGAATGCACAAATCCTTTCCACTGAACTTATTTGTAATCCACAAGTTATTCACAGCATGTGAATAACTATAATACACTGAAAACTAACAAAAAGAGAAAGTTACAGAAAATCTTTCCACATGGATTTCAACAAGAAATCAACCACCCTGTTCATATCTATATATGCACAAAAAAATCCTGTCAAAGCACTTCAACTGCTCTGACAGGATTCTCCCTTATTCTATTCGTAAGAATTAAATTATTCTTTCCGTTTTGCTTTCAGTTCCTCTGCCGGCACCATGCGATACAGACGGTCGCTGGGACGGATACGGCCAGGTACCTTAAACGATACGTGTACCCCTTTCTTCACTACATCCACCGGCTTCAGGTCTACCCGGGCTTCTTCCAGCGTGACATACATGGCTCCGGTAGTCGGACCGGTAATCAGAAGCTTGTCGCCCACCTTGATTTCAGCCGCTTCAATCAGGAACTCAGCTACCCCGATATTAGAGAAATATTTGATACCGCGTCCGGCATATACCTTGCGCTCCGTAGCTTCCGAACCGTAGTTCTTACTCCATTCGCCCAGACGCTGTCCCAAATAATAACCATTCCAGAAACCCCGGTTAAACACGGTTTTCAGGCGTGTATCCCAGTCGGCCACCTTCTCGTCGGAGAACGTACCGTCGAGATACGACTGGATGGCTTCCTTGTAACATTCCACCACGGTGCGCACGTACTCAGGACCACGGGCACGGCCTTCAATCTTGAACACCCGGACACCGGCTTCAATCATCTCGTCCATGAAATGAATGGTCTTCAAATCTTTCGGCGACATGATGTACTGGTTGTCTACTTCCAGTTCAATATCGCTTTCCTTATCCTTTACAATATAAGCCCGGCGACATACCTGCATGCAGGCACCCCGGTTGGCCGAGGCATTCTGCTCGTTCAAGCTCAGGTAGCATTTTCCGGAAACCGCCATGCACAAAGCACCGTGACAGAACATTTCAATACGGACCAGGTTGCCCATCGGTCCCTTGATCTGCTGTTCCTGGATGGCATCGTATATCTTGCGCACCTGCTTGAGGTTCAACTCGCGCGCCAGCACCACCACGTCGGCAAAGCGGGAATAAAACTTCAGCGCCTCCGCATTGCTGATATTCAGCTGGGTAGAAAGATGTACCTCCTGCCCTACCTCGTTACAGTAAGCCATCACAGCCACATCGGCTGCAATGACGGCGCTGATACCGGCTTCCTTGGCTGCATCCACAATCTTACGCATCAGTGCAATGTCCTCGTCGTAGATGATGGTATTGATGGTCAGGTAACTCTTCACCCCATGTTCCTCGCACACCTTGGCGATTTCACGCAAATCTTCTATGGTAAAAGTGCTCGCCGAACGCGCACGCATGTTCAAACTCTCAATGCCGAAATAGATGGAATCGGCTCCGGCATGAAGGGCAGCTGCCAACGACTCGCGCGAGCCTACAGGTGCCATGATTTCAAAATCTTTGATTGTATAACTCATTTCCACTATTATGATATTACCGCGCAAAGGTAGCGTTTTTTCGGGATATAATAAAATTTCACTACCTTTGCGCGACAATATCAAGCCAATGAAAATTAGGAACATAGATTTAGGAGAAAAGCCAGTGTTGCTGGCCCCGATGGAAGATGTCACCGACCCTGCTTTCCGCCTCATGTGCAAGCAGTTCGGTGCCGACATGGTGTACACGGAGTTTGTATCGAGCGATGCGTTGATCCGTTCGGTCGGAAAAACGATGCTGAAACTGAACATCAGCGAAAAGGAACGCCCGGTGGCCATCCAGATTTACGGAAAAGATACAGAAACCATGGTAGAAGCCGCCCGCATCGTGGAACAGGCACAGCCTGATATTCTGGACTTGAACTTCGGATGTCCGGTGAAACGGGTAGCCGGCAAGGGAGCCGGTTCGGGACTGTTGCAGAACGTACCCAAGATGCTGGAGATTACCCGTGCCGTGGTCGATGCCGTCAAGATTCCAGTCACCGTCAAAACCCGTTTGGGCTGGGATGCGGAGCACAAGATTATCGTGGAACTGGCGGAACAGTTGCAGGATTGCGGCATCGAGGCGCTGACCATTCATGGACGTACCCGCGCCCAAATGTATACGGGAGAAGCCGACTGGACACTCATCGGTGAAGTCAAGAAGAATCCGAGAATGCGCATCCCTATCATTGGCAACGGCGACATCACCACGCCTCAACGTGCCAAAGAATGTTTCGACCGCTACGGAGTGGATGCCATCATGATTGGACGGGCCAGTTTCGGACGTCCCTGGATTTTCAAGGAAGTAAAACATTATCTGGAGACTGGAGAAGAACTTCCGCCCCTTTCGTTCAAATGGCGGATGGATGTCTTGCGTCAGGAAGTACTCGACAGTGTGAACCTGCTGGATGAACGCAGAGGCATCCTGCACGTGCGCCGTCACCTGGCCGCTTCTCCCCTGTTCAAAGGAATTCCTAATTTCAAGGATACCCGCATCGCCATGCTACGTGCAGAAACACTTCAGGAACTGAACGCCATTCTGGATCACATTGAAAATACATTCGGTAAGGAAGAATAAACTCCTTACCGACCTTTCCTTAATACATAATACGCTTGAAAACGGGCGAAATGAACCAGCGCTTGTACATCAGCGTCGCTAACTGATACACAAAAAATGCTGTAATCAATCCCACGAGGGAATCAATCAGGTAGTGCGCCTGAATGTAGACTGTGGCGCAGCACAGCAACACATAGAACGGGAACAGAATGTAGGCTAATTTCCGGTTTACGCGCCAGGCCATAATCATCACAATCGTTGAGATTCCCACATGTGAACTGGGGAAAGCGGCCGTAGGACGTTCACCCACTTCCTGTGAGGCTTCTACCAGATTATAGAAGAATCCGTGTTCATATCCCGGCCCAGGAAGCAAGAAAGTATTGTCATTAAAATAATCTCCTATTGCAGGAAAATCACAAGCGTTTACTTTATCCATTCCAATGGCTGGGAAATAGAATTGCGGTCCGGCCACCGGCACCAGAATATAGAACAGGTAGTAAATGAAGAAAGAGGTGACCAACACAAAACAGATTTTCTCAAACCACTCAAACCGGGTCAAAAAGTAATACACCACCACAATCAGCATCATGGGATAATAAAAGAAGTAACCCATATTGAACGGCTCACTGAACCATACCGAGGGGCACAGCTTGCTGAATTCCACGGAGGGCTGGCAATGGAAAATAGCCTGCTCGGCAGAGGCAAACAGATAGTCCAGGTTCGGAAACAAACGGTTGAACTCAAACGTATCCGGATACCAGTAAGCCAATAGCGACATCTGCACCACCATGCGGACGAAGGCCGTCAGCCGACAGGGAAACGCCTGATACAAATGAATCAGTACGAACGTCAGTACCACAATACCCAGACGTTCCAGCAACATCGTCCCTGGATGATCCATCCGGGGATAGAGCAACAAAATCAAAATGGTAGTCAGGGCATTATAAATCAAGCTGATGCTTTCTACTGCAAACAATCCCTTCCCACTTTCTACTCGTTCAAATAACTTCAGTTCTATAGCCATCCTTCTTTCTTATACCAGGCAATTATTTCTTTTACACCTCTTTCCAAAGGATATTGAGGTACATATCCCAATTCTTTTTCCAGCGGGGAAATGTCACATCTCCAGTTCCGCTGTTTCATGATACGATACTTGTCACAGTTTAATGTACTGGCTTTCCGAGTCAGCCGTCCGATATTCTCCGCCACGAAAGAAATGGCTTTCAGCAGAAACAACGGACATACAAAACGGACCATCCATGGATTGCCCAACTCCTTCCGAATCAAATCGGAAAACGTACGGCTGTTGTATACGCGGCCGTCACTCACGAAATAAGCCCGGCCTGTGACCTGTTTTTCAATGGCCAGGTAAATGGCCTGCACCAAATCTTTTACAAAGACAAACGTGATGTCCTGACGCTTGAAGCCTGCCGCAAAATCCACATGCTGCTGAATGGATTTGGCCATCAGGAAATAATCGTGTTCCCGAGGCCCGTACACACCTGTCGGACGAAATATCACATACGGAAAGCCTGACAAGGATTTCAGGTATTCCTCCGTATGAAGCTTGCTCAATCCATACGCCGTATTCGGACGAGGCGTATCTTCCTCACAAATGGAAGTGTAATCTTTTTCACGTATCGGTCCAAATATACTTAACGAACTTATGTAAATAAAGTTCACGGGAAGCATGTCCAATCGCTTCAAAGTCTCAATAAAATGCCGCGTGGCCCAGTAATTTCCAATTTCAAAATCGGCCTTGTCCAAGCATTTCGTCACGCCGGCACAATGAATGATGTAATCCCACTTCCCATGCAGGCGCTTCTGTTCCTCCAGCTGACCGGCCAACCGGTCGGAATCGGTAAAATCCAAAACGGCAAAACGAATACGTGCATCCTGCAAATATTTCCGGCTACTGGTTTTTCGCACACCGGCCCACACCTGATAACCTCGTTCCAAGGCTCCTTCCACCAGGAAACTGCCAATAAACCCACTGGCCCCTGTCACTAAAACTTTCTTCTCCATACTTTTACTTTTCAGGTTCTGCATGGATACTGATATACGTATTCGCCCCAAAGGCCTCCCGCAATTTTCTTTCAATAGCCGTCACCTTTTCATGCGCCTCGCGCAAAGAAATATTCCCATCCATGCGTACATGCAAATCCATCGCATAATGGCTTCCTATCCGACGAGTACGCAGATGATGCGGTTGTGACACCCCTTCTTCCGACAAGACTATCTTGGTTATTTCTTGTTCAATATCGTCCGGAAGCGAGCGTTCCAGCAGTTCATCCACACACGATTTGAGCTGCTTGACAGCCACCTGTACAATAAAGACACTGACAATTACCGCAGCCAACGGGTCGAGCACACGCCAGTTATCACCCAACAGAATGGCTCCTCCAATACCAATGGCCGTACCAATGGATGAAAACGCATCACTCCGGTGATGCCATGCATTGGCAATGACCGCCGGACTGTTATAACGTTTCCCGACAATACGGGTATAATGAAACAAGATTTCCTTGGATACAATGGAGATGATAGCTGCTACCAAGGCAATCCAGCCAGGAGACTGCAATGTTCCTCCTCTGAAAAAGAGTACAATAGACTCCACACCACTCCAGCAGATGCCTACTCCCACAGCCAGCAGAGCCGCTCCAATCAATAAGGTAGCCAGCGTTTCATACTTGCCATGTCCATAATCATGGTCCTTGTCTTCCGGCTTGCTGGAAATGCGGACAAACACGATTACAATCAAATCGGTAATCAAATCCGACAAAGAATGGACTGCATCGGCAATCATGGCCGCACTCCTGCCCCAGAAACCTGCCGCAAACTTACAGGCCACCAAAAGAATATTCACCAAGCTCCCTACCAGGGTCACTTTGTAAATCTCACGTTCGCGAACGGATGATTCAACTTCATTCATATCAGACTTTGTAATAAGAACGCGGCAAAGATAATAGTTTTTCAGCATCTTAACAGAAAAATCCTCGTTTATTCCACGGAATTTGCTTTCTTTGTATATCAAACATACCGGTCACTGAGAGAGTGCCGGTTTCTAAAATCTAAACAACATGGCTAAGAAGAAAAAAGAAAAAAAAGGCGGAAAACACCTGAAGAAAAAAGAGCTCGTAGAAATGCTGCTCAGTTATTTCCGCACAAAGCCGAATGAAGCATTCAGCCTCAAGCAGTTGTTTCAAGCTCTAAAACTCACAACCCATCCGGGTAAAATGCTCTGCATCGATGTCGTAGAGGAGATGGTGGAAGACAATTTCCTAATTGAAATCGAAAAAGGGCGCTATAAAATCAATGACAAAGGACAAATTCTGACGGGTACTTTCCAGCGGAAAAGCAACGGAAAGAACTCCTTTATTCCTGACGACGGTGGAGAACCGATTTTCATTGCAGAACGCAATTCTGCGCATGCCATGAATAATGACAAGGTCAAAATCTCCTTGTGTGCCAAATGTAAGAAACGTCAGGTTGAAGGGCAAGTCATCGAAATCCTGGAACGTGCCAACGAAACATTTGTCGGTGTACTGAAGGTTTCGAAGAACTATGCCTTCCTGCTGACGGAAGCCAATACACTGGCCAACGACATCTTTATCCCGAAAGACAAACTGAAAGGCGGGAAAGATGGCGACAAAGCAGTAGTCCGCATCACGGAATGGCCGGAAGAGGCAAAGAACCCGTTTGGAGAAGTCATCGACATTCTGGGAAAGGCTGGCGACAATACAACTGAAATGCATGCCATCCTGGCCGAATACGGATTGCCTTACACCTATCCGCAGGCTGTAGAAGCGGCTGCCGAAAAATTGTCGGCTGAAATCACGCCAGAAGACTATGCCGAACGTGAAGATTTCCGCGATGTAGTGACCTTTACCATCGACCCGAAAGACGCCAAGGACTTCGACGATGCCCTGTCTATCCGTAACCTGAAACCGGGATTGTGGGAGGTAGGCGTACACATTGCCGACGTATCGCATTATGTGAAAGAAGGAAGCATCATCGACAAGGAAGCGGTGAAGCGTGCCACCTCTGTCTATCTGGTCGACCGCACCATCCCGATGCTGCCGGAGCGGTTGTGTAACTTTATCTGTTCCCTGCGACCGGACGAGGAAAAGTTAGCTTACTCTGTCATCTTCGACATGAATGACAAGGCTGAAGTGAAGAACTTCCGTATCCGCCACACCGTCATCAAGTCCAACCGTCGTTTCACATACGAAGAGGCACAGCAGATTATTGAAACGGGAGAAGGCGATTACAAGGAAGAGATTCTGGAACTGAACCGCCTGGCGCAAATCCTACGGGAAAAACGAATGAGTGCCGGCTCCATCAACTTCGACCGCTGTGAGGTGAAATTCGAGATTGACGAGAACGGCAAACCGCTCAGCGTATATTTCAAGGTTTCCAAAGAGGCCAACAAGCTGATTGAGGAATTCATGTTACTGGCCAACCGTACCGTAGCCGAATACGTCGGGAAGGTACCTAAGAACAAAAAGCCGAAGGTATTCCCTTATCGTATCCATGACCTTCCGGACCCCGACAAGCTGGACAACCTGAACCAGTTCATCGCCCGCTTCGGTTACAAGATCCGTACGGGAGGCAGTAAGGTGGAAGTTTCCAAGTCACTCAACCACCTGCTCACAGAAATCAACGGAAAGAAGGAACAGAATCTGATTGAAACGGTGTCTCTGCGTGCCATGCAGAAGGCTCGTTACTCCATCTACAACATCGGACACTACGGACTGGGATTTGATTATTACACCCATTTCACCTCTCCTATCCGTCGTTACCCGGACCTGATGGTACACCGTCTGCTCACCCGTTACCTGGCAGGAGGACGAAGTGCCCAAGCCGACAAATATGAAACTTTGTGTGAACATAGTTCAGCTATGGAACAGACAGCCGCCAGTGCGGAACGTGCTTCCGTGAAATACAAGCAAGTGGAATTCATGGGCGACCGCATCGGACAGGTTTACGATGGAGTCATTTCTGGAGTTACGGAATGGGGGCTCTATGTGGAAATCAACGAAAACAAATGCGAAGGCATGATTGCCATGCGTGATTTGGGCAACGACTTCTACGAGTTTGACGAAAAGAACTACTGCCTCATCGGACGCCGCCATCATCAGAAATTCAGTCTCGGCGACCCGATTAAGATTAAAGTGGCCCGTGCCAACCTGGCCAAGAAACAATTGGATTTTGTATTGGCTGAAAGCATATAGAAGTTTATCACAAAAGATACCGGATATCACAAAAATAATAAGATTGTGATATCCGGTACTTTTGATAGGATTATTTACAAAGGTATATCCTCTAATACAACTATAAGCACCATTAAAATAGGCCTGTTCATACTGCACAACTGAAGACAAGAAGTAAACTGCATATCTCAGTCTAAAACTTTACCATGCTCATTGACAGATAATGTTATTTTCGTTTCCCCAAGTTCAGGCGCAAAAGCCTTTAATGCAATTTTACCCAACTCTTCGATTGGCTGGATAACAGCAATAGCTCGCCCACGAAACGTTTTTGGAATAAGCGATCGAAAGCTTTCCATGTCAGCATAAGCACCATTACCAGCTGCAATAATCCTCCCTTTTCCTTCACAGCTAATCTTTACTGGCAACTCAGCATTTGGAACGACATTACCATCTTTATCAACAATCTCAATTTTTACAAACGAAAGATCTTCTTTAGAAGCCTTCAATTTGACCCGATCGGGAATAAGCCGAATAGCAGCAGGTTTCCCAGTAGTTTGCAAGATAACTGATGACTTGTTTTTTCCTACATTCTGTGCCATCAATCTACCTGATTCATAAGGGACCTCAAAGGATGCTGTATAAAGTTCCTTATCAGTTTCTTTTTCACCAATCAGTTTATCGTTTAAATATAACCTTACCTTAGGTGAGCGACTATACACGTTAACTGTCATTATTTTTCCTTCCATTCCTTCCCAGTTCCAACTTAAAAGTTCGTTTGTCCATCCCCATCCATTGACAACTTCCTTTCTCCCTTCAGCTATAGGAGCGTGTACTGCCATAGAAATATCACGCAAACGCCATACCACATCACGATAATATGACTGAGGTTTTTTATCACCGCAAAAATCAAGATCCCCACACCATGAATTATACCAGGGCCAATCCATAAACTGTGGATTGCGTTCTCCAGGTGCAAGCTCGAGGGCATGCCCCAGTCCAGCTTCCCCTAAATAATCAATAGCAGTCCATACGAAATCACCGATAAGATAAGGGTATTTTTCTACCATATTCCAGTTACGAGCAACATCTTTCGGATACGACTCGCTTCCGTAGATAATTCGTTCGGGATAAGCCGCATGATCACTTTCATAGCGGTTCCACAAATAATTGTACCCAGCCACATCCAAATAGGCAAATACTCGTGGCGAAAAATCTTCCCATTTATATGGCCTGTCCCAAAACCAATTAACTCCGGCAGTAATGACACGGGTTGTATCATATTGGTGTACAGTTTCAATCAGTTGTTGAGCAGCTTTAATACCAATGTCATCAGCCCTATCTGGAATCTCATTACCAATACTCCACATCATAATACAAGGATGATTACGGTCGCGACGCAATCCGGCAGATAAGTCATTTACACTCCATTCATTAAAATATTGATGATAATCATCTGGACGTTTGGGAGACATCCATTGATCGAAAGTTTCGTGAATTACAAGCATACCGAGTCGATCACAAGCATCAAGAAAATTCTCTGAGGCCAAGTTATGCGAACATCTTACAGCATTAAATCCGTTTGCCTTCAGCAATTCAACCTTACGTTCTTCGGCACGAGCAATAGCTGCCGAACCAAGCAATCCATTATCATGGTGTACGCATGCCCCCCTTAGCTTGAGAGACTTTCCATTAAGCAAGAATCCTTTTTGAGCACTAAATTCTAAGGTACGAATACCAAATGGTATTTCCAACCTATCACGTTCCTTCCCTTCAGCCTCCAAAGTAACTTCCGCCTTATAAAGGAACGGCGTATCCACGGACCATAATTGCGGTTTGGCTAATGAAAAACTAGTTTTTACCGGAGATTGGTCCGTAAGCGATATCGGAAGTATTGCTGTATAAACCTCTTCTCCAGTTGGAGCAAGGATACGCAGATGTATTTTCCCTTCACCAGCTGATATACCTTTATTACTAATAAGTGTAGAAAAATTAATTAGTGCTTCCTTTTTCTCCAAGCGGGAAGCATCAATGTAGGTATCCCACTTCTCCAGATGTAATTTGTCAGTAGTAATCAGCCACACGTTTCGGAACATTCCTGAACCGATATACCATCGACTATTGTTCCCATTATTTATCGCCTTCACAGCAATTACATTTGACTTACCTGGTGCATTCAGATAGGAAGTAATATCTATTTTATATGGCGTATAACTATATGCATTAAAGTAAACCTTTTTCCCGTTGACCCATACTTCTGACTGTGAAGAAGCTGCTTCAATATATAACGTGATACATTTTTCTGAATCTTGTTGAGGAATAATAAATTCCTTACGATACCATCCTTCCCCACCAAGTGTCTGTCCCACATCCCACGCACCTCCTCCCATCTGTTGATTAACAGGATAACGTTTTTCGCTTAGACGGCTGAAAGGTCCTATAGTAATACCTTCACACTGATAAGCTACAGGTTCAATACTCCAATCATGCGGAAGATCAAGTACCCGCCAGCTATTATCATCAAAAGTCGGCTGTTCAGCATTAGCAACTGGCCCTAAATGAAACCTCCATCCATCATTGAAAAGAAAATCACGAACTGTTGCGTTTCCCCATAAATAAAATGATAAGGAGGTGATGAATAAAGTTGTTTTAAGTTTGTTCATGTTAAAAATGATAAGTTTCTGAATACATTCTCATTAAATTAAGAGTTTCAATAATTCCTTACAAGATTCAAAAAATGAGTTCATTGAAATGTTATCAAAAACAAATGGTTAAGCATTAAGATTTAAGTCCGATCAGATACACAATGTGTATATATTAAATAATTTATTCGCGTATCTATTAAACCAAAACCGCATGTATTAAGAAACATTTCAAGGAACTCATTTTATCCTACTTCCAAATCTGCCTAAATTTGACTTTCCACTGTTATTAATACCCAGGATTCTGAATTAACAAATCATTCTTATTTATTTCATCCAAGTAAATAGGCAGGAAATAAGCCTTATTGTTCCATTTACGTTCTTGCACGTCTATTACAGAATAAACAGGATCCTGTGAACCATAAGGATAACGAATATCTATACCTTGAGCTGGTCGTATAACCTCTGGTGCAATCATCCATCTACGAATATCAAAATAACGATGTTGTTCATAAGCCAGTTCTATTTTTCTTTCATTCCGATAATGATCCATTAATTCTTTCCCTGTTTCAGTAGATGGGATATCAGGCATACCTGCACGTTTTCGAATCATATTAATATATTTTCTAGCTTCTTCTTCCTCTCCTAATTCCAAACAAGCCTCAGCATAATTCAACAAAATTTCTGCATAACGAATTTGTCTCCAAGGAAAAAGTTGTTTATCATATTGATGGTTAACTGAAGGATCTAAGAATTTGCGCATATAATATCCTGTATATGTACCATTCCAATCTTCAATCGGACCTTGCCTGGTATCTAGACCTGCTGTATAAGAGCCATCTGCCTGTTGATAAAATCCAGTCTGTACAATTCCATCAGGATCAGCATCAGCTGTATCATCTGGTCTTTCCCGCCAATGAGCTCCATCGTACAAAATACATGCATAAAAACGAGGGTCCCTATTTTCATATGGATGCATTGCTTGGACAGGATTGCTCCAACTAAATTTTGTTCCATCACTCATTTCATAAGAATCAACTAATTGGCCTGTAGGAGTATTTCCACCCCAACCATGAAAACCATTAGGGCTATTAAATAAACCAACACGAGGAAGTTGAAAATCATCGCTATTATGATTAACCAAATCATAATATTGAAGCATTATATCTTCATCCGAATTATGGCACAAAAAGATATTAACATAATTAGCTACAGCTTCATCTGGAGTAGCCCACTGCTGACCTTCTCCATAAAGATGATAAATACCTAAATCTATCACATCTTTTGCTGCTTTTTTTGCATTCTCCCAACGTTCTCTCTGATCACCATCCACATAACCTACTAACTCAGGATGTTCATATCCTACAGCCCACTGAGATTGAGAGACATATAAATCACTTGCAGCATACAACAAAACACGAGATTTTAAAGCTAATGCAGCTCCTTTTGTCGCACGTGCCTTATCTCCACTCAAAGGAAGAAGAGAGGCTGCATCATCCAAATCTTTCACTATAAAATCTACAGTTTCCTTGAAAGTATTACGTGAAACTTTCAGTTCATCCTCGGGAGTAAAAGTCTTATCAATTAACGGAACACCTCCCCATTGAATTAACAACCAATAATAAAAATACCCTCTAAGATATAACACTTCACCATGTAAACGTTCTATAGCTTCCCCTTGTAACTCATACTTTTTGACATTTTCTAAAAACATATTACAAGCTCTAATATTTTTGTACAAACTATTCCATGTAATATTTTGAAATGTCATAATCCAAAAATTAGGAGCTAATATGCCTTGATAGCTTGGACTCAATTCACTCTGAACTACAGGCTGACTTTCCCACGACCATACTTCCATAGACTCATCACAAAGTGAAGATAACATTACTGTATGAAATCCCCATTTTTGTCCTTCATAAATATTATTTACAAATGCAGTCACTAGCGATTCATCTGTCCACACAATCGCATCAGAATAACGATCTATAGGAGTTATATCAAGAAAATTATCATTACACGATGCAAATGTTAACCCTAAAAGCAATGCTAAAGAATATATCTTTTTCATATTTCTCAAATTTAAAAAGTAAGATTAATACCAAAATTTATAACCTTATTCAAAGGATAATTATAACCAGATCCACTTGTGTTTTCTGGATCATAATCCTTCATATCTGGGCTAAAGGTCAAAAGATTATAAGCATTTATATATATACGTAAATGTTCAATACCTGCTTTTTTCGTCAATATAGAAGGAATAGTATAACCCAATTCTATATTCTTCATTCGAACATAATCTGTTTTGTGTAACCAGAACGTATTCTGTTGATTCACATAATATTCATTACTTCGATTATAAGTACGTGGGAAAGAAGCTGTCGGATTATCTTCTGTCCAACGATTATCATAAAAACTTTTTAAGAAATTTGCAAAATCTCCAGACTCTGTAGTCTGATAAAAAATACCCCCCAAAGCTCCTTGGAACATACAAGAGAAATCAAAGCCTTTATATGCCACATCAATAGTTAATCCACCTGTAAATCTAGGAGTACGGCTACGATTATCCCTTACACGGTCATTTCCATCAATAACTCCATCTTCATTTACATCTTTAAATATAATATCTCCAGGACGAGCTCCAGCCCAATGAGGATAAGTCTCAACCTCTTCTTCACTTTTAAAAATACCTATTGCCTGATAATATAAACCTGCATCAATTGGTCTACCTGTTGATTTTTGATAATCAGGAACTCCTGGAGCTTCATCCCAAAATAAAATCTTATTTTTGGCATAAACTCCATTTAAATTTATTCCTAAACTCCACTCATTAAATATTTTCCGATAATCAATATTAAAATCTATCCCCTGATTTAAAACTTTACCTAAATTTTCATCTGGCAGTTCTAACCCAGATGTAGCAGGAACAGAGGCATTTCTTTTCCATAAAATATCAGAACGTTTATTATGAAAATAATCGACTGTTAAAGCTAAATCTCCCTGCAAAAACTGCAAATCAAGACCTATATTTTTTTGAGTTGCAGTTTCCCAAGTTACATTTTGATTAGGAGCCACACTTTCCATTAAGGCTTGATTCATCGTAGTCCCATTATTTGTCACATACATCAAACTATTAAATAAATATGAAGACATATATTGATAAGGATCTATTAAGTCATTTCCCGTTTGCCCCCAAGACGCTCTAATTTTTGCAAAAGAAATAAAAGGAACATGCTTTTTCCAGAAATTTTCTTCAGAAATTACATAACCTAAAGAAATTCCTGGAAAGAAGCCAAATTTATTCTTTGTAGCAAAAATATATGAACCTTGATATCTCCAGACAAATTCAGCTAAATACTTTGATTTATAAGCATAATTCAAACGCCCAAAATAATTCAATCGAGCTTCCTTATAACCAGTACCGGTATTATTTATTTCATCCTGTCCCCCTGCAAACAACTGATCTATAGATGAAGATAAAAAATACCGTCTAAAAGCTTCAAAAGAATCACCTTCATCTGTAATACGTTCTACACCAGCTAATACATTTACCGAATGGTCATCCATAAAAGTACGAGAATAGGAAGCAATTCCACTTAAAAGTATTCCCAAATTATCCTCCATAGATTCCGTCAATCTTGGATCACTAAACCCTTTCTTTCCTTCCATCAATATAGGTTGTCCATTTGAGTCTACAGATGTTCCGTCCCACGAATACAAATACCATGGTTTCTGCCAGATCTTTCTGAAACGAAACCCTTTATCCAAGGAGGCTGTAGCTTTTATTGATAATCCTTCCACATGAGGAATCTTAATATTCACTCCAAAATCACCGTTCAATACATACTGCTTATCTCTATCATATCCTGTTTGATTTGTACAAATAACTACAGGATTATCACCAAACTCAATATCTGGGCCTGGCAAGCCATTTGGCCAATATGCAGGAGAATTTGGTTTAGAACGCATTAACATCCGAAAAATATTTTCAGCAGAACGAGTCGGATATTTTCTGTCTTCCATACGAGCGGCTACATTGATATATGCATCTATATACTTATTAATCTTTGTATCCAAATTCATTCGCAAATCATATTGATTATAATTTGCTCCACTATTTCTATAGAAAGCATCCTGACCTTTAGCTGATAGACTAGCAAAATACTTTACATTTTCAGTTCCTCCCTCAACAGTCGCATTGGCATAAGTTTGTGCAGACCATTTTTTTAACGTTTCTCCAAACCAATCGGTATTAGGGTGCCCCCAAGGATCACTTCCATCCACATATTGCCTTAAGTCTGACTCCGAATAACGAGGCTCATTGCCTGCATACACATCAATCTCATTCATTAACGTGGCATATTCGTACGCGTTTGTCATCTCTGGAATAACAGTCGGAGCCGAAATTCCATAGTTATAAGACATGCTTACCTTAGGTTTGCCTAATTTACCTCGCTTCGTAGTAATAAGAATAACCCCATTCGCAGCTTGTGCACCATAAATAGCAGCAGAAGCATCTTTTAGCACCGACATCGTTTCAATCGTAGCCGGATCAATACGTTCAAGAGAACGACCAGGCACTCCGTCTACCACTATCAAAGGATCGGATTTACCAAATGTATTTACTCCACGAATCGTAATCGTAGCACCATCATATCCTGGTTCTGAAGTATTAGATACTGCAACGACCCCAGGGAGACGACCAGCTATACCTTGACTTAAATTAACAACAGGAGTCCTCGCAAGTTTTTCTCCTCCGACACTTGTTACAGACCCCGACAAGGTAGCTTTTTTCTGCGCTCCATATCCCACTACGACAATTTCATCTAACTGCTCACTATCTTCTTTCAATAAGACTTCCAAAATTTGACTATTATTATCAATAGACACTTGCTGGGTCACATAACCAATATAAGATATATTCAAAATAGCATTCCGACTACTTACTGTTAAAGAAAAATTTCCTTCGAAGTCCGTAACAGTACCATTAGTGGTGTTCTTCTCTAATATAGAAACGCCGATTAGGGCCTCTTTTGTTCTTTCATCAAGAACTTTTCCTTTAACAACCCAATTATCCGCTTTTAATTGCAGAAGTACAACAAAAGAAAATAAGAAAATAAGTAAGAGACATTTTTGTAGTCTGTAGTCTCGATTACTTATATCAAAAAAGCTTATATTTTTCATACGATTTAGATTAAGTAAAGAATTAATGATTAACTATTAGAACGAACCAAAGAAATACATAACAATTATAAAATCAGGGAATGATACAATAAGTAGCTAGCTCTACAAGAACATTTTATTGTATCATTCTTACATTCTCTTCTAATAAAAAAAATTTCCTTTGTCATTTTTGAATCATATTATTGTTCTACAATGACAAAGGAAAATTAAAACTCACCTCAAGACGTATCTAAATACTGCCTGAAAGGAGAAAATATTATTGCATGCGAGAATTTTATACCTTTCTTGACATTTTTGTTATACTTTTTTGTTGAAATTCAGTCGGCGTTACACCAAACTCATCCTTAAAGCACTTGGTAAAATATTTAGGATTTGTAAATCCTAATGCATATGCAATCTCGGAAACGGATAACTGACGGGAATTAAGCATAGCACAGGCCTCCTTCATTTTTATATTCCGGATAAAATCCAATGGCGTAAGCCCTGTCATAGCTTTTATTTTTCTATGCAGGGTAGATTTCGACATGCCTAGTTCTTTTGATAACATTTCCAAATCAAATTCTGTCTCTTCTAAATGTTCCCTAATAATAGATGTTATTTTCTCCAGCCATTTCTTGTCTGCAATCCGATAAGGAAGTATTGAAAAATCCATACTTTGCTCTTTACGAAACATGTATTGCAATCGCTTATAAGTTAAAATCAAATTATCAATACGCGCCTCGAGAACTTTTATTTCAAATGGTTTGGTCAAGAAACCGTCAGTACCAATATTATAACTTACCACCTGATTTTCCACTCCTTGTTTGGCCGTAAGAATAATAATAGGTATATGCATATATCGATAATCTGTTTTTATTTTTTTACATAAATCCCATCCAATCATATCAGGCAACGTAATATCGCACACAATTATGTCAATATCGTTGTGCGACAATTGCGCCAAAGCACACTTGGCCGTTTCTGCTAACAATACGCCATATTTACTTGAAAAAGTTTGCTGCAATACATAAAGCAACTCTTTGTCATCATCAATGAACAAAACCTTACTTTTTTCTGTCACCATATCTTCAGTTTCCACCACGGGAGCTGTATCGGCTGAAATATCTATTATTTGTTTATTCCCATCAGAAGGACTAACCATCTCTTCCAAAGCATAAGCATCTCTATCCAACGGAAGAGAAACTGTAAACACAGAGCCTTCTCCATAAACACTCTCTACCGAAATCTCTCCATGATGAAGTTGAACCAGTGACTTTGTCAGAAACAAACCTATTCCATTCGATTCATTATCAAACGTATTTTTACCTGTATAAAACTGATCAAAAATAAAATTCAAGTCTTTCGACTTTATCCCTATTCCCTGATCCGATACCCTTATTATCAGAAATCTTCTGCTATGATCTGTTTTCTCAGAAACTTGCAATTCAATTCTTTTCCCCTCAGGAGTATATTTTATGGCATTAGAAAGCAAATTATATAAAATCTGATCCAATTTCTCAAAATCCACATAGCCTTCAATAGATACAGAAGTTTCCACATCAAATTGTTGCTGTTTCTTATTAGCTAAAGCCATAAAAGAGGCAACACAAACATTCTTAATATATGAATCTATCCGGCCGTAACTAATATGCAAAGGCATAGTTTGCATATTAATTTTACGGAAGTCTAATGCTTGTTGAATTAAATGACGCACTTTTAGCACATTTCTTTTCAATATATCAGCCTGTTTCCCATATCGGTCATGAAAAGACTCTTTGTCAAGAGATCCAACCACCGTAGAGATGACCGTCAAAGGAGTTAATATCTCATGAGAAATATTAGTGAAATAATCAATCTTGGTCCTTGCCAATTCTTCCTTAAGCTTTATCTGATTTCTCCTTTTGACTTTTCGTAGGTAAAAAAACTGTGCCAGATATAATAGCACTATCCCCAAAATAACATAAAAAGAATATGCCCACCATGTTTCATACCATGCAGGAAGTCGAGTGATAGTCAATCTGTATTTACTTTCTACCCACTTTCCATTATCTATGTATTTCAATTTAAAGTGAAATTCACCCTTAGGCAATTCATTATAAAATGCAGTAAATTTATTTATTTCAGGATAAACCCAGTCCTTATCTATCCCTTCCAGTTTAAAGGCTATTTGCTTTTCTCTCTGAAGTCCATATTCCAATGTAGAAAACGATAGTTCTATATTCCTGTCATGATTTGTCAAAAACACATGGGACATGGTATTCTCCATTTCTGCCTTGTCAAAAAACACACTATTCCCATCTACTTTAATATCTGTCACCATAGGAGCAAAATTACCATTCTCCCCCCACTGATTACCTGACTGAAGCAAACGAATAAACCCATTGTGTCCACCAGCATAAATTCCTCCCGAATTATCCGGACAAGCCGCCTGCCCTCTAAACAAATGAACTCGTACATTACTGTCTCGAGTAGAGTACTCCGTATAAAGCTTCGTTTGCAGATTATATTTCAAAATCTTTTTATTTGTAATAACCCACAGATTCCTACGGTCGACCAATAACCTTAATACAATGCAGTCACTCAATGTTTCATTAAGTTCCACCAGTTCAAACTTATCTTTTTTAGGAGTTGACCGATACACATATCCTAAAGAAGATACAATCCACATGCAATCAGAATAATCTATACAAGAAAATTTTGGAGCATCTTCCATATTGGAAGTAAAACAAATATTTTTGGGCACTGCCACAATTTCCCCCTCATCATATTTCAGGAAGAATACATTATTAGAAGTAGAAATTCCCCAAATTTCTCTATGGGTATCTACACATAAATGAGTGATACTTCTTTTTTCCAGCGGTTCACAAATAACAGTCAAGTGTTCATTCGCTGGTATGACAAATAAATGACTGGTGGTTAATACCCACAAATTTAAATTTGAATCTTCCATCATTTGAAGCACACCTCCACAATCATCCGCATATAAAGACAAATTGATTTCCTTTGACACATACAATCTGCTACCATTTCTAATTATCTTCATAAGACGAGAATCTCCTCTTCCATTCACCCACACAGACAAAGGCTGTTGAGCTTTAACCATCAAATTAATTTCTTTAATGCGTCCACTCAAATTCGCATAATGAAACTGGTCTGTATCCAATTCATACAGGCACAAGCCTAATCGATCTTGGTTTACCCATGCCACGTTATCTTCATCTACGCACAAATGCAAAATATTTGTATCCCATCCCCAATCACTTTTTACTTGAGGCAATGAATAATATTTAATGCCCGATTTGTCAAAACGAACGATATTCGCCAAATCGTAAGAACTCAGCCACAAATTCCCTTCTCTATCTTTTACAATACGAGTATACATCTTTTGAGTATCCACACAACCTTCTATGTCGACTAACTTCATATCATCATGAGATATATCCAATGCATAGAGTTTATTATATGACAAAAACCATAAATAATGGTACACATCATCTTGAACTATACTATATACCGCAGCTATATCTCCAGCTTCCCCCATCAAAAAAGAACAATTTACAAAATAAACTTTTTCGGGTGAATCAGGTTGAAATTTCCATAATCCATTTCCCCATGTACCAATCCAATAATTACCAGCTCTATCTTGATACATTGTATAATAATCTACATCAATCATATAAGGATAATAAGAAAACATATCTGACTGAGAATCATAACGACATATTCCCCCCTTTCCCATTAACACCCATAATACTCCTGATTTATCTTCATATAAGCTATTAAGTATAATCGCTTGCTGGCCATCAATTTTAAGAATATGCCGCATGTCATATTTACGAGCCAGGCTTCCATCCTCCTTACAACGATAAAGAGTCTCCTCGGATGCTATCCAAACCTGCCCGTTTTTTGTGGTAAGCATGAAAGATATATCCTTGTCTTGCAAACTCTTTTCTGGAATAGGGAAAATCTTACCTGTATACTTCTCAAATAAATTTACTCCTTTATGAGTACCAATCCACAAAAAATCCGTACTTTCCGCAAAACTTGTAATTCTATTATCAGTTAATAAATGGGGAAAACGATAGTCATTCTTAAATGAGCGAACCTGATGTCCGTCATATCTGGCTAACCCATTAGAGGTTCCAATCCATAAATATCCCCATTTATCTTGATATATATCCCAAATTTCATTGGAAACCAAATCTGAATAGAAAGGCATCGGACTGGACAAAATATCCTGAGACATCCCAGGGATAATACTAAGCAAGAGAAAATAGATTATAGCTATGACTGTGTTTTTCATTAATTTCATATAAAAATTTTTATTTCACCCTTCGGTTCAACTGGTTATTTGCTTTTTCCGGACGGGATTTTCCTACCCGTTTCCCACTCGCCTTTTTCTTATTGTTTTGCTTCGCTTTGAAAGCAAAAGGATTCTTCTTGTTCACTACCATGCTGCACTGATTTTTCTACAAAAATAGGATTTTATTGGATTCATCACAAAATATCGCTACTTTTGTCCATTATCAAAATGAAAACTCCATGAGCCCAACTGATTACACGCATATACTGACAAAGGCTGTTGACGAACTTTCCGACAACCAATCCTACCGGGGACTGTTCCATCAGCACCGGGAAGGAGAACCACTCCCTTCGGGAAAATCACTGGAACGGATTGTGGAACTGGCACGCGCCATCCTGTTTCCCGGCTATTTCGGTAACTCGACCATCAACAGCCAGACCATCAACTATCACATCGGGGTGAACATCGAAGAGCTGTTTTCCCTACTGATTGAACAAATACAGGCCGGATTGTGCTTCGGCGTGGAAAACGAAGGACAATGCAATTGTCAGTCTCCCTGCCGAGCTACAGCTACCCAACTGGCGGCAGAATTCATCAGCCATCTGCCGGAAATCCGCCGCATCCTGGCCACCGACGTAGAGGCTGCCCACTACCGTGACCCCGCCGCTACGTGCTTTGGGGAAATCATCTGCTGCTATCCGGTCATCCGGGCCGTAACCAACTACCGGATTGCCCACGAACTTTACCGGCTTAACGTGCCGCTTATCCCACGCATCATCACCGAGATGGCCCATTCCGAAACAGGTATCGACATCCATCCGGGCGCCCAAATCGGACACCACTTCACCATTGACCACGGCACGGGTGTGGTCATCGGGGCTACCTGTATTATCGGTAACCACGTAAAGCTGTATCAAGGAGTAACCTTGGGAGCCAAAAGTTTCCCCTGCGATGAACAAGGGAACCCCATCAAAGGTATTCCCCGCCACCCAATACTGGAAGATAATGTGATTGTCTATTCCAACGCCACCATCCTTGGACGCATCACTATTGGTGAAGGAGCTACCATCGGCGGTAACATCTGGGTAACAGAAAGTGTACCTGCCGGTGCCCGCATCGTACAGCGGAAGAGCAAGGAAAATTAAGGAAAAAATGCCTGCTCAAAAACGCACTTACGTTTACTCCAAAACACAAGAACGTTTGAAACAAAACGCAAGTACATTTCATCTAAAACGCCCTTGCGTTTCAATCCAAACGTAAAGGCGTTTTTTACTTGGAAGGAATCTTCAAAAAAATAACGTCCGCAGTCCCGGAAAACTCACCGGAAACAGCGGACGTTTTTGTATATAAAATTATAGTGATACTTAGAAAGCCTTGTGATAAAGCGCTTCAATTTCTTCTACCGAAGTCGGACGCGGATTACCTCCCGTGCAGACATCATTGAACGCATCGATGGCCAGCTGGTGCAAATCACCCTCTTTCACTCCAATCTCATGCAACTTCTGTGGAATACCAATACTCAAAGAAAGCCGACGGACCGCCTCTACAGCAGCTTTTACCCCTTCCGCTTCGCTCATGCCGGTGGTATCCACTCCCATAGCCTTGGCAATATCCATGTATTTAGGTGCAGCCGGAGATTCCGCATTGTATTCCATGACATAAGGCAACAGCAACGCATTAGCTACTCCATGCGGAGTGTCATAATGTGCCCCCAAGGGATGTGCCATAGAATGAACAATTCCCAGTCCGACATTGCTGAACCCCATTCCGGCAATGTACTGTGCCTGCGACATGGCCTCACGAGCCACCGGATCACTACCATTGTCAACCGCGGCCTTTAAATGTTTGGCAATCATCTCAATGGCCTTCAGTTCGAACATATCCGACATGACCCAAGCTCCCGGAGTGATATAACTTTCGATAGCATGAGTCAAAGCATCCATCCCTGTAGCTGCCGTCAGTCCCTTCGGCATGGAATACATCAGTTCAGGGTCAACGATAGCTACCGATGGAATATCATTCGGGTCTACACACACCATTTTCTTGGTAGCCGCCTCATCGATAATCACATAATTAATCGTTACCTCGGCAGCCGTTCCAGCTGTAGTAGGAAGAGCAAAAGTCGGCACTGCTTTGTGACGCGTATTGGCTACTCCTTCCAACGAACGTACATCCGCAAAATCCGGATTATTTACTACGATACCGATACCTTTGGCAGTATCAATGGAAGAACCGCCACCCAGTGCCACAATGAAATCAGCTCCGGAAGCTTTAAAAGCGGTCACCCCATGCTGCACATTGGCAATGGTCGGATTCGCCTTCACATCATTGTATATTTCGTAAGGAATACCTGCCTTTTCGAACACTTCAATCACCTTATCGGCTACATGAAAACGAATCAGGTCTTTGTCTGTCACAAAAAAAGCTTTCTTAAAACCTCTGCGAGCAGCTTCTGTGGCAATTGCTTCACGACATCCGGCTCCAAAATAAGAGGTCTCGTTCAAAATCATTCTGTACATAGATTTACGGTTTAAAAGGTTAAACTGAAATTTATCCGGAAGCCTGGGACCTTAGTTAAATTCCAAACTTATACCAGAAATATAAATGTTTAAATCGGCCATAAAGCTACAAAAATTCCCTTGGTAAAGGCAAAGGTTTTCACAGTTTTTCCTTTTCTTTTTCATCTGATACACTCAAGCCCATCTTCTTAATAGAATTCATGGTATAACCTGAACCACCCACTGATAAGTACCCGACAACACTTCTGCCCGGAGCATACCCTCCTGCCACACCACTTCCTTCACCCCATTTTTTCCAGCCTGCAAGACACGACCGTTTTCCGTCACCTTGTCTGCTGAAGCAGCCGGTAAATAAAGTGTGGCACTCGTATTGGCCGGAACAGTGAATGAATACCTCACTTCCCCGTCTTTCACTTCCCACGCACTTTCTATCCGTCCGTACAAAGAATCATAATGCCCACGGGCAAATGTCATCTGTCCAGTCGGGTCCACCCGCGGCGACAACACAAAATGCTTGAATCCCGGATGATTCTCATCCCGCATAATCCCCAGGGAATAGGCATACATCCAAGCCCCTACGGCCCCGAATGAATAATGATTGAACGAGTTCATCCGGTTGTTTTCCCCAAATCCATCCACATGGGTATACGAATTCAACCGCTCCCAGATGGTCGTAGCTCCCTGTTCCACAGAATACAACCACGAAGGATAGGTGGTCTGCTGCAACAACTTGTAGGCCACGTCGTCGTAGCCATTGTCCGAAAGCGCCTTGCTAATCCAGGCCGTCCCGATGAATCCCGTCATCAGAGAATACGCCGGATACGTCTTTCTGTCGTCACCCACATTTTCCCGCCGAACCGTTTGGGCGAGATGGGCTGCAAACTCTTCCCGAAGCTCCGGCGGAACCAGGCCGAACGCCAGCGGAAGCACGTACGAAGTCTGTATGTCTACCCGCTTCCCTTTTTCGGGTCCGTCGGCTCCGGAAGAAATCGTCTAGGCCGTCGCCTTATCTACATACGTACGCAGGAAGAAATCCTTCCGCTTCTGATACAAATCCGCATACCTCCGTGCCTCACTTTCCTTTCCCAATATCCTGGACACTTTCACCATGATATCCAAGTCGTACAAGAAATAAGCCTCCCACATCAATGTCTTGTCGTTCTTGTTGTCCTCCGGCCCCAGCCAGTCGCCCAGATTCCCCCACACCTTCTCCTGCTCCAAGATACCTGTTTCCGGGTTGATGGTCTTTGCCAGTATATAATCGATGTAACGGCCCATCGCCGCATAGTGTTCCGCCAGCAAGGTCTTGTCGCCGTACTGCTGGTACACTTCCCAAGGCACCGTGATACCCGCACTACCCCACAACAGGCCCCCAAAGCCTACACCCAGCGGAGCCACGTCGGGGAAACGTCCGTCTTCCCGCTGCACATCACGCATGGCCTGCAAATAACGGCGAAGGAATTGCGGCACATCGGCCAAGTAAGTCGCCGTCCGGGAGAAGACCGAGATATCTCCCGCCCAACCCAAGCGTTCGTTCCGCTGCGGACAGTCGGTCGGGATAGAGAAGAAGTTAGCATAGGTAGACCACACGATGTTGTGCCACAGCTGATTCACTTTCTCATTCGAGGTTTCATACTGAGAAGCAAGCCCGTCAATCGAGCTCAGCACCGTACCCTTCACACTTTCCAAAGGCAAAGCCTTGTCAATGCCCGTAATCTCGACATACCGATAGCCGTGATAGGTGAACCTCGGTGCAATTGTTTCCTCCCCTCCCTTGGTGATGTATTTATCCTGCGCCATCGCCGCACGGATATTCTCCAGCATAATCATTCCCTCGTTGCCGGCATAACGCGGCAGGTCCGGATATTTCACCTCGGCATAACGCAGGTTGATTTCCCGATCCGCTTCCATGCCGCGAAGTGTGATTTCAGGCACTCCCACCATGTTTTGTCCCATGTCGTACACGAAGATACCCGGCCGTACTTCTTCCACCGACCGCGCCGTCAGTTGCTGAATGGCCCGTACCGTCTGACCATACTGGGCTTTCAGGTGAAAAGCCGAATAATCGTTCACTTTCGGCACGTTTCCTCCTCCCACCTGACTGACATGATTTTCCAGCGTCACTTCCACCGCCGGTTTCCACGCCGAGTCGTCGTAACCCGGGCGAGACCATCCGGCGATTGCCTGTTCCTTCCGGGCATCATAGACTTCTCCCTGAAAGAAACTGCCATACACCACCGGCCCCTGGTTGAAATACTTCCATGTGTCCGGCGAAGTGACCACCGCCTGCTGCTGTCCATCCTCGTACGTCACTACCAGCTGGGCCAGCAACGACTGACGGTCGCCGAAGAAGTTCCAGTTTTCTCCGGCATAAGTGGCACCTCCGCTCCACCATCCTTCAGCCAGCACCGCACCCAATGCATTCTTCCCGGCTTGTATTAGCTGCGTCACGTCGTACACCTGATACAGATGCGTTTTGTTGTACTGTGTCACGCCCGGATTGAAATAATCCTTTCCTACCCGTTGCCCGTTGAGATACATCTCATAAATACCACGGGAGGTGACATACAGCCGTGCTTTCTTGATTTTATTGGAGGAAGTCGCAAACTCCGTACGCAACATCGGCATGGAATTGCGGCTCGGGTCTTGCACATACCATTTCCTCCCCCCTTTCAATCGGGACGCATCCAGCTTCACGGAAGTCAGTCGGTTTTCCGGACTCCGGAAATTACGGATATCCGTCTTCACCCTCGAAAAGGCCTTCGCATCCTCCAAGGCAAAGCCTACCTCACCCACTACAGGAAAGGCAATGAAATCACCTCCTTGTCCCAAGGGATTCACATTCACTTCCCCTAACTGCACGTCTCCTTTTTTCAAGACCGTAAAGCCCAAGTTGGAATACAGAGAGAAAGTATGCGCCCGATACTGGTTCCCGGCATTCAATACCTCACTCGGTATCAAAAAAGATTTCAACGGTACGGAGGGTTTGTCATCGGGCTGATAACCTGCACGATAAAGATGTATCCATGCGTTTCCGCCTCCTTTCAGCGGCGTCAAGTCAAACTCTACCTTTATATAAGAAGCATCCTTCCCGTTGGAAAGATGATACAGGTTCTTGTTTGCATCCATTAAGCGCTCGTCATTCGCCCCATACACAAAAGCAATCTTCCGAGACTCGGCCTGCTCCTTCATCTGGAAAGAGAAATCCAAGCGGAACACAGGCAGATAGGGAGAATAAAGCACCATATCCTCATCGTCTCCCCCAATCCAGCGGGCTCCGTGCCAGCCATTTGCCTCATGGTCCGTCAGCAGACTGGTTTCAAACCAGGACGTTCCTTCCTGCACCTTTCCCTGATTGTTCCATACCTTTACCTTCCACGTATAACGGGTAATCGACTGCAAAGCTTCTCCTTGGTACACCACCTGCTGGGACGCATCTCCTGCCACCTTTCCGGAATCCCATACCCGCTTTCCAGCCTCATCCTGCACAATCAGCTGATAGGCCGTCTGATAGATTCCCCTTTCCTGCGGAGTGGCCGTCAGCTGCCAGCCAAACCTCGGAGCGGGAGTGTCTACACCAAGAGGAGTCTCAGCTAATTCTACGGTCATCCCTGCCAAAGAAGGAGACTCTTTTTTATATGTATTGCTCGACAATATGATTCCCAACAAAATTGCGATAAATAAGTGCTTCCCCACCATAGCCTGTTTCATGATCTTGCTTCCAAATTTTCAATGCCTTTCTGTATTATTTCATTTCAAACGTATTCATGGAATGAGGAGCCAGCACCACCTCCAAATACCGCTTGCCCAACTTTACGGTCAGCTTTTGTGACTCTTCCTTGAAATTTCCAGCTATCACCACATATTTCTGTGCCGGAGTCTTTACCACCAGCACCGGTTTCTTGTCGTCTCCTTCCGGCTTATAAGCCAGTACTTCCGAACCGGAGACAATGTAGTGGGCATAATGCTTCACCGCAAAGTATTCAGGTGTATACGTAAACGTACGTGTCTTTGAATCAACCCGAATCAAGGCATTCTGTTTCCATCCCCAGGTGCTTGTTCCCTCATCCGAGAGAATGAAATTCCAAAGGTTATACTCGTTGCATCCATTCCCCAAATAATGATTGATCAGTTCAAAAGTGTGTTCGCCCGACTTCCAGTCGAAGCTTCCCCAACCACATTCACTCTCGGAACAAATGTAACTCCAGTCGGGATGCTGCTGCCGGATGGCTGACAGAATCTCGCGTCCTTCCCACTGAAAACCCATTCCGGAAATACAAGCCTGCAACTGTTTGTCCGAAAGAATCGTCTCCACATGATCCTGTCGGTTCGTATTCAGTGTGCCTAAATACAACTTCACCTCGGGATGCGCCTTTTTCAATGCCGGAGCCAGGTAAT
Source organism: uncultured Bacteroides sp. (assembly GCF_902472605.1). Lineage (GTDB taxonomy): Bacteria > Bacteroidota > Bacteroidia > Bacteroidales > Bacteroidaceae > Phocaeicola. The sequence continues at coordinate 56,464 of NZ_CABROP010000006.1, forward strand.
CCCGATTAAAGAGAATAGTCCCTTCTGCCGTCCATGCACATCCGGGATAGGGCGTATAGCTGTACGCCTCATTCTGATACATCACCATATCAATAGGGATACCTTCTGCCTTGTAGGCATCGATGAACTTACAGAAGTAATTGGCATACGTCCGCAAATAACGAGGATCTTGTATCATATAGTCGGTAGTAGCCAGCTGACGGGGGAATTTTCCTTTGCGTTCTCCTACCAGCTTCATCTCGTCCGGATCGGTTGTTCCGCCTACATTTCCATACAGCAGGTAATCCAACTTCGGCGACAGATGGTTGGCCGGACTACTCAACACCGGATAATCTCCATTTATTTTCAACCAGCTGGGGGGAGACCAGGGAGAAATCCAAAAGGTAAGTGCCGGATTATACTTCTGTGCTGCCCGGATGAAAGGAATAATCGCCTGTTTATCCCGGTCGATATTGAAATAGCGTAATTCAAAATCTCCTTCCACTTCATCGCAGCTGTACCAGGAACGGGCATAGTCATTGGCACCCAATGAAATCCGTCCCCGCCCGACACGTAAATCACCATCCGGAGCAAATACCTTCTTCAAGATTTCATCCTGCTCTTCGCGGGTCAGCACACCCAGTGCATCCCAACAAAGCTCATTGAAAGTGACTCCCCAGGTCTTAAACGTAGCAATTTTAGTCTTTTCGTCCACAGACACATCCGGAAGGGTATTTACTTCGCTTTTCAAGCGGACAGTGGATTGTTGCCAAGTTTCATTCTCACTGCTATGTATCCAGTGATAAGTTTGTGCAGAAAGTTGTACGGCCCCTAAGGTTACCAGACAACTTACACAATACATTCTTAATCGAGTTTTCATGGTAAGTACAGATTTTAGTTGAATCTATTTTGTTACTACCCGCTGACAGACTAATCTCTACAGCAAGTCTGTCAACGGGTATAAAGGATATTTTTCACCAATTAAATAGACGGATAACCCGGATTCTGTTTTAGGTTCGGATTTGTATTCAAGGCTTTTCGCGAGATAGGCAACCACATTGTATGATCATCTTCATCCGGCTGTTTATCCCACCAGGTACCTGTGGTAAACACTCCAAAACGACATAACGTCTGACGCCGCAAACCTTCACCCAGAAATTCACGTCCCCATTCATCCAAAAGCTCTTGCTCCGTCAGTGCGCTTCCGTCTTCCGGGTATAAACTGGAAGACCCCGCCGGATAATAGCGTTTACGAACTTTGTTCAACAACCTTTCAGCTTCAGCTTTTTCTCCTTGATGAAACCGGATCTCAGCCAAATAATAGTAAATTTCAGCCAAACGGATTAAAGCATAGTCTGACTCAATCTTGTGAGGATTGTCTGACGCATAAATCGGATATTTAATCAAACACCAACCCGAATTCTGATCACCTGTTGCCATGGTCGACTCAGTCGTCTTGGTACCATTGGAGGGATTTGGGGAAGGATTATCCGGATCTGTATCACGGAATACACCTACTTGGTCACGAATATACAAAGTATAAGCCCCATTATCCGACGTCACATACTTTGTTTCTCCATTCTCTGTATAAGGTAAATATCCATACAAAAACATACCTTCACGAGTTCCATCAGCCAAATTTACATATTTTTTCAAACGGACGTCATCCGGATATTTCATAAATTTACGAACAGGCTTCCCATTGGCAAATGTATACTCATTACCCTGCAAATCCAGTCCCGGCTGCAAAGCATATTTCGGGTTACAATTTCCCCAATCGGTAAATCTAAAATATTTAGGCGACAAGAAAGGAGCCACCTGCCAGAACATTTCTGTATCATACAACCAATGCATACCCCCAAATGAAGAAGGATATCCAAACAACAATTCATTTGATTTGTCATTATCCCAATCAAAAGGAGCGTCCCAACGAGTATCAATGTCATAGAAACCATATTCCCCATTAATGATATCTTCACAATATTTCTCAGCCTCCGCAGTCTTGTCCTCGTCAATCCACCAACTGGCATTCATATACAATCTTGCCAGCAAAGCGGCACATCCCCCTTGCGTCCATTGTCCCTGATTGAGGCCATTTCCTTCCGAACCTTCCTTTTTCTTTAGTAAAGGTAAAGATTCCGTAAGTTCTTTTTCAAGAAAAGCAAAGGTTTCTTGAGGAGTAGACTGAAGAGGCAATTCTGTAGAGGGATAATCTGTCACAACAGGTATATTATGTACCAAATCAAACAGTGTCATATACATCCAGGCACGTAATACCCGGGTCTGTGCAATAAAATCATTAAAATCCTGCTGTGTAAAACCATAATCCTCCGGATTCAGGCGGTTTAAGTCATAAATACTGGCATTGCACTGCATAATCCCCCTATAAGTATCTTCCCAAATAGCACTTACAGCAGAATCATCAATTGTCCAAGTATGATAGTGATAACGAAAAAATTCTCCTCCATTATACCAATGTTCCTCCCGTTGTACGGTCATGTAATGGTCGGCTGATAACTCTCCAATCCAATACATCGCCCCTCTACATAGCCAGTAACCGTGTCCAAAAGGACGTACAAACCCCTGAAGCACATTTTCTTTCGTCTGATAGAACTGGTCCTGAGGAATTATATCATATGTAGTTTCAGTCAAATCTGTACATCCCACAGAAGCCAACAAACCTAGTGCACAGAAAATATTTTTTATCTTAGATGTTTTCATAATATACCAAATTAAAAATTAAGTTGAACACCAAACAAGAACTGACGAGAAGACGGATAATATCCATTTTTACTATAAGGTACTCCAGGTTCCATTCCGTTTATACAATAAGCATCTTTATCCAACCCACGATGATACCCGCTAATAGTAAACAGGTTACGCCCTGTTATATAGAAGCGAGCCTTTTCCAACCATTTACTTCCACAATTCCAGGTATATCCCAATGTAGCCACATCCAATTTCAAGAAATTGCCATTGTGTACAAAATAGCTACTATGCACATTTGTTCCAGTTATATCCTTATTTTCGTTATAAGCAGATTCCAGCACATTAGTATTAGGAGCTGCATTCTGCAAACCATAATACAAATCTTGAGCATCATAAATCTGATAGCCGAAGTTTCCACGGAAATACAAATTCAAATCAAAATCCTTATACCGGAATGAATGAGTCATGGACATCGAAAACTTAGGCAAGCCATTCCCTACAACTTTTTTATCTGCATCAGTACCTTCTGTAATAGGAATCTTCTTTCCATCTTTAGAATAAACCAGCCATCCTCCATCTTCATCTAAACCGGCATATTCAAATGTATAAAAATTACCGATACGCTCTCCTTCTTCAATTCGTTGCAATGATCCTGGGTTACCTGGATACAATGGGAAACCACTCAGCCAATAGAAAGACTGTCCTTCATAGGTATCATTTGAGAAGGAAACGAACTTATTATTGGAAGTAGAACCCACAAAGCCTACCGTATAATCAAAATCTTTGGTATGCACAGCATTCCAGTTGAGTTCAATTTCCACACCAGTATTTTTCATGGTTCCTACATTTACAAATGTAGTAGGATGTGCATAAGGAGGCTGCGGAACATCGTATGTACCTAACAAGTCCTGCTGTTTACGGTGATAATAGTTGATGCTACCACTTAACCGATAATCAAACAAGCTGAAATCAAGACCGACGTTCCAATTTTTTCCTTTTTCCCAACGAAGATCTGGATTAGGGTTTGAACTTGAACCCCATCCTTTTATATAAGACCCCTGATAGTAAATCAAATCATACGATGACATCAAGGCCAATGATTGATAACTACTAAAATCTTGGTTTCCAGTCACTCCAAAATCTCCACGCAATTTTAAATCACTGATCCACTTTATATCTTTCATAAAACTTTCTTCACTAATACGCCATCCGGCAGATACAGCCGGGAAAGAACCCCATTTATGATTTACCCCAAACTTTGACGAACCTTCATGACGTAATGAAAAAGTAGCAAAATATTTATCTCCATAATTATAAGTTAAACGCCCGAAAAAGGCAATCAACTTAGAATCATTCTTATAGGAACCCATACCCAAGCGTCCAATCTCATCACTATTGTATGTACCAGAGCCCAGATTATTTGCTCCCAAAAGATCGGATGCAAAATTCTTGTTCTCCGCACTCAGTCCATCGTTTACAAAGTACTGATAAGAATATCCTCCCATAAATTTAAGATGATGACTACCTGTATCGTATCCATAATTCACAAGCCATTCCAACGATTCTTGCTTATTCTTACTATAACTTCTGCTCGCCTCACCCGAAAAGCCATTATCTTGTTCAATTGTGGACACCGACGGACGAAACCAGCTATAATCTGTTTCTATAATTTGTTGTGCCAATGTAACCTGGGTACTCAAATAATGGCTTTTATTAGCACTAAACAATGGCAACAAGTTCAATTTGAATGTCCCATCCCAGCTTAAAATAGTCTGCTCACCTCCACTCTGTTCCAGCTTTAATATTTCTACTGGATTATTTGTTGAGTACGTGGTTATTTTGGTATAATATCCAGGATTGTTCGGGTCCATCACCGGAATCGTAGGATTTATCATCAAGGCCGAACGGAAAGTATCATAATCTGCATCCTGGTAATTGATAACGCGAGGAGCTACATTTAAAACCACATTATACAAATCATTCTTTCCGGTATGATTTAAAGAAAGACGTGCTCCAAGCTGTTTCTTTTCGGAGCGCAAATCTATACCTTCCGTATTTTTATAGTCCACTGTAGCTTTATAATTGTTCTTCGAATTACCCCCCATCACCTGCAAGGTATGACTGTGTGAAACTGCCACTTTAGTCAGTTCATCAAACCAATTAGTGTTTGCCCCATAATCTTCTCCACGCTTATATTCACGGAATTCATCAGCCGACAGTACGTCCAGCTCTCTGATAGGTGTAGAAATATTGACAAAACCTGAATAAGAAGTATGTATCTTTCCATCTGTACTCCCTTTTTTCGTAGTAATTACAATCACTCCATTCGATCCACGTGTCCCATAAATGGCAGAGGCAGCTCCATCTTTCAATACATCAATAGATTCCACATCGTTCTCGTTCACATTATCCAAACTTCCCCCTGGTACACCGTCAATCACAATCAACGGACCTAATCCGGCAGAACGGGAAGACACTCCACGTACCTGAATACTTGGCGAAGAGTTCGGATCAGAAGGTGTTGAATTTTCAATGGCAAGGCCTGATACCTTTCCTTGTATCTGCATGGCTGGATTGCCGCTTCCTATTTGTAACATGTCTTTACTGGATACATGTGATACCGCACTGGTCAGTTCTTTTTTGGACACGGTTCCATAACCAATCACTACCACATCGTCCAGCATCTCAGAATCCTCGCGCATAACTACCGACAATTTCTTCTGTCCTTTTACAGGAATATATTGTTTCTTATAACCAATAAAAGAAAATACCAAAGTATTACCTTCTGCCGCTTCCAGTGTAAAATTTCCATCAAAATCAGAAATCGTCCCCACACCAGTACCTTCAACTTGGATACTTGCACCAATAACAGGTTCATTATTTACATCTACTACACGTCCGGAAACTTTTCTTACCTTCGAAGAAGAGCCTACTTCTTTTTTCTGAATAATAATCTTTTTTCCTTTTACTTCATAATTCAAGCCTTTCTGTCCGGCCAGGATTTGTTTCACCGCTTCCTCGATACTGGCATTCTGTACCGATACAGACACCCGTTTCTGCGTGTTCACATCGACCGATGAAAATACAAACGAGTAACCCGACGACTTCTTCAATTGTTCCATTGCCTCTTTTACTGTCACATTACCGGTTTTCAACGTAATATTCTGAGAAAAAGCCGATAAGTTCAGGCAAAGCGCTGCCGAGGCTATTAACATAGCCTTACTGAAATATCTCATAATTCTGTTGATTTTTAATTAAATAACTAAAAGTTGGAATTGTAAGAATCGAAGAATACCTATCTTTGCAGTATCTTTGATTCAAGTTATTATGCCCTATATGCAAAAGACTTGTAAACTTGCAAGGAGGATGTGCCCGCATCTTCCTTGTTTTTTATGTCTTCGCCTTGTAGCTCTGTCAGCTGGAAGGTTTCATTTTCATGGTGTTTCTCTTTTTAAGGTTTGACAAATCAGTTAATAAAGAATGTATTTCTCATTTTCGTATCGATACTTCATGCGATTGGTCGAAGCAATAGTTTCCAACACTTCTTCTATGGTATTGCCCATCACCCTGAAACTACCGTAAAAACGACGGTTCTTCAGACTGTCGGCAATCTCTATTTTCACGTCATAACTACGCATCAGCTTCTTGGCTATATCCTGCAACAATTCTTCATCAAAAAACAATTCATCGTTCGTCCACAACCTGGAATTTTCGGCACAGCTCTTCAGTTTCCTCATTTCTCCCGTACGCTTATTCATCACCATCTTCTCATTAGGCGAAAGATACAATTCCGGCATGGATTTCATACCATTGTGCAAGGCTACTTTCCCTTCCAGCAGGTTTACCGTCACTTCCTCATCGTCCGAATAGTTCTTGAAATTAAACTTGGTACCCATTACCCGCAAATCCACTTCACGTGTATGAATCTCAAAAGGCAGTTCCTGATTATGAATTACCTCAAAATATCCTTCTCCTTCCAAATTCAATTGCCGGTTGTCCATGCCAAATCCCTGCGAATAGGTAATTTTAGAACCCGCATTTAGCCATACCAATGTGCCGTCGGGCAAATACAACTTGGTTCGTGCTCCCAGCGGAGCTTCCACTACCATATCCGAGAAGGTCTGACGGAGGGTTTCTTGTCCTTTCCAGTAACCTGCTAACGGAAGCAGCAATATCAAGATTACAGCTGCTACCCGATAGACAATCTTCCACGGAATCCGATAAACTCTTGGACGTTCATTTGCCACTCTCTTCTGGAAGCGGGCAAAAGCCTCTTCCTTATCAAACATCTTTTTTTCATCGGCGGCAGCACCTGAAGAAAACCAAACTTCAATCTTGTCACGGACATACCTACGGTTTTCTTCCGACTCCCGGCTCCAACTTTTCAATTCCTGAAAAGCGTCTGCCGTCAGATGGCCGGAAAGGTATTCCGCAATCAACCCATCAATCCGTTCATTTTTCATTTTTTCGTGCTGCATAATTTGCTGTGTTTATAAGTAAGACAAAAAAGAGGAAAAGCAGGGTAGTCAAAAAAGAACTTTTTTCAATTTCCCCAAAAAATATAGCATAAAAGAAGTTTCAGATAGCCAGACATGTGCTTCTGAAGAAATGACAATGCATTCTTTATGTGATATTTAACCGTATTGATAGAAATATTCAGCTCCTGAGCAATTTCTTCGTATTTCTTTTGTTCATAACGGCTTTTCTTGAATACGGTCCTGCATTCTTCTGGTAAAGCCTCAATGCTGCGTGCCAGTTCATCCTCCAGTTCCTGCTCCAGCAAATATCCCAGCGGATGGTCTTTTTCTACAAATAAGGTATCCAGAAATTCCACATTTTCCGGAAGCGAAAAAGAAGAAAAACGGAGTTCTTCACGATGGGAAAGAGAATTCAACTCATTCAGGCAACGATTGCGAACAGACTTCATCAGATATGCCCTCAAAGAATACACAATTTCCACCTCCGCACGGTGTTCCCACAGATAGAAAATGGCGTCATCTACTATCTCTTCCGCCAACGCCGTATCGTGCAGAAACAAATCTGCAAAACGACATAGAGATTCATAGTGGCGATCGTAAATGCATCTGAATACAGATTCATCTCCACGCCTAAGACCTTCTATCAGCTGTTTTTCCATTATGATTCCAAATTCAATTCGTAGCGAGCAAAATTAAAGATTTTCTTCTTATTTTCAGGAATTCTCCTTACAATTATTCTTATACTATAAGGTTTCCAAACACAATCAGTCAATTCTTTTTACACAATAAAACAAACCGACAAAGCTCTCAGTTATATACGACGCAAAAGCAATAACTATAAAACCACAATACACTATTTCCTAAGAAACAGGGCATTTTTTATATTTCCCTATACGGAAACATACGTTTTCCTACCGTGAAACGTACGTTTCCGCACTGAGAAACGTATGTTTTCCGTAATGGAAACGTAAAATAAGCCACTGCATTTCTCCATCCATATCCTTAGGTTTTCCAAAATTCAGACCTTACCATACACCTATGCTCCTTAAAGCCTGCAAAGTCCTCTTTTCTCCTTTTCCAGGCCTTTAAGCCTCATTTTTCCCGTAAAAACAGAAAAATTTATCGTTTTTCGATAAAATATTTCTGTTTTTCTTTTGGAGTTCAAAAATAATACCTACATTTGCATATCGAAAAACGATAAATATTTATCGAAAACAAACGACACACACTATTTACACACAAACACGTACAGTTATGAAAAAGACATTCACAAAAAAAACACTGGCAGCAGGAATCGCCGCTGCACTGATGACATTGACAGCCACACACGCAAACGCAAAAGAAACCTTCATTTACGGACAAAACCACCAAAGCTTGACGGTATCTACCCTGAATGAAGACGGCAAAACACTCACTCCCAAGTGGAAGTACGAATACCGATACGACACACAGGGAACCCTGACCGAAAAAAAGGCTTACCGCTGGGATGCGGACCGAAAAACCTGGAATCCGGCTTATCTGCTGACCTGGGGCGCTGAAGGTCCGGCTCTTCAGAAACTTTCAACCAACAAGTAAACAAACTTTTTAAAACGTACACGATTATGGGACGCGCCATCAAATTATTACTGTATTTCTTTGCCTACCAACTGGCTTTCATGGGGGTAACCATCTGTGGATACATGCTGTATCGCCACACCTTCGAATTGCCGAAGACACCCGACAGTCTGTATACAAACCTGATTATGCTGGCACAGGTACTCTCTACCGCCGCAGTAGGCATCCATCTGCTGGCAGGTAAATATGTGGAACTGGACCGGAAGACTTGGGGATATCACTGCTCCCCCAAACTGTTAGTTACATCGGTGATATTCATTTTAGCGATGGGCTTTTGGACCAATTACTTCAACGAGCTGGCCGACCTACCCAACAATATGGAAGCTGCCTTTGACATGATGATGCACCATCCCTTAGGTATCGTGGCCATCGTCATCATGGCTCCCCTCGTAGAGGAACTGCTGTTCCGTGGTGCCATTCAGGGACATCTGCTCCGCAAATGGAAACATCCGGCAGGGGCCATCGTACTTTCTTCATTGATTTTCGGACTGGTACACGGCAACTGGGTACAGGCACCTTTCGCCTTTGTCACCGGACTGGCACTGGGATGGATGTATTACCGCACGGGTAGCCTGCTACCCGGCATCTTGATGCACTTTGTCAATAACAGTGCGGCTGTGATTGCTTTCTTATCGGCAGACGACCCGAATGCAACCATGGTTTCTACTTATGGAGCCACCGGAGCAGCACTCATGGCAGCCGGAGGATTTGTCCTCACCGTCCTCTGCATACTGTTCATCCAAAAGAAGCTGGTTCCGCAACCGGCTTCATGGTATCAGCCTGCCCAGGCAGAAACGATTGAAATAGAAGACCAGACATTATCCACACAAACACATTCACACGATGAAAACATTTAAAATCATTGCATTAATCGCCCTCCTTGGCATCTTGTTCGAATCGATAGGAGGGTTCATCGACGGCTGGAATGAACCCGACCAACTGGCTCCCATTCGCATAGAACGTACCCATCCCGCTTTCGACAAAGTGACTGCGGTGACCTTTGATGTACTGCCACAGTCAGCCCAACAAGTAACCAACCTGCAAACCGGCACTCGTGTACCGGCCGGATTCATACAATGCCATGCATATATCACTCCCAGTGGTCTTACGACTTTCGCTTATGTGCTGCTGGCAATTACGGGATTGTTTACCCTATATGGATTCTACAGCCTTATCCGCTTATTTATCTCCGTCATCCGTAAAGAGATATTCACACCCGCCAATATCCGGCGTATCCGATGGGGAGTCTATCCTCCCACCGCCTACACTTTGGCCAAATATTTCCAGTCATGGTGTGAATCTCACGATGCCATGACCCAACTCACCGTTCCGGGGTATGTCATTCAGCCTGCTTCTCCCTTTGAATTCAGCTGGATGAGCCTCATACTCCTGATACTTCTCACGGAGGTCTTCGTAGTTGCCGTACGCTTGAAACAAGAAAACGATTTGACGATTTAATTTTAGATACTCACCTTGATGCTATTGACCGTCATTTACTGGTTATTCATCGAGCGACTGATAGAGACACGTTCCCATCGTGTATTAGTCATGATGGGAATGATTTATGGTGGAATGTACCTGCACCACGTATTGATAAGACGCTACACTTGCTGGTGGAAGGTATTGACTGAAGAAAAAAGAAAACTAAACTGAATAATTTATGCCGATTATCGTAAATCTCGATGTGATGATGGCGAAACGGAAAGTTTCGCTGGGAGAGCTTGCCGAACGGATTGACCTGACACCGGCAAACCTCTCTATCCTGAAAACAGGAAAAGCCAAGGCCATACGCTTCTCTACCCTGGAGGCCATCTGTAAGGAACTGGACTGCCAGCCGGGGGACATACTGGAATATCGGGCGGAAGAATAGAAAAACAACAAATGTATACACAAAAAACAGGCCTGTCTGAAATGAATCATTCCAGACAGGCTCACCTATTTTCTATGATTTACCATTCAAACAATTTGCTTCTGGACAGCAGACAAGCACCTACCACTCCTGCTTTTGCCTGCAACTTCGACAAGACCACAGCCGAATCCTTACTTACCAGATTCAAAGAATATTTGCGGATGGCGGTCTTGATGGGTTGCAAGATATAATCTTCCGTCAACGCCAGCGTTCCGCCGATGACCACCAGTTCCGGGTTGAACAGGTTGATCAGTCCTGCAAGATAACGTCCCAGCTTGCGACCGATTTCTTCTACCAGTTCAATACACAGGATATCTTCTTTATTGGTGGCCTCCACAATCTCTTCCAAGGTAAGCGGAGAATCCCCCGTAAGAATTCGCTTAGAAAGGATGGAAGTCTGTCCGCTCTTCACCCGCTCGCAAAGAATCCGATGCAGCGCCGAACCGGAAACTTCGGTTTCCAGACATCCTTTTTTTCCGCAACGGCAGATGATTTCATTGTCGAACACATTGAAATGACCGAATTCTCCCGAGAAACCCGAACGTCCCGTATAGATTTTTCCATCAATGATAAAGGCCGAACCAAGTCCCCAGCTAAGATTGATGAACACCACATCTTTTTCTCCTTTGACCACCCCTTTCAGCAGCTCGCCATAAGCCATGGCACGGGTATCATTGTCAATGCTCACCGGAATGCCGATTTTTTCGGTCAGAATCTCAGCCAGCGGACGTTCCTCGAAATTAAACATGCTGAAACTGTAACCTTCCTCCGGATTGACCCGCCCGGAGATGTTCACCCCAACCTGAAGAATCTTTTCCCTGACATTCTTATGTTTCTCAATGAATGTGGAAATATGATGAATCAGCACATCCAGACTTTCCAACGTATTGTCGAGATGACATTCTGTCCCCATTTGAATATCAACCATATCACCTGTAAAATTCATCAAACCGATATTCAAACAAAAAGACTTAATATCCACCCCCACCATATAAGCCGAATCTGGATTCAAACCATACAGATTGGGAGGCCGCCCCTCGCTTGTCTCTTGCTTTCCGTAATTGATAATATATCCTTCTTCCACCAATTCCATCACAAACTTAGTGACGGTAGGAATGCTCAAATCAATGTCTTTCGCCAGATCAGGAATAGTAGAAGAATGATTATGCATCAAATAAGTCAGAATCCTTTTTTGAGTCAGCATATTTTTCGTACCATTTCCTAATCCTTCGATTAATCTTTGCACTATCATGACAAAACTCTTTAATTAAACCTAAAACAGCATGCTAAAATAACAAACAACCCTTTTCTTTTCCAACAAATCATTTGAAAATTTTATGTTTGATAACCTATAGAACGTATTTTATTTACTAAAACACATAGTCCAGTCAAGCGTTTGCTAAGATAATAAATTTAATCATACAAAACAACAAAATCAAAATATTAATTATCAATGCGAAAATCAGGAAAATTATTCATTAAACTATGCATGATTTAAATTTTATGCTTATTTTAGCAAAAGAAACTTCACTATCATTTTAACCAAATAAAAAACGTATGAAAAAACAACTCCTGATATGGGGAATCCTTGTATTACAATACACAGTAATCCTGGCCCAATCCACTCCCTCATACCCACAACAGCTTCCTGATTATCCAGTAGCTCAAGGGGTATCTGCTCCTTTTGCCGGCTTTATCAATGACTGGCTGGTAGTAGGTGGAGGATGCAATTTTCCAGGCAAACCCGCGGCAGAAGGGGGCAAGAAAGTGTTTTATAATCAATGCTATGCACTCAACCTTCAGTCTGCATCCCCACGATGGATTTCCTTGTCAGATTTTCCCTATCCAGTGGCTTATGGCTGTAGTGTAGAAACTCCGCAGGGACTGGTCTGCATCGGAGGGGCCAATGCAGATTCCTGCCTAACCAATGTATTCTGTATTCAACTCGTCGACTCTTCACAAAGGTTTGCCGTCAAACAACTTCCTTCATTACCTGAGGCCATAGACAATGCTGCAGCTACCTTGCTCAACGGGGCTATTTACCTCACCGGAGGAAACCAGCAGCACCAGCAGAACGCCTTATACAAACTCGATTTGAAACAGGGAACCGCCTGGCAGAAACTATCCAGCTACCCTGGGCCTCAACGGGTGCAACCCATTCTGCTTCACGACGGACACAAGCTTTATCTGATAGGGGGATATCAGGCTCCAGCTAAAGCCTCGGAAAGCATCCTGTCGCATGACATCTTATGCTATCTCCCCGAAACAAACACTTGGAAATACGAAGCAGATATACCCGCAGAAGCCAATGGAGAGAAGCGCTGCATGGCAGGAGGAAGTGGCACACAAACATCTACCCACCTCATTCTTACGGGAGGAGTCAATTATACCATCTTCAAAAAAGCTTTGGATGGAAAAGCTGGAAAAGATTACATGACCCATGCCCCTTCCTGGTATCAGTTCAATGACGACATCCTCTATTTTGACTTTACCAGCCAGAAATGGACAGTGGACCCTCAAGTTTCCGGCATGGCCCGCGCAGGAGGTATCCTCCTCCAACACCAACATTGCTTATACATGGTCTGTGGAGAAATAAAGCCGGGAATACGCACACCAAAGATTACGGTTTATCCTCTTAAATAAGAAAATATTTTCTGAAATAGGCGGAAAATCTTTGTAATATAAAAATTATATCGCTATTTTTGTAGTTATTAAATAAATCAATTTACTAAATTCAATATTATGGAAAAAATCATTGGCTTAATTGATGCTCCGTTTACCCCATTTTATGAAAATGGCGAGGTAAACTATGAACCGATTGCTGCATATGCGGCTATGCTGGCAAAAAACGGCCTGAAAGGTGTGTTCATCAATGGTTCATCTGGTGAAGGCTACATGCTGACGGAAGAAGAACGTATGAAACTGGCTGAACGTTGGATTGAAGTAGCCCCCAAAGGCTTCAAAGTGATTGTCCACGTAGGAAGCTGCTGCGTAAAGGCAAGTAAGATGCTGGCCGAACATGCACAGAAAATCGGGGCATGGGGTATCGGTGCCATGGCTCCTCCCTTCCCGAAAATCGGCCGCATCGAAGAACTGGTGAAATACTGCGAAGAAATCGCAGCTGGAGCGCCAAATCTTCCATTCTATTATTACCACATTCCGGCATTCAACGGTGCCTACCTGCCGATGGTGGAATTGCTGAAAGCGGTAGACGGACGTATCCCTAACTTTGCCGGCATCAAATATACGTACGAAAGCATTTATGAATACAACCAGTGCCGCCTGTACAAGAACGGCAAGTTCGACATGCTGCACGGCCAGGATGAAACCATTCTTCCTTCACTGGCCATGGGCGGTGCACAGGGTGGTATCGGTGGAACCACAAACTATAACGGCATCAATCTGGTAGGTATTCTCGATGCCTGGAAAGCTGGTGACATTGAAAAGGCACGTGAACTGCAAAATTTCTCACAAGATGTCATCAATGTAATTTGTCACTACCGCGGCAACATCGTAGCCGGAAAGCGTATCATGAAACTGATCGGACTGGATCTGGGCAAGAACCGTACTCCGTTCCAAAATATGACTGATGAAGAAGAGGCCCGCATGAAAGCGGAACTGGAAGCTATCCATTTCTTTGACCGTTGCAACAAATTCTAATCGTCGGCCTTATGATGTGCATAGATACCTACGCAAAGTACTGGGCTGAGAACTACAAGGAAGATCTTACCCACAACATCATGCCTTTCTGGCTGAAATATGGTCTTGACAAGAAACACGGAGGCGTATATACCTGTGTAGCCCGCGACGGACAGCTGTTCGACACCACCAAATCGGTGTGGTTCCAGGGACGTTTTGCCTTCATCTGCTCTTTTGCTTACAACCATGTGGAAAAGAATCCGGAATGGTTGGAAGCAGCCAAACTGACGCTGGATTTCATTGAAAACCACTGCTTCGATACGGATGGAAGAATGTATTTCGAAGTCATGGCCGACGGCACTCCGCTCCGGAAAAGAAGATATGTCTTTTCTGAAAGCTTCGCCGCCATTGCCATGTCGGAATATGCACTGGCTACTGGCAACCAGGAATATGCAAAGAAAGCACTTGATTTGTTCAAGCGGATGCGTCATTTCCTGAATACTCCCGGCATTTTGGAGCCGAAATACCTTCCGACTCTCCAGGCACAGGGCCATTCCATCACCATGATTATGGTCAACGTGGCTTCCTGCATCAAGAAAGTGATTTCCGACCCGGAACTGGATGCCCAGATAGAAGAATCCATCTATGCCCTGAAACACTATTTCATGCATCCGGAATTCAAGGCACTGTTAGAAATGGTTGGCCCTAAGGGAGAATTCATCGATACCATGAGCGGACGTACCATTAACCCGGGACATTGCATCGAAACATCCTGGTTCCTGTTTGATGTGGCACGTAGCATGGGTGGCAACAAAGAACTCATTGACATGGCATTGACTATCCTCGACTGGTCATGGGACTGGGGATGGGACGAGCAGTACGGCGGTATCATCAACTTCAAGGACTGCAAGAACTATCCGCCACAAGATTATTCACAGGATATGAAGTTCTGGTGGCCGCAAACCGAAGCCATCATCGCCAACCTGTATGCTTATAAGCTGACCAAGGATGAGAAGTACCTGAAACGCCACAAACAAATCAGTGAATGGACGTATGCCCATTTCCCGGATAACGAGTTTGGCGAATGGTATGGATACCTGCACCGCGACGGTACAGTAGCCCAACCCGCAAAAGGTAACTTGTTCAAAGGTCCTTTCCATATTCCAAGAATGATGGTCAAAGGATACACTTTATGTAAAGAAATACTTGCCGGAGAATAATCCGGCAAGTTTCATCGCAAACTGAATAACCATAATAATATTATGAAAAACTCTAAGATTTATCCTTGGGTTGTAGTAGGACTGCTTTGGGGCGTGGCATTGCTCAACTATATGGACCGGCAAATGCTCAGCACCATGAAGGAAGCCATGCAAGTGGACATCACGGAACTACAATCAGCCACTAATTTCGGATATCTGATGGCAATCTTTCTCTGGATTTATGCCCTCATGAGTCCAGTTTCAGGTATCATCGCCGATCGTTTGAGCCGTAAATGGCTGATTGTTGGAAGTCTGTTCGTATGGTCTTCCGTAACTTACCTGATGGGAATTGCCGACACCTTCAATCAGATTGTTTGGCTGCGTGCCTTAATGGGAGTGAGTGAAGCACTCTACATCCCTGCCGGACTTTCCCTCATTGCAGACTACCACACGGGAAAATCTCGTTCTCTGGCTGTGGGTATCCACATGACAGGACTTTATATGGGACAAGCCATCGGTGGATTTGGAGCCACTGTCGCTGCTGCCTTCTCCTGGCACACCACTTTCCATTGGTTCGGAATCATCGGAATAGCATATGCCGTGATTTTGATGTTATTCCTGCATGACAAGAAGATAGAAACAATTCCGACAGAAAAGCTCCAAGCCAAGCCACATGAAAAAGAAGGCGTACTCATCAGTCTGAAATCCTTGCTGACCAACGTAGCCTTCTGGGTCATCCTGCTTTATTTTGCTGCCCCCAGCCTTCCCGGATGGGCAACAAAGAACTGGCTCCCAACCTTGTTTGCCGAAAACCTTAATTTACCAATGTCACAGGCAGGTCCCCTCTCTACCATTACGATTGCGGTCTCTTCCTTTATCGGTGTCATTATCGGGGGACCGTTATCCGACAGATGGGTTCAGAAAAATCTGCGCGGACGTGTATATACCGGAGCAATCGGTCTGGGACTGACTATCCCTTCCTTGCTTTTATTGGGATTCGGACATAACTTGATTGCCGTAGTAGCAGCCGGATTATTGTTTGGTATCGGCTATGGCATCTTCGACACCAACAACATGCCTATTCTCTGCCAGTTTGTGTCACGCAAACAAAGAGCTACTGCCTACGGGGTGATGAACATGATAGGAGTTGCTGCCGGTGCCTTTATTACGCACCTGTTAGGCCGATGGGGCGACAATGGTAATTTAGGAATTGGTTTCGCCATGCTCGCCATCGTAGTGGCCGTTGCACTCTTCGTGCAGTTATACTTCCTGCGGCCCAAGACAGACAATATGGAATAATAAAAATTTGAAGATATGATTGTATCCAACCTACAAAACAGTGCCCGAATCGAAGCACTTCACCCTTTATTCAAACAGTTGTTTGACTATGTAAAAAATCACGACCTGCTGCATACTCCATGTGGAAGAATCGAACTGGACGGCAGCAACCTGTTCATCAACAATGTGAACCCGACTTGTATAAAAGCGTCTGAGCAGGTACTCGAAGTACACCGTGACTATATTGATGTACACATCCTGCTGGAGGGAAAAGAACGTATCGGCTGGAAAGCCCTTGAAGATGTCAGTCAATTGAAACAAGCCTACCAAAAAGAAGGAGATTGCGCCCTCTATGCAGACACTCCAACCTCCTTCGTAGACTTGCTTCCGGGACAGTTCATGATTGTCTATCCGGAAGACCCTCATGCTCCCATCATCGGAGAAGGAAACATTAGAAAACTAATCGCTAAAGTAAAAATCTAACCTAACCACCGACCAATTATGAGAAAATTACTTTCCCTATGTATCGGAATGATTGCTATCGGGCTGCAGGCAGCAGACACGGTATTCGTGAAAACCCCACAAGTGCCCATCCTGATAGAACGACACGACAATGTGCTGGCTTACCTGCGTCTTGACGCCAAAGAGACTCAGACACTGGAAAATGTCACACTGACCTTTGACAAAGATGTACCTCTTTCACAAATAAAAGCAGTCAAACTCTATTATAGTGGTACGGATGCTTCCCAAGACAGAGAGAAAAAACGGTTTGCCCCGGTAGAATACATCTCCAGCCAGACTCCTGGCCAGACATTATCGGCAAATCCTTCTTATTCCATCAAGAAATCGGAAGTAACACCTAAAACCAACACTCTTACTTTGGAGGGCAAGCAGAACCTGTTCCCCGGATACAATTTCTTCTGGGTCAGCATCGAGATGCAGCCCAACGCCTCACTGCAAACCAAAATCAGTGCAGAAATCACGCAAGTGAAAGCAGACGGAAAAGTCCTCCCCACCAAAAACGTAGCACAACAGAAAGTGGTTCAAAGAATGGGAGTCGGTGTACGTCACGCAGGTGATGACGGTTCTGCCGCTTTCCGTATTCCTGGCCTGGTTACTACGAACAAAGGTACTCTTTTGGGTGTATACGATGTACGCTACAACAGCAGTGTAGACCTGCAGGAACACATCGATATCGGCCTCAGCCGTAGTACCGACGGTGGAAAGACATGGGAAAAGATGCGTCTGCCACTGGCCTTTAAAGAATATGGAGGACTGCCTGCCGCACAAAATGGAGTCGGCGACCCTTCTATATTGGTAGACACCCAAACCAATACGGTATGGATTGTGGCAGCCTGGACACACGGAATGGGTAACCAACGAGCCTGGTGGAGTTCCCACCCGGGCATGGACATGAACCATACGGCCCAGCTGGTACTTGCCAAAAGTACGGATGACGGAAAGACCTGGTCTGAACCCATCAACATCACCGAGCAGGTGAAGCTTCCGGAATGGTACTTCCTGCTTCAGGGACCGGGACGAGGCATCACCATGGAGGATGGTACCTTAGTATTCCCTATCCAGTTTATCGACAAGACCCGTATCCCGAATGCAGGCATCATGTACAGCAAGGACCATGGAAAGACCTGGACCATCCATCACCATGCACGCACCAATACCACAGAAGCACAAGTGGCCGAAGTTGAACCTGGTACCCTCATGCTGAACATGCGTGACAACCGGGGAGGAAGCCGGGCGGTATATACCACACAAGATTTAGGCAAGACGTGGAAAGAGCATGAATCTTCCCGTACGGCCCTGATAGAACCTGTATGTATGGCCAGCCTGATCAGCGTGAAAGCCAAAGACAACGTGTTAGGAAAAGACCTGCTGATTTTCTCCAATCCTAATTCCACCAATGCCCGGAAGGACATGACTATTAAGATCAGTTTGGATGGTGGAAATACCTGGAGTCCGGAACATCAGCTTCTGCTGGACGAAGGATACAACTGGGGCTATTCCTGCCTGACTATGATTGATAAAGAAACCATCGGTATATTGTATGAGAGCAGCGTGGCTCACATGACATTCCAAAGCATCAAACTGAAAGATATCGTAAAATAATTTATTATAGAGCCTCTCTCAGATGTACCTTGAGAGGGGCTCTATTTTTTCATTAAAAGCAGAATTCCACAAGCTCCCTTCAAAGCCCTTTCTAAAATATCGTCCACAGAACAAAAAGACATTTCCGCAGAAAACAAAGTCAAACAGTTGATTAGCAAACCGAAATTTCGTAATTTTGCCCCTATCAATTGAAATTACGTAATTTTATCAAGATGAATCAAGAATTCGAGCTTATCGCCAAGACCTTCCAGGGACTGGAAGAAGTTCTGGCACAAGAACTCACTGAGCTGGGAGCCAGCAACATTGAAATCGGTCGACGCATGGTTTCTTTCACCGGCGACAAGGCCATGATGTATAAGGCAAACTTCTGCCTGCGCACCGCCATCCGTATTTTAAAACCCATCAAACATTTCACTGCCAAGACTGCCGATGAGGTATACGATGCCGTAAAAAGCATCGAATGGGAGAAATACCTCGACAACATGAGCAGTTTTTCCGTGGATGCCGTGGTTTATTCCAGCGAATTCCGCCACTCCAAGTTTGTGGCCTACAAGGTGAAAGATGCAGTGGTTGACTACTTCCGTGAAAAGACCGGTAACCGTCCTTCTGTACGCATCAGCAATCCGGACCTGGCCATCCATATCCATATTGCAGAAGAAGAATGTACACTAGCACTCGACAGCTCCGGCGAATCACTTCATCGCAGAGGCTACCGTCAGGAACAGGTAGAAGCACCGCTGAACGAGGTATTGGCTGCCGGCATGATTCTGATGACCGGCTGGCGAGGCGAATGCGACCTGATTGACCCGATGTGCGGTTCAGGTACCATCCCCATCGAAGCAGTCCTGATTGCCCGCAACATCGCCCCGGGAGTATTCCGCAAAGAGTTCGGATTCGAAAAATGGAAAGATTTCGACCAGGAACTTTTCGATGCCATTTATAACGATGATTCACAAGAGCGTGAATTCACACATAAGATTTACGGATACGACAACAATCCGAAAGCCAACGAAATTGCCCAGCACAACGTGAAGGCAGCCGGAGTCAGCAAAGATGTCATCCTGAAAATCCAACCGTTCCAGCAGTTTGAAAAGCCGGAACAGAAAAGCATCATCATTACCAATCCGCCGTATGGCGAACGTATTTCTTCCGATGACCTGTTAGGACTTTACCAGATGATTGGAGAGCGCTTGAAACATGCGTTTGCCGGAAACGATGCCTGGATTCTGAGCTACCGCGACGAATGTTTCGACCAAATCGGACTGAAGGCTTCCGTAAAGATTCCGTTGTTTAACGGTGCGTTGGAATGCCAGTTCCGCAAATACCAGATTTTTGACGGGAAATATAAGGAATTCCGCTCAGAAAACAGTGACAAGGAGTTCAAGCCGAAGCACGAAGAAAAACCGGCCCGTCCGCGTCACCACGGAGAAAAAGTGGAATACGCGCGCAAGGAACGCAAAGAGGGTGTTCGGGGAGACCGGAAAGAAGGCTTCCGCAATGACCGGAAAGAAGGTTTCCGCAGGGATTCCGATTCCAAAGAAGTATTCCGCGGACGGAAAGCCGGCGACGGAAAAGAATTTACCCGCGAACGCCGTAAGGAATTCAAATACAAAGAGGAACCGAAGCCGCGTAACCCGCGTCCTTCTACAGACGACGGACGTCCAAAAGCTGCTCCAGCTCCACGCTACATGCACAAACGCCGTAGCGAGGAAGAAGAAAATTCACAAGATTAAAGACAAGTCACACATGAAACGTCTATTTTTGTTATTCTTTTTATTATGTAGTATGACCGTCTCTACCACCTTTGCCCAGGAAAAGAAAGCGTTTACGCTGGAAGATGTCATTCCGGGCGGAAACAATTATTTCAACTTGGTCCCCAAAAACATTCCGGGACTGCAATGGTGGGGCGACGTATGCGTACGGGCAGATGTGGAGAACATCCGCAGCATCCAGTTGAAAGACGGCAAGGAAACCGTACTGGTTACCCCGGATGAAGTGAACCAGGCCCTTGAAAAAGGAGAAAAGCCTTTCCAGCTTTCTCATGAACTGAAACCACTCCGCAGCCTGATGTCCGCATCCCTGCCTTGGGCCGGAAAGAAAGTGATAGCATTCACACAAAGCAACTACTGGGTGGAATACGATTTCGGACAGAAAAAGATTACCAACCTGTTCCGGTTGAACGAAAAGGCAGCCAACTTAGATTTCTGCAAGGCCAATGACAAAGTGGCCTACACCGTCGGCAATGGTCTGTTTGTGGCCGACAAGGGAGAAGAAAGCCGACAAATCAATCCGTCACAGACCGAAGAAGGAGTGGTTTACGGTCAGGCCGTACACCGCAACGAATTCGGTATTTATAAAGGTACGTTCTGGAGCCCGAAGGGAAGCTACCTGGCTTTCTACCGCATGGACCAGAGCATGGTGACCGATTATCCGCAGGTAAATACCTCTACCCGCATCGCCACTCTTGAACCGGACAAATATCCGATGGCGGGCATGACCAGCCATAAAGTGACCGTAGGCGTATATGAGGTAAAAACCGGAAAAGTCATTTACTTGCAGGCAGGTGACCCTACCGACCGTTATTTCACCAACGTCAGCTGGTCACCCGATGAGCAGCACATCTACGTCATCGAGTTGAACCGCGACCAGAACCATGCACAGCTGGTCAGCTACCAGGCTGCTACCGGCGAAAAGGAAGGCATCCTGTATGAAGAAAAGCATCCGAAATACGTAGAGCCTCAACACCCGCTGGTATTCCTGCCGTGGGATGAAACTCAATTCATCTACCAAAGCCAGCGCGACGGTTTCAACCATCTGTACCTGATGGATACGAAAGCCAAAGGAGAAGGAGTTTGGAAAAACGGCAAACTGGAAGGCAGTACTTACTTGGAGCATCTGAAAGTCACTCCGCTGGCTCAGGGCGACTGGCTGGTACAGGATATTTTAGGATTCAATGCCGGAAAGAAGGAAATCATTATCGGCAGCACGGAAATCTCTCCGTTGCAGACCAACCTGTTCTGCCTCAACGTGAAAACCGGGAAACGTACGTTATTAGGAGAAAAAGACGGTATGCACCGGGCTTCTCTCTCTGCCAGCGGTACGTATTTGATAGATAACTTCTCATCTTTCACCGTAGGGCGGGAAATCACCTTGCTGCCTACCAACGGCAAGAAGGGAACCGTTTTGTTGAAAGCGGACGACCCGATGCGCAGTCAGTTCAACTTGCCGGAAATCACCATCGGTACCCTCAAGGCTGCCGACGGAAAGACCGACTTGTACTATCGTCTGGTCAAACCGGTAAACTTCGACCCGAACAAGAAATATCCGGCCATCATCTATGTGTATGGAGGACCGCACGCCCAGCTCATCCACAACTCCCGTTTCTACGATGCCAGAGGATGGGACCTGTACATGGCACAGAAAGGCTATGTCATGCTGACGGTAGACAGCCGGGGAAGCGACAACCGGGGACTGGCGTTTGAAAACTGCACCTTCCGCCACTTGGGAGTAGAAGAAATGAAAGACCAGGTGAAGGGAGTGGAATTCCTGAAATCACTTTCGTATGTGGATGGCAACCGCATCGGCGTACATGGCTGGAGCTTCGGTGGTTTCATGACCACCAACCTGATGCTCTCCTATCCTGACATCTTCAAGGTAGGTGTGGCTGGCGGACCGGTCATCGACTGGAAGTTCTATGAAGTGATGTACGGCGAGCGTTACA
This sequence comes from uncultured Bacteroides sp., assembly GCF_902472605.1. GTDB lineage: Bacteria > Bacteroidota > Bacteroidia > Bacteroidales > Bacteroidaceae > Phocaeicola. Next base: position 79,114 of record NZ_CABROP010000006.1, read on the forward strand.
TGGACACGCCACAGACGAATCCAGAAGGCTACAAAGGCTCCGACCTGAAACAGAAAGCCGGCAACCTGAAAGGCCGTCTGGAAATCATCATCGGCGGAACAGACCCGACCTGTGTGCCGCAGCACACCTACACGTTCCTGAGAGCGTGCATCGAGGCAGGCGCACATCCCGACCTCTTCATCTATCCGGAAGACGGACACAACATGATGGGGCGCGACCGTGTACACCTGCACGAACACATCACCCGCTATTTTGAAGATCATTTGAAATAATCGACTAAAAAACAGATACATATATGAAACTTTTACTGTTAGGTTCAGGAGGACGCGAACATGCATTGGCATGGAAAATCGCACAAAGCCCGAAAATTGAAAAGTTGTACATCGCTCCGGGAAATGCCGGCACACGCGAAGTGGGCGAAAATGTAGCCATCAAGGCCGACGACTTTGAAGGTATCAAACAGTTTGTCATCGACAACGGCATCGACATGGTAGTGGTAGGTCCGGAAGACCCGCTGGTAAAGGGGGTATATGATTTCTTCAAGCACGACGAAGCCTTGAAGCAGATTCCGGTCATCGGACCGTCGAAAGCCGGAGCCGTACTGGAAGGCAGCAAGGAATTTGCCAAAGGATTCATGCAGCGTCACCACATCCCGACAGCCGGATACAAGAGCATTACCGCAGCCAACTTGGAAGAAGGACTGGCCTTCTTGGAAACGCTGGAGGCTCCTTACGTGCTGAAGGCCGACGGACTTTGCGCCGGAAAAGGCGTGTTGATTCTTCCTACCCTGGAAGAAGCCAAGAAAGAACTGAAGGAAATGCTGGGCGGTATGTTCGGCAACGCCTCAGCTACCGTGGTAATTGAAGAATTCCTGAGTGGCATTGAATGCTCGGTATTCGTGCTGACCGACGGAAAGAGTTACAAGATTCTGCCGGAAGCCAAAGACTACAAGCGTATTGGCGAAGGCGACAAGGGCCTGAACACCGGCGGTATGGGTTCTGTTTCTCCCGTTCCGTTTGCAGATGCGGAATGGATGAAAAAGGTGGAAGACCGCATCATCCGTCCTACAGTAGAAGGCTTAGCAGAAGAAGGCATCGACTACAAAGGCTTTATCTTCTTCGGACTCATCAACGTGAAAGGTGACCCGATGGTCATTGAATACAATGTCCGCATGGGCGACCCTGAAACAGAAAGCGTGATGCTTCGTATCAAGAGCGACCTGGTAGACCTCTTCGAGGGAGTAGCTCAGGGCAACCTGAACGAAAAGACGCTGGAAATCGACCCGCGTTCGGCTGTCTGCGTCATGCTGGTATCCGGCGGTTACCCGGAAGCCTACGAGAAAGGATTCCCGATTACGGGCATTGACGAAGCCAAAGCAGGCGGAAGCATCGTGTTCCATGCCGGTACAACCCTGAAAGACGGACAGGTAGCCACCTCAGGCGGACGTGTCATTGCGGTCAGCTCTTACGGTGCCAACAAAGACGAAGCCTTGGCACAGTCTTTCCGCAATGCTGGAAAAATCCATTTCGAGAAGAAATATTTCCGTTCTGACATCGGGTTCGACCTATAAACATGCTTGCACGAAACAAATTTCAATATGAACTGGCAACGGGAAGAATCACTCTTCCTGTTGCCGTAGTTTTCTGTCTGCTCCTGTTCGGCATCACCTACCAGGAACAGACGGATTTCATTTCTTTGGCCATTTACGGCCTGATTACCTACTTACTGATTGAGTTGAACACCACGTTCTCACTCATCCGCACCCGTACCACATTTCATGCGGCACTATTCCTTTTTTTCTTTGGAGGGCTTCCCTTTCTGCACACCTACTCGCACGAACAGTGGATTCCGTTGCTGTTTGTCATCAGCTTCGGCTACCTGTTCCGGAGTTATGAATCACCCTACGCGTCCACTCCCATCTTTCATGCTTTCCTCTGCCTCGGCATCAGCAGTTTCCTGCTGCCCCAGACCCTCTATTTCATTCCGCTGATTTATTTTTACATGGTGGGGCTCCGTGCGTTCACACTCCGCACCTTCTTTGCAGGCCTCACAGGCATCTTTACCCCCTACTGGATTATGCTCTGTTACCACCTGTACACAGGTACGCCCGAAAAAATCGGCGAACCGTTCCTGCAATTGTCCAGCTTTCCCCCGATAGACTATTCCGTGTTGTCGCTATCACAGCTGGTATCCGGTGGAGCCGCCCTTCTGATTATCGCCATCTGCGGTGTAGAAAGCCTGTGGCACATCTATCAGGACAAGGTGCAGACCCGTGTCATGCTGCGTATCCTCCTCATCACAGGAGTGGCCACCCTGCTGTGCATGGCACTTATCCCTTCACATTTCAACACCTTCTTCACCATGACCCTCATTGTAGGCTCCATCTTAGGAGGACACCTGTTGGCACTGACTTTCAACCGTTTTACCCGTATCTTCCTGTGGGCAGCCCTTGCCCTCTGGACGGGCGTATGTATATTTAATGTATGGATGCATTTATTCAATTTCTAATAGACTGGGGATACTGGGGAATGTTTCTCTCGGCTTTCCTGGCCGGTACCATCCTGCCCTTCAGCTCGGAAGTGGTCCTGCTGGCCTGCGTGGGGCTGGGACTGGACCCGGTGTGGTCTACCCTTTTCACCACGGCCGGCAATGCCTTGGGAGGCGTAACCTGCTACTGGATAGGCCGGATGGGCAAGACCGAATGGATTGAGAAATATTTCAAGGTAGACAAGAAACAGATGGACCGGGCCATCCGCTTCATCCACGGACGAGGCTCGTGGATGGCCTTCTTCTCCTTCCTGCCCGTCATCGGCGATGCCCTGCTCATCGCCTTGGGCTTCATGCGGGGCAACTTCTGGATTACCACCGTGGCCATGACCGTCGGCAAGTTAGCGCGCTATGCCATTATTGTGGCTACGGCGCTAGGCGTATTCCAATATCTCCACTAAGAAATCACTTTCCGCTTTCCCCGCTTGAAAGATATGCGTATCTTTGCTCCCACACAACCGACAGTTATCACATGATTACACTTGAACCTACCGCCGACGGAAGCAACACCCTGTTTGTGCCGGAACTGAATGAGCATTACCACTCCGTGAAAGGAGCCTTGACAGAATCGCAACACATCTTTATTCAGATGGGCCTCAACCACTCACAGGCTGAAAGCCCCCGCGTATTAGAAATCGGCTTCGGCACCGGACTGAATGCCTTCCTCACCCTGTTGGAGGCAGAAAAACAGCAAAGAGAAGTCTGTTTTACCAGCATCGAACGCTATCCACTGGCCGAAGACATCGTGCACCAACTGGGCTATCCGGAAACCATTGCCCCGGAAGCCAGCGAAAAATTCTATGCCCTGCATGCTGCTCCCTGGAATCAGCCCGTCCGTCTCTCTCCCTGGTTCACCCTGCACAAGATAGAAGGCGACTTCACCCACTTCGACTTCCAGTCGCACTACGACGTGATTTATTTTGATGCCTTCGCCCCAGAGAAACAACCGGAAATGTGGAGCCAGCCCCTTTTCGACAGTCTGTACCGGCAAACAGCGCCCGGTGGCATCCTTACCACCTACTGTGCTAAAGGCGTGGTGCGGAGAATGCTTCAGACGGCCGGATTCACCGTAGAACGGCTTCCAGGCCCTCCGGGAGGCAAACGGGAGATTCTTCGTGCCAGCAAACCGGCCTGAATCTGAAAACGCCGTACGTTCAAAAGCAAAATTCCTTGTCATTTTTTATGTTTTCCTTGCGGAAAACGTATGTTTCCCTCATGAGAAACGTACGTTTCGCGTAAGGAAAACCTACGTTTCCGCCGTGAGAAACATAGAAAACAAAGGAACCTCTTCCCATCTACACAGATAGATTTATTCATTACCGCCTCTTCACCTCACTCTCTGAACCGTAAACAGCCCGACATCTGGTTCCAACCCACAAATTAGGGCTTAAGTTTTAATAGTGTGAAACTTCAACCCTTGTTTCCAGACTTCGGAAAGATTTTGTAGCTTTGCGAAGAATACTTATCCAACATTTGAATATATGGACATCAAAAAATATATCTTCCTGCTGCTGACAACGCTGACACTCGCAGCCTGCGCAGGAAACGGGGAAAACAACCGGACACAAACCCTCACCGTCACCATCGAACCGCTGCGCTACTTCACGGAAGCCATTGCTGGCGACAAGTTTCAGGTGGTAAGCATCGTGCCCAAGGGGGGGAACCCGGAAACATACGACCCTACCCCACAACAGCTGGTCGACCTGGCACGGAGCAAAGCCTACCTGCGCATCGGCCACATCGGATTTGAGCAGGCCTGGATAGAAAGGCTACAAGCCAATACCCCCCAGCTGCCATTCTACGACATGTCGCAAGGGGTAGACCTCATTCATGAAATACATCCGCATGCCCACACGCAGGGAAACCACGATGGAGTGGAACCGCATATCTGGAATTCCATACCGAATGCCCACATCATCTCTGCCAATATCTGCAAAGCGCTTTCAGAAATTGACCCGGACAACCAGGAATATTACCGCCACCGGCTGGACAGTGTGCAGCGGATGATTGACCGTACGGAGCGGGAAATGCAGCGCTACCTGTCGAATGCCGACCCGAGTTTCTTGATTTACCATCCGGCACTGAGCTATTTTGCCCGCGACTACAGCCTGCAGCAAATCAGCATCGAGGAAGGGGGAAAAGAACCTTCGCCCACGCATCTACAGGAACTGATGAACCTCTGCCGGCAGAAACAGGTACGGGTGGTGTTCGTGCAGCAGGAGTTTGACCAGCGCAACGCCGAGGTCATCGCACAGCAGCTCCACCTGAAAATCGTGCCTATCAACCCGCTCACCTACGACTGGGCCAAGGAAATGATTCACATTGCCCAATCACTGAGCAAAAACGAGCAATAACACGATCCGCCCATGAACCAACCGCTTATCAGACTGACCGGAATATCCGCCGCCTACGACCAAAAGAAGGTCTTGGAAAATGTGAACCTGGAAATTGCCGAAAAAGACTTCTTGGGAGTAATCGGACCCAACGGAGGAGGAAAAACCACGTTGATGAAAATCATACTGGGCCTGCTGAAACCCACTGCCGGCCGCATCCAGTTTTTTGAGGACGGAAAAGAGGTGGACGAAATCGCCATGGGCTACCTGCCCCAATACAACCGCATCGACAAGAAATTCCCGATTTCGGTCTACGAAGTGGTGCTGTCCGGACTGAACAAACAGAAATCATTGTTCCGTTCTTTCACCAAGGCACAGCACGAGGAGGTACGACGCATCATTGCCCGCATGGGACTGGAAGGACTGGAGCAAAGGGCCATCGGCCAACTGAGCGGCGGACAGCTGCAACGGGCATTGCTGGGCCGCGCACTGGTTTCCAACCCCAAAGTAGTGATTCTGGACGAACCCAACACGTACATCGACAAGCGATTCGAAGCACGGCTTTACTCCCTGTTGGAGGAAATCAACAAGGAACGGGCCATCGTACTGGTGAGCCACGACATCGGCACCATCCTGCAAAACGTGAAAAGTGTGGCGTGCGTGAACGGCACACTCGACTATCATCCGGATACGGAGGTCTCCGCCGAATGGCTGGAAACGCATTTTGAATGCCCCATCGAACTGTTAGGGCATGGCAATCTGCCTCATCGCATCCTGAAATGCCATCACCATGAGGAGTAATGGACCGCTTTTAACGCCTTTTGCAACATTATCATTTACTTTTGGGACTTGATTAGTAAATGTTTGCTATCTTTGCCGCATTGAATTTTAACGAGAAACTAAAATAATTCATGAAACAGTACAACAAGATTAACAACCTGGTTGGCTGGCTCACTTTTGCGGTGGCCGCATTCACTTACTGCATGACCATCGAACCGACAGCCAGCTTCTGGGACTGTCCGGAATTCATTACTACCGGATATAAGCTGGAGGTGGGACACCCGCCCGGCGCACCTTTCTTCATGCTGACCGCTAATTTGTTCAGTCAGTTTGCCAGTGATGCCACGCAAGTGGCCCGTATGGTCAACACCATGAGTGCCCTGATGAGCGCCGCGTGTATCCTGTTCTTGTTCTGGAGCATCACTTGCCTGGCCAAGAAACTGATTTGCCCCGATGAAAACCAGATGACAACGGGTAAACTGATTGCCATCATGGGTTCGGGAGTGGTAGGTGCCCTGGCTTATACGTGGAGCGACACCTTCTGGTTCAGTGCCGTGGAAGGAGAAGTTTATGCGTACTCCAGCCTGTTCACGGCCCTCGTATTCTGGCTGATTCTGAAATGGGAGAACCGGGCTACCGAACCTCACAGCGACCGCTGGCTGATTCTGATTGCCTATCTCACAGGATTGTCTATCGGCGTACACTTGCTGAATCTGCTTTGTATTCCGGCCATTGTACTGGTATATTACTACAAGAAAAACCCCAATGCCAACCTGAAGGGCAGCCTGATTGCCCTGATTGGCTCCATGATATTGGTTGCGGTAGTACTCTACGGCATCGTACCGGGCATCGTGAAAGTAGGCGGATGGTTTGAACTGCTGTTTGTCAACGACTTCGGCATGCCTTTCAACACGGGTGTCATCATCTACATGATTGTCCTGGCCGCAAGCATCATCTGGGGCGTATACGAAAGCTACACGGTGAAAAGCCGCAAGCGGATGAACATCTCCTTCCTCACTACGGTAGGCCTGTTGGGTATTCCGTTCTACGGACACGGATGGAGCAGTGTATTCATCGGTGTAATCGTGCTGGCGATTCTGGCCATTTACCTCTTTGCCAACCTCAGCGAGAAATACCGCGTCAGTGCCCGTACACTGAACACCAGCCTGCTGGCCATGATGATGATTGTAGTGGGCTATTCTTCGTATGCCGTTATCGTAATCCGTTCTTCGGCCAACACGCCGATGGACCAGAACTCTCCGGAGGATATCTTCACACTGGGTGAATACCTGGGACGTGAGCAGTATGGTACCCGCCCGTTGTTCTACGGACAGACTTATGCTTCCAAACCGGCTTTGAAACCGACGGAAGGGGGCTGCGTGTACGACGTGGAAGAAGGGGCTCCGGTTTACCAGCGGAAAGAAAAAGAACGTCCGGACGAAAAAGACAGCTACGAAATCGTACGTCACAAGACGGAATACAAATATGCGCAGAACATGCTGTTCCCACGTATGTACAGTGATGTACACGCACAGGCTTACGAAGACTGGCTGGGCGGCGTGGAAGGACGTCAGGTGCCTTACGACCAGTGCGGCGAGATGATTATGGTCAAGATTCCGACGCAGTGGGACAACATCAAGTTCTTCTTCATCTACCAGCTGAACTACATGTACTGGCGTTACTTCATGTGGAACTTTGCCGGACGTCAGAACGACATCCAGGGCCAGGGAGAAATTGAACATGGCAACTGGATTACTGGTATCCCGTTCATCGACAACATGCTGATAGGCGACCAGTCTCTGCTTCCGAGCGAGCTGAAGAACAACAAGGGTCACAACGTGTTCTACTGTCTGCCGTTAATTTTGGGACTTATCGGTCTGTTCTGGCAGGCTTACAGAGGCGAAAAAGGTATCCAGCAATTCTGGGTGGTATTCTTCCTCTTCTTCATGACCGGACTGGCCATCGTGCTTTACCTGAACCAGACACCGCAACAGCCGCGTGAACGAGATTATGCGTATGCAGGCTCCTTCTATGCGTTCGCCATCTGGATTGGATTAGGAGTAGCGGCTATCGCGGAATATCTGAGCAAGAAAATCAACGAAAAGCCTGCGGCCATCCTGGCCAGCGTGGTATGCCTGCTGGTACCGATACAGATGGTCAGCCAGACTTGGGACGACCACGACCGCAGCGGCCGCTATACTTGCCGTGACTTCGGACAGAACTACCTGAACTCAGTACCGGACAAAGGAAATCCGATTCTCTTCACCAACGGTGACAACGATACTTTCCCCTTGTGGTACAACCAGGAAACAGAAGGCGTGCGCACGGATGTACGTGTCTGCAACCTGAGTTACCTGCAGACCGACTGGTACATCGACCAGATGCGCCGTCCGGCCTACGATTCTCCATCAGTACCTATCAACTGGGAACGAATCGACTATGTATCCGGCCACAACGAAGCCGTGTATATACGCCCGGATGCCATGCCTACGGTATTGGAATTCTACAAAAAGAACCCGGAAGAAGCTGCCAAGGAGTTCGGAGACAACCCGTACGAACTGAAGAACATTCTGGAACACTGGGTACGCTCACCGAAAGAAGACTTGCAGATGATTCCGACCGACAGCATCGTCATCAAGCTGGACAAGGAAGCCATCAAACGCTCGGGCATGCTGACGCCTGATTCCATTCCAGACTATATGCACATTTCGCTGAAAGGCAAACGGGTGCTGTACAAGAGTGAACTGATGATGCTGGAAATGCTGGCCAATACCAACTGGGAACGCCCGATGTACATGGCCATCACCGTAGGCTCTGAAAACCACCTGAACCTGACCGACAACTTCTTGCAGGAAGGTCTGGCCTACCGCATTACTCCGTTCAACAATACGCAACTGGGCAGACGTCTGGACAGCGAAAAGATGTACGACAACCTGATGCACAAGTTCAAGTTCGGCGGCATCGACAATCCAAACATCTATCTGGATGAAACGGTACTGCGCATGTGCGACACACACCGCCGCATGTTCGTGCAGCTGACCAGCCAGCTGATCAAGGAAGGCAAGAAGGATAAGGCTTTGAAAGCCCTCGACTATTGCGAGAAGGTCATTCCGTCTACTACCGTTCCTCACGATTACGTGATGAGCAGCTCCAAGGAGATGGCCGACAACTACCTGGCATTGGGACAGACTCAGAAGGCGGAAAAGATTCTCAACGAACTGGCCAACAATGCGGTAGAATATGCCACCTGGTACCTGAGTCTGGATGATGCCCGCTTTACCAGCTCTTACGAGAACTGCATGCGTTATTTCTACATTTTGGATGATGTATGCAAGACGCTGGCTACCATTAAAGACAGCAAGACAGGAAAGGAAATCGATTCTGCCGTGCATTATGCACAGAAATTCGACCAGCTGTACAAACTGTTGGAACAACGGGTAGGAACCAGTAGACAGGCTCAGTAACCGTTACTGACCGCTGTGTCACTTCAGATACAAAATGTCATTCTGAACGCAGCAAAAGCAAAATTACTTTCTGCGGGTTCAGGATGACATTTTTTTCGGCTGGCTTCTGGATATTACACAACCTTTTAAAAAAGAACGAAAGCATGTTCATCGAACAACCTCCCCAATTCATCCGTCTGCTGTACCCAAAGGCTCTATGGCGCATGGACAAGACCGAGAAAGCGGTGTATCTGACGTTTGACGACGGTCCGATACCCGACATCACACCCTGGGTGCTCGACTTGTTGGACAAATACCACATAAAAGCGACTTTCTTCATGGTAGGCGACAACGTACGGAAACACCCGAAGGAATACCAGATGGTGGTGGAACGGGGACACCGCATCGGCAATCATACCTTCAATCACATCCGGGGATTTGAATTTCTGAGCCAGAATTACCTGGCCAATACGGACAAGGCCGACGCTTACCTGCACACGAACCTTTTCCGCCCTCCTCACGGACACATGCGCTGGATGCAGTATCACGTGCTGAAAAAGAAATACCAGATTGTGATGTGGGATTTGGTGACGCGCGATTACAGCAAGCGGCTCAACGGTCCGCAGGTGTTTGAGAAAGTCAAAAAGTACGTCCGAAACGGTTCCATTATCACGTTTCACGATTCCCTGAAGTCGGAAAACAACCTGAAATATGCCCTTCCCCGTTCCATTGAATGGCTCTTGAAGCAAGGATACGAATTCAAGGTATTTCCCTGAATACAGAAAAAGCGCAAGGCAAACCTCCACGTTTACCCTGCGCTTTTTTATATTTGTTTCTTCCTAAGAAGGACAGTCTGTTACTTCTGAATAGTCACCGTCAGTGGATTGCGCACCTTCTGCGCATAGTCTTTCAGGTACTTGTTCCAGTCGTCGGCTTTCGGGAAACCGTATTTGCTCCATCCGGAACCCCAGTAATAGACAAACTCATTGCCTGCTTCATAGTCACATATTCCCAACACATGCCCTAAGGCATCGCCCACGGGTTTATCGAACAGCTGTACGCGAGTCTGTACTGCTTCAGGGAACACGGCACCTACATATACAATCCCATTGTCTGAATGGGGTTCTGTGGTAGGATCGGCATAAGCAATATATCCCGCTGAAGCATCATACGCATAACCTTTCGGATTGGCAGCATGCAACACCAGCCCGGCGGCCACGGGAGTAATTTGTGTCAAATAATCATAAGTCACCGTAGTCTTATTCAGCTGAGAACCTTTATCCAACTGGATAATACGGGTTTCTATCACATTCGAATCATTCTTCACCACCAGCGGATTGAACACTAACTTGACCGTGAAACGCAGCGGTCCGTTGTCCAGAATCTCATAATCCTTGTAGCAATACGGATAGACAATCGTAGAATCCGGCATCAAGGCAGACGTGCCACCTCCCAACGTAGGACCTACCGCATAGCAGTCCATTCCGTTACCATGGTCCACATGATAGGAAATCGTGCGCACCAGGCTGTCGGCTGCTTCCTTCTTGCCCGCATCACGTAGTGCATTGATTTGCACCCATGCCATAGAATCCAGTTCCATGGCATAACGGTCTTCTACCACCAAGTCTTCTGTATTTTTGGTAAAGACATCGTATCCATAGGCTTTTTCCCCACTTCTTTGCAAGGCCGGACCGTATGCCCGATAGGCGGCACGGTCATTCTCCCAGGCAATGTCGTCCAAGCGTTCCGGATAATAACGTCCATATACCACCGTATTGACGATACCGGGAGTACCCTGCTGTATGGTATAGTTCACAGAAGCATTGGAGGCTATAGAAACCGGAAATACCACTTTGTCATCGTAAGTGAGCTGATAAGGAACTTCCTGGGCTTTTTCATCGTAAATGACAAACTGGGCCGTATCGGCCAGGTTCAACTGCTCATAAATATCGTCTACAGGGACTTCTACCATCTCTCCCGTCCGTTCCATGTCCAAAGGATTCGATATCGTCACGGTGACCGATTCTGAGTTACCACATCCTACTAACAAGGCAGTGGAAAAAGCGGCGACAGCCAATAAAGTCTTTCTCATAATATTATCTTTTCTTGTTTCACAAAAAATCATCCTGAGAAAGAATCTTCCCTCTCAGGATGATTTTTTTATTTCTACCTCTACACCATTATTTATTTAGGCTGTTTGCCAATGTACGCCAAGATACCACCGTCGACATACAATACGTGACCGTTTACGAAATTGGAAGCATCGGAAGCCAGGAACACGGCTGGACCCATCAAATCTTCCGGAGTTCCCCAACGGGCAGCTGGAGTCTTGGCCACAATGAACGCATCGAACGGATGACGAGAACCGTCAGGCTGACGTTCACGCAACGGAGCGGTCTGTGGAGTCGCGATATACCCCGGGCCGATACCATTGCACTGGATGTTGTATTCACCATATTCGGAAGCGATGTTACGAGTCAGCATCTTCAAACCACCTTTGGCAGCTGCGTAAGCAGAAACGGTTTCACGCCCCAATTCGCTCATCATGGAGCAGATATTGATAATCTTTCCGTGACCTTTCTTAATCATGCCGGGAATCACGGCCTTTGACACGATGAACGGAGCGTTCAAGTCTACATCCACTACCTGACGGAACTGTTCTGCCGTCATTTCGCACATCGGGATACGTTTGATAATACCGGCATTGTTGACCAGAATATCAATTACACCCACTTCTTTTTCAACCTGTGCAATAAAAGCATTGACCGCTGCTTCATCGGTCACGTCACATACATAACCATGTGCCTCAATGCCTTTTTCCTTATAAGCGGCCAGACCTTTGTCCACCAGTTCTTGTTTGATATCATTAAATACGATGGTTGCACCAGCTTGTGCAAAGGCTGTAGCAATTGCAAAGCCAATCCCGTAAGAAGCACCTGTCACAAGGGCTACCTTACCTTCAAGTGAAAAGTTTACCATAATCATTATAATTTTAAATGCACCCGTCATTTCCTGCCACACAGGAAACAACATTTATGTTATTACTTCAAATTCTTTCTCTCTTACGCAAACAAAAATACAAAAGCCATCAGAATTTGAGATACAATATTCGTTCACAAAATCTACAAAATCGTACGACTTTTGGAATTTTCATCCTCCTTTTTATCTGAAATACGTTTGAAGCTCTTTTTTTACTCAATTCATCCGGACTAATAATTCACAGATTTTATCTTGCAGGTTGCGGGCCTGACGGGCCTTCAACACGTTCTGATTGATGATGACGAACGAAATCTTATGTCCCTTTACCGATGTCACATAACCGGCCAACGAAGAAACCCCCGTCACGGTACCAGTTTTTGCCCTTACATTCCGGAAAGCCTTTCCCATCCGCATCCTTCCTCTCAGCGTACCATCTACTCCTGCTATGGGAAGACACTCGTAAAAAGGCTGGAAAATAGCCGGATGCCGATAGGCATAATTCAAATAAGCTAAAATCAAACGGGGAGAGACATAATTATACAGGGAAACTCCACTTCCGTCTACAATCTGATAATCTTCCGGATCATATCCAAGCGAATGACGCATAAACCGTTTGACGACTTTTTGGCAGTCCTCAAAAGAAAGGTGTGACGTATGTTTACCATTCATCCGACCCAACTGACGAAACAAGGCCTCGGCCGACAGGTTATCGCTTTCTTTCAGGGCACGTTTCAAGACTATCTCCAACGGACGCTGACAAGTATAAATCCATTTTGTACTGTCTGGAGCTTCCATAAAGAAAATGCTGTCTTTCGACACAGAAAGCCCTTCTTTCTTGAGTTTATAGCAGAATGTATCCATGAAGAAACGCTTGGAATCGTACATATTCAGCGTTTTTTTCCGGACAGAAGACACACAACCGGAAATATCAATCGTATTGCCGTTCACCAGCCAATCACGTGTAATTTTCAAACTTCCGGCATCCGGACGCAAACTGACGGAACGGTTGTTCACCTGATAATAATCGGATTCAGGCGTGATTTCCACCTTTCCGGCCCGTCCTTTGGACGAAGGAGAAACCTTGACATCCACACATCCCCTGTTCAGCATCAACGGTGACAAGTAGGGTTGAAAAGACTCCGGTGTGTCGTCCCACGACCATCCGGCTCCCCAGTACAGCGAATCCATCAAGGATACATCTCCCACCAGTTTCCCGGAAATAGTACGTATGCCTGCCTCCTGAATGGCCCGGACCAGAAAATCCATGTCCAAATCCATAAATTCCGGATCGAAACCTCCTTTTACATATAGGTTCCCTTTCAGAATACCGTTTTTTATGACTCCATCATACGAAAGTGTGGTCTGAAACTGATACTTGCTGCCCAACACATCCAGTGCTGTTACCGCCGTTACCACTTTTTCAATGGAAGCCGGGCGATACAATTTATCTGCCTGGTGGCTATAAAGCTCTTTTCCAGTGGTTAAATCGTGGACTACAATACCCACTTCCGAAGTTTTCAACAAGGGGTCGGAAGTTATCAACTCATCCAGCTTATCTGTCAATGAAGCCTGTGCATAGATACTTCCTACCCAAAAGCATAAAAAAAACAATAATCCGTTTATCCGTTTCATCTAAAATCTCTATTTATAACTCACGAAACAGCTCGCCCACCGTAGGATGTGGAAAAACATACTTTTTCCAATCTGACAGCTTGCGTCTGTCCTCTATCATCATTCCTGCCTGAATAATCAATTCAGAAGCCGGATTTCCAAGCAGATGTACGCCCAAAATTTCTTCATCCTCTCCTACCAGAACCTTACAAACACCGTTTACTCCTTCATTTTCGGCTACGAAACGTCCCGAATAGGCTGCCGGCAAGCTAACCACACGATAAGCACGACCTTCACGCTTCAAAGCTTCTTCCGTAAAGCCCACCGAAGCAACTTCCGGATTGGTATAGACTACTCCCGGAATTGCCCGATAACTCATGGCGTCTTTTTCGCCCAAAATATGATGTACTGCCACTTCTGCCTCCCTCACAGCCGTATGAGCCAGCAAAGAGACTCCATTCAAATCGCCACAGACGTAAACACCCAGTATAGAAGACTGCAAGAACTCATCTACCTTTACAGTGCCTCGTGGAGTCAGTTCCAGGTTCAGATTCTCAAGACCGAATCCTTTCATTACAGGCCGACGTCCGACGCTCATCAACAGTTTCTGTGCGCAGACCGTTCCTTCCTGCCCCTCATATACATAACTGACTTCTATTTCCTCTCCTGACTGATGAATTCCGGTTACCTGAGTTCCCAACAGGAATTTCACTCCTCTCTTGGCATAGTCTGCCCGCAAAAGTCCGGACAGTTCCTTATCCAATCCTCCTAAAATCTCATCCATCATTTCGATGACAGTAACCTGTGTTCCCAAGCTGTGGAAGAATGAAGCAAATTCCATACCGATGACACCGCCACCCACAATCACCAGCGAAGCAGGCAATTCCTTATTATCCAACGCTTCCCGATGCGTCCAGTAATTCACTGTATCAAGACCAGGAATCGGAGGTACAAAAGCTGCACTACCTGTACAAAGTAGCAGATGTTCACAAGTATAGGTTTCTTCTCCACAACGGATAGTGTGTGCATCCTGCACATAGGCTTCTCCCTGTACCAGTGTCACATGCTGTGCAGTCAGCTTTGCCTTGATACCCAGTACCAGCTTTCTCACCACCTTAGTCTTTCGGGCAATGATCTTTCCCAAGTCGACAGAGACTTCTTTTACGTTGACCCCGTACTTGGAGGCATGCAGTGCCGTATCATGCACTTTTGCCGAATATAATAAAGTTTTGGTGGGGATGCACCCTTCATTCAAACAAACACCTCCCACGTTATTCTTTTCAAACAACACGACACTCAGTCCCGCTTTTCCTGCCACTTCTGCGGCAGTATATCCCGCTGGACCTCCACCAATAATCGCCAGTTGATATTTCATATGTCTTTAATTTACAGAGTGATTATTCTTCACGATAATCTGCATGAGGATTACGTTCTTTCGCACATGCCAGAAAACCTTTCAAATCCGCCGGATCAAAATTAAGGAATCCTTTGGTATAATACACCGTCACCCGGCCTTTCAACAAAGAATCTTTTTTACGCAATACAATCCGCATGACACCGTATGCTTTGACACTTCCACTAAACCCTCTTTTCAACCAAATATCACCGTTTTCCTGTACTAAAATATGAGTCATCTGCTCGTCAATCAACAAAAGGATAGGAAACACAATCGGCAATAGACTCCAGTAATTTTCAGTGTGCAACGCCACCAACACGATGGCCACAATCAAAATGATAACCCCTAGCCACACTTTAAAAGGGGTTCTGCGGATTTTAAACTCACGTACCATAGTATTTTTCTTCAGTTAATAAATAGTTTCAGTCGTAAAATTGGATTGTCTCGTTCTGTTTCAGCAAGCAACGGACAAAATCCTCCGGATTTTTGGGAGAAAGGCATATAGAATGTACTTTTCCATGCTTCTTAAACACCACCTCCAGGCGTTCAAACGACAATGCAGGTTCCCAGAAAGCCATGGAACGGACTTTCCGTATTCGAAGAATCTCTGCTATCTCTACCGAAGCATTGGGTACAAAGCGTCCGGTCTCCACTTTCAGCCAACCGTCTCCCGTTAGGATATACTGTGTATGAATAAGCATCTCGATTTCAAAAATCACAAGGGTTGCACACAGAATTGTACATAGCAAATAGTGTTCCCAAAAGAAAAAGAACAACAATACGGAAGTTATTCCTATGACAATCCAATACCACCAACCCACTTTTGATTGAAAAGTACGGTTCATTGTCTGATTTTTATATTAATTTCCCGTGAAGATAAGAAATTCTGCTTGAAAATAAAACATCTCAAATGCAACTTTAAATATTTTAAAAGTCCACTTACAAAGCATTTATAAAAAAGGATGCTTTTAAGCATCATCTAACTGACTTTTTTGTAGTTTTGTGTCATAATATCCAACGTTATGATAAGAAAATTCGATTTTCTCGTTATCGGTTCAGGAATTGCCGGAATGAGCTTTGCGCTGAAAGTAGCGCATAAAGGTTCGGTTGCACTGATCTGCAAGGCCGGACTGGAAGAAGCGAATACCTACTATGCACAAGGTGGCATCGCTTCAGTGACCAATCTGAAGGTGGATAATTTTGAAAAACATATCCACGACACTATGGTTGCAGGAGACTGGATCAGCGACCCTGCCGCTGTCAGAAAAGTAATCTGCAACGCACCCTCTCAAATAGAGGAACTCATAAAATGGGGAGTAAATTTCGATAAAAAAGAAAACGGAGAATTTGACTTGCACAAAGAAGGCGGACATTCCGAATTCCGTATTCTTCATCACAAAGACAATACGGGAGCAGAAATCCAGACCAGCCTGATTGAAGAAGTAAAACGTCATCCCAACATTACGGTATTCACCAACTTCTATGCCGTAGAAATCATCACTCAACATCATTTAGGTATCATTGTCACCCGCCATACGCCGGGCATCAAATGCTACGGAGCTTACGTGCTGAATGAAGCTACGGGAGAGGTCGATACCTTCCTGTCTAAAGTAACGGTGATGGCTACCGGCGGATGTGAAGCCGTTTACAACCATACCACCAACCCATTGGTAGCTACCGGAGACGGCATTGCCATGGTATACCGTGCCAAAGGAGTGGTAAAAGACATGGAATTTATTCAATTTCATCCTACCGCCCTGTATCACCCGGGCGACCGTCCCAGCTTCCTGATTACAGAAGCCATGCGTGGATACGGTGCGGTATTGAGAAACCTCGCCGGTGAAGAATTCATGCAGAAATACGATCCGCGTTTGTCTCTGGCACCACGTGACATTGTAGCCCGCGCTATCGATAGTGAAATGAAACAACGTGGAGAAGATCATGTATATCTGGATGTCACTCACAAAGATCCGGAAGAAACCAAGAAACATTTCCCGAACATTTACAAGAAGTGCCTGAGCCTGGGTATCGATATAACCAAGGATTACATTCCGGTAGCGCCGGCTGCACATTATCTGTGTGGAGGTATCAAGGTGGATTTGGACGGACAGTCCAGCATCAAGCGGCTGTATGCCCTTGGAGAGTGCTCCTGCACCGGACTGCATGGAGGAAACCGTTTGGCATCCAATTCACTGATAGAAGCCATCGTATATGCGGATTCAGCTGCCAAACATGCCCTGAGCGTACTCGACCGTTACGATTTTAACGAGGACATTCCGGAATGGGATGCAGAAGGTACCATCAGTAATGAAGAACGCGTCCTAATTACCCAAAGTATGAAAGAGGTCAACCAAATCATGGAAGCCTACGTAGGTATCGTTCGAAGCAATCTGCGACTGGTACGTGCCTGGAACCGTCTGGACATTCTGTACGAAGAAACAGAACGCCTGTTCAAGCGTGTAAAGGCCTCCAGAGAAATTTGCGAGCTTCGTAACATGATTAACGTGGGCTACCTGATTACTCGTCAGGCCATGGAAAGAAAAGAGAGTAGAGGACTCCATTACACGATTGATTATCCACATGCAGCCAAGAGTGAAGCAGAAAAATAAGCTACCACATACACTATTAGAAGCCGGGATTTTTCATTCCGGCTTTTTTTATACCTTTTATTTCCTCTCAGACCCAAGATTTCTGCACATTCCATACCAGTCCTCAGAAGCGTCAAAAGATTGCCGAGAAGGCTTTAAAATAGTGTTTGGAGATAATATAAGCTTTAGAAGCTGGATAAAAGAGACACGAGTTTCCCTATTTTCACCCATCAGCAAGAAATCGCGTCTGCAAAACATACAGGAAGTATCTAATGCCAGCTAAAAAAGAATCCACATCCGAGAATCTCCAGCGGAGGCTCCTTCCGCCACGAAGAAGACAGCATTTCCGGAGTGTACCACATAGAAAGAAGAAAGCGAAAGGAACACCGTGGCGAAATGGCCTTTCCTGAGCCGGAGGCCGTATCCTTCCTATTCCGGCCGGTTAAAACTTATGCTTGACCAACAAATGCCGCAAGTTTATACGCTGCCGCGCCCAAGGACTCCTTCGGACATCATTCCTAACCCACCGTTCCTTGTGCCCCGTCAGGGCATAAAAAAAAGAGGGTGTGTCAAAATGCATACCCTCTTTTTTTATGACAACGCCCCGACTTTCCC
>NZ_CABROP010000007.1:0-93427 GCF_902472605.1 uncultured Bacteroides sp.
TTTTATCAATGACGGGCAACTTACTATCTTTTGATCTTATATCGAACTCACGTTAAATAGCAGAAAATAAGAAAAATATTTTTGTAAACTTTCTTTTCTACCTACATATTCTCTCAAACTTCCACACAAATTCTCTGTCCCACACTGTGGGATACAAAAACCACAGTGTGGGATATATATTTCACAGTGTGGGACACAAATCCCAAAGTGTGAAACAGAGAAAATATCGGTAGAAAAGAAAGAATATGCCAGTAGAAATGAAAGAATACTTCCTGCCTCCTATACTTATCACGCTGAAGACCATAAAAAAAGGTCTATGGACCTCATGACAGTCCATAGACCTTTTATATGCTGAATATTAATTCTCAGAATTTACGGCTTACCACACGTTCACACGTTTCTCCGGAGCTACATACAACGGATCAGACGGTGTGATGTGGAAGGCATCGTACCAAGCCTGGATGTGCGGCAGCGCACCGTTCACACGCCATTTGCCCAAAGAGTGAGGGTCTGACTTGGTATATACACGAATCTGCTCGTCGCGGATGTTACCAGCCCACAAAGTAGCGTAAGCCAAGAAGAAACGCTGTTCCGGAGTGAAACCGTCAACTACACCCAGAGGGGCATCCTTTGTGGCATTCTGGAAAGCCAGGAAGGCCACGTTCAAACCTCCGTGATCGGCCAGGTTCTCACCCAGTGTCAATTCACCGTTGGCATGCAAGCCCGGCAATACTTCAATGTTGTTGAAGAAGTCCACCATTACCTGTGCACGTTCCTTGAAGCGGTCGGCATCACCCGGAGCCCACCAGTCGGTCAGGTTACCGTTCTTGTCGAACTGGCGACCCTGGTCGTCGAATCCGTGTGTCATTTCATGACCGATTACCACGCCGATGGCACCGTAGTTAGCGGCATCGTCTGCTTCCATATTGAAGAACGGCGGCTGAAGGATGGCTGCCGGGAAGCAAATTTCATTGGTAGACGGGTTGTAGTATGCGTTGACTGTCTGCGGAGTCATCAGCCATTCGTCCTTGTCGACCGGTTTGCCCAGACGGCTGTACATATCATTGAAGTTCCATTCTGAAGCACGGCATACGTTAGCCCAGTAAGAGTCTTTCTTGATGTCCAGTTTGGAATAGTCTTTCCATTTGTCAGGATAACCTACTTTTACATGGAAAGCATCCAGTTTTTCGTGCGCTTTCACCTTGGTGCTGTCGCTCATCCAGTCCTGTGCGTCGATACGCTGGCCCAGTGCCACCTGCAGGTTCTTCACCAGTTTCACCATACGTTCCTTGGCTGCAGCCGGGAAGTATTTTTCCACGTACATTTCGCCTACCAGCTCACCCAACATACCGTCTACAGAACTTACGGCACGTTTCCAGCGCGGCTGATTTACCTGACGACCAGACAATACCTTGCCATAGAAATCGAAACGGGCAGCCACGAAGTCATCGCTCAAGCAAGAAGCGGCTGCATCGAGCAGATTGTATTCCAGGTAAGACACGTGTTTTGACAGCGGCAAAGTATTCATCAAACGAGCCACTTCCTGAATCGGCTCTACCTGTTCTACGTTCAGTTCGGCAGGAGCCTGAATGCCCAATCCCTTTACATACGCATCCCAGTCGATACCAGAGATGGTCTTCTTCAGCTCGTCGAACGACATCTTGTGGTAGTTGGCTTCCGGGTCACGAAGTTCTGTAGCACTGCGTGAAGCCTTGGCGATGGCTGTTTCGATTTCCATTACGTCTGCCACTTTCTGCTGAGCTTCTGCTTCTGTGAAGCCTGCCAGCTGGAACAGTTTACCGATATACACCTTATATTGTTCACGGATATTCTGCGTAATGCTGTCGTTGTCCAGGTAATATTCCTTTTCACCCAGGTTGATACCGCCCTGTCCCATCTGGAAGATGTTGAGCGCGCTGTTCTTCGGGTCAGCATATACATAGCTGCGGAAATAAGTACCGATACCGATATGCGCCATTTCGGTCATCATCGGGATAATTTCGTTTTTATCTTTCAAGGCTGCAATCTTACCCAGCATTGCTTTCACAGGTTCTGCTCCCTGCTTGTTCAAGGTCACGCTATCCATGGCCATGTTGTACAAATCACCGATTTTCTGTGCGGCTGAACCTGCCGGGTTGTTCTTCTGGGCAGCCAGTCCTTCAATCAGTTCACGCAACTGCTTCTGGCTGTTTTCGAACAACAGGTCGAATGTACCATAACGAGAATATTCGGCAGTCAGCGGATGCGCTTCGTTCCAACCGCCACATGCATAACGGAAAAAGTCGGTTCCGGCAGCCACGGTCGTATCCATGTTTGCCAAATCGATACCAGAAGTGCTTTTGGCCTCCTTCTGTCCGGCGCAGCTGGTCAGCATAGCAAATGCCAATGCAGCTACGGCTACATAATTCTTTTTGTTCATAAATGGTTGTTATTTTAATTAAGTTTCAACTTATTCTTGCTTCATTTCCTCCAGTTCCGACAAGAGGGCGGTCCACTCGTCCTCCGCTTCTGAAATCTGTTTCTTCAGCTGCTGATGCTGTTCATACAGTTTCATGTCGGAAGCTCCTTCCGGCGTAGCCATCTGCTGTTCCAGTTCCCCTACCTGGCCTTCCAGTTTTTCAATCTTTGCCTCACAGTCGGCCACCTGCTTTTCCAGCTTACGGATTTTCTTGTTCAGCTCTTTCTGGGCTTCGTACGAAAGTTTGTTGTCACTGTCCGGTGTTTCTTCTTTCTTTTCTGGAGCCACCTGCGGCGACTGCGACAGCTGAAGTTCGTTCAGGCTCTCCATCTTCTTCTTTTGCAGGAAATCGTAAATACCACCGATATGTTCTTTCACCAGACCGCCGCCAAATTCATACACCTTGGTCACCAGTCCGTCGAGGAACTCACGGTCGTGTGATACTACGATGACGGTTCCATCAAACTCCTTTATCGCTTCTTTCAGCACATCTTTCGAACGCATGTCCAAGTGGTTGGTCGGCTCATCCAGTATCAGAAAGTTCACCGGCTCCAGCAACAGTTTGATCATGGCCAGACGGCTGCGCTCTCCTCCGGAAAGCACTTTCACTTTCTTTTCGGAGGCTTCTCCTCCAAACATGAAGGCACCCAAGATGTCGCGTATCTTCAAACGAATATCCCCTTTCGCCACCCGGTCGATGGTATCAAACACCGTCAGGTTCTCATCAAGCAACTGAGCCTGGTTCTGAGCAAAATATCCAATTTGTACATTGTGTCCGATGGTCAATTTCCCCTCGAAAGGAATCTCGTCCATGATGCACTTCACCAAGGTAGACTTACCTTCGCCGTTCTTTCCCACAAACGCCACCTTTTCCCCGCGGTGGATGGTCAGGTTCACGTCGTGAAACACCACGTGGTCGCCGTATGCTTTCTTCACATTCTCGCAAATCACCGGATAATTACCGGAACGGATGGAAGGAGGAAATTTCAGGCGAAGGGTGGAATTGTCTTCTTCGTCAATCTCAATGGGGACGATTTTTTCCAACTGCTTGATGCGGCTCTGCACCTGTACGGCCTTGGTAGCCTTGTAACGGAAGCGTTCAATGAAGTCTTCCGTATCTTTTATTTCTTTCTGCTGGTTTTCGTACGCACGCAACTGCTGTTCGTGGCGTTCCTTACGCAGCACAACAAATTCATCGTAGGGTACTTTGTAATCGTATATCCGCCCGCAGGAGATTTCAATGGTACGGTTCGTCACGTTGTTGATGAAGGCACGGTCATGGCTCACCAGCACTACGGCTCCCGAACTTGCTTTCAAAAAATTCTCCAGCCACTGGATACTCTCAATGTCCAGGTGGTTGGTCGGCTCGTCGAGCAAGAGCACATCCGGACGGCGCAACAAAAGTTTCGCCAGCTCGATACGCATACGCCATCCCCCACTGAACTCAGACGTCGGCCGGTCAAAATCGCTCCGGTTGAATCCCAATCCCGTCAGCGTACGCTCAATCTCTGCATGGTAGTTAGTACCTCCCATCATCAGGAAACGTTCGTTCTCGTGGGTAAAGCGCTCTATCAGTTCGTGATAACTCTCCGAATCATAATCCGTACGGTCGGCCAGCTCCTGGTTCATCTTTTCCAGCTTCTCCTGCATCTCGAAAATATGCTCAAAAGCCATCTCGGCTTCCGCCATCACCGTACGTGTATCGCTTAAAATCATCACCTGCGGCAAATATCCGATGGTAATGCCTCGCTGCACGGCCACCACCCCTTCCGTAGGCTGCTGCAATCCCGCCAGGATTTTCAGCATGGTGGATTTTCCGGCACCGTTTTTCCCGACCAGCGCGATGCGGTCTTTCTTATTTATAACAAACGATACATCTTCAAACAAGGGAGTCGTTCCAAACTCCACCTTCAATCCTTCTATTGAAATCATGCGAATCTATTCTTCTACATTACAAAGTGACGGCAAAGTTACAACTTTCCGCGCACAGCAATGACAGACAAGCTGTTAATTTTTCAAAGCGTCGGACGTTCCTTCCACTTTCCGCTGCAAATACAACTGATAGGAATTGACCACATTGTGCCATACACTGTAGAATCCGGCAGCCACTGCCGTCACCGGAGTGAAGAAAGTATAGCCCATCCAAATGGCGAATACGGTGTTTTTCTGCCCCAAAGCCTGTCCGGAACTGATGGAATCGCCATACTTACGCCCGGCTTTCTTTCCAAAATAAAACTGTAGACCACAGCACACCAGGGAAACGCCTCCCAATCCGGCCTGATACCAGAAAGACACGTCGCTGTGTACGAAACTTTTTACCGTCACCCCGATGGCCAGAGTCAGGGCTACAGCCCACAAGTAGAATGACAGCTCATGATACTGTGCGATTTTGGCATGTACCTTCGGCAGAAGTACCCGCAACAGAATTGCCGCCAGAAACGGACAAAGCAACAACGGGAAGACCTTTCCTAAAATCAGAGTAAACGAACTACCGAAATTCAGTTCCGGATGCGGATGAACCAGCGGAAGCATCAACGGCACTAAAATAGCTGTCAGAATATTAATCAAAATGGTATAGGTAGTCAGATGGGCCGCATCTCCCCCTAATTTACGGGTGACCACTGCGGCTGCCGTAGCCGTGGGACAAATCAGACAAATCATGGCTCCCTCCACCAAAATACGGGCTTGGAAATCAGGGAATATCACCAGCAGCAAGCCCAAAATCACAAAACTGATTCCCTGAATCAGCAGCAAACGCAAATGCCAGGCACACAGCTTCAAATCATGCAGACTGATTTTACAGAACGTGAGAAACAGCATCAGGAAAATCAACACCGGCTGCACAATGTCGATGGCACGGGTCACAAACGGTTTGGTCGGGGCAAGAAAAGGAATATTGACATATACAAAATACAGAATGACTCCCATGACCATCGCAATGGGAAGCGTCCAGTTCTTACAAAAACGCAGAAAATTCATTTTTAATCCACTATGATGAAACAAATCGGGGAAATAGAATAAAAAAGGATTTGCAAATCCGGCCATCGACAGGCTACGGTTTGCAAATCCTTTGTATGGTCTCATGCCCTTCCCAACGGGAAAAGCATATCTAAAGTCTCAATTATTTACAGTTACCTGTGCAACGAGGCTTGATCTGTTTGAAGAAATCGTTACCCTTGTTATCCACCAAGATAAATGCAGGGAAGTCTTCTACTTCAATCTTCCAGATAGCTTCCATACCCAGTTCCGGATATTCTACACATTCAATGCTCTTGATGTTGTTCTGAGCAAGAATAGCAGCCGGACCACCGATAGAACCCAGGTAGAAACCACCGTGTTTCTTGCAGGCATCTGTCACAGCCTGGCTACGGTTACCTTTAGCCAACATAATCATAGAACCACCGTGACTCTGGAACAAGTCTACGTACGGGTCCATACGTCCTGCAGTTGTCGGTCCCATAGAACCGCAAGCCATACCCTTCGGAGTCTTGGCCGGACCTGCGTAATAAATCGGATGATCCTTGATATACTGAGGCAGATCTTCACCACGGTCCAGACGTTCTTTCAGTTTGGCATGTGCAATATCACGACCTACGATGATGGTACCAGTCAGTGACAGACGGGTAGCTACCGGATATTTGTCAAGGTCAGCCAAGATTTCTTTCATCGGACGGTTCAGGTCAATCTTCACTACATTGCCTTCACCAGCCTGACGCAATTCTTCCGGAATCAGTTCGCCCGGATTTGAATCCAGCTTTTCAATCCAGATACCGTCTTTGTTAATTTTACATTTGATGTTACGGTCGGCAGAACAAGATACGCCCAAACCTACCGGACAAGAAGCACCGTGACGCGGCAGACGGATGACGCGGATGTCGTGTGCATAGTATTTACCACCGAACTGTGCACCCAAGCCAATGTTGTGAGCAGCTTCCAGCAATTTCTGTTCCAAATCCAAATCGCGGAATGCACGACCGTATTCATTACCTGTAGTAGGCAGATTATCGTAGTAGTGAGTAGAAGCCAGTTTCACGGTCAACAGGTTCTTTTCAGCAGAAGTACCTCCAATCACAAATGCTACATGATAAGGAGGACAAGCAGCCGTACCCAGTGTTTTCATTTTTTCAACCAAGAACGGAACCAATGTATCCGGGTTCAGGATGGCTTTTGTTTCCTGATACAAATAAGTCTTGTTGGCAGAACCACCACCTTTTGTGACGCAAAGGAATTCATATTCCATTCCCTGAGTAGCTTCGATATCAATCTGTGCAGGCAGGTTACAACGAGTGTTCACTTCGTCGTACATAGTCAACGGCGCATTCTGAGAATAACGCAGGTTGTTTTCTGTATAAGTCTTGTACACACCCAGAGACAAGGCCTCTTCATCGCAGTAGCCTGTCCATACCTGCTGTCCTTTTTCACCGTGGATAATGGCAGTACCCGTATCCTGGCAGAAAGGCAGTACGCCTTTGGCAGCCACTTCGGCATTGCGCAGGAAAGTAAGTGCTACAAACTTGTCGTTCTCGCTGGCTTCCGGATCGTGCAGAATCTTAGCCACCTTTTCGTTGTGTGAACGGCGCAGCATGAAAGAGACATCGTGGAAAGCCGCATTCGCCATTGCTGTAAGACCTTCCTTTTCAACCTTCAAGATAGGTTTTCCTTCAAACTCGCTTACTGACACATAGTCTTTTGTAAGCAAATAGTATTCAGTCGTATCTTTACCTTTCTCAAACATCGGCTGATACTTGAATTCTGGTGTTGCCATAATAATTGTATTTATTGTTAGTTATTGTGCAGCAAAGTTACAAAGTATTATTGAAATTTTTCCTTAATTCATCCAAAAAGTTATCGGCAATCCTTTTCACTCTTCAATGGCACGAATCAAATCTTCCTGCAATACATCCACGCCCGGGAAACCCACATAGCGCGCCTGCAATTTTCCGTCATGACTGATAATCAGATAGGCGGGAATGCCCGTCACCCCATACGAACTGCAAAGGTACTTCCATTGTGTATCGGTCAACCGGTAATGTACACCGGTCATCTTGGAAAGTGCAGCCTTCCAGATACTTTCCGGAGAAGAAGGTCCCGTGAGGTAGATATAGACAATATCCTTGGAGGCCAGTGTTTTTTTCAAGGGAAGCATGGCCTGCATGCTTTTCCGGCACGGGCCACACCAAGTCGCCCAAAAGTCTATCAAAATAGCTCTTCCTTTATGTGGCGCAATAATCCGGGGAAGAATATCGGCACCTGCCACCTGGGCATCCAGCGAAGCAACCACCGCCTCTTTGGTAGAAACCACTCGCGCGGCATTCAACTGGAGAGCCTGCGCTACCGTTTCTACATAAGTTCGGATTTCTGGGAACTCCAATGTCCTCAAGATTTTCGCGTCATCCGAAGTCAAAGAAGAAGCAGCCAGCAAACGTTCACACACCGGTTTCACCTTTTCACTGTCAGCTTTCAATTTTCCAGCAATTTCCGGACGTTCCATCAAGTCTTTTTCCACAGCTTGATAAGCTTCCAAGGCTGATTTGTTCCCCACAGACAGCTCTCTGTTGATTGTTTCAGCCGCTCCATCAAACCAGGCTTTTTCTTTTTTCTCATAATGTCTGCCCAACAGATGCGAGCATGACATGCTCAAACGGGGCAAATGAATATAAACCGTAAGTTCTTCATCCGGCACCAGAAAAAGAGACAGAGTAGCCTCACCCAACTTCAAGGAGGTCAACACAGGTTGATACAATTCTGTTTCCAAATGGAAAGAACCATCCTGACGTATCTTTACGGGCAGCGTCCAAGGCTGAGGAAAAAGCCCGTCCTCATATACCAGTTCGCCCAACAAGGTCATCTTTGAGTCATATCCTAAAATATATCCATTCACGACTGACTTCCCTTCCGACAATCCCGGCTCCGGCAGTTCATTCGAATCCATCGATGGGTCCGAAGTCAGAAAATTCGGTACATATACATAAGGTTCCTTCCGGCTCAACTGAATGCCAAAGATGTTCCAGCCCATTTCCGGTTCCACGAAATCCACCTCATGCACATCGGACTGCAACGGAGCAAAAGAAAGGGTCACCTCCAGTCTTCCGTCCTCACCGATTACTTCCGGCTCCGTCACTCCGTCAATAGATATTTTATCCGCCTCGCGCAAACGGGCCACTGCCCCATTCGCTCCTTTCAACATGGCCTGGGAAGAGATGACGAGCGGAGTGCCGGGCTTACCATACATCACGGCGTCCACCTGCGTCTGTTCCTCGGTCAGAATCATCCGCTTAAACTCAATTTCAGAAGTGTTGGCCCATACGAATCCCGGACATTCCAGCACTTTTTTCCTTCCGGCCTGTGCCTGCAGAGACAGAAAACACAAGCACAGCAAACAAATCCATCCGCATATATTCTTCATACACAGACCCTCCTGTATTTTTACAACAAATCTTTCAGACGTTCTATCAATTCGTTTCCAAGGGCGGTTTTCACTTTGATGTGTTCAAGCACGGCCGTCACGAACGGGTTGCTCTCAAACACGCCCCGCACTTCTTCAAAATCACGCACTTTTTCCTCACTGCTTCCATCGGCTCCGAATCCGGTCATGGAAGTCAGCGAAAATTCTTTCTTGGCATCTTCGTATACCATCTTGTCGAGTCCAACTACTGCTTCCTGCCACTGGCGCACGATAGACACAATATCTGCTGCCGTCACTTTATCGGCCTGCAAGCCGTAAAATTCCAGCATCTTTTCATAAACCCACGTCCATTCATAGGTGTAATAATGGGAATGCATATCCGCAAAACGGTTGTGTATCTCATCTACAGATGTCAACCGCCCGCACTCAATATCCTCCATCAACCGTTCAATCTCGCTCTTCGGCGCAATCAATCCGGAGATATCTACCCACTCTCCGATACCAACCGGAGTGTCTGGCAACAACCGTTTCCGGATTTCTTCATCAGAAGTAAAATGGATATCTTCCAACCGCTTGATCACAGAATTGCCTAAAAACTTGTGAATAGCTGTCTCGTAGAACTTAATTCCCTTATTCAAGGAAGAATTCTTGATTTTCGCGCTCTGGTAGGAATAGATTTCCGAAGTTTCTCCCGACACCCGGGCCAGCTCTTTCAGAATCTGGCGTCCCGTCATCATTTTTTGAATAGTATACGGACTCAGCAGGTTATAATTAATCTGGTCCAACCGGTTCGGATCCTTCCGCTTGTCACGGCGAGGCCATTTCTGCGCATCGCGGATGGTTCCCACACTTCGCAGATTGACACCCGGCACCAGGTACGTGGTATTTTTCTCTTCAATCAAATAAGAAAAAGGCAGATTGGAAGTGTCCGGATGCGTTACATGACGCCCCATCACCAGTGAAAAGGCACCAATACGGGCCGGCCACAACACATAAGAATCAGAAGTGGTCTTGGCTCCCCGTTCCAACGTTCCCTGATGAATCGGCCCCAGCTTGTACATATGATTACTTTGATTGGAACCCGACCCCGCATTCATGAACGAGAACATACCCGCAATCAACAAGGTAGATTTATGGTGTGTCACCGTGAAAGGTCCGGCAAAAATGGCACAAGCCTCTCCATTTTCTTCCTGACAGTTGCTGAAAAACAACGAATCGGAAGCTGAATACGTGTGTCCCAAATGACAAGCCTGTCCCACGAAACAGCGGGTCAGCATGGTACCGTCTTCCACATGAGAACCGCTTGAAATGATGAAATCATCACACACCACTCCGTAACCGATATGCACCGGCGCTGCTTCGTTGCTGTTCACACTTCCGTTCTTCAGACGTCCGGCTCCTTCCACCTGACAATAATCGCCAATCCGTACATTCTTAATGTAACCCGCATTGACAATCGTGACATGATGTCCTATCGTGCCAGTTTCCGAAGCATGCGCCTCAGCATAGGTCTCAATAATCTGCCGCATCTTCTCAATCAGTACCGGGCGATGACGGTAAAGCGCCATGATGTAAGCCTGATGGGCCGACAGGCGGTCGTGCATAATCACCTCCCGTCCCCCCGTTTCATTCAGGACTGAGACCTCCACTCCATTCCCGAAACGGCTCCGGCAATCGACCAGAATAATATCCACATTCTCGATAAAGGTATCCTGCCCAATCTCATAATTGGCAATATAATTCTTCACATTTTCAATGTAGCAGTTATCTCCCACCGTCACATTGTGCAACGTAGCATAATACAGTCCGGAATGCTTGGTAATTCCACCCGCCAGTGTAAACTCTTTCTCAAAAACCCCCAGTCGGATCTTTCCAGAGAAACGGACATGATGGATATGGTCTGTGTGGAAACCCTCGGCCACCTCTACACTTTCCCAATC
Organism: uncultured Bacteroides sp.; assembly: GCF_902472605.1. GTDB lineage: Bacteria > Bacteroidota > Bacteroidia > Bacteroidales > Bacteroidaceae > Phocaeicola. Next base: position 10,805 of record NZ_CABROP010000007.1, read on the forward strand.
GGAAGCCACACAATGCTGGGCTTCCAACCGAGCAATCTCTTCAGGGGTCAGGAAACGATAGTGTCGTGTCATCTTTTCTCTTTTTGGCGGTTATTCTTCGTCGTAGGTCTGATACAGAAAATCATTGTAAGGATACTTCTGTACATGCAGCTCTCTTACCTTTTTATATAAGAGGTCACGGAACTGTTCGATGTTCGTTTTCTCACGAGCTGAGATGAAAATACAATTATCGTTCAACTTCGCCATCCAAGTATGCATCAGTTCCTCAAGGGTAATGTTCTCTTTGGTTTTCGGAGTTAAGTCGTCTTCTGCCTTCTCCACGTACGTATAAGCATCTACCTTATTAAATACAATCATGCTCGGCTTCCCACCTGCTCCCAAATCGGCAATGGTCTTTTCCACCACCTGAATCTGTTCTTCAAAATCCGGATGAGAAATATCAACCACGTGCACCAGTAAATCAGCTTCACGCACCTCGTCCAACGTCGACTTGAACGAATCGACCAGGTCGGTCGGCAATTTCCGGATAAACCCTACCGTATCGGACAACAGGAAAGGCAGATTCTCGATAATCACCTTGCGCACCGTCGTATCCAGTGTGGCAAACAGTTTGTTTTCTGCAAACACATCACTCTTGGCCAGCAGGTTCATCAGCGTAGATTTTCCTACGTTGGTATATCCCACCAGCGCCACACGAATCAAACGTCCGCGGTTCTTGCGCTGCGTAGACTTCTGCGTATCAATATCGGCCAGGCGCTGTTTCAACAAAGCCATACGGTTCAAGATGATACGGCGGTCCATTTCCAACTGCGTTTCACCCGGACCACGCAAACCCACGGAACCTTTACCACCTCCGGCACCGGAACCACCTCCCTGACGTTCCAAGTGTGTCCACAAACGCTGCAAGCGGGGAAGCATGTATTTGTATTGCGCCAGTTCCACCTGCGTTTTGGCATTGGCCGTCTGTGCCCGCATGGCAAAAATATCCAGGATTAATGAAGTACGGTCGAGTATCTTGACTTTCAGTTCATTTTCAATGTTACGGATTTGCTTCGCCGAGAGTTCGTCATCGAAAATCACCATTCCGATTTCAGTCTCCTCATTTTCATTCTGAACAGCCAAGTATTCTTTGATTTCCTGTAATTTACCTTTTCCTACATACGTCACAGAGTTGGGAGTGTCCAGCTTCTGGGTGAAGCGTTTCACTACCTCTGCCCCTGCCGTCTCCGCCAGGAAAGCCAGTTCGTCCAGGTATTCATTGGTCTTACGTTCATTCTGAGTCTGGGTTATCAAACCCACCAGCGCAGCTTTTTCGGTCTGCGCATCCGATATCACAAATTCCTTCATTCAGTGTAAATCTAATTCTATATGTCGCAAATATACAGAAAAAGAGCGCATCTCCTTTCAGATGCGCTCTTTTATTTTTACAAACCACAATCAACCGTAATTATTTACGCTGTACCGTAATTTCCGTGCGGACCTCAGCACCGGGAGACAAATGAGTGCCTTCTTTAAAGGTCAGTACTGCCGTATATTTCTTTTCCTTCCACTGGTCTGCCGGCAAGAAACTTACTTCCACATAGGCAGCCGGTTCTCCGTCTTTAAAGGTCACTTCCGGTGTCTGAAGCTTCAGCACACCTTCGGCAACCGCCTTCTCGTCAAGCATCATTTCCACCTTGGCCTCACCGTTTCTGCTAGAGCGATAAACCGGCACTTTTACTACACCGGCATTTCCGGCCTCCGCGTCCATCACTTGTTTGGCGTTTACAAAAGAAAAAGCCATTTCATGTGCTGTGTACACCGCTCCTTCGGCATCTTTGTTGCACGAAGCAGCCACACCCGATAATAAAACCGCAATTGCGAATATATAATTCTTCATCTCATTTCAATTAAAAGTTATCGTACAATAGGATTGTTATCCGAGCTGCTGATATGCTCGTTTCCGTCAATCTCCGACTGAGGCAAGGGGAATATGAAGAGCGGAGAAGCCACTCCCGTATTCTTCGTCTGCACTGTTTCCGAATGATTGGAACCGTCATACTTCCGGTCGTAACCCAAGGCCAGACGTTGCAAGTCGAAGATTCTTCCTGCTTCACCCCACAATTCCACACGGCGCTGCAACAAAATTTCTTCCATCAGCGTAGTGACAGGAGCATTTGTATTCGCATCATAAGTTTCCGAATCGGTACGCTTTGCCAGAATAGCCTCATAATTTGTATCCCGAAGCGTTCCCAACTGCTTGATGGTAGTCCGTGCCAAATCAAACTCCTTCAAATGACATTCAGCCTCGGCCTTAATCAATACCATTTCCTCCGCACGCATCAGCAGATAATCACCGGTCCAGATAGTATAATCGGCCATCTTAAATTTCAGCTGGCAATAACTTACCATAGAATTACCTTTTTCCTCCTTTTCCAGTTTTCCCCGGAACCATTTCATCTTACGCTCATCCGTATCCGACAGCAGGTTATACAATCCGGAGCTGATACACTGACGGGCTTTGGAGCCATACATGCCTTTTGCATCCGCATCCATGTGAGAGAAGAATCCGGCATAACCCGAAGTCTGGTCTTTCGAAATCTCCAGTCCCCACATTACATCGTCCACCTTCACACTGTTGTTTCCACCCAAGGCATCTACCTTCACCAACGAAAGACCGGGTTTTGTCAAGGCTTCTTTCGCCGCTTCAGCCGCTTCCTTATACTTATGCTGTACCAAGAAAGCACGCGCCTGGAAACCTTTAGCCACATAATAATCAATGTGAGAGATGTGCGACTGCTCCAGTCCTTTCAAGCGACCGACTGCTTCAGCCAAATCTGAATTAATCTGGTCGTACACACCCTGCACCGTACCACGAGGTTTCCCTTCCGTTCCGGCTACCGTCGGTTCCGTGTAAAGAGGAACACCCGGTGCATTCTCATGCCCAGCATAAGTCTGCTGGTACAACTGAATCAGATAAAAATAGCAATAAGCCCGGAAAGCATACGCCTGTCCCATCAGACTATTCACCAAGTCAGGATTTCCATCCAGCTTTCCATCGTTTGCCAGAATATAATTCAGGTTACTGATTATCGTGTAATAAAAATTCCATACGGAATAAGAACGTCCGGCTTTTCCAGCATAGTCTCCGTGCACGTTCAGGCGATAATCTTCATAGAACCATCCCTGTCCCTGTTCGTGCATCAAATGATCTTCTGCCATCAAATCGGCAAACAACTGGATGGCTGTCTGCCCACAGTTCTGTGTGCCCCAGCCCGAGCTCCATCCGGCAGTGTACAAAAAACGGTATGCTCCATTAATCGCGGCTTCCGCATGCTCCGCGTTCTCAAAAACCTGCGTTCCAGACACAGAGTTGGTAGGCTGAGTCTCCAATTCATCCGAGCAGGAAGCCAACAAACCGACTCCTGCGAACGCCAGCCCGCATAAAAAATATTTATTGATTTTCATTGTTGTCTTTTTTCATTAGAATGTTACGTCAATACCAAATGATACAGTCCGAACCGGCACATAGCCAAAGCTCGTACCACCGCTGAAATTATACTGAGGATTCATACCCTTCAGGCAGTTGAACAACACCACATTGTCTGCCGTAGCTGAAAGCCGCAAACGGTTCATGCCCCATTTCTGAATCAGTTTCTCCGGGAAAGTATAACCCAGGGAGATATTCTTGATGGCAAGGTAAGAAGCGTCAATCAAGTCGTTGTTGGTTGTAATATAACTCCTGCCAATCTCGATACGGGGAATGTCAGTGATATCACCGGGCTGTTTCCAAGCACGTTCCAAGTGCTTGCTCTTAGCCTGTCCGACATAATTTCCATACAGCAAGGTTCTGTACACGCCGTCCAGTACCTTACCACCGATAGAATACGTACAGAGCACAGACAAATCGAAGTTCTTGTACCGGAATTCATTGTTGAAAGAACCATACAAGTCCGGAATACGACTGCCTTGGATTTCCTTGCAATTGGTAGCCTTCGACGCATCATTCGAGATATACTTCTCGCCTCTTACGCCGTCTTTATCCGTATCCCACACCCAGTACAACTGTTCACCGGTAGCCGGATCCACTCCTGCCGCAGTAGCCGTATAGAACGAATTGATGGTTTCACCTTCACGGATGATATAACTTCCATTAATGATTTCCGGTTTATCCGCCAGCTGCAATACCTCGTTTTTCACGGTAGAGCCCATCAGGGTTAACCGCCATCCGAAGTTCGGTTGCTGGAAAATATCTGTGGCAATGCTCACGTCAAGACCGCGGTTACGCATGCTACCGATATTTTTGTTGTATCCGTCAAACCCAAGTGAGGTAGCCATCGGGAAAGACATCAACATGTCCGAAGTCTTGCGCTGGTACCATTCCACACTGAAGCTCACGCGGTCAAATAACCGGCCTTCCACACCCACATTCAGGTTACCGTTCTTTTCCCACTTCAATCCCTTATTTTCCAAAGAAGACAAAGCGGCACCGTTCATCGTATTGTTCGGATAGCTCAGACTATAGAAAGACTGCCATGCATAATAGATGTCATCACCGTTTGAATCAAGCAAACGGTCATTTCCCTGCACACCGTAACTTACTTTCACCGACAGATTATTCACCCATCTCACGTTTTTCATGAACTCTTCCTGCGAAATCCGCCAGTTCGCACCTACCGACCAGAAATTACCCCAGCGGCTGTCCTTGTAAAAACGAGACGACCCGTCAGTTCGGAAGCTGGCCGAGAAATAATATTTATCAGCATAATCATAAGACAAACGCGACAATACCGACTCTACTGAATAATTATGGCTATAAGAATCCGTATCCACTACCGTTGTAGCTGCCGCCAGTTCATACAATCCACCGAACGGGAAACCCGTTTTCTGACCGGTTAAATAAGAATAGGTATATTTATAGAACTCATGTCCTACCAGTGCCGCTACATGGTGCTTACCAAAGCGGCGGTCATAATTCAACAGCTGGTTCAGTGTGTAGCTGAAAGAGCGGGAAGCACTCTTGGTCAGACGTCCTTTCACGGAAGTCGCATTTCCGTTATAAGGATTGTAATAAGTCATGTTGTCCCGGTTAATCAAGTCGAAACCATAATTCACCGAAAACTTCAAACCCTGCAAAGGACCCTCTTTCAGGTTGCCTAATTCCATATACATACGGGCACTCAAGTTGTCGCTCGTAGTAGAATATTTGTCATCATACAAAGTTGCAATGGTATTCCAGTCCGCATTGGCACCCGCCGGACGGTTTGATCCATAATCGAACACCGGATTGCCATTTTTATCCAACACCGTCTTTCCTTCCGCATCCTTCTCATACACAGGGAAAATAGGTGCCATCAGCTGAGCCGTGTACCACACATTGGAGTTTTTTGATGAGTTTTCCACTGCCGTATTATTCTCATTGCGCGAATAGCTGGCATTCATCCCGGCCTTCAACCAGTTGGTCACATCCGAATCAATGTTCATACGACCGTTGTAACGAGAAAACTGGGTAGTCTTCAACAAACCTTTTTCATTCAGATATCCCAATGAAAACATATACTTGGTCTTTTCATTTCCGCCAGAGAAAGAAGCATTATACTCCTGACGCAACGGGTTGTTCACCATTGCCTCGTTCATCCAATCTTCCGAATATTTCAGACGCGCGTCACTACGCACCTTGCCCGTAGTAGGATCAATCAGTTCCGTCACAGAATAATTGAACGGATTATACTGTTCATTCTGGCCGAAAATCGCAGTAGCCCCCGATTTCATGGCCTCCAGTGCCGCAACTCCCGCTGCCGCCGGCAAAAGACCATTGTTATAAATCTGATTGTTTTTGTACGACTGGAAAACGGTCTCCAGATACCCCGCCTCATCCATTGTTTCATAACGGGGAATAGAACGGGAGGCCACACCCCAGTTAGCCTTCAGATTGACATTTACCTTGCCCGACTTTCCTTTCTTCGTTGTAATCATCACTACGCCGTTTGCTCCGCGTGAACCATACAACGCACCTGCCGAGGCATCTTTCAATACCGTCATCGACTCAATGTCATTCGGATTGATGGAAACCACGTCTCCATCATAAGGCACTCCGTCTACCACATACAAAGGACTCTGGGCCGAATTGATAGACCCATAACCACGAACCACGACCGAAACCCCCGAACCCGGCTGTCCGGAACCGGAAGTAGTCTGTACACCGGCCACCAATCCGTCTAAAGCCTTCGTGACATTAGCTACCGGTCTTGACGTGATTTTGTCAGCCTTGACCACCGATGCCGAACCGGTAAACGACTCCTTCTTGGCTGTACCATAAGCCACAACCATCACTTCATCCAGCTGCTTCGCATCGGATTTCAGCACTACATTTACCACCGATTTCACAGGCACTTCCTGGCTCTGCAAACCGATAAAAGAAACCACCAGAACTTTTGCCGAGGCCGGCACTCCAGTAATTGTAAAATTTCCATCGATATCGGTCACCGTCCCTACAGTCGTACCCTTTACCAATACCGATGCGCCCACTACCGGCAGTCCGTCTTCATCGGACGTCACATTACCGGTCACTTGAGAAATCTGGGCATTAGACAGACCAATCCCTATCAGGAGAAAGGTCACGAACCACGTGATTTTTTTCTTCATAAAATCTCTCTTTAGTTTAGTTAAGTTAAACAAGTATGTTTTCACAAACGGGCTGCTAAAATAATAAACTAAGGAGAATAAGTCAAACAGAGGGTATTCTTACACTTATTCCATAGGCAGGAAACAAAAGAATATTAAAAAGAGATAAATAAATGATTCTTAACGACTTGTATATACTTACCTATATTTATACAAAACGAATATAAATAGAATAAAATTGCATATATTTTGTATTATTAACAAGGCGATTCCTATGAAAAGACCATATTTTAATGGGATATTACCAAAGAAGGAGGTATATCAATGAAAAGATATACCTCCTTCTCAATATTAGTTTATCTTACGTATTACACTGAAGGTTGCGGAGCTGCCGGATTATTGTCGGCTTCCGTAATACCCTTGTTGGTTTCCATTTCACATTGTGGAATACGGTAAATCATAATCTGAGATTCCGGCTCCAAATTGAACTGAACGATAGCCGCATAGTTTGTTCCCTTACGAATGATTGGCTTCTTCAGACGCAGAATATCGAACAACGCGAAACCTTCACCCCATAACTCCATACGACGCTGCAACCAGATTTCATCCTGCATAGCTTCTGCAGAAGAAGCGTTGCATACGTATGAAGGATTACGATAAGTCTTCACGAAATTCTCCAATGTCTGTTTAGCCGTAGGCAGGTCACCAGACATTGCTTCACCTTCTGCCTTGATCAGATACATTTCTTCCACACGCATCAGTGGCCAGTCTTGTGAGTTAGTGGTATTACCCATTACATCCTGATACGGACCAAATTTCACATTGGTATAAGGAGCCAAACCAAAATAATCAATCACAGGAATACCTCCCACCGTCTTATTGTCCACCAAAGTAGAAGTTGTATCCGGGGAAATAAACCACTGTTTGCGGATATCTGTAGCAGGAATCTGATCATACAATGCAGAGCTTACATAACGGAAAGAACCCGTCAGTGTGGTATAACCGTTTCCAGTCAGTGAACACAAGTGAGAAGGCCAGTTGATAATACCTGTGGTAACCACATCATTATCTGGAGTAATCAACACTCCCCACAACCAAGAATCGGCAGAAGCTGAATTGAATGTCGGATTAGACACTTCGCTGAGCGACTGAGGTGTTCCACCTTCAATGGCTTTTGCTGCATCCTTCGCCGCGTCTGCCCAATTCTGCATCAACAAGTTTGCACGAGCTCGCAAACCATAGGCCGTAGCTTCATCTATTTTATCCTTTGATGAACCATTGTCATAACCAGCCAACAAGGTAACCGCCTCATTCAAATCTTTCATAATCTGGTCATAAACCTGCTGAACTGTCGCACGAGGATTGTTCTGCATCTCCTCTTCCGTCATATTCTCAGTGATAATAGGCACGCACAATGCATTTTCATGCCCTTTATAAGTAAACTGATAAATCTGAGCCAGGTTCATCAAATCGTATGCACGAGCTGCCAAGGCCTGTCCACGATAAACCAACATGGTTTCATCTTTCGTACCTTCCGTCAGCACAAGCACATCATTGGCAGTTTTCATATGATTGTAGAAAGTTTTCCAAATCAATTCATCTTCTGCACTTGTATAAAGACGGTCTGAATAATTCTGTGCTGTAGCAAACCAGTTATAACCTGAAGTTGTACAAGGCATATCCTGTCCACCCTGTTCCAGGAACTGACTTACAGCAGCTACTCCATAGTCATTATGATAGGTAGTAGCATCATCCGAAATCGTTCCGAATGTATTCAATTTCGCAGCCATCGCATTGACACCTGCCACAACCATGTTCGGACGCTTGCTTATAATTTCCTCGTTCTGCCCATCTCCAACATACTGGCCTTCCGGAAGCTTATCCAGGTCACAGGAAGCCAGACATAAGGCAGCACCTACGAATACCAAATATTTATTTGTCTTTTTCATACGTTCTAAAACATTTAATTAATTAGAAATTCAATGAGATACCACCGGAAATTGTACGAATCGGTGAGTACACATTATCCGCAGCTACATAACCCTGACGTGGGTCGAGACCTTTACGGGCAGTCAGTAAAGCTACGTTATCTGCGACGAAATACAAACGGATACCATCAATCTTAATCTTACGAGTCAATGACTTCGGCAGTGTATAACCGAATGTAATATTCTGCAAGCTCAAATAATCAGAGCTTGTCAACCAACGGTCAGAGATATTTGAGGTGTACAAATCCTGCACATTCATACGCGGAATATCTGTATTCTTGTTTTCCGGAGTCCATGCTCTCAACATATCCACATGCCATGCTGCTCCTTGTGCATCCGTACTCATCAAGCTCTGGTAAGTATAGTCCAAAATACGTCCGCCCAACTGGTAAGCAAATGCAATAGAGAAATCAAAGCCTTTGAAAGTCAAGCTTGTGCCAAATCCACCATATACTTTCGGCAGGATGTCACCCGTAGCAAAACGGTTAGAAGAAGCTTCAGTATAAGATGTGGTTACAGTCTCTCCCGCTTCATTCGGTTCCAGCAACGCCCATTGGCTCTCACCTGTTTCAGGGTTCACCCCTGCATACTTCGGCAAATACAACTGGTACATAGATTCACCTTCACGGTAAATACGTGATCCGTCAATCAACTGACCATTCAGTTCAGGAGCCAGTTCCAATACTTCATTTTTGAAGTGAGTCAGGTTAAAGTTCACATCCCAAGTAAAGTCTTTTGTACTGAAGATATTAGAGTTCAAATCCAATTCCACACCACGGTTGATCATAGAACCCACATTTTCCGGGAAACGAGAATATCCCATAGACGGAGACACCGGCTTAAAGTAAAGCATGTCAGTCGTCTTACGTGAGAAGTACTCTACCGTACCGCTCAATTTGCCACCCCAGAAAGTAAAGTCAAAACCGGTATTGAAACTATGAGAAGTTTCCCATGTGATTTCCGGATTACCTTTATAATACAAAGAAGTAGCAAAGTCACTGTTACTGTTGGACAGTGTATATTGGTCCATGTAAGGATAATAGTTACGATACAAACCACCTTCATACATCAGGTTATCGTTACCTTGCAAACCGTAACTAATCTTGAATTTCAACATGTCAATCCAAGTCTGGTCTGCCAGGAAGGATTCCTTGTTCATCAGCCAACCTGCACCGATTGACCAGAAGTTACCCCAACGATTATCCGGATGGAACACTGAAGAAGCATCACGACGATAAGATCCGGAAACAAAGTATTTTCCATCATAATCATACTGCACACGGAACAACCATCCTTCAGTAGCATAATTGTTGGTATAAGAAGAGTTGTTCTGGTTCAAGATACCATTGTTCAGTTCCGGCACATCCGGGTTATAGATTTTTTCGCGTGAACCATACAAATATTGATATTTGTAGTTATAGTTTTCATAACCGGCCAACACATCCAAATTGTGTACATTATTGAATGTCTTGTTATAGGTCAGCAAATACTGTAAGTTGGTGCTGAATGTACGCTGAGAAGCTACGCTTACAATACCACCCACACCACTGGTTTCTGAGTACTGTCCATAATATGGGTTGACCATATTGGTATAGCGCACGTTATTTGCATCTACACCTACATTGATTTTAGCCTTAATTCCACCCCAGATGTCAATATCAGCAAACCATTTGCCACTGACTACATCACCGGCATATCGCATCATATCCAACATGTAGCTGGCCAGCGGATTGGCATTCGGAATCACATTGTCACGAGAGAAGTTCGTATCAGAACCGTAGTCATAACGTTTGTATCCTCTTTCATCTATCATGATATTGCCTTCTGCATCGCGAATATACATCGGATAGATAGCGCCCATGATATTGGCTGCATAGAATGCATTGGCATTGGATGAACCTCCTTCTGTATCCTGTTCACGGCTGTCGTAATGAGTAAATGACACATTACCTCCCAGTTTCAACCAAGGTTTCACCTGATAATCAGCCTTCAAACGAGCAGAGTAACGCTGGAATCCAGAGTTAGGAACGATACCTTGATCGTCCAAGTAACCGGCAGACATGTAATAGTTCATTTTTTCAGTAGCCCCACTGACACTCAGATTGTATTCCTGACGCATGTTGTTTTCAAACAATTCATCACTCCAGTTATCCGGTCTATAATAATACGTACCGTCAGAATAACCCAAAGTCGCATTTGGATTCAATTTGCCATCCATGCCAATCAACTGTTCTCCGTTAGGTACGGTGAAAACCTGATATCCTAAATAAGATGAAGACAACATAGCTTGGTTAGCATATTTATTGGCCGCTACCAAATCACCCGCAGCCGCATATCCTTTCAGGTCACCATTGTAAATGGCAGAATAAGCCATTTCATAGAACTTGCCCGGATCCTGCACGGTCTCATAAGAAGGAACTCCACGTTTGTTGACACCCCATTTTGCATCGAATGTCACACGTGCATCTCCCGTCTTACCACGCTTGGTAGTAATCAAAATGACACCGTTGGCACCACGGGCACCATACAATGCATTAGAAGCCGCATCCTTCAATACAGTCATAGACTCGATATCAGAAGAGTTGATAGCAGAGATTTCTCCATCATAAGGTACTCCATCCACTACATACAACGGCGTATTGCTTGCTGAAATAGACCCGATACCACGAATACGTACAGTAGCATCCTTACCCGGCTGACCTGTACTACTTGTAGTCTGTACACCCGCAACCTGACCAGCCAATGCATTCGTCACATTTGACGTCTGACGAGAAGTAATCTTTTCATTTTTAATTGTAGATGCAGAACCTGTGAAAGCTGATTTCTTTGCCGTACCGTAAGCCACGACCATCACTTCATCAAGTTGCTCTGAATCAGACTTCAACACCACTTTTACCATCGGAGCAATTTTCACTTCCTGCGTCTGCATTCCGATGAAAGAAATGACCAAAGTTCCCGCTGAACTTGGCACGTTAGTCAACGTAAAATTACCATCAATGTCGGTAACAGTACCTACAGTGGTACCTTTTACCAATACTGATGCGCCCACTACAGGTAAACCGTCTTCTTCAGAAGTAACATTACCAGTTACCTTCGAGATTTGAGCGTTTACCAGACCGATACCTATCATCAGGCAGGTCATTAACAGCATCAATTTTCTTTTCATAAAAAATCTCTCTTAAAGTTTAACTTTACATTAATAAAAATTCATTCACTCTAACGGGGACAAAAGTAGTAATATAAATTTAAATATTTATACCTTTTTCAATAAAAGTACTGCAAAAGGTTGCTTTTTAACACTTATCCGAGGAAGTTTTTATACAAAAATATGTTTTTCTGAAGTATTTGATAAGCTTTTTTGTCATTACATTTTTTTTGCGTAATGAAATCTCAATCATTGTTTAGTATCAATTCCTTTCTTTTAATTTAAACAAAATGGGCCTCATATATGTGATAAACTCCCATCAAATCGCATATTATCTGCATATTCTTTTAAAAATGATATAGTATGGACAAAATCCGTTTTCGTTTAGTGTACAATCGCAAAAAAAGTTAAACAAGTTTGGAAAAGCTCTCATTCAAGTGGAGGTATATCAAAACCGTAAAAAGATTTACATTTCGTCAGGAATATATGTAAATCCACGGCAATGGGATAGTTGTCGAAGTCGAATTATAAGTCACCCACAAGCGGAAGAATTGAATCGCATGTTAGAAGAGTTTATGTTGGAATTACAATGGGAAGAGTTGAAATATTGGAAACGAGGAATTCCTATTAGTCTATCAGTTTTCCGAGATTTACGAGCACAACCTCATGACGAAAAAGTCACGTTTTTTCATTTTGGTAGAAACTGGGTAGAACAATCAGCCCGTAAAGAAACAACTAAAAAGAACTTGATGACTACATTAGATTTGCTGAAAAATTTTCATCCCTATATTGAATTTTCGGATATTACTTATTCATTTCTTCAGGAATTTGAGAATTTCATGAGGCAAAGGATGTATGAAACCAACACCATCGCCAAACACTTGAGACAATTAAGAACATTTATCAACGAAGCCATTAAAAGAGGATATATGATGGCAGAAAATTATCCTTTTAAGAATTACCAAATAAAAACCACTCAAAGCAAACATACTTTTCTGCTACCTGAAGAAATCCGAAAGTTAGAACAACTTGACCTTTCTCTTGTATCCGAGTCGTTGGCTCATAGCCTGAAGGCCTTTTTATTTTGTTGCTATACGGGAGTAAGGTATTCAGATTTTATACATCTTGATGAAAGAAATATTGTAAAAATAAAAGGTAAAAAATGGCTGATGTTTAAAACGGTGAAGACTGATACAGAAGTCAGCATACCATTGTATTTGTTGTTTCAGGGAAAAGCCCTTCTTCTTTTACAGGAACATAAACATGATTTAAATCATTTTTTTCATCTGAAATCAAATTCATCCGTCAACAAAGATTTGAAGAAAATAGGACTGATGGCCAAAATAGACAAGCATTTCTCATTTCATACTGCCCGGCACACCAATGCAACGCTTCTGATATATAATGGTGCACAGATAACTACGGTTCAGAAGCTTTTAGGACATCAAAGTGTGAAAACTACCCAAGGTTACAGTGAAATCTTTTCCGGTACAATCATCAAGGACCTGAAGAAATGCAAATTCTAATTATATAATAAGGTATACACCTATTTTATCAAGGAATAGGTAAACATGAAAAGATAAAGCCTGTAATAGAATAGCTTCTTGTTATATTTTATGTTTCCCGATGCTGAAACGTATGTTTTCCTATAGGGAAACGTACGTTTTCGCACTGAGAAACATACGTTTTCCACATGCGAAACGTAAAATATGAGGAATAGGTTATAAATTAATACTGTTGGATTTTGACTTTATTAGTAAAAAAGAGGTAGAAAACCTATGTAACTCGCACGTCCACATAGGCTCTGGATTGTTTATATGTAATACAGATAAATTATTAATTATTTGTTTATCAGTTATTTGTATGAAATTTTAGTTCAGCGGGAACTTTGGTCATTTCTTTCATCGGAATGCAGTCACAGGAAGTGAAGGTTGCTCCCGTCGTAAAAGTGGCGTTGAAGTCTGATGCTGAACAGCTTGACGAAGTGGTAGTGACTGCAATGGGTATCAAACGAGACCGTAAAGCGTTGGGCTATGCAGCACAGGATTTAAAATCTGATGAATTAAGTAAAAGTGGTACAACTTCTTTGGCTAATGCTATTCAAGGTAAGTTGACTGGAGTTGAAGTCCGCCAGTCTTCTGGTGCACCGGGAGCTTCTTCACAAATTATTATCCGTGGTGCCCGTTCGTTTGATGGAAATAACCAGCCTTTGTATGTGATTGATGGTATGCCGATTAATACTTCTGCCGACTTCGATACCGGAAGTTCTGTAACAGGTGCGAACTATGCCGACCGTAGTATTGATATCAATCCTGAGGATATTGAAACAATCAACGTACTTAAAGGACAGGCTGCTTCTGCCTTGTACGGTATCCGTGCTTCCAACGGTGTGATTGTAATCACAACTAAACGTGGGGCAAAAAACAACTTGAACAAACCGGCTGTCACTATCTCAACAAATTTGAGTGCTCAACGGGTGTCAAGAAAGTTTGAACGCCAGACAGTGTATGCACAGGGAGATAACATCAGTGCATATAATCCTTCTTCTTCCAGCACATGGGGACCTAAAATCAGTGATTTGCCTAATGATCCTGTTTATGGAGGTAATACAAACAATGACTACACTGCGGAATATGGCATGCACGAAGGTCAATATTATAACACCCAGCGTGCCAAAGCGGGACTGGATGGTTGGACTACTCCCCAAATTTATGACAATGTCGGTGATTTTTTGGGTACAGGTTTCACTGAAAATACCAATGTGAACATATCTCAGAGCCTTAATGGAGTGAATTATTCATTTGGCCTGAACAACTCTTATCAGAATGGTATTATCCCATCTACTGGAATGAACCGTTGGGGAGCAAGAGGATTGGTTGACTGGAAAATCAATGATGAATGGAATACTGGTTTTTCTGCAAACTATTCTTCTACAAAGATTACTTCAGCTCCAGGTGCTAACGACGGTATCATGAACGTGGTTTATTCGGCTCCGGCAGAATATGACCTGAAAGGTATTCCTACTCATGTTCCGGGAGATGTTACCAATCAGGTATTGTTCCGTTCCACTTCTTTCGTGAATCCTTACTGGTGGGCAGACAACAATGAATACTTGCAGCATACGAACCGTGTGTTTGGAAATGCTTACCTTGAATACCAACCCAAATTGAACTGGGGAGATGGATTTACATTAAAGTTCCGTGAACAGGCAGGTTTGGATATCTGGACATCCAACTATTCGGATGTAAGAGAAATGGGGTCAACCACTGCTTTGACCGGAGGTGATATTGAAAATTATGGTTCTCAGCACAATGTATTTAATAACCTGTTTACCATCAATTTTGACGGACGTTTCGGAAATGAAGACGAATGGGGACTAAACATTATCTTGGGTAATGAATTTAATGATGAAAACATTCGTACGTGGGACTACTATGCCAGCAATTTTAACTTCCCAGGATTCCCAACCATTGGGAATGCCACCAATCTGGCCAGTGCCAACGAATACACAAGAAGAGAACGTACAGTTGGTTTCTTTGGAAGCGCATCTGTATCATGGAAGGACCAGCTGTATCTGACTGTGACAGGACGTAATGACTATGTATCTACAATGCCTAGAGGTAGTCGTAGCTTCTTCTATCCTTCTGTATCTTTAGGATGGGAATTCACCAAACTGTCTTTCCTTGAAGGTAACAGTGTTATTAACTATGGTAAATTAAGAGGTTCATTTGCACAAGTCGGTCAGGCTGGAAATTATTACAACAATTTCTATTATACCCCGTCTTATGGCGGAGGTTTCTTAGCCTATACTCCGGTGTCTTATCCTCTTCCAAGCGGTGTCTCATCATACGTTCCCTACTATGTGGTCTATGATGAAGACCTCAAGCCACAGAACACCGTAAACTATGAAGCCGGTATCGATTTGCATCTGTTCAACAGCAGAATCAAAATGGAATATACGTATAGCTTACAGAACGTAAAAGACCAGATATTCTCTGTACCGACAGATGGAACAATCGGTTATCAGTATATGATGACCAATGCAGGAAAGATGCGTACACATGCTCATGAATTCTCTATCAATGCAGCTATTTTGCAGAGTAAAGATTATGACTTGAACTTAGGTATCAACTTCACTCGGATTATTAATAAGGTAGTAGAACTGGCTCCGGGTGTAGAATCTATCATGCTGGGTGGTTTTGTGGAACCGCAAATCAGAGCTCAGGCAGGATGTACATATCCGAACATTTATGGCGCTGCATTCAAACGTGACAATGAAGGAAACCTTCTCTTGCTTAACGGTCTGCCACAAGCTACAGGAGACAGTCAGAACTTGGGTAACTGTTCACCTGACTTCACCACAGGTATCACTTTCGGCGGACGTTACAAACGTCTTTCTTTGGAAACCACATGGAGCTGGCAGCAAGGTGGTAAAATGTATCATGGTACAAACATGACATTGAACTATTTCGGTGCAACCAAGGAATCTCTCAATTATCATGAAGGAACGATGGTGGCAGAAGGAATCGATGAAGCTACGGGAGAAAAGAATACAGTTGAGGTCAGCAAGCAAGCCTACTATCAGGCCTATTACAATATTTCTGAATCAGGTATCTATGATACCAGCTTCGTGAAATTGCGTGACGTCACACTGACTTACCAGTTGCCTAAAATGGGTATATTCGATATTTCAGTTTATGGATTTGCCCGTAATATCTTGGTTTGGGCCAACTTGCCTAATTTCGACCCGGAATCATCACAGGGTAACAATAACATGAGTGGATATTTTGAACGTTTCTCTGTGCCTAATACTTCAAGCTTTGGCGGTGGACTTACTATTAAATTTTAATATAAATACGATTCGAACATGAAGAAATATATATTATCCGTTTTGTCTGTTGCATTTCTCGGACTGACATCTTGTACCGAGGATATAATGGACGATATCAACAAAGATAATCAGCATCCTGCTCCCGAAAACGTGTCAGCTGCACTTCAGCTGACAGATGCAATCATGGCCACAGGTTTCAGCACCGTTTCTGGGGATTATGCTTTTTATCTCTCTTCTCTCAATGAGCAAGAAATTGGCGTAGGGAACAATCAGCTGATGAGAGCAGAACTGCGCAATTCCTCTGAATGGGCTGCGTCTACAACCTTTAATAATGTCTGGAATTCCACATACGGAAATCTGATGAATATCCGTCAGATGATTGAAAAGATCAATACCGGAACGCAAGGAAATGCTGGCAAATATGATTTGTTGGGTATGGCACAAGTTCTGGAAGCTCTGAATTTTGGAGTATTGACAGACATGCATGGAGATATTCCTTATAGCGAGGCTTTGCTGGGACAAGAAAATCTCCAGCCTAAACTGGATGCACAAAAGGATGTGTATGCTGGTATATTAAAGACATTGGAAGATGCTATCAGCAATCTTGAAAAAGGAAAAGATTTAAAGTCTGCCGGAAATCAAGACATTGCGTTTAAAAATGACAATGAACAATGGATGGCCACAGCATACGCTTTAAAGGCTCGCTATTTGATTCATCAGCTGGCTGTAACCGAAGATAGAAATGCTTTATTGGCAGAGGTAAAGGCCGCCGCTGGGAAAGCTGTCGAACTGGGTTTCAAAGGATTCATGATTAAAGAATTCAACGGTGTTACTTGTGACAATCCCTGGAGCGCTTATCTATGGAGCAGATATTACATTGCTTCTTCAAAAACCGTTACGGATTTAATGGGTAGTGACGATCCTCGTTTTACTTATTACACTTATGAAACAGGGGAATCATATACTCCTGGAGATGAAACGGCCGCACAAGTTGCCGATGGAAGTCTGGCCTTCCCGGAATGGTATGATTTAGGTACTCAACCTCTTCATCTGTTCAGCGTATCTGAATTATATTTCATCTTGGCTGAAGCTAAATTACGCCTGAATGAAGACGCTACCAGTGAATTCCAAAAAGCTGTAACAGCTTCTATCAGTGAAATATTGGGATGGTGTGGAGATGATAGCGATGCCAGTGCTTACGTAAATTCATTGGGAACGCCGACGCTCAAGACGCTTTTTGAACAGAAGTACATTGCCCAATGTGCGGATGAGCAAGTGGAAACTTACAATGATTTACGCCGTCTGAAAGCAATGGGGGAAAGTTATGTAGTCCTGACCAACCCTTATAACACACAAGGAGGTGTCAATCGTTATCCGGAACGCTTGCCATACGGTAACAGTAGCGTGTTAAGCAATCCTAATATAAGCAGTGCGTATGGAGACGGATATTATATCTACTCTGAGAAAACATGGATAAACGGTGGCAAATAAAAAATAAAATTTAATCCACCACATAAAAATATACCAAAGGCTGTTTCAGTTTTCCTTGAGACGGCCTTTGGTCTTTTTTAGGAGACTTATCAAGACTTCATGCTGCGCATCATCCCCACAGTAATTTCTATTTTCTAAACACAAAAAAAACCGGAACCACAGTTTCCTGCAGTCCCGGCCTGTCTATAATAAATTTCTCAATGAGGATTATCAGAACAATTTAGAAGGATACTCACCTGCATCCACCAAAGCCTGAATCTTGTCAACCACACTCTGACGGTCAGCAGCGTAAGTCACACCGAACCACTTGGAAGTAGTATCCAGTACTTTTACAGTAGCAGTACCTTCATTGATCAGCTTGTTAACCATCAACGGAATGAAGTATTCACATTTCAGATTTCCAATATTCTCTTTCAGGAATTCTACGAAATAGTCTTCAGAATATTTGAAATAATCCGGAGTGAATCCCCACATGTTCATTGAAACAGGAGTATTGTCTTCAATGCCTACCCATTCACCTTTCTCATCTTTATAAGAAACGACTCCGTTTACACGCATGATTTCCGTACGTTCTACTACGGTAGTCAGATGGGCATTCTCATCGGTAGAGCAAATACCGCGAGCTACAGAACCACTTTCTGACAAGGTATTACCTACACGGAAACCTACCATGCAATAGTCGTTCTTTGCTCCTTCAGGCAGTTCTGACAAATATTTACCGATTACGGCAAAACTGTCACGACCATAGAAGTCGTCCGCATTAATAACAGCAAACGGTTCTTTGATCACATCTTTTCCCATCAATACGGCATGGTTTGTTCCCCATGGTTTTGCACGGCCTTCCGGACAAGTAAAACCTTCCGGCAGGTTGTTTAAATCTTGGAATACAACCTCTACAGGGATATGATTTTCGTATTTGCTTACAATCTTTTCACGGAAATCCTTTTCAAAATCACGACGGATTACGAATACCAATTTTCCGAAACCTCCACGAATTGCATCAAAAATTGAATAATCCATGATTGTTTCCCCATTAGGACCCAGTCCGTCAAGTTGCTTCAAGCCACCGTAACGACTTCCCATACCGGCAGCCAATACAAATAATGTTGGTTTCATAAGTAGTATATAAATTTTAGTAACTGCACAAAGGTAAATAAATAATGTGATTTCAACTCACAGTTCATAAACAAAATGTACCATTATTTGGTTCTTTTTCGTATATTCGCAATATCTAACGGCTCAATAGTGTATGAAAAAATATATAAAATGGGGAGGAATTGCTTTAGCAAGTCCATTCATCCTTTTCATTATATTATGCATATTGATTTACATCCCCCCTGTCCAAAACTTTATTGTGGACAAGGCCACCGCATATGCTTCTGAGGCTACGGGAATGCAAATTCATATACAACGCATTTCTCTGTCATTTCCACTAAACTTGGTCGTACATGAAACAACCGTAAAAGACCAGAAAGATACCCTGCTTGACGTAGAAGAACTGACGGTGAAAATCCAGCTGCTACCTCTGTTGAAAAAACAGATAGAAGTGGATGGAGTAGGCCTGAAAAATGCCTCAGTCAACACCGCAAACCTGATTGAGGGAATGTCGCTCAAAGGAAAGCTGGGCAATCTGTTCTTGAAATCGCATGGCGTAGACCTGACTCCCGAAACGGCTGTACTCAATGAACTGACCCTCAAGGATGCAGACCTGAAAATGTGCCTGGCCGATACAACCGCACAAGACACTACCCAAAGTGCTCCCACCTATTGGAAATTCAAACTGGAGAAAATTGACCTTGACAATGTCAGTTTCCAGATGGACATGCCACTCGATACCATGAATTTCGGCATCAGAATCCAAAGCGCATCTTTGCGCAACGGCTTTGTCGACTTACATAAGGAAGCGTATTCTGCCAATACATTCAAATTACTGGACAGCCAGCTGTTTTACAACTCCGGAAACTCGACTCCGCTGGCCAAAGGGATAGATCCATCGCACATTGCTCTCTCGAAAGTAAATCTGCAGCTAGACTCACTTTATTACCAAGGGAACAACATCCGTGCTCTACTGCATCAGTTCGAACTGAAAGAACGCTCCGGGCTGGAAATCACTTCATCGGAAGGAGAATTGCGTGCCGATGAGAAAACCATCAAGATTCCTGATTTCCAAATCAAGACAGCCAACTCGTTCATTGCATTCAACGCCACAGTCGACTGGTCGGTCACGGAACAGAATCAGGACGGGCTACTGCAAGCACGGCTGATGGCTGAAATCGGGAAAGCAGACTTGTTCAAGCTCATCCCCGATATGCCGAAAGAATTTATTCAATCGTTTCCTGCAGCGCCACTGCAAATACGTCTCGACGTGGATGGTAACCTGAACCAGTTGAACTTAAATACTTGCCAGGTAAAAATTCCCGACTATTTCCGTATGGAAGCAGATGGTACTCTCCGGCATGTACTCGACAGTATATCCCGACAGGGGGTCATCAACTTGAATTCTGATTTTTACCGGATGAACTTTCTGCAAAGCTTGACAGGAGATTTCCTTATCCCTTCTGGTACACAACTTCGAGGAAAAGCACAAATGAAAGGAAATGACCTGCAAGCAGCAACCAAACTGAGTCACGATGAAGGATATGCAGAACTGGACGGCAAGTACAATCTTCTGACAGAGGCTTATCAGGCCGATTTAAACATAGAACAGCTCAATCTGCATAGTTTTATGCCGATGGATTCTCTATTCCAGCTCTCGGCACAAGCACATATAAAAGGAAAAGGATATGACTTTTTCTCTCCGCATACACGGTTAAAAGCAGACGCAGCACTTTCGCATCTGCAAATTGGTTCACGTACGCTCTCGGGGGTACAGCTGCAGGCAGGCTTGAAGAATTCACAGGCCAGCATGACAATGAACATAAAAGACAATGCCATGCAAATCTCTTCTCAGCTGGATGCTACCTTGCATCCGTCACGAGTCAAAGCTGATGCACTGATTCAGATTGCCGACCTGGATTTGTATGGAATGGGACTGGTACAAACTCCTTTCAAGACTGCGAGCAACATTGATATTCATCTGAATACCAACCTAAAGAAGAGTCATGGGATACGTATGTCGGTTAAGGATATCCAACTGATTACGGAGAAAAAGACATACAAGACCAAAGATTTGCATCTGGGCTTTACCACCGCACGTGATTCCATCCATAGCTTTGTCAATGCGGGCGATTTGACCTTCCTGTTCCACAGCAAGGGAGGTATTGATGAACTGGGTAACCAGTTCACGAAGCTGACGCAGACACTGGACAAGCAATGGAAAGAAAGACACATTGACCAGACCGTTCTACGCGAATTGCTGCCCAATGCCCAGTTGCGCATTTTTGCCGGAAAAGACAATCCGGTTTCCAACACCCTGGCCATCCGGAGAATCAATTTCGACCGGATGAATGTAAACATTCAGACCTCGCCAGAAAACGGACTGAATGCGGCCATGAATCTCTATGGGTTGAGCACCGACAGCCTTGCGTTTGATACCATCTATTTCAACGCATCACAACAAGCTGAGAAAATATTGCTCAGCAGCGGCATTATCGCCAACGATAAGCCTTTTCAGGAAGCATTCGACATCATGCTCAACGGAGACGTGGAAGCAGATAAACTTAATGCGACCATAGAATACCTGAACGGTAAAAAAGAATGTGGAGTCAATATCGGCATGACCGCCGGATTGCAGAAAAAAGGCATCAGCTTGCATATCAACCCATTTGACCCTACATTAGTATACCGAAAGTTCACGGTAAACCCTGACAACTATATTTACTTGAGGGATGACGGACGTATCATGGCCAACCTTTCTATCCATGATGACATGCGTACAGGCATCAGTCTATACTCCACTCCTGACTCTACTGCCCAACAGGATTTGACGCTTGCATTGAGCCAAATCAACATTGGAGAATTTAAAAGGGTAATCCCTTACATGCCGGACATTTCCGGTGTCATCAATGCCGAAGCGCATTATGTACAAACGAATGGTACTGACATGATTTCACTGGAAAACAGCATCGACCAGCTGGCTTACAACGGTATTGAACTGGGAAACTGGGCTTTGAGTGCGGTTTACCTGCCCAAAGAAAGCGGAGAACAAAGTATCAATGGCTTTATTACTCGAAACAATCAGGAGATTGCCAGCATAGACGGTTCCTATTTCCCGGCGGCCAGTGAGGAGGAGAATGACCGGATTAATGCAGACATGTCCCTACACCATTTTCCGCTGGAAATTGCCAATTCTTTCATTCCCGACCAAATGGCCATTTTAAGCGGTGACGTAGACGGAAACATGAAAGTCTCGGGTAGCAATGCCAGTCCTCTCATGAACGGACAAATCAACCTGGACAGTGTGAATATCTATGTTCCACAGGCTTCCTTGAACTTGCGGTTTGACGACAGGCCAGTGGAGGTGAAAGACAGCAAGCTGACCTTCAACCGATTTAAAATTTTCACCAAAGGAAAAACTCCATTTACCATTGATGGAAGTGTAGATATGGCAGACCTCAGCCAAATGAAAATGGACTTGAAAATGGATGCCAACAACTTTGAATTGCTGAATGCCAAACAGACCAAACGCTCGCTGGTATTCGGAAAGCTATATGTAGACTTCCACTCTACACTTAAAGGCACTCCTGACAACATGACCATACGTGGGAATATGAATATTTTAGGTAACAGTGACTTTACATACATCTTGCAGGATTCTCCGCTGACCGTGGAGGACAAACTGGGAGAAACGGTTACCTTCATGAATTTCAGTGATACGACTACTGTGGACCGAAGAATATTACCGGCCCTGACACTGGGAGGCATCGATATGCTGATGACCTTGCATATCGATGAAGCCGTACAATGTCGTGTCAACCTGGATGAAAAAGGCAGCAACTACATGTATTTTGAAGGTGGAGGCGACCTCTCCTTCCAATATACACCGGCAGGAAATATCATTTTAAGCGGAAAATATTCACTGCTGAGTGGAGAAATGAAATACCAGTTGCCGATTATCCAGTTGAAGACCTTCCACATACAAAGTGGAAGTTACATACAATGGAGTGGAAATGCCATGAATCCGCAACTGAACATCAAGGCTACCGAAAGAGTACGCTCGTCTGTGGCACAGGAAGGACAGGCTTCACGTATGGTCAATTTCGATGTAGGAGTAAATATTACGAACACTTTGGAAGATTTAGGCTTTACCTTTATTATAGATGCACCGGAAGACGGAAGTATGCAGAATGAACTGGCTTCCATGTCGGCCGAAGACAAAAACAAAGTAGCAGTAACCATGTTGGTAACCGGCATGTACCTGACAGAAGGAGGTACATTGGGCGGTGGAGGAGGAAGCAGCGTGATGAACTCGTTCCTGCAAGACCAGATTTCAAAGGTAGCCGGAAGTGCCCTCAAGACCATCGATGTGAACTTCGGTATAGAAACCAACAACGGAGAACAAACCGGACAATCGAGCACGGATTATAACTTCCAGTTCGCCAAACGGTTCTGGAACAACCGTATCCGGGTTGTCATCGGCGGAAAAGTTTCAACCGGAAACAACGTGCAGCAAGATGAGTCCTTCATCGACAATATTTCATTAGAGTATCGTTTGGATAACAGTGGAACACGATATGTAAAGCTTTTCCACGACAAGAATTATGAAAGTATCCTCGATGGAGAAGTAACTGAAACAGGCGTAGGTATCGTATTGCGCAAGAAAGTAAGCAAAGTAGGTGAATTGTTTATTTTCAGGAAAAAAGAAAAAGCACCCGTCGAAGCTGTAAAAAAAGAGGAAGATGAAAATGAAGATGAAAATAAAGATAAATAGCCGTTTCCTGACAGGACTTCTGCTGCTTGTAGTGATGGTTGCATGCTCTACCACCAAACATCTGCCGGAAGATGAGTTGCTCTACATCGGAACTCCTTCTCCAAAGATTGAAGGATACAATCCGGAAGATGAAGGCGAAGCAACCCTGGAAGAAGTGCAAGGAGCCTTGAACGTGGCACCGAACAATTCATTTTTCGGTAGCCCGAACCTTCGTATCCCCTTCCCTCTCGGATTATGGGTATATAACCGTTTTGAACGTTACGAAAAAGGTATCGGAAAATGGATTTTCAAGAAACTGGCTGCCGACCCGATCTATGTGTCAACCGTCAACCCGGAAACCCGTACCAAGGTAGCCAGCAACCTGCTGCGTGAAAACGGTTTCTTTCAAGGAAACGTAACAGTAAAAGTCGATACGGCCAAAAATCCCAAGAAAGCCAAACTGCTGTACACTATTTACACAGGACAACGCTACAAGCTGGATTCCATAAGCTACGTGGGATTCTCCGGTAAAGCGGACACGCTGATTCAAAAATCCTATGAGGAACGTCTGCTCAAAAGGGAAGATGAGTTTTCCGTCAGCAAACTGGACGAAGAAAGAAACCGGCTGGTAGAACTGTTCCGTAACAACGGATATTACTATTATCGTTCCGACTTTATTACATTCTTGGCCGACACACTGATTCGCCCGGGATATGTCAACTTAAAAATCGTACAGAAGCAAAATATACCGGAAGACGGATTGCGTACATACTATATCGGGAATACAAAAATCAATTTGATTGGATACAATGGAGAACAGCCGGAAGATTCCCTGAATTTTCATAACTTTACCATTAATTATGCCGGGAAAAGACCAGGCATACGGTATGGAGTGCTTCGCCGACGTTTCCTCTACCGTAGTGGAGAAACGTACTCACAAGTCCGACAAAACTACACACAACAGGCTTTGTCAAGACTGGGGGTATTCAAATTCAATGACTTCAAATATACGCCCCGCCCGGGAACAGATACACTGGACATTGACGTCAATGCGATGTTCGACCTGCCTTACGACAGCGAACTGGAATTGAACGTTACCACCAAAAGTACCAAACAGACAGGCCCTGGAGCCAAATTCAATCTTTCCAAAAAGAATTTCAAGCGAATGGGAGCCTCGTTGAACCTGGAATTGTCAGGATCTTACGAATGGCAAACCAGCTCTACGGTAGACGGTGAAAGTTCCGTGATGAACTCATACGAATTAGGAGCGGCACTGTCACTGAATTTTCCCCGACTGATTCTTCCGTGGATACGAAACCGGGTAGACCCATTCCGCTTCCCGTCGGAAACTAATTTCAAGATTTATGCCGAACAATTGAACCGTGCCCGCTATTTCAAGATGTTATCATTCGGAGGAACCGTGTCCTACAGTTTCCAACCCAAACGTAGCATCAAGCATACGGTCACACCGCTGCATCTGGCCTTCAACACCCTGCAAAACCGAACAGCCCGCTTTGACTCTATTGCCAATGCCAACCCGATGCTGTTCCATAGTTTGGACGACCAGTTCATTCCTTCGCTGACTTACACCGTAACCTACGACAACAGTTACCGGAAAAAGAAAAACCAAGTATGGTGGGAGAACTCACTGACCTCGGCCGGTAACGTAACTTCCATGATTTATGCCGCCTTCGGACAAAAGTTCAGCACCAAAGAAAAGAAACTGTTGGGAACTCCGTTCGCACAGTTCCTGAAATACTCTTCCGAAGTTCGCTTCCTGCACAACATCAGCGAAAAGCAGCAACTGGCTGCCCGACTCATGGGAGGAGTCATCTGGGCATACGGTAACAAGACCATCGCCCCCTATAGCGAACAATTCTATGTTGGAGGTGCCAACAGTATCCGTGCCTTTACCGTCCGTTCCATCGGACCGGGAAGATTCCATCCGGTCAACAACGCCAATTATTCTTACGTGGATGAAACCGGTGACATCAAACTGGAAGCCAATTTGGAATACCGTTTTCGTATCCTGTCGAATTTCATGGGAGGCAATCTGAACGGGGCGACTTTCCTGGATGCCGGCAACGTATGGTTGATGCGGAAAGACGAAGCTCGTCCGGGAGCAGAATTCAGTTTGGATAACTTCTTCGACAGCATCGCGCTCGGTACCGGAGTCGGTTTGCGCTATGACCTGTCTTTCCTGATTCTGCGTCTGGACTTCGGAATCGCCTTACACGTACCTTATGAAACTGGCAAAAGTGGATATTACAATATCCCCCGGTTCAAGGATGGAATGGGAATTCATTTCGCCATTGGTTATCCGTTCTAAGGTTCAGCTATCACTTCAACAAGAAAATTTAATGCAAATACAGATTCATGGTTCAAAATAATTGCCTACCTTTGCACCGTTTTTGAAGGTATTAAGGTTTTTCGGAATGAATAAGTGGAAGATTTTTGCTTTCTTATCAATTATCACTCTTATGACATTATTCATAGGAGGTAATCTTTATGCCCTTAATCCAAATTCTTTACAAGAAACAAGCTCCGTAGGAAAGCAGGCTACAAGCTACCTTCATTCACAATCTGAAGACACTACTTCAAGGACGGTAAGCCTACTGATTTCCAATGGGAAAGCACACATTCCACATAAATTCCTGTGCGTACAGGCACAGAAGGAGTTTGACGGAAAATTTTTCCTGACAGCCTGCGGAAGCAGAGAAAGTCTTACCCACACTCCCCCCCTCTACTTGTGCACTTCCTACCAAAAACATTCTAAACACCCTTATACTCATTTAAATAGAATCTACTATTTATATACCCTCGAAAAAATCCTGATTTAATACTATCTAAGATTCTCTACTGTGCCGGATACCCCATTACAAACGGAGGTTTGACGTATCGGGACAGTTATTCTAATTATGTATCATCAAAAATTCTTAGATATATGTTTTTTACATTTATTATTGTAGTTATTCTGACAGCCGTCGTGCTGGTCGCTGCTGCAATGGCCATTGCCAAGCTATTGGCTCCAAGGTCATTCAATCCGCAGAAAGGAGAGCCGTACGAATGTGGTATTCCCACTCGCGGAGAATCATGGGTACAGTTCCGTGCAGGTTACTACCTGTTCGCCATCCTGTTCCTGATGTTCGACATCGAAACCGTGTTTCTCTTTCCGTGGGCAGTAGTGGCCAGCCGGGTAGGAACGTACGCACTGGTCAGTGTAGGATTCTTCCTGGTTGTCTTAATTTTAGGCCTGGCATACGCCTGGCGGAAAGGAGCACTTGAATGGAAGTAAAAAAAGCCACCTCCATCCGTTCGATGAAGTATGAAGACTTCAAGAACAACGATTACCTGGAAGATATGGTGCGCCGCCTGAACATGGACGGGGCAGGTATCATTTTAGGAACAGTAGACGAACTGATCAACTGGGGACGGAGCAACTCGCTCTGGAGCCTCACCTTCGGAACCAGCTGCTGCGCCATCGAGTTCATGGCCTTGGGAGCCGCCCGCTATGACATGGCCCGCTTCGGATTTGAGGTAACCCGTAACTCCCCGCGTCAGGCCGACATGATCATGGTATTGGGAACCATCACCTACAAGATGGCTCCGGTGCTGAAGCGTCTGTACGACCAGATGGCCGAACCGAAATACGTGGTGGCCGTGGGCGGATGCACCATTTCCGGGGGTCCGTTCATCAAATCTTATCACGTGGTGAACGGCATCGACAAGATCATCCCCGTCGACGTGTACATCCCGGGATGTCCTCCGCGGCCGGAAGCCTTCTTCTACGGCATGATGCAGCTGCAGCGTAAAATCAAGGTGGAACGCTTCTTAGGAGGCGTGAACCGCAAGGAAAAAGAGGAATCAACCAAGTAAAAAAGAAAATGCAAATGGAAATTGAAAAAATAAAACGCATTACTCCTGAAGCGGAAATCTGTCCGACGGGTGAAACGGTGGTGAAAATACCGGCCGACAAGCTGCATGCCACAGCCCAGGCCTTGCATGACGACAAGGAGGAGCCCATGGATTTCCTGCGTGACATCGTGGGAATGGACTGGGGGGAAGAAGGACTGGGGGCACTCTATCTGCTGGAATCTACCCGCACAGGTGCCCGAATCATCCTCAAATCAGTGGCTCCCGACCGTGAAAAGGCTTTCCTGCCTACAGTGAGCGACCTGTGGAAAACGGCCCTCATCAAGGAGCGTGAAGTGTACGACTTCTTCGGCATCGTCTTCCTGAACCATCCGGATATGCGCCGCATCTTCCTGCGTGAAGACTGGAAAGGTTATCCCATGCGCAAGGATTATGACATGAACTCCAATCCGCTGCAGATGGACAACGAAGAGAACGCCGACCTGACCGACGAATACTTCCTCCATCCAGACGGTACACTTGAGGGACGCAAAAACGTAGTGTTTGGAGAAGATGACTTCGTGGTGAACATCGGCCCGCAGCACCCTTCTACACATGGTGTATTGCGTATGCGTACTTCTCTCGACGGTGAAAATATCCGCAAGATCGACCCGATTTTGGGTTATATCCACCGGGGCATCGAAAAGATGAACGAAAGCCTGACGTATCCGCAGACACTGGCGCTGACCGACCGCCTGGACTACCTGAGCGCGCATCAGAACCGTCACGCCCTGTGCATGTGCATCGAAAAGGCGGCGGGCATCGAGGTGCCTGAACGTGCCCAGTACATCCGCACCATCATGGACGAGCTGCAACGTCTCGATTCTCACCTGCTGTTCTACTCCTGCCTGGTAATGGATATGGGTGGACTGACACCGTTCTTCTACGGGTTCCGTGAACGTGAGATGATTCTGGATATCTTTGAGGAGACCACCGGCGGCCGTCTGATTCAGAACTATAACATGATCGGGGGTGTGCAGGCCGACATCCATCCTACCTTCCAGCAGAAGGTGAAGGAATTCATCAAGCACCTGCGCAGCGTAATCCAGGACTATCACGATATCTTCACGACCAATGTCATCGCCGACACCCGTCTGAAAGGGGTGGGAATCCTGTCAAAGGAAGATGCCATCTCACTGGGTTGTACGGGAGGTACCGGACGTGCTTCCGGATGGGCCAACGACGTGCGCAAACATCATCCGTATGCTTTGTATGACAAGGTGGATTTCAAAGAAATCACTTATACGGAAGGGGACTCTTTTGCCCGTTATATGGTGCGTATGGACGAAATCATGGAATCCTGCCACATCATCGAACAGTTGATTGACAACATCCCGGAAGGTGAATTCCGCGCAAAGACCAAACCGATTATCAAATTGCCGGAAGGCGTGTTCACTTCCTCGGTAGAAACCAGCCGTGGAGAGTTCGATGTCGTACTTGAGAGCCATGGAGACAAGGTGCCTTACCGTCTGCACTACCGTTCTACGGGACTTCCATTGGTACATGCCATGGATACGATTTGCCGCGGAACCAAGATTGCCGACTTAATCGCCATTGGAGGTACACTCGACTTTGTCATCCCTGACATCGACCGGTAAGATTCCGGCTGAAAGGTGGACAATCCTCACTGTAAAACTGAAAAATTAAAAGAAATATGTTTTTAGATTATTATAATTTCAGCCCGCTGCTCATGCAGATTCATGCCTTTCTGTGCAGTCTGATGCCCGAGTGGCTGGCACTTACCCTTGAAGGCCTCGTGGTCGGCGTGTTCATTCTCCTCATGTACGCCGTGCTGGCCATCATCCTTATCTATATGGAGCGTAAAGTCTGTGCGGCTTTCCAGTGCCGTATCGGTCCGAACCGTGTAGGAGGAAAAGGCGGACTGTTGCAGGTTCCGGCCGACGTGTTGAAAATCCTGACCAAGGAAATCATCAGCCTGAAGAACTCCGACCATTTCCTGTACAACCTGGCTCCATTTCTGGTCATTCTGGCCTCTATCCTTACCTTCTCCTGCCTGCCGTGGAACAAGGGAGGTGAAATCCTGCACATGAACATCGGTATCTTCTTCGTGCTGGCGGCTTCTTCCATCGGCGTCTTGGGTATCCTGCTGGCCGGATGGAGTAGTAACAGTAAATATACATTGATTGGTGCCGTACGAAGCGGAGCCATGATTATCAGTTACGAACTTTCCATCGGTCTCAGCGTATTGACCATGGTGGTTATGAGCGGTGCCATGGACATCCAGACCATCGTGGAAGGACAGGCCAACGGATGGAACATTTTCAAAGGACATATCCCGGCCATCATGGCATTCATCATCTACCTGATTGCAGGTAATGCAGAAGCCAACCGTGGCCCGTTCGACTTGGCCGAAGCGGAACAGGAGCTGACCGCCGGATACCATACGGAATATTCCGGTATGCACTTCGGATTCTTCTACCTGGCCGAATACCTGAACCTGTTCATCACGGCCGGTATTGCCACCACCCTCTTCCTGGGCGGCTGGATGCCGTTGCACATTGCCGGACTCGACGGCCTGAACCTGGTGATGGACTACATCCCCGGCTTTGTCTGGTTCATGGGAAAGACCTTCCTCATCGTCTTCCTGCTGATGTGGATTCGCTGGACCTTCCCGCGTCTGCGTATCGACCAGGTGCTCACCCTGGAGTGGAAATATCTGATGCCGCTGTCACTGGTGGTTTTGTTACTGATGACCGTATGCAAAGTGTGCGGCCTGACATTTTGATTAAAAATTTTTGAATATGAATGCATTGGAAGAATATTTGAAAGGATACGTCAGCGGAGTAAAGAGTCTGCTGGTAGGTATGCGCACCTCCATAAAGGTGTTCTGCCAGAAGAAAATAACCGAACAGTATCCGGAAAACCGCCATACCACTCTCCATATTCCGGAACGCCACAGAGCCATGCTCGAAATGCCGGTCGATGAAAACGGCAACAACCGTTGCATCGCCTGCGGCCTGTGCCAGATGAACTGTCCGAACGGCACCATCCGCCTGACCACGGAAATGCGCGAGACGGAAGACGGCAAGAAGAAAAAAGTACTGGTGAAATACGAGTATAACCTCGGCTCCTGCATGTTCTGCATGCTGTGCGTCAATGCCTGCCCGCACGATGCCATCCGATTCACGAATGACTTCGAAAACGCAGTATTCCAGAAAGAGAAACTCGTAATGACACTCAACAAGAAATAAATAAAACGAAACGGATATGAGTCTATCACTTCAAGAAATCGTATTTTATATCGTAGGTGCCTGTATCATTGTCAGCTCCATTCTGGCTGTCACTACAGGAAGACTGCTGCGTGCAGCCACTTACCTGCTGTTCGTGCTCTTCGGCACAGGAGCCATCTACGGAATTCTGGGCTACACCTTCCTGAGTGCGGTCCAGTTGATGGTGTACGCCGGAGGTATCGTGGTATTGTATGTGTTCTCTATCTTGCTGACCCAGTCGGACAAGAATATGAAATACCGGCAAAACCGGGCCAAACTCATCAGCGTGCTGATTACCACCGTGGTGGGAGCCGTGCTGGTGCTCTTCCTGGTCATGACCAACGGCTTTGCCCTGAACCTGATTCCACAGGGAGTGGAACTTCCGGTCGACCAGATCGGACACGCGTTGATTGGTACCGACAAGTACCAGTTCGTCCTGCCGTTTGAGGCCGTCAGCGTATTGTTGTTAGCTTGTATGATTGGTGCGATATTGATTGCACGCAAAGAAAAATAATACAGTAAGATTATGGAAATAGAAATTCATGTAGTTCACTACCTCGTCATCAGCACCGTCATGCTTTTCTGCGGCATCTATGGTTTCTTCACCCGCAAGAACCTGCTGGCCCTGCTGATTTCAGTAGAATTGATGCTCAATGCGACCAACATCAATTTCGCGGTATTCAACCGTTATCTTTTCCCCGGACAACTGGAGGGACACTTCTTCAGCCTGTTCGGAATAGCCATCGCCGCTGCCGAAACCGCCGTGGCCATCGCCATCATTATTAATGTGTATCGCAACCTGAAACAGGTGCTTACCGATGATATAACCGATTTGAAAGGATAACTTTCTTATACATTATTCAATTGCTTATGGATTATACAATTCTGATACTTGCCCTCCCGATGCTGAGCTTCCTGCTTCTGGCACTGGCCGGCATGAAAATGCCTCATCGCGTGGCGGGCGCCATCGGCACACTTTCACTGGGAGTGGTGGCCGTACTGAGCTATCTGACGGCATTCAGCTATTTCACGGCTCCACGTACTGCGGAAGGTCTCTACCCTACGCTGACCCCGTGGAACATCGAATGGCTGCCGTTCACTTCATCGCTTCATATTGACATGGGTATCCTGCTGGACCCGATTTCCGTCATGATGCTGGTGGTCATCTCCACCGTTTCCCTGATGGTACACATCTATTCTTTCGGTTACATGAAAGGAGAGGTGGGCTTCCAGCGGTATTACGCCTTCCTGTCGCTGTTTACCTTCTCCATGCTGGGACTGGTGGTTGCCACCAACATCTTCCAGATGTACGTGTTCTGGGAGCTGGTGGGTGTGTCTTCCTACCTGCTCATCGGTTTCTACTACACCAAGCCGGAAGCCATTGCTGCCAGCAAGAAAGCGTTTATCGTGACCCGTTTTGCCGATTTGGGCTTCCTGATCGGTATCCTGATTTACGGATATTACATGCAGACCTTCACCTTCAATCCCGGTACGGAACGTCTGATGCAGGCTGGAATGGTACTGCCGCTGGCCCTGGGACTGATGTTCGTAGGTGGTGCCGGTAAGAGTGCCATGTTCCCGTTGCACATCTGGTTGCCGGATGCCATGGAAGGTCCGACTCCAGTATCTGCCCTGATTCATGCCGCCACCATGGTGGTAGCCGGGGTGTACCTGGTAGCCCGCATGTTCCCGCTGTTCATCGGTTATGCGCCCCACACCCTGCACATCGTAGCCTGGGTAGGTGCTTTCACTGCCTTCTATGCTGCCAGCGTAGCCTGCGCACAGAGTGATATCAAACGTGTGCTTGCCTTCTCTACCATCTCACAGATTGGTTTCATGATGGTAGCACTGGGTGTTTGCACCGCAGCCGACCCGCACGAGGGTGGTTTGGGTTACATGGCCAGCATGTTCCACCTGTTCACGCACGCCATGTTCAAGGCCCTGCTCTTCCTGGGTGCCGGATGCATCATCCACGCCGTACACAGCAACGAGATGGAAACCATGGGCGGTCTGCACAAATACATGCCGATTACCCACATCACCTTCCTGATTGCCTGTCTGGCCATCGCCGGTATTCCTCCGTTCTCCGGATTCTTCTCCAAGGACGAGATTCTGACGGCCTGCTTCCAGTACAGCCCGGTCATCGGATGGATCATGACGATTATCGCCGGAATGACTGCCTTCTACATGTTCCGTCTGTACTACTGTATCTTCTGGGGCAAGGAAAACAAGGAACTGCATGCACACCACGTGCCGCATGAAAGTCCGCTGACCATGACCTTCCCGCTGATGTTCCTGGCACTGGTGACGATCGTAGCCGGATTCATTCCTTTCGGACACTTCGTTTCTGCCAACGGACATGCCTACGACATTCACCTCGACTGGGGAGTGGCCGGCACCAGCATCATCATTGCCGTCATCGCCATCGCCCTGGCCACCTGGATGTATGCCCGCGAAAAACAGCCTGTACCCGAAATGCTGGCACAGCGTTTCAGTACCCTGCACCGTGCGGCCTACAAGCGTTTCTATATGGATGAGCTCTGGCTGTTCGTCACCAAGAAAATCATCTTCCGCTGCGTATCCACTCCGCTGGCATGGTTCGACCGCCACGTCATCGACCAGTTCATGAACTTCATGGCCTGGAGCACCAACGCCGCCGGAGAAACCGTACAGCCGATACAGAACGGTAAAATCCAGACGTACACTCATTATTTCCTGGCAGGAATCATTGTACTGACAATCATCTTGCTGCTGAACTAACAAAGAAGAATCTATAACGTATGAATATATTAAGTCTTTTCGTATTGATACCTCTGCTGATGCTGTTAGGACTGTGGATTGCCCGCAACGTCAATCAGGTCAGAGGAGTGATGGTGGCCGGCTCGTCCATCCTGTTGGTGCTTGCCGCCTACCTCACGGTGTCTTATATCGGACAGCGCCATGCCGGAGCCACGGCTGAGATGCTTTTCACAGACAGCATCACGTGGTACGCCCCGCTTCACATCTGCTATTCCGTCGGAGTGGACGGCATCTCGGTGGTCATGCTGCTGCTGAGTTCCATCATCGTATTTACCGGTACATTTGCTTCCTGGAAGCTGAAACCCCTCACCAAGGAATACTTCCTGTGGTTCACCCTGCTGAGCACCGGTGTGTTTGGTTTCTTCATCTCGACCGACCTGTTCACCATGTTCATGTTCTATGAGGTAGCCTTGATTCCGATGTACCTGCTCATCGGCGTATGGGGAAGCGGCCGCAAGGAATATGCCGCCATGAAGCTGACGCTGATGCTGATGGGTGGTTCTGCCTTCCTGCTGATCGGTATCTTAGGCATCTACTACGGAGCCGGTGCCGAGACGATGAACATCCTGGAAATCGTGAAACACCAGATACCGACCGAGATGCAGCGCATCTTCTTCCCGATGGTCTTCTTGGGATTCGGCGTATTGGGTGCCCTCTTCCCCTTCCATACCTGGAGCCCCGACGGTCATGCTTCCGCCCCGACGGCCGTAAGTATGCTGCACGCCGGTGTTTTGATGAAATTGGGAGGTTACGGATGCTTCCGTATCGCGATGTACCTGATGCCGACCGGAGCCGCCATCTGGGGCGACTTCTTCCTGGTGCTGACCACCATCTCCGTGGTGTACGGTGCCTTCAGCGCCGTGGTACAGACCGACCTGAAGTACATCAACGCCTACTCTTCCGTGAGCCACTGCGGACTGGTGTTGTTCGCCCTGCTGATGATGACCCGCGTGAGTGCGACGGGTGCCATCCTGCAGATGCTGAGCCACGGATTGATGACGGCCCTGTTCTTCGCCCTCATCGGTATGATTTACGGACGTACGCACACCCGTGACGTACGCCAGCTGAGCGGACTGATGAAAATCATGCCGTTCCTCTCCGTAGGTTATGTGATTGCCGGTCTGGCCAACTTGGGTCTGCCGGGGCTGAGCGGATTCGTGGCCGAAATGACCGTGTTCGTCGGCTCCTTCCAGCATCCTGATCTCTTCCACCGCACCTGCACCGTCATCGCCACGATGAGCATCGTCATCACGGCGGTCTACATCCTGCGTGTAATCGGAAAAATCCTGTATGGCACCTGCCAGAACCCGGAGCACCTGAAACTGACCGATGCCACCTGGGATGAACGCTTTGCCGTGATCTGCCTGATCGTGGCCGTAGCCGGACTGGGACTGGCTCCTTACTGGGTGAGCCACCTCATCAGCGGAAGCGTAGAACCGATTATCAGCCAACTTATCCGATAACAAATAAAAAGAAATTATATGAGCGAATTATTTACTATGCAGGCTGAAATCAGCCTGGTCGCCATTATCCTCCTCCTGCTGCTGGCCGACCTGATCATGAAGACGCCCAGCCACAAGCCGCTCCAGTACATGGCTTGCGTGCTGATGGTGGTGCAACTGGCCCTGAACCTCGTTCCGACCAGCGGAGAGGCCTTCGGAGGAATGTATCATGCCACCCCGATGGCATCTGTAGTAAAAACCATCCTGACCGCCGGCACGCTGCTCGTATTCCTGCAGTCGGGCCAGTGGTTGTCACGCGAAGACACGCGCCACAAAGCTGGTGAGTTCTACATGCTGACCCTGAGCACCCTGTTGGGAATGTATTTCATGGTGAGCGCCGGAAGCTTTATCCTCTTCTACGTGGGACTGGAACTGGCCAGCATCCCGATGGCCTGTCTGGTGGCCTTCGACAAGTTCCGTCACCACAGCGCCGAAGCCGGAGCGAAGTTCATCCTGAACTCCATGTTCTCTTCTGCCCTGATGCTCTACGGTATCTCCATGGTGTACGGCACCACGGGAACCACCTACTTTGCCGATGTGACGGCCGCACTGACGGGCACCCCGCTCCAGGTGATGGCCATGGTGTTCTTCTTTGCCGGACTGGGATTCAAGCTGAGCCTGGTGCCGTTCCACATGTGGACGCCCGATACTTACCAGGGAGCACCGACCAATGTGTCGGCTTACCTGTCTGTCATCTCCAAAGGTGCAGCCGCCTTCGCCCTGATGAGCATCCTGGTGAAGGTGTTCGGACAGATGGTGGCCGACTGGAGCCTGCTGCTGAGCATCGTCATCGTGCTGACCATCACCCTTGCCAATGTCTTCGCCATCCTGCAGGAAGACCTGAAACGGTTCATGGCCTACAGCAGTATCTCACAGGCCGGCTACCTCATGCTGGCGGTATTGGGAGGAAACGAACAGGGAATGGCTTCACTGGTGTACTACCTCGTGGTGTACATCGCTGCCAACCTGGCTGTATTCGGTGTAATCAGTGTCATTGAACAACATACCGGAGGAAGAGTGGACCGCAGTGCGTACAACGGACTCTACAAGACCAACCCACGCCTGACCTTCCTCCTGACGCTGGCCCTGTTCTCTCTGGCCGGAATCCCGCCGTTTGCCGGATTCTTCTCCAAATTCTTCGTATTTGCCTCTGCCTTCCACAGCGGCCACTGGCTGGTGGTGTTCCTGGCATTGGTGAACACCATCATTTCCCTCTACTACTACCTGCTCATCGTGAAGGCGATGTACATCACGCCCAACGATACGCCGATTGCCGCTTTCCGCACCCCGGCCCTCGTCCGCACGGGACTGTTCATCTGCCTGGTCGGAGTCATTATCCTGGGACTGTGCAGCGGCGTGTACGATTTGTTCAGCCATGTAGCGGGACTGGGATTCTAAAGCTGATAATCATTTTATTCCACTTTTATACAAGAAAAGCCGTCTCAAAATAACATCTGAGACGGCTTCTGTTTTTTATAAGTTTCACACTATCCGGACAATCAGACTTTTGAAACAGCCTCATTTTTTGTCTAAAAAATGACTGCGGTAAAAACCCTTCGACCTTCATTCAAAAACGCAAGTACGTTTCAACTCAAACGCAAGTGCGTTTTACTTTAAACGCAAGTACATTTTAAGTAAAACGTCAAAGCGTTTTACTCCAAACGCAAGTGCATTTTTAGGAGAGTTATAACCCATTGAAAATCAACAATAAAAAAGCCCGCTATTCACTTTCAAACGGCATATTCTCCTCCGCACACCGATAATGCAAGGGAGAAAGTCCGGTTTCTTTCTTGAAAAAAGTCCCAAAGGCGGAGGCATTGGGGAAATGAAACTCATCGGCTATTTCCTGCACAGGCTTATTCGAATTCTTCAGCAACAGCATGCTCCGACGAATGATGGCCCGAAACACCAATTCCTGCACCGTATATCCACACACGGATTTTGACAAAGCCGAAAGATACTTGGGTGACAGACAAAGTTTGTCGGCATAAAAGGCCACTCCCCTCTCTTGCTTGTAGTATTTCTCAATCAAACGAATCAACTGAATAAAAGTATCAATCTTGTGTCCGGCCGCCTGATTCTCTTCCATCAGCCGACGGCTGTAAATGGCACAAAGCCGATACGTCAAGGACAGCAACAACAACTTCCGTTCGTGATTGCCGAAAGGATTATCCGTAGAATGACGATACCGACTAAGCAACAGGATGTAACGGGCGATGTCTTCTTCCTCTCCCGTAGACCACACGTAGCAAGGTTCTGGAGTCAGCGTGGCATACAGATGCATGGCCACCACCGAACTGCCTAACAGTTCCCGGATAGGGTCTACCCGGTAAAATAAAAAACCCACCCGCAAATCTTCCGTACACGTCCCTGCACAGAACTCCGTGTCTTCGGACAAGAAAACCGTCTCTCCCGCCTTCGCCGTAAACGGTTTCCGGTCCAAAGTGAACTGGAAACTTCCCTGCTCACAGACAATCAGTCCCAAATAATCCATCCGGAAAGTCTTCTGCAATACCGGCGGGAATGTGTCCACCGTACCTTCAGAGCAACAAATATCCCTGCGCTCCACCAGCGACTGATTCAGCCTCATCAAACGTGCTTCTTGTGTATCCATAACTCCAGATTCAAGTCCTTACTTTCGTTTAATGATACGAAGATACACAAAAAAGCGTCACGGCAGAGGCTTCGCAGCTATTCCCCGCCGAAAATATAGATTAAGAAACGAAAAGCCTCCCCGTGACGCATCACTTCCTTCAAGAAACAGGAACCGGTAAAGAAGACAATCTACGCTTCTTCCAGGGTATCAGCAGAAAAAAGACCGCACAGCCCAGACAACCATAAAAAGTCCATCCGGCCATTTCCTTGACTGCCGACAGAGTGGCCTGTACCTGCACGGTTCCCTTGGCCGACATCGCCGCCATCTGTTCGGCTTCCTGTCCGCTCTTTCCCTGATACTGCATCCCCTGTACTGTCTGGGTATAAGAAGCCGACACTTCCGGATTCAGCCGGTCACGGTCTTGTGCGAAACAGGTGACATAATGCTGCTGACGATGCTGCATCACGTTCGTATACAAAGCCGTACCGATGCCGGGGCCCAGCACCATCCGCACGGTAAGCATAATGCAAATCCAGGTAGAGAGATACTTATAGGGCATACGCTGGTTGGCATACACCGCCGTCAGCGAATACAACAGCATCATCCCCGTAGCCCGGATGATGACCGGATATTT
Source organism: uncultured Bacteroides sp. (assembly GCF_902472605.1). Taxonomy (GTDB): domain Bacteria; phylum Bacteroidota; class Bacteroidia; order Bacteroidales; family Bacteroidaceae; genus Phocaeicola. Next base: position 49,384 of record NZ_CABROP010000007.1, read on the forward strand.
CATCCGCTCATACAAGCCGGCCGTCTGCACCTCAAAGTACATGAACAGGGCCGAAAGGCCAATCAAGACAAAGCCCAACGAAAACAGGTATTTCAAATGTACCCCCTTACGCCCCAACATGACGGCAATGACACAGCCGATGAAATATCCTGCCATGCTCCAGTTGTTCAGGGCCGCATTCTGCCAGTTGTCTATTTTCATCCCGACCCCGGTAAACACGTTCACAAACAAAGCGCTTGAATTGAAAAGCATCAACAGCAGGAACAACAAGATTCCTATCCGAATGGAACGCAGCTTGAAGATATCCATCAAGAAATACGGAGAATGTTGTTTCTTCTCCATATACACAAAAAGAGCCGTAAAGCACATGGCACTCCCCGTAGCCCAGCAGATAGAGGGGTCATCGTACCAGTCGAGTACCTTGCCATAGACCAGCACGTAAATCACCGAAGCACACATCAGACAAAATATCACCACACTCCCGAATTTCCGGAAAGTGATGGGAAAACGGCGAGATGCATAAGTGTGGTAAGGCATGGTGACAAACACCACCAGCATGGAAAGCAGCAACGCCCCCATCATGAAATAATAGACGTACTGCCATTCATATTCGTATGCCAGCCAGGCGGTCAGCGAAGTGCCCAACTGTCCGAGAATCATAAAAAACAGGTAGATGGTCGGCATACTGACACTTTTCTCCCCGTCCAGCCTGTCCCATCCTGCTGCATCCACAGGGTCATTCCCCGGCGTGATGTTGCGGGTGGCCTCCATCCCGAACGCATACTTGATCAGCGTAAACAGGTTGACCATCATCAGCACCATCCGCAGAAATCCCATCACCACGCTACAGACCGCCAACACATAAATACTGTCGGTCTTGGCACAGACGTAACTCAGCAGGTAAAGCAAAGAAAAACCTACGATACACATCATCTTTTCCCGACGGAGGCACACCAACTCATAGAAGAAGGGCGAAAAGGCTGCCATTCCCACAGAAGTGAGAAAACCGACAAACTGAATATGTTCCGACTGGATGCCCAGTCCACTGAGCATTTCCCCACTATTGGCGGTATAAACCCCGCTTGCCGTCAGAATCGGCACAAAAAGCAGGACCAGAATCAAGATGCCCAGCGGTTTGGGCACCCAGTTATAGAACGGATAATTTTTAGGACAAGAAGGCATAATTCTACTTTTAAAAGAATCCATGAAAACGTGACACTCACAATTTGGCCTTGACGACCACCATCATTCCAGCTGCCAGACGGGCATTATCTTCCTCGGACAAATCCGTGAAATCGATGCGCACTGGAATGCGCTGCTGAATTTTGACAAAGTTGCCGGCAGAGTTGTCGGTAGGTACCAGCGAATACTTGGAACCAGTGGCTCCGGAGATAGCCGTAATCTTTCCGGTAAACTCCCGGTCACTGAGGGCATCGATGGCAATCCGTACCTCCTGCCCTAACTTCAGGTTTTCCACCTGTGTTTCCTTGTAATTGGCCACTATCCATTTCTGACTATTCGGCAGAATATAGGTCACACTTTGTCCGGCAGTGATGTACTGTCCTTCTTCCAAGGCCCTTCGCCCCAGTTTCCCGTCACAAGGAGCCAGCACTACGGTATACGACAGGTTCAGGCGAGCCATCTCCAAAGCTGCTTTTGCCCGCTGTATGGCAGCCTCCGTACTCTCCTTCCGATTAGATACCTCCTTGATACCCGACATCGCGGCCCGCTGCTGGCGTCGGGTAGCTTCCAGTTTCTTGCGGGTAGCCTCGTATTCCGTTTCAATCTGTTCCAGCTGAATCGGAGTAGCCGCATTCCGCTTTACCAGGTTCTCGTAGCGCTGACGGTCTTTTTCCAGCTTGGCCAGACGAATCTCGATTTCAGCAATCGAAGCCTCATAGACCGAAGCCGTGGTCTGCGTGGTCTGTAAGGTGGCATCCATCACGGTAGCTCCCGCCATCGCATCTTTCAGTGCGGCCTCTGCCTCCATCACCCGAATCCGGTATTCCCGATCGTCCAACACCAGGAGCGTATCTCCTTTATGCACTTGCTGATGCTCGGTAAAATAAATTTTCTTGATGTATCCCGATGCTCTCAGGTTTACCGGAGAGATATATTGTTCCACCTGTGCGTCGTTGCTCGTTTCCGTATGCTTGTAGTCCAGAAACATGCAGACCACTTCGACCACTCCCCACAAAAGGAGGGCAATTCCCAAAAGACTGGCTAAAATCTGGCGACGACGTTGTTTTTTTAATTTCAAGGCTTTTTCCTGAAGCGTATGATTGGAAGTTTTCATATACAAAATAGTTTAAGAGTGAATCAATGAGTGATATTTGTCTGAAACAAGCGGTCCAATTGTCCGGTCAGTTTCAGCAAGGTCAGGTTGGCCACCTGATAATTATAGTGTGCGCTGAGGTAATTGTTCTGTGCCTCGCTCATGCGCATTTCGTCCTGAAGGACTTCCGTCATGGAAGCGATACCCTCCCGGTAGCGGTCAGTCGTCACCTGATAGACCTCTTCAGCCAGCAGGTAATTGTCTTTCTGCTTCTGGAAATTACGCTGGTTGTTCATCAAGTCGTTCGTGGCATTCAGATACTGCGTCTCCATGTTCTTCCGCATATTCTCGTAGTTCAGCCGGGCGTTCTCCTCGTCAATCCGGGCCTTCCGGATGCGCGCCCGCTTGTCCAGTCCGTCGAAAATCGGCACACGGAGAGTCAGCCCCAACCCGCTGGACGGATACCAGTGATTGGAAGGACCGGAATGAAACCAATGCCGGGCCTTGTCAGTGTAGGCAGAATACATCCAGCTTCCGGTCAGGCTCAGCGAAGGAAGATAACCTTGACGAATCAAATCTTTCTGCTGTCCGGCCAGTTTCTCCTGCGACTCCAGCAGCTGTAATTCATACAAGTCACTGCGAAGTCCGGTCAACGAAACCGACTCCACTTGTTCCGGATTCACCGGCGTCAAGGCAATCTCCTCTTCCGCCGGATAGTCCATCACGTATTTCAACAGGTTCAGTTGCTGCACCAGCATCGACTTCGCATTATCATACTGCACCTGCAGGTTCTCCAAGTTAATGTTGACCCGCTTCACGTCCACCTCCATGGCCATGCCGTTGTCGAAAAAAGCCTGGGTAATGTCGCGCAACTCCTGCAACCGCACCCGGTTTTCCTGAATCAGGGCCAGCTGTTCCACCGTGTTCTGCCCCAAGTAATACATCTTACTGATTTGCAGCATCAAGTCCTCCCGAGCTTTTTCATACGACAGGCGGTTCAACTCGTTCATCGTACGGGCTATGTCAATGGCGGTGTACACCGTCTGGTTGTAAAGCGGCATCTGCAACTGCAAACCTGCCGACGCATTGTATTGCAGCGTCTTGGTCACGTTGTAGGGATTGCCGTATGCCGAACCGTCGGTAACTGATACGGGAGGATTAAAGTTATCGTTAAACCCGGCTACCGCACTGACTTGCGGCAACAACTTTGCCCGGTTCTCGCTGAGCAGATGCTGGGCTTTCCGCAGTTCGTTGCGACTGCCAGCCAACGAAAGATTGTTCTCGATGCCTATCCGCAGGCATTCTTCCAACGTGAGTGTGCGCTGCGCAAAAGCAGGTAACCACGCGAACAAGGAAGTTAAAATGACTACTAATTGCTTCATGTTTTTTCGTTTCTTAATCTGAAGCAAAGATAGTCTGTCAGGTACTTACACGATTATTCAGAAAAGAGGAGGGACTGTTCAGATTTTCCTTTTTCATCTCATTCTTTCCCCCCAAAAGGCTCTTTGTCCCTCTTATACAAACAAAAAAATCCCTCTATTTTCCACCTTACCTCTGCGGCAAAGTAAAAATAGAGGGATTTCTCTTTCAGCAACTACACTCTGTTTTACGATGTAGTCTGTAAATCTATGTACAACGGCCTTCTTTACATTCTCGGCCGTACACCTTACTTGAACATCTTTTCCAAGTCTTCTTCTTTCAATACTGCCAGCACGGTCTTTCCGTCGGGCGTATAGTTCGGAGTAGACACCGCAAACAAGTCATCTACCAGCCGGTTCATTTCTTCATCGGTCAGAATCTGCCCCGGTACGATAGCAGCAGCTTTTGCCAAGGAAAGGGCCAGCATGCTCTGCACTTCCTCCTTCACCTTACAGCCCTTTTCGATGGCCGTATGTACCATATCTGTCACCAGCTTCTCGGGATTCAATCCTTCGATACCTGCCGGAATCCCATTGATGGCATAGGTTCCTCCTCCCAGACTACTGAGTTCAAAACCCAACGCGTTCAGGTCGTCCATAAATTCCTCAAGTACCGGAACTTCAGACGGCGAGAAATGTACCATATCCGGGAAAAGCATCCGCTGAGACGCATTCTTCCGGTTTTCTATCTGCGCCATATAACGGTCGAAAAGAATCCGCACATGAGCCCGCTGCTGGTTGATAATCATCAATCCAGACTTGACTGAGGTCAGTATGAAACTGGCTTTATACTGATAATGACGCATGGAATTCTCCAGCGGCACTCTTTCTTTGTTTTCCTCTTCGGCTGTCGACAGCATGGATTCGGCCGATGCTTCTTCCCAGTTCGTCGTTTCTAATGGCTTCGGTTCTTCTTCCACCGTATCCGACGGCTCCTCGTGCGACCGTTCCAGCCCTTCAAACAATGGTTCCCATTCTACCCGGTTTTTATGTCCTCCAAACGAAGGGGTATAGTTGCCGTTCCGTCCAAAATCGGGTACCGATTCCCGCCGGTTCATCGATGAACGTACGGTAGTTTCCCGTTCACTCGAAACGGGTTTCCATTCTTGTCCTTCCTCAAAAGAGGGAGAAGCTTCTACCCTTCCACTGGAAGCAGAGGAATAAGTAGAAGGAGGCACAGCCGAGGTGTTGAACGGATTATAAGAAGGATCAAAGCTGGTAGGCGGAGGAGCCACACTATAAGGAGAATTTTCAAAGGCTGGAATATCCGGCATACCTTCCGTATCGAAATCGATGGAAGGTACTGCATTGAAACGGCCTAAGGTTTCCTTCACCGCCGCAGAGAGTATCTGCCATACGGCCTGTTCGTTTTCAAACTTGATTTCCGTTTTGGTGGGATGAATATTGACATCGATATCCGAAGGAACCACCTCAAAATAAATAAAATAAGAAACCTGCTCTCCTACCGGAATCAGGTTGTCGTAGGCACTGGCCACCGCCTTATGAAAATAAGGGTGCCGCATGTACCGTCCGTTCACAAAGAAGAACTGACGAGCCCCTTTCTTACGGGCAGATTCCGGACGACCAATGTATCCGTGAATCTTTACCATCGTGGTATTGATGTCCAATGATAAAAGTTCCTGATTCAGTTTTTTCCCGAATACGCCCATAATCCGCTGACGCAATGGGATAGCCGGCAGATTCAGCATCTCCGTACCGTTATGGCTCAATACAAACGAAATGTCGGGATTCACCAATGCAATCCGTTCAAATTCGGCCACAATATTACTCAGCTCTGTCTGATTGGATTTCAAGAACTTCCGGCGGGCAGGTACGTTAAAAAACAGGTTCTTCACCGAGAAATCACTGCCCTGCTGACATGCCACAGGCTCCTGCTTCTCCACCTGAGAACCAGAAATCTGAATATAAGTACCCAAGCCGTCCCCATTACAGCAGGTTTTCAGTTCCACCTGTGCCACAGCCGCAATGGAAGCCAGCGCCTCTCCCCGGAACCCCATGGTATGCAGGGCGAACAAATCGGCCGCTTCCCGGATTTTAGAGGTAGCATGACGCTCAAAAGCCATTCGGGCATCCGTTTCCGACATGCCCTTCCCGTCGTCAATTACCCGTATGCAGGTTTTCCCGGCATCGGTCACCAGTACCTCGATATTCTTGGCACCGGCATCGACAGCATTTTCCACCAGCTCTTTAATGACAGACGCAGGACGTTGTATCACCTCACCGGCTGCAATCTGGTTGGCTACCGAATCCGGCAACAAACGGATTACATCTCCCGAGGTCATAATGTAAATTCTCCTGTAATCAGATAATGTAAAATATAAAGCAACACTACAATCGCCACAAACATGACTCCATAACTCAGAGGTTTACGTCCGCTTTCCTTGCGGCGTTTCAGGTACGTCGTTCCTTCCACGAACTTTCCACGAATGTCTTCCGGATCAAATTCCTTGGGAGGAAGCATTCCCAGTTCACGTTTCGCAGTATCTTCTATTTTCTGCAATTTTTCCTTGCGCTCATCCACGTAAATATATTCATGGTGATAACCGCGAGGCTTTCTCATTGTAAACATTCCCATATCTTATTCCTCCTTCTTATTTTCAAACAAACGAGCATTCGGCAAGACTACCGGTCCGCGTACACTCTTCTTCAACTGGTCTTCCACTCGTTTACCGCGCCAGTTGAATATATCGGCCTTATCTTTCGGACGGATATAATCGAACCAAACAAAATTCTCCAACCGGTCTTTCCCTGCCGGAATCTGTGTCATCGGATACAGTACCCCGTTCGATTTCGGACTCATCACCATCCGTTCGATTTTCTTGTCCTGCAGATAAATTTCCAGCTTACTGGTCTCCGACACGTTCATACCAATCAGCGTACTGTCGGAGTCCATCGGATAATATACCACCCGTACGGAGCCTATCACTTCAGTCTTTCGCATGTCTCCGCCCACAAAGTAAGATTTCATCTCCTTTCCGGTCACTTGATTGTACAAGACGGAGTCTATTTTTTCAACCGAAAGTGCCTGACCAATGATGTGCGACCAGTCGATGGTACTATCGTTCATATACACTTTTATCTCTTCGCCCAGAAGCTGCTGGTTTTTGTTCCAGATAATTGGATCACGATACATGGTCAAACAACTGTCTGTCGTAGAGAATACCAGTGAATCGGCCACTCCCTGTACATCTGTACGGTAAAAACGTACCTTGTGGAAGGCCCGCATTTCACGGTACATGGAATCCGTATCCATGTGGAAGGTTTCCATCAACAACGTATCCGCATGCAAGAACAAACTGTCGCCCTGTGAATAATCAATGGCCACAGCACTGTCGGTCGCAAAGGCATACCCTGTCTTTTCATTGTAGAAACCATATTCACCCGTCAGCATATTCCGATTGACTGTATCTGTCATCACCATCCGACTGAATGCTTCACCGACTCCGGTATTGCGGTCATAGAAAAGCGTGTCTCCCGTCAGTTGCTTGCCTTGATTGGTCAGCACAGACCGATCATACAAGTCAGCCTTTCCAGTTACCGTATTATAAACACCTTTTTCTGAATAAATATGATTAGCATCACTCCAGATATCCGAAGGCCCCACGATGTCGGCAATCTTAGAAGCCGTATTGTAACGCAAAGTATCCGAGGTCAGCGTGAACTGCGGATTGACCAGCTTCACATTGTAATTGAAAACGGACTGCTTGGTCTGCGGACTGTATTCTCCCCATTCAGAGGTCAATACGTTCTGTTCGTCCATCATGGTTCCTCCATCGAAGAAATACCCCAAGTTATATACTCTATCATAGTTCAAGCTGTCTGTCAGCAAGGTAGTCGTACGGTTTTCCATCCGTACATTGCAACGCATCTCCGCAATCTGAGTCAGTCCGTCATAGTACAAACGGTCACCATAGAGAAACAAGGTATCCCCCTGTACCATCTTCACATTACCAAAAGCTTCAAAGCTGCTGATTTTATCATAATAGCATGCACTGTCACAATACATATACACACTGTCATGGCGGAACTCCACATTGCCGGTCACAATCTGGGCATCCGGATGCTGGGCATCTTTCCGCAGCAAATCGGAGTGCAACAAATACACCTTGCTTTTAGCTGCCGGACGCTTGGATTCTCCTTTCTGCTGGGCAGTCTTTGCCGGAGCTTGTTTTTTTTCCTGCTTCACCGGATGCTGAGGAACAGAAAGTCCTCCCTGAGCTGAAAGGCTCAGTATGGTCAAACAAAATGCCACAACCGGCAGGAGACGATGCATCCTTACACGGCCTGATTTTTTATCTGTATCCTGTTTCATGTGCAGGTATTCTCATCACTGTTTAATCCATCCTGGATATTTGAAATCACACTTACGCCAAGACGGATTGATTCGTACATACGTATTTTTCTGTTTCTCTACAATCCATTTCTGCAGTTTCTCTTCACTACGGTTAGCCGTTACAATATCCTTCAAACGCTGATAGTCTTCAGAGATAGTGGCTTTGTGTCCATCAATACGGTTTTTCAATTTTACAATGGCACACACTTCCTTACCTTTGGCATTAATCATAGTAAACGGCTGGGAAACCTCTCCAATCTGCATGCCTTCTACGGTCTTGGCCACTTCCTGTGAAACCAATCCGGCCAGCTGTTGCATTTCAAAACGAGAAGTAGAAGTCTGAGGATTAGCCAGCAAACCGTGGTTGTTACGGGTATCTTTATCCTGAGATACCCAAGTAGCTGCCTCATCGAAAGTCACTTTTCCCTTGCGGATATCATTGGCCAGCGTGTCCAACTTGTTCAGTTCCGCCTCAATATCCTTTTCGTCTACACGTGGTTTAATCAGGATATGACGGTAACTCACACGGTCACCACGCTTTTCAATCAGTTGGGCAATGTGATAACCATATTCAGTCTGGAAAACCTTTGAGATTTTCTTGGGGTCTGTCAGGTTAAACACGACATTGGCAAATTCCGGGGTCAACTCTCCACGTCCCGTAAAACCATATTCACCTCCACGACGGGCAGAACCCGGGTCTTCGGAATACATACGGGCCAAGGTCGAGAAAGTCGTCTCTCCCTTATTGATACGATCCGTAAAATCACGCAGTTCTTTCTTTACACGTTCAATTTCTTCTTCCTTAATCTTAGGTTCACGTGTAATAATCTGTACTTCCACCTGTGTAGGTACAAACGGAATACTATCCTGCGGTAGACGACTGAAATAGTTTCGCACTTCTGCCGGAGTCAGTTTGATATCTCCCACAATTTTCTTCTGCATTTCCTGTACGGTCAGCCCGTCACGGATATTCTCACGTAACATCTCTCGGATTTGTGTGGAAGTCTTATTATAGTATTCTTCCATTTTTTCTTTCGAACCAATCTGTTCTGTCAACCAGGCAATTTGGGTTTCTACCTTCTGCAATACTTCCTGGTCACTCACCTCAATACTATCAATTTCCGCCTGGTGAAGGAACAGTTTCTGCACTGCCAGTTCTTCCGGTATCACGCAATAAGGGTCACCGTCAAAACGGCGGCCTTCATACTGTGCATTCAAGCGTTCATTTTCTACATCCGATTTCAGAATGGCTTCATCGCCGACAACCCACACCACCTCATCAATTACATTATCTTGTGCCATAGTGGGGACTATTCCTGTCAAGGCAAATAAGAAAGCCAAGACACCAGTCATGATCAATTTATTCATTTTCTGTCTATTTGATTTGTTTGGTCCGTTACATTACAAAGGACGAAGATACGGCATTAATTACTTTTTTCCGCTACAATTAACGGTTTTTAAAATGTCTTGGTTTATTTCTATTTGGAAATTTTGCTTTAACTCTTCCATTTGTGATTTTTCAATCGACAAACGATAATCACGTTGCACTTCTGCCCGCACATCCTGGAATTCTTCAGGCCTTTTCTTCAGACGTTTTCCCAAGATAAATGTATAAGGTAAGTCAGTCCGAGGCGTAAAGTGTCCGCATTTAAAAGCCAGCTTATCCACATAAGGATTACTTCCTATCTGAAACAACCCGGTTACCACCTCTGCCTCCAAACCTGGATTTTCTTGGAAAGCTACAGCAACTTCTTTCGTCCATTCCCCCAATGGTAATTTTTTCAACTTCTTTTTCAACTTAGAAGCGGCCTTCTTATTCAGGCAATGCACCACTCCCCCTTTGAAGTGGGGAAGTTCCCATGCATAATCTTTTTTATGCGCCTCAAAATAATTCTGCAAGTCCTGATCGGTGACACTCCCTGAAGATCCTCCGATATGACGTTTGTCCCAGTAAGCCGCCAACAAGCCATCGGTCAAGGTCTGTTTCCATTCCGACTCCTCTCCATCCGATTCACCGACTACTTCCGCCATCGTATCATCCGAGTTGGGGTATACGTCTTGCTTGCAATCCAATAAACGAACCACGTGAATACCCAATGGAGAAAAAAACGGAGCTGAATAGGCATTCTTCTTCAAGGTATCCAACCGTTCCGAAAATTCTTTTACCAGACATACTTCCGGAATCCATTCTCCATCCAAATAAGGCGAAGCCTCCACCAAGGGATAATTCCGTGCGACTGTTTCAAAGTCCGCTCCCCCCTTTAATGCGGTATACACAGAATCCATGCTTTTCCGGGCCTGACGCTCCTGCGCAGCCGACACATGCTGGGGTAACAAAATCGATATCTGACGAAATTTTACCCACTTCATGGAAGCAGACTGCAGGTTTTTCTCTCCCTTAGCTTTCCCTAACTCACTTTGCAACGCATTGCATTGCAACCGAAAATCGGGCAACGTATCCCATCCTTTCTTTCTGGCATCGGCCACTTTCAGCTTATAATACAAAAAATGAGGCAAAAAACGTTCGGCTGAGATACCATTTACGGCATGTATCCGCGCATAATAATGTTCAAATTCTTTCACAGAGGTGGCTTTTCCATCAATCCGGAACACAACTTCCCGCTCTTCTGCGTGAGCAGACAGACAAGCCCCCATCAGCAGATACACACACCACAACAGGATTCTACGCATGACTAACCTTTATTTATACTTCATCAAACAAAAAAATCATTCCAGCCGTCAGGCAAGTCATTACGACCTGACTGACGTTCAGAATGATTATATGCGAATAAATTCAAAGAATCTTTATTTACTGAGGACGGCTGTAGTTCGGCGCTTCACTCGTAATAGAGACATCGTGCGGATGGCTTTCCAATACTCCAGCATTGGTAATACGCGTAAACTTCGCATTATGCAATTCCATGATATTGTGTGCACCGCAGTAACCCATACCGGCACGCAAACCACCTACCAGCTGATAAATCACCTCATACAAAGAACCTTTATAAGGTACACGAGCAGAAATACCTTCCGGAACCAGCTTCTTCACATCAGTTGTACCGCTCTGGAAGTAACGGTCTTTTGAACCATTTTCCATGGCTTCCAATGAGCCCATACCACGATAAGATTTAAACTTACGTCCGTTGAAGATAATAGTGTCACCCGGAGATTCTTCCGTACCGGCTACCAAAGAACCGATCATCACACTGTAACCACCAGCGGCCAATGCTTTTACCACATCACCAGAATAACGCAAACCACCATCTGCAATCAAAGGAACACCTGTTCCTTCCAGTGCTTTTGCCACATCGTATACTGCGGTCAGCTGAGGAACACCCACACCGGCTACCACACGAGTGGTACAGATAGAACCCGGACCGATACCTACTTTCACGGCATCCGCACCTGCTTCTACCAGCGTTTTGGCTGCTTCACCCGTAGCGACATTACCTACCACAATATCAATATTGGGGAAGCGTTTCTTCGCTTCTTTCAATTTCTCAATCACATACATGGAATGTCCGTGAGCCGTATCAATCACAATGGCATCTGCTCCAGCGTTCACCAACGCTTCCATACGGTCGAAAGTATCATTTGTAACCCCTACACCGGCAGCCACACGCAAACGACCTTTAGAGTCCTTGCAAGCCATTGGTTTGTCTTTTGCTTTTGTAATATCTTTATACGTAATCAGACCTACCAGTTTTCCAGCTTTATCTACTACCGGCAGTTTTTCAATCTTGTTTTCCTGCAGAATTCTGGAAGCAGTTTCCATATCCGTACCCGGTTCAGTGGTTACGATATTTTCTTTCGTCATCACCTCATCAATGCGTTTGTTCATATCTTTTTCAAAACGCAAATCACGGTTGGTAACAATACCTACCAGGTAATTCTCATCATCCACTACAGGGATACCACCAATCTTGTATTCAGCCATCAAATCAAGTGCATCCTTTACCACAGAACCTCTCTTAATGGTGACAGGATCATAAATCATACCATTCTCAGCACGCTTTACAATAGCTACCTGACGAGCTTGTTCCTGAATAGACATGTTCTTATGGATTACACCGATACCGCCTTCACGAGCAATCGCAATGGCCATCTGTGCTTCGGTAACCGTATCCATGGCTGCAGTTACAAACGGAATTTTCAACTCAATGTTGCGTGAAAACTTAGTCGTGAGTTCGACTGTTTTAGGTAATACTTCAGAATAGGCCGGAATCAACAATACATCATCGTAAGTCAATCCGTCCATTACAACTTTATCTGCAATAAATGACATAGGGCTTTATGCTTTAGATTTTATTGCGTGCAAATATACGAATTTTATTCAGATTTAAACCTACAGTTAACATCTTTTTAAAAAGCCAGTTTATCACTCAAAAAAAAGCAGCGGGTCAGTGTGTACACACACCAACCCGCTGTAGAATATCTTAAAGAAATACTTTATCTCCTTTATCAATTGGCCATCTCAGAAATAAACTTGATACGTACCAATCGGATTTCATCTTCTGTATAATCATCACCCAATTCATCCATGGCATCATCAATCTTGTCCGTAGTAGACTCCTTGAAATAATCATAAATATCCTGCATATGGTCTTCATCCATGATTTCTTCCAAGAAATAATCGATGTTCAGCTTGGTACCTGAATAAACAATGGCTTCAATCTCATCCAGCAGTTCGCTGAACTCAATTCCCTTTGCCACCGCAATGTCGTCCAATGCCACTTTACGGTCGATGCTCTGAATAATCGAAACCTTCAACTTTGATTTGTTGGCTACCGTACGTACTCTCAAATCCTCCGGACGGTCGATTTCGTTCTCGTCGCAATGTTTCTTGATCAGTTCACAGAATTCCTGGCCGTAACGTTTCGCCTTGCCGGCACCTACCCCCGGAATATTCTGCAACTCTTCCAAGGTTACCGGATAAATCGTGGCCATTGCTTCAAGAGAAGGATCCTGGAATATTACGTAGGGAGGAACGTCCAGCTTCTTCGACGTCTTCTTCCGCAAATCTTTCAGCATGGAATACAATACTGGATCGACTGCGCACGAAGCACCACTCCGCATCGGAGTTTCATCCACTTCTTCATCATCAAAATCCGCATCTTCTACAATTTTGAATGACTTCGGCTTTTTCAAGAACTTATGCCCTTCGGGCGTCACTTTCAATAAGCCATAGTTTTCCACATCCTTTGTCAAGTAACCGGCTATAAGCGCTTGACGAATAACTGCGTTCCACAATCGTTCATCTTCCCCCATTCCTGAGCCGAACACTTCCAAATCTTCATGCTTATGAGCCAGCACTTCAGAAGTTTCCTTACCTAACAAAATATCAATTATATAATCTTGCTTAAAGTTTTCTTTTACAGCAATGATTGCTTCAATCACTGCACACAATGAATCCTGAGCCTCCACTTGTTTCTTTGGATTTAAACAGTTATCACAATTACCACAATTATCTTCCGTATATTCTTCACCAAAATAATGCAACAATATTTTTCTTCTGCACACTGAAGATTCTGCATAGGCGGCTGTTTCCTGTAACAACTGGCGTCCTATTTCCTGCTCCGAAATCGGCTTTCCCTGCATGAACTTCTCCAGCTTCTGCAAGTCCTTGCTTGAATAGAAAGTGATGCACTGACCTTCGCCTCCATCACGTCCGGCACGTCCGGTTTCCTGGTAATATCCTTCCAAGCTCTTCGGCACATCGTAATGAATCACAAAACGTACATCCGGCTTGTCAATTCCCATACCGAAAGCAATTGTAGCTACAATCACATCGATATCTTCTTTCAGAAACGCATCCTGGTTGGCATTTCGCGTGGCAGAATCCATTCCTGCATGATAAGCACGGGCCTTTATTCCGTTGGCCAGCAGAATTTCCGTCAGCTCTTCCACCTTCTTGCGGCTCAAGCAATAAATAATGCCCGACTTTCCTTCGTTCTGCTTGATAAACTTGATAATGTCCTTATCTACATTTGCCGTCTTGGCACGTACCTCATAGTACAAGTTCGGACGGTTGAAGGAAGACTTGAACTCTACCGCATCCGTCATGCCCAGATTTTTCTGGATATCCATTTTGACTTTCGGAGTAGCAGTAGCCGTCAGTGCAATGACAGGCGCTTTTCCGATTTCATTGATAATCGGACGAATCCGACGATACTCCGGGCGGAAATCATGTCCCCATTCCGAGATACAATGTGCTTCATCTACCGCATAGAACGAAATCTTCACGTGTCTCAGAAAATCCACATTCTCCTCTTTGGTCAAAGATTCGGGCGCCACATAAAGCAATTTCGTCTTTCCGGCCAAAATATCCGATTTCACCTGATCGGTAGCCGATTTGGTCAGTGAAGAATTAATGAAATGAGCAACTCCATCTTCTTCACTAAAATTACGCATGGCATCCACTTGATTTTTCATCAAGGCAATCAACGGTGAGATCACAATAGCAGTTCCGTCCATCAGCAAAGAAGGAAGTTGATAACATAATGATTTTCCCCCTCCCGTAGGCATTAAAACAAATGTATCCTTTCCAGATAATAAGTTCCGAATAATCGCCTCTTGGTTCCCCTTAAAAGTATCGAATCCAAAATACTTTTTAAGTGCTGCTGATAAACTGATATTTTCCGCCATTGTCCTTTGGATTTAGATGTTTATTGATTGTAAAAATATTGTCTCCGTGTGTAACAAAGTTATAAACAACTTTTCATATTACACAAATATTTCGGCGAATATTTCATCGGAAGTTTTCATTTTCTCACTAAAAACTCTCTATTTACGCCATTTGCAAACGAGAAACATTTGCCTTCCCCATCTGTTGTTTGGCGTAATCTAATGTCACGACAAAGCGGTCTACATGCTGCGATGGAATCTCAAACATGATATCGTTCATGATGGTTTCCACGATAGAACGCAAGCCACGAGCTCCCAATTTATACTCAATAGCCTTATCAACAATGTATTCAAACACTTCCGGTTCGAACTCCAGTTTTACGCCATCCATTTCAAACAGTTTGACATATTGCTTAATTATGGAGTTCTTAGGTTCTGTAAGAATATTGCGCAAGGCAGTACGGTCCAACGGGTTCAAATAGGTCAGTACCGGCAGACGGCCAATAATTTCCGGAATCAGTCCGAACGATTTCAAATCCTGAGGAGCAATGTATTGCATCAAGTTGGCACGGTCAATCTTCACCGCTTCCTTCGTTGCACTATAACCTACCACATTGGTGTTCAAGCGCTGGGCGATTTTCCGTTCGATACCGTCAAAGGCCCCTCCACAGATAAACAAGATATTCTTAGTATTGACCGGAATCATTTTCTGATCCGGATGTTTGCGTCCTCCCTGAGGGGGTACATTGACCACCGAACCTTCCAGCAGTTTCAGCAAGCCCTGCTGTACGCCTTCGCCACTTACATCACGCGTAATGGAAGGATTGTCTCCCTTGCGGGCAATCTTATCGATTTCGTCGATAAACACAATGCCTCTTTCCGCTTCTTCCACATTATAGTCGGCCACCTGAAGCAGACGAGTCAGGATACTTTCAATATCCTCTCCCACATATCCCGCTTCTGTCAGCACCGTGGCATCCACAATGGTAAACGGTACATGCAACAATTTAGCGATGGTTCTTGCCAGCAAAGTTTTTCCAGTACCCGTACTTCCCACCATGATGATGTTCGATTTTTCAATCTCCACCTCATTGTTGTCTTTCGGCTGGAGCAGACGCTTGTAATGATTATATACCGCCACAGACAAATAGCGTTTGGCATCATCTTGTCCGATGACATATTCATCCAAAAACGCCTTGATGTCCTTTGGCTTAGGCAATTCCGACAGATTCAGATCCGTCGTCCCCTTTCCCTGCTGATGCATTGCTTCTTTTACAATTTCGTGCGCCTGTTCCGCACAACTGTCGCAAATACATCCGTTGACCCCTGTAATCAGAAAGCCCACTTCGTCTTCTGTGCGACCACAAAAGCTGCATCGTCTTTTGGTATTTCTTGAAGTTTTCTTATCTTCCAAAGTCTATCTAGTTTTGAATTAAATCTCCGTTATTATAATGAAGGTTTGCGTGAAAGCACTTCATCAATCATACCATATTCCTTTGCCTCTGAAGCTGTCATCCAGTAATCACGGTCAGAATCTGCCCACACCTTGTCGAAGTCTGTGTGAGAGTGGTCCGCGATAATGGTGTACAACTCTTTCTTCAACTTCTGAATCTCACGGGCCGTAATCTCGATATCCGAAGCCTGTCCCTGAGCTCCTCCCATCGGCTGGTGAATCATCACCCGTGAGTGGGTCAAAGCCGAACGCTTTCCTTCTTTTCCTGCCACCAGCAATACAGCTGCCATAGAAGCTGCCATACCGGTACAGATAGTCGCCACGTCACTGCTGATAAACTGCATAGTATCATAAATACCTAGACCGGCATAGACCGATCCGCCCGGCGAGTTGATGTAAATGGAAATATCTTTCCCTGAGTCTACAGAGTCCAAATACAGCAGCTGTGCCTGCAACGTATTGGCAGTATAGTCATCAATCTGGGTACCCAAGAAAATGATACGGTCCATCATCAGGCGGGAAAACACGTCCAGCTGCGTCACGTTGAGCTGACGTTCTTCCAGAATGTACGGATTCAAATATCCAGCCTGCGACTTAATGACATCATCAAGCACCATGCTGTTCATTCCGAGATGCTTGGTAGCATATTTTCTAAAATCATCCATCATAATTCTAATATTAAATGATAACAAAAGAGGCTTCTAACCTCCTTCCTCCAAAGAAACAAAAGTACAAAACACTTCTGTCTTACAGAAGAAGTCCCGTTAAAAGCCTCCTTTTTTAGAATATTTTAGCAATCAGATTCGAGTGCCAAAATTATTTTATTGAAACATTTTGTTGAATTCTTCTGCAGAAACAGCCTTATGATTCAATGTTACCTGACCTTTCAGAATTTCAGCCAGTTTTGATTCAATAACACGGTTTACCAGAGCTTCTACGCTTTCACGTTTCTTCAACATTTCCTTAGAATAGTTTTCCAGCAATTCATCAGGAACGTTGATCATACCGTACTGAGCGAACTGAGCACGAGTTGCGTCTTTTGCCATTTCAGTGATATCAGCCTGTTCAACCTTGATGTTGTTAGCTGCTACCAATTTTTCCTTAATCAGGTGCCAAGTCAATTCGTCCAAGCTCTTTTCGTAGTTTTCAGAAACGAATTCTTCACCTTTGTCCTTGTTGTTTTCCAACATGATGCGCTTCATCAGTTCATCAGCGAACTGCAATTTGCCCACCTTGTTAGCCAAATAAGTACGTACATCCAGCAAGAACTTGTAATCGCTGTCTGATTCAAACTGTTTTGCAATCACGTCCTTGATCTGAGCGCGGAATTCTTCTTCATTGTGAGCTTTTCCTTCACCCAGAACCTGATCGAACAATTCCTGGTTCAGGTCGCCCGGAATCATACGAGTGATTTCTTCAATCTGGAAGCTGAAGTTGCCTTTGTAGTTAGCTACTTCTTCTTTCTTGATCTTCAGCAAAGAAGCCAGTTCAGCTTCGTTGTTGTCAAAAGCAACCGACGGATTGAACACCAATACGGTGTTTACTTTTGCACCGTTGAAAATAGCTTTCTGTTCGTCGTTCTTCATGTAAGTAGGCATCATCACCGCACCTTCTACCTGCAGACCGTTTTCTTTTGTATTGCCATTTTCATCCAGTTCAGCCAACAGACCCTTCAACAGGTCGTTGTCCTGGTAGTCTTCTACCTTATCATATTTAGCTGTACGCTGAGTGTACATCTTCACCTGCTGGTCTACCATTTCATCTGTTACGTTGATGTCATAGTAGTCGATTGTATCATTGTTAGACAATTCTACGTTGAACTCAGGAGCCAAAGCGATGTCGAAAGAGAATTCGAAGTTTTCGTCTTTTTCGAAGTTTACATTGTTTTCTTTCGGCAGCGGAGTACCCAACATATTTACTTTGTTGTCACGGATATATTCGCCTACCTTTTCCTGCAACAGTTTGTCTACTTCTTCCAGCAATACAGAAGTACCATACTGTTTCTTGATCAATCCCATAGGAACCATTCCCTTACGGAATCCCGGCATATTTACTCTCTGACGAAGCGTTTTCAGTGCTTTTTCAACTTTTTCCTGATAATCAGCTTTTTCAATCTGGACAGTAAGCACAGCACTTACATTGTCTACATTTTGCAATGAAATATTCATTTCCGACTTATTTATTTAATTATTAATTATTTCTCGTACAAATCAAAAGTGGTTGCAAAAATAATGTTTAATCTTTCAATAACCAAACTGACAAGCTAAAAAATCTTTACGGGCCAGAAATCCCCATTCTTGACAAAATCCAAAAACATCTCTCTTTACGAATCAGGAACTCCCTTCCTCTCGTAACAACTTGTCTGTAAAAAGCCCTTTCAGCCTTCACGCTGTTCCGAAGCCTCCGTTAAGAAAAACGGCAGAAAGCACACACCTTCTACCGTATTTTCTCCAATTATTTTTCCGACGCCTCCTGATCAGAGTTTCTGCGCCTTGTTATTTTCTTCTTTTTTCACTTTCTGCAACAAATCCGAAGCAAATATAAAGTTATTCAATCGCTCATTTGTGGCATTGAACACTTCATCCTTGGTACCTTCCCATTCTTTGTGCCCTTGATAAATATAAAGAATGCTATCGCCGATTCCCATCACTGAGTTCATATCATGCGTATTAATGATGGTCGTGATTTTGTATTCCGTCGTGATGCTGTGAATCAATTCATCAATCACCAATGAAGTCTTCGGATCCAGACCGGAGTTCGGTTCGTCGCAAAACAAATACCTCGGTTGCAAAGCAATGGCACGAGCAATGGCCACACGTTTCTGCATACCTCCACTGATTTCTCCCGGATATTTCGACTGGGCGTCCAGCAAATTCACACGGTCCAAACAGAACTGGGCACGTTTTACCCGGTCACGATAAGTGTCATTGGAAAACATATCCAGCGGAAACATCACGTTTTCCAACACCGACAACGAGTCAAACAAAGCAGCACTCTGGAAAATCATTCCCATTTCCCGGCGCAGGGCTTTCTTTTCTTTTTTCCCCATCTCCAGCAGGTTGCGCCCGTCGTACAAGATTTCTCCACACTCCGGGGTAAGCAATCCTACGATACATTTCATCAGCACCGTCTTACCGGAACCACTCTGTCCGATAATCAAGTTCGTTTTCCCGCTATCAAACGAAAAATCGATATTTTCAAGGACCATACGCCCTTCAAACGACTTGCATATAGATTTTAACTGTATCATCCCATCAATAATTGTGTAAGTATTAAATCTGAAAACAAAATCAAGACGCTGCTTGATACCACCGAATCCGTACTGGCCTTTCCCACTGCAATGGAGCCGCCTTCCACCGTATAGCCAAAATAGGCCGACACGCTGGCAATGATAAAGGCAAAGAACAAAGATTTAATGAAGCTGCACCAGATATACCACTCCACAAAGCAATACTGCAGTCCGTATTCCAAGTCGGTGGCGTTCATGACCCCGGCAAACCAGGCCGTACAAAACGCACCGATGATACCCGCAAAAATACTGAAAATCACCAGGAATGGAATCATGGTCATCAGCCCCAAAATCTTGGGAAGAATCAGATAGGAAGCGGAATTCACTCCCATAATTTCAAGCGCATCAATCTGCTGCGTCACCCGCATCGTACCAATCTCCGAGGCTATATTCGACCCTACCTTACCGGCCAGAATCAAACACATGATAGAGGAAGAAAACTCCAACAGCAAAATCTCACGCGTGGTATACCCCACCACGAAACGCGGCATCCAAGGGCTTTCAATATTCAATTTGATCTGGATACAAATCACGGCACCAATAAAAAAAGAAATCAGCAACACAATGCCGATGGAATTGATGCCCAGCTGTACCATTTCATTCCGATATTGCTTTAAATACATCCGGATACGCTCCGGTCGGGAAAACACACGCCCCATCAACATGAGGTACTTTCCCAGATTCGTGACAGGCTTTATCATATTGTTACAATCATATTTGGCACAAAAGTACTGCTTTTTAGCTATATTATGATAAAAGACAGGAGGATTTTCGAATTAAGAACCACAGAAGCCAAGATTTTTACTACTTTTGCACGACTGAACAGCTAACAAAAAGACAATGGCAGCGCAAGAAAATCAAGAAAATACAGCCGAAAAGTTTGAATTGCCTTCCGATGGGAGAATGGTGCTCCGCACCGAGAATCTGGTAAAGAAATACGGAAAGCGAACGGTGGTAAGCCATGTTTCCATCAATGTGAAACAAGGCGAAATCGTGGGATTGCTCGGGCCGAACGGAGCCGGAAAAACCACGTCTTTCTACATGACGACCGGACTGATTGTGCCCAACGAAGGACATATTTACCTGAACGACAAAGACATCACTTCTTACCCTGTATATAAACGCGCCCAAAACGGTATCGGTTATCTCGCCCAAGAAGCTTCCGTATTCCGCAAGATGAGCGTGGAAGACAATATCGCTTCGGTGCTGGAGCTGACCAACAAATCGCCCGAATACCAGAAAGAGAAACTGGAAAGCCTGATTGCTGAATTCCGATTACAGAAAGTCCGCAAGAACTTGGGCGACCAGCTCTCCGGAGGAGAACGCCGTCGTACGGAAATCGCCCGCTGTCTGGCCATTGACCCGAAATTCATCATGCTCGACGAACCTTTTGCCGGTGTCGACCCGATTGCGGTGGAAGATATCCAGCACATCGTCTGGAAACTGAAAGACAAGAACATCGGTATCCTGATTACCGACCACAACGTACAGGAAACACTGAGTATTACCGACCGAGCCTACCTGCTGTTTGAAGGAAAGATTCTGTTCCAGGGTACGCCGGAAGAACTAGCCGAAAACAAGATTGTCCGCGAGAAATACCTGAGTAACAGCTTTGTCCTGCGAAGAAAGGACTTCCAGCTGAAGGAAATTAGAGAATAATACAAACTGTAGAAGAAATTATAGCCTGTTTTTTAAAGAAATGTCCCTCTCCGCAGCAACCTGTGAAGAGAGACATTTCCATATATCAAAACCTCAATATCTAATCAAGAGTTCCTGTTCCATCTGCAAAATTCAACGATATTTTCTGACCTGGATTGGCCGTCAAAGAATATTCAGCTCCTAAATCAGTCCATCCATTATTGACCGCATTGTTTTCGCGATAGAAGATAGTTTCACCATCTTTCAAGGTAAATTCAAGCCGCCACCAGTCTGTATTCGCCTTAATACACATACGGACTTCACCCGTAGCCGTCAAAGCCGGAGAGACAAAACTGCCACTCTTATCTTCCGGAACAGAAAACTTATAGGCTTCATTGTAGTTCCAGTCGCCCACCGTATTTCCAAACACATACACATTAGGTTCATAAAAACTCATGGTATATTGATACTCTTCTCCATTCACGGCAGCGGCCAAATAGACAATATACCATCCAGCTTTGTCGACTTTAATATTACCTCCATTATCTGACAGTCCGGCTCCCGCATGATCTTCAAACTGATAGATATTAGAATAACCGTTCCAGTCTTGTTCAAACTTACCGAATTTAAATTCGGCACCCGCATCAAAATAAACCATACTCCAGAACTCTCCAGCCAGCCCATTCACACTGACCATCGGTTGCCACGTTCCCCAAGCCGTTCCGATGCTGGAACCAACCAGATACATTGCCTCAGGCGGCTCCAAAGTAGAGACGACCTCGCCCAGTTTCACTTGGCTGACTTTAACCACATTCGATACCGAACTGCCCAGTTCACTACCCGTAATCACTGCCGTAAGCCGGAAATATACCGGAGTTACCGTGCCAATATACGCATCTGCTTCCGGGTTCGCCTGCTTCCACAAATCCACTACAGCCGTATTCAGCTCTGCAGGCTTCAATGCAATGGAGGTGGAAGTATAAGTCGTCGACAAAGTCTTGTAATTAGCTTCGGTTTCTTCTGTGGCATCTACAAAAGATTCATTCAGTGAAACCTGTACACTATAAGTCGTAGCCGCCGTAAAGCCATAAGTAGGCTGCACACAATTCAATACAATCGTATCCTGAGCCTCTCCTAAATCATATACATTGTCCTCCGGAGTTTCCAGTACAAAAGTCTCTGCTTCCTGTAATGTCGGATTATCGTCTCGGTCTGTATTACAAGCCGTCAGTAACGGAAGTCCGCATCCGACTAACAACAAAATGGGAAATAATATCTTTTTCATGTTACTTGCTTCTAATAGATTAATAACCTTTATTCTGGTGCATGTTCGTATTATTGTTCAAGTCTGTGGCAGGAATCGGATAGACATTGTAAATGTCACTAACCGACTTACCTTCTTTCACGCCCCCTTTCCAATCCCACAAATACTTGTCGGTGGTAAAGCAGTCGAAACGTACCAAATCACTACGGCGACGTCCTTCCAGATAGAATTCACGTGACCATTCATCCAATAAATACATCTCAGTAATGTCATTCAAGGCAGGTTGCTTGACACAGCCACGTTTTGCACGTAAGGTCTTGATATCCTCCCAGGCCAGGCTCTTTTGATTCAGCCGGAAGTTGGCTTCCGCACGGGTCAGATAAGCTTCTGCCAATCGGAACAACGGGATATCCGTATCCGGATATTCGGTGTGGCTGGTAGAAGCTCCATCCGAACGGATGTTCTGCCATTTCACAATAGACAACCCACTCTGGAAACCAGTAATGGATTTCGGATCCATTGTTCTGCGTCCGCCACCTGCACCCGAATAGAACATAGCACGGTCATCACCCGCTGCTTGAATCATGTCCTGTGTCCGCACGCCATACTGGGCATCCCAAGCATCAATAGCCTCATCATTGGCAAAATCGCTCTGCCCAGGCACTTCTACATCTTCCGGAATCATCGGCACGCTTCCTTCCTCAAAGAACTTATACACCAGCGAATTGCGAGCTATGATACAAGACCAACCATTGGTTGTACCCATGTGAGGCATTCCACCCGTACGCGTACCACATACCAAATAAGTAGAACCACCATAGTTTCGGGTCTTCATACCGTCCTGACGAATGGGAAGAATGATTTCCTTCATCGCCTTTTCATTCTGGTCGTTGTCGGCCATAAACATCAGTTTATAGTCATCGCACAATTCATAATATCCGCTATTGATCACTTTATCCGCATACGTCTTGGCATCTTCATAATCTGCCGTACCGGTGTACACCTCCGCGTTCAAGTAAACACGAGCCCTCAACAGCCAGTTGGCTGCTTTGTCTGCACGTCCAAAAGGAGCCTGACCCGGCTCATACATATCCGCTTCACATTCATCCAATTCTTTCTGGATGTAATCAAACAAATCCTTCCCCGTTTTTTCTACCGGCAATTCATTGTCAAAATGCTCCTTGAAAGGTGCCTTTCCAAACAAGTCCAGGAAATAAGAATAGTGCAAGGCACGCAAGAAACGCACTTCCGCACGCTGACGAAGGGATTCCTCATCCGTTTTGTCAGCAATCTGGTCCAAGAAAAAGTTCATCTGAGTAATGTCATAACCCAAACGCACATACACCCACTCGGTACGCTGACTGGAAGAATTCCACGCAATACTGGTAAACTGAGGAATATCCACGTTGTCCTGCCATACCCATACACATTCGTCGGTAGGCAATTCCTGGCAATTAAAGATGGTACGATAGAATCCGGATTCTCCTTCATCCTGTCCATCCAGGTCGGGATTACCTGCCAGACCTTTCTGTCCCGTCAGCCCCAGCAAAGCATACTGCTTGACAAAAGCCCCCTCCTGATCAAAGCTGGAAGAACTTTGAGGGTCAATGGAACTGATATCCAAGTCATTGATGCACGATACATTTCCCAATGAAACGGCAACGATCAATGCCGCTGAAAATATATGTTTCAAATAATTAGTTCTCATACGTCTTAATGTTTTCATAAATTAGAATTGTAAATTAACTCCCAGCAGGAACGTGAAGGCACGCGGATAAGGATTAGAGTCAATGCCACTCTGCACTTCCGGATCCAGCCCCTTGTACTTGGTGATGATAAACGGATTCTGAGCCGTTGCATACACACGTCCGCCAATGCCCTTATAGGCCGAGGTCTTGAACAGATTCTTAAACGAATATCCCAGTGTAATGTTGTCACAACGCAGGAAAGAAGCATTCTGTACAAAATAGTCGCTCATGTAATAATCTCCTTTTCCTGTAAAGCCCAAAGCAATGGCTTCCGGGGTAGTATTCGAATACGCTGTGTTAGAGAACAATCCCGAGCTGCTCACGTTCGCTTTTCCAGCCAAAAAGTCGTAATACACATAGTTGTTCAGGCTGCTACGCAAAGAAAAGCTGAAATCCCAGTCTTTATAGGTCATCTTCGAAGTAAGTCCCATCATGAAATCAGCTGCCGGTTTCTTGTAGATATACTTATCAGAGCTGTTGATGATGCCATCCCCATTGCGGTCGACAAACATATTCTCAATCGGATTGCCGTTTTCATCATATACCTGCTGGTACACATAGAAAGAGTTAGCTGCATAACCCACCTTGTTGACTTGCACCTTCGTATTGTTACCACGGGAAATGCTGTTACCCGTTTCTACGTAATAATCTGCATCATCTCCACCGGTCAGCTTGGTAATCTCATTATGGTTCCAGGTAAAGTTATAAGTTACGTCCCACATAAAGTCTTTCGTAACCACCGGTTTCACGTTAAAGGCAAATTCCATACCGTAATTCTTCAAAGAACCGATATTCTGCAACATTTGTGCATTGAAGTTCGTACCCACCGGAATCTTCACACTATTCAGCAAATCGTTTGTTTCACGGTAATATCCATCCACATTACCACTGATACGTCCGTTGAGGAATCCGAAATCCAATCCGGCATTATAGGTGGTAGTCTGTTCCCACTTCAAGTCCGTATTGAAGGCATTGGCGCGCGAAGTATGATAATATGTGTCTCCAAACGGATATTGTGCATAATCGTCACTTACCACATACAACGGCATGTAGGCGAAATCCGAGCTCACATCCTGCTGTCCGGTGATACCCCATCCCAAACGAAGTTTCAAGTCAGACAGGAAATTGACATCCTTCAGGAAGTTTTCCTCCTTCATCTTCCAAGCTAAAGCCAGAGAGGGGAAAGTACCCCAGCGGTTTCCGTCAGCAAAACGGGAAGAACCATCCCAGCGCATAGTGAAGGTGAACAGGTAACGATCTAACAACGTATAGTTCAAACGTCCAAAGTAAGAGACCAACGTATTGCGGGTAGCATACGCCGTCTGTTCCTTCAACACGGCATCATGAATTTCTCCGGTATAAGGATCCACTCCATTCCCGATGGTAAACCCATTCCGGTGGAAATGCTGTTCCTCCCCGCCGGCCATGATATCAAAGGTATGTGCACCCAATGTCTTGATATATTGTGCATATACGTTATACGACAAATTGTATTTGTATTCAGTCACAGCCGAAGTATTCCCATAATAGTTGTAAGAGAATGAATAGGGTGAATAAATGGTAGTCTGCGTACCGTCTGCATATTCACCACCCAAGCTGGCATGCAAATGCAGGTCGGGCAAGAAATGGAATTTATAATCCACTTCCACATTCCCTACGAAATCGTTGCTGTTAGCACTGTCGTCTTTCTGTTCCAAAGCTGCCACCGGATTCTGCGGCGTATTCTTATTCGCCGTATACCGCCAGTCCGGATCCGAAAAATCAGAAGTAGACTGTGCGTTCTGATAATAACCTCCAAACACGTCATACATACTGTCACCGCCATATACCGGACGAGTAGGATCCATGGAAAGCGCACCTCCAATGGCGGCTCCGGCATCTGCATACCGGTTCTTTCCATTCATGTATTTGGCCGTTACATTCACCTTCAAATGGTCATCGAAGAAAGAAGGGGCCAAATTAACCGATGCGGTAAAACGCTGGAAATTGGATGTCTTCAAAATACCATTGTTATAACTGTATCCCAATGAAACACGATATGGAAGATTCTTCAGCCCTCCGTTGATAGACACATGATGGTCGGTACTGACGGCTGGACGGAAAATCTCATCCTGCCAGTCGGTATTGGCCGTACCCAGCGACACCGGCAACTCATCGCCAAAAATCTGCTGGGCGTATGCCCGGTATTCGTCTCCATTCAGCACATCGTATTTCTTCTGAATGGTGGATACGGAAACTGAACCGTTGTAACTGACCCTCGGAGCCTGACCGCTCTTTCCTTTCTTCGTAGTAATAATGATAACACCGTTGGAAGCACGGGAACCATAAATGGCTGTAGCCGAAGCATCTTTCAGCACTGTAAACGTCTCAATATCTTCCGGATTCACCATGGAAAGCCCGTTCGACATACCCTTGACACCGCTGTTATCAATAGCCAACCCGTCAATCACAATCAGCGGATCGTTGCTGGCATTCAATGAAGAACCTCCACGAATACGGATTTGTGCACCTCCACCCGGAGTACCGTCATTGGAAATCACACTCACACCGGCTACCTTTCCGGTCAACATATCCTGTGCATTGGTAGTAATACCCTTACTCAATTCATCCGGTTTGATGGCCGTCACTGAACCAGTAGCGTCATTCTTCTTTACCGAGCCGTAACCGATAACCACCACATCATCCAACATTTCCGTATCATCTTGAAGTGTCACATTCATGGTAGCTGTAGCTGGAAGCTCCTGCGTTTTGTAACCGATAAAAGAAATGACAATCACATCTCCCTTTTTAGCCTCCAACATAAAATTACCATCAAAATCAGTAATCGTACCCACAGTAGTTCCCTTCACCAGCACATTGGCTCCGATGACTCCCATACCGGCATTGTCTTTTACAACTCCTTTCACGGTAAGACCTTGTGCAAAGGCCTGTACGGAAAGTAAAATTCCAACTATCCATACAGACAGGAATTTACTCGCATTGTTCAATTTTATTTCCATATTATTAAATTAAAGTGTTACCTAAATTCGGGATTCCAATACCCATTGAGAACCACAATCTTTCCCTTATTATTTCTTATTTCACTTCCTTGATGGAAATGGCGTAACCTCCACCCACAGCAGCTTTCAGGTTCAATTTGGTCTTATTGGTTACTTTTTTCTTGGTAATGGTATAAGCCTGCGGATTTTTGTCCCAGCTGGCATCCTTTGCATCAGCATAAATGGTAGCTTCATATTTCTTGCCCGGCTGCAGGAAATCAAGAGACAGTTTTGATTCATGACCGTTATATCCGGCCGTACATCCCACATACCAGTCGGTAGCGCCTTTGGCACGGCGGGCAATGGTGACATATTCTCCCGGTTCTGCTTCCAAGTATTTGGTTTCGTCCCAGTCTACTGCCACATCCTTGATAAACTGGAAGGCATCCATGAAGCGTTCATAATTCTCGGGTACATCGGCTGCCATCTGCAACGGGCTGTACATCGTCACGTAAAGAGCCAGCTGGCGTGCCAGAGTAGTACGTGCATGCGACTTGTTATTCGGATTCATCTTACTGCAATCCGGTTCAAATATACCGGGTGTATAATCCATCGGGCCACCAATCAATCGGGTAAACGGCAAAATGGTCGTATGGTTCACATTATTTCCTCCAAAGGATTCGTATTCCGTACCACGGGCAGACTCATTGCCAATCAAGTTCGGATACGTACGGCACAATCCGGTCGGACGAACAGCCTCATGCGCATTCACCATAATCTTGTAGTCGGCCGCTTTCTTCACTGCATACAGATAGTGATCTACCATCCATTGTCCATAATGATGTTCCCCACGCGGAATGATGTCGCCCACATAGCCACTCTTTACCGCATGGTATCCGTTGTCCACCATAAACTGATATGCCTTGTCCATGTGACGCTCGTAGTTACGTACAGAAGCCGATGTTTCATGATGCATAATCATTTCTACCCCTTTGCTGGCTGCATAGCGATGCACTTCTTCCACGTCAAAGTCAGGATAGGGAGTTACAAAATCAAACACATAGTCCTTGCTCTTGCCAAACCAGTCTTCCCAGCCCTGGTTCCATCCTTCCACCAACACGGCATCGAAACCATGTTTGGCTGCAAAATCAATGTAACGCTTTACGTTTGCGGTATTAGCCGAATGCTTTCCGTTGGGTTTAGTCTTGGAATAATCCGTCTCACCCAATTTCACACTCGACAAATCATCCGTATAAGCCCAAGTTCCTTTATTGGTAATCATGTCCCACCAGATACCGATGTATTTCACCGGATGAATCCAAGAAGTATCTGCAATCTTGCAAGGTTCATTCAAGTTCAAGGTGATGCGTGAAGCCAGAATATTACGGGCATCATCACTTACGATGACGGTACGCCAAGGAGAAGTACACGGCGTTTGCATATAGCCCTTATCCCCTTTGGCATCAGGAGTCAACCAAGATTCAAACACCAGATTCTTGTCGTCCAGGTTCAGGCTCATGCAAGAATAGTCCTTCAAAGCCGCTTCATGCAGGTTGATATACAATCCGTCGTCCGTCTTCATCATCAAAGCAGTCTGTACCCCTGTCGGTGAGAACACAAACTGTGAAGAATTCTCAGTGACCGCCTCTTTCATCTTTCCACGAATTTCAGAAAGGCGGGAAGTCGTATAATCATATTCCTGTGTGTCATAATCGCCCGGAATCCAGAACGCAGTATGGTCGCCTGTCATGGCAAACTGCGTATGTTCTTCCTTGATAACAAAATAATTCAGGTTCTTCTGCTGAGGAAACTCATAGCGGAAGCCCAGTCCGTCGTTGAACAAACGGAAACGAATCACGATATAACGGTCATTTTCCGGCTGGTCGAGTGTGACTTCCAGCTCATTGTAATGATTACGGATTTCACTCTCTTCTCCCCACACCGGACGCCAAGTCTCATCAAAAGTAGAAGTATGCGTTTCTCTGACTTTAAAACCGGTCATCAGGTTGGTCTTTTCATCTACACGTTCCTTATCCTTGCGTTCCGTCCATTCAAAGCCAATCCGTTTTTCCGGGTCTTCCCGTTTCAATTCCAATCCTAAAGTACTGGGCTTGATAACCTGTTTGTTCTTAAAGGTAAGCTCATACACCGGAGCTCCTTTCTGGTTCAAACTGAAATCCATCACCAGATTACCATCCGGCGAAGTCAGTTTCTGTGCGTGTGCCAGAAGTACACAACAACACATCGCTACAAAGGCAAAAGTTTTTCTTGTTTTCATACGTTTTTCGCGGTATTAATTTAATTAGGTTTATGTTTTTCAGTTACTGAAAGCAAAATTAAGCTTCCTCCTCAATTTTGATATTCGTAAATAGAAAAATAGAAACCCACAAAATACTTAATTATTTATAAATAAGCTACTTAACAGATAAGACAAAGCTTAAAAATAGAAATTCATTAGAACTCCAACACAAGGTTTTCTCGTCCTTCCAACGCCAATTTCCCTCCTAAATTCACCTGCTTCCCCGTCAGCACATCCCGCGCATTGTCTACCGGAAGAATTTCCTTATAAGGAGTCAGATCTAGTTCTTTCGGAGAATCGGTTCCGTTCATCACCACCACCACCGATTTGCCATTGAATTCCCGCTGATAGACATACACTCCCTGACAGATAGAATAATGCTTCAGCGTACCTTTTCCGATAACCGAGTTTCCCTTTCGCCAGTTCAACAATCTGCGCGTAAACTCGAATGCCTCATTCTCCAGTGGTGTCCGTCCGCTGACCTCAAAACAGTTGCGGACATCGCCCGGCCATCCGCCCGGAAAATCTTTACGCAAGTCACCGTCACCTTTTCCTTTATCACCGGTCATCAGGATTTCCGTTCCGTAATAAATCTGCGGAATCCCACGGGTAGTCAGTAAAAAGACCAAAGCCTGTTTGTAACGCTTCAGATTCTGAGCCATCTCATCCGTCCGGGTAAAACGCGAAGTGTCATGATTGTCCAAAAAGGTCAGCAAGTTCATCGGATTCGCATACACCAAATCCTGTGTCTGATAATCATACAGTTTATATAGACCTCCTCCCCACTCACCGGTCTCTTCATCGAAAGCCTGATTCATGAGTGCCTGCAGAGGAAAATCCATTATCGTCGGCAGATTGGAATTCAACGGAGCAGCCAGCTTACTGTCTTTCTGCCAGTAAGAAACCAGCACATTGCTGTTCAGCCAAGTTTCTCCTACAATATTGAAATAAGGATATTCCTCCAACACCTCCTTACACCACTGACTCATAAAATCAAAATCCGCGTATGGATGCGTATCCTGCCGGATGCCGTTGATGCCGGCATATTCAATCCACCAGATACTGCTCTGTATCAGGTAACGGGCCACGTGACGGTTACGCTGGTTGAAATCAGGCATCACAGAAGCAAACCAGCCATCGGTAGCAATCTTCTTTTCATACCCACTGGCATGAATATCCATCACACTCGCTGTCTTGAACGAAGTCTGTACATAATTGGAATGAAAATTAAACCACTCTTTCGAAGGCTTGTCCTTAAACAAGTAGTTCTCGCTGCCGCAATGGTTGAAAATCATATCCATCACCACTTTCAAGCCTTTTCCATGTGCCTTGTCCACCATGTCACGGAAATCCTCATTGCTGCCAAAGCGTCTGTCTACCTGATAATAATCCGTAATGGCATATCCATGATAAGAACCGCCCTCCATGTCGTTTTCCTGCGTCGGGTTCAACCAGATGGCCGTCACTCCCAAATCGGCAATATAATCCAAATGGTTCGAGATGCCCTGAAGGTCTCCTCCATGACGGGCAAACGAATCCGTGCGGTCCAGCTTCGTTTCTTTCATGCCTTTCACCACGTCATTATCCGGATTCCCGTTGGAAAAGCGGTCGGGCATAATCAGATACAGCACATCCTCGGAAGTAAACCCTTTCACATCTTCTCCTTTTCGCATACGCGCCTTCAGTTCATACGGAATCTGAAGCAGCTTCTTTCCATTCTTTAATTGGATATGGAAAGTCTGCGCCTTTGCTTCCGACAAATCTACGTACAGCAACAGGTAATTCGGATTGTCCTGCTTCACGACTTCCTCCAAATAAACTCCCTCTCCCGACACGGTTACATCGGAAGAAGCCAAATCGTCACCATACAACAAAATCTGCAATTCGGAATGCTTCATTCCTGCCCACCAGAACGAAGGAGCAATTTTCTTTACGTCCATGGCCCGGGCAGTCTGCCCCATTCCCCACACGAAGAGGAACACAGCCCATAAAATCAATGTATGTTTCATGATATTGAGGTTGAATGTTTTTCATCGCAAAAATAGATTCCTGAAAAAAGATTTCTTATCTTTGGAAACAAAATATAAATGCATACAGAAGCTAATATTCTGATTAACTGTATGCTAATAAAAATTTCAGTGATAAAAATATAAATGAGATAATACGTTCTATTTAACCTTAAGGCTATGAAAATACGATTTTACCTTCTACTTCTCGTATTAGGAGACGTCTTGCAAACCACTGTTTGCGCACAAACCTCCAACGAGCGGATATTGGTACAACTTGACAAAGTCATCGCTCAAAAAGAAAAATACCGAAGCGAACGGGAAGCAGCAATAGAACAGCTCAAGCAACGTTTACATTATGCCTCAAGCAATGAAGAAAAATACAAACTCTGTGGAGAACTCTTCAATCTCTATCTTCATTATCAGGCAGATTCTGCCAGCCTGTACATCAAACGCAAGGAATACTACAATTCTTTGCAAAGGCATCCGGACCGGGACATCGAAATAATGATTAACCATGCGGAAGTAAGAGGAGTAATGGGTATGTACAACGAGGCCTTAGCCAAATTACAAGCCATCAATCCTCATCAGCTAAATTCTCCAAACAGAGAATACTATTATTTCACCATCAGAGCCTGTTATGGATGGATGGCCGACAACACCGTGGACAAAACTGTTCAGGAGAAATACCTGCGTCAAACCGCACTTTACCGTGATTCTCTTCTTGAAATCATCCCAAAAGGTAATAACCACCAAATTATTCTGGCCGAGAAACTAATATTGGAGGGACATCCCGACAAAGCAATCCCCCTTTTAAACAAGGTGCTCACGTCCTCTTTAGGCCAGCAAGAAAAAGCCTATGCATTCTATACCCTCTCACTGGCCTATGAAGCCAAAAAAGACATAGACATGGAAGTCTACTATCTGGCACAAACCGCCCTTATCGACCTGACTTCCTCTGTACGAGAGTATGCCGCCCTACAGAGACTCGCCCGGCTGGTATATCATCAGGGTAATCCGGAAAGAGCCTATACTTACGTGAGCTGTTCCATGCAAGACGCAGTGGCCTGCAATGCCCGCCTACGTTTTTTAGAGGTGACAGAATTCTATCCCATCATCGACAAGGCTTATTCGGACAAGAAAGCACAAGAAAAACGGATGGGACGGATTTTAATGTTGAGTCTCAGCCTGTTAGCTATCTCGCTGATTGTACTGGCATTCTATTTATATCATGGAATGAAAAAACTTTCCGCCATGCGAAAAGATTTGTCACAAACCAACAAAGAGCTCGTGGCAGTCAACAAACAACTGCAGCAAACAGGAAAAATCAAAGAAGTATACATCGCACGCTACCTGGACCGTTGCGTCAGCTACCTGGACAAACTGGAGCAATACCGGCGTTCTCTCGAAAAACTGGCCATGGCATCCCGCATCGAAGAATTGTTCAAGGCTATCCGTTCGGAACAATTCCTGCGCGAAGAACGCAAGAATTTCTACAACGAATTTGATAAATCGTTCCTGGAACTGTTTCCCCACTTCATCCGCGACTTCAACAATTTGCTTACCGATGAAGGCAAAATTGAACCCAAACCAGGCGAGATACTGAACACCGAACTCCGCATCTTTGCCCTCATCCGACTAGGAGTGACCGATGCCAACCGGATTGCCCATTTCTTAGGTTACTCTCTGGCCACGGTCTACAATTACCGAAGCAAGATACGCAACCGAGCCAAGGGAGACAAGGAGAACTTTGAGCAGGAAGTGATGAGCCTGTAAGCGCAAATTTCCCCGCCCTCATTCTTGCATTTCCCCTTGAATTTAACTATCTTCACCAAGGAGAATTCTCTGTTTCACACTGTGGGATACAAAAACCACAGTGTGGGATATATATTTCACACTGTGAAATACAAATCCCGCACAATGAAACAGAGAATTTGCCGAAGGAAAAGAAAGAATTTGTTGAAACCTTTAAATTTATTACTTACGATGGCAGCAACTTACACCATGCAGGAAATGAAAGACCTGCACAACGAGGACGAAACACTCCTCTATCCGAGAATGATTATCAAAGGCCAATGCAGCACAGAAGAACTGGTGAATGAAATTGCCAAGCAAAGCAGCTACAGTGCGGGCGAACTCAAAGGCATGCTGATAGCCTTACACGAAGCCATGACCCGCGAAATGGCCCGAGGCTACTCCGTCAAACTTGACCAGATAGGCACCTTCACACCTTCATTGGGACTGACCAAGGGCAAAGAAGCTGAACTCCCCGAAGGGGACACCCGACGCAACGCCCGCAGCATCCAAGTGCGGAACATCAACTTCCGGGCCGACAAGGAACTGATACAGAAAACCAACCAGCACTGCACCTTGGAAAGAGAAAATGGTACTTCCCGACTGAAAATTTCCCGACATAACAGCGAAAAACGGCTGAAAATAGCTCAAAACTTCCTGCAAAACCATCCTTACCTGACCGTAACCGACTACATGGAACTGACCGGACTGAGCCATACCACGGCGGCCCGCGAACTGCAAACTTGGAGCCGTACTCCTGACTCCGGCATACAGGCCAAAGGACAACGCACACACCGAGTCTATATAGCTGCTGTTCCAGAAGAAAAATAAAGAGTTTTTTTATACCTTTGCACAATCATTTTTTTGGGACATGAAAAGATTATCTATTTTACTCACACTGATGGCCTGCTGCCTGATGGCATGCACGGGCAATCAAAAAAAGACAACCGATATGGAAACTGGAAACGAAACACTTGTACGTCTGGAAACGACCATGGGCAACATCACGGTCAAACTGTATAACGAAACGCCCAAACACCGCGACAACTTTATCAAGCTGGTAAAGGAAGGTACTTACGACAGCACACTCTTCCACCGTGTCATCAAGAACTTCATGATTCAGGCAGGTGACCCGCAGAGCAAGACGGCAACCGATACAACCACATTGGGCAACGGTGACGTAGGCTATACGATTCCGGCCGAATTCAACCCGAAATTCTTCCACAAGAAAGGGGCACTGGCTGCAGCCCGTTTAGGAGACGACGTGAACCCGAAGAAGGAATCTTCCGGCTGCCAGTTCTACATTGTCACCGGACGGAAATTCTCGGAAGCACAGATGATCAGCATGGAAAACCAGTTGAACGATGCCCGTCTGGAAAACGTATTCAACGAACTGGCCCGCAAGCACATGAAAGAAATCTACAAGATGCGGAAAGCTGGCGACAACGACGGACTGCTGGAACTGCAGGACAGCCTGGAAGCGCAGGCACGTGCCATCGTGGCCAAGGAACCGGCTTTGAAGTTCAGTCGTGAACAGATTGCAGCCTACACCACCGTGGGAGGAGCTCCTCATCTGGACGGTGCCTACACGGTATTTGGCGAAGTAACTGAAGGTATGGATGTCATCGACAAGATTCAGGCAGTCAAGACCAATCGTGCCGACCGTCCGGAAACCGACGTACGTATCTTGAAAGCAACTGTGATTGAATAATCTGAGAACCGCATGATTCAAGTTAACCGTTATACCCTGGACAACGGGCTGCGGATTGTACACAACGAGGACGACTCTACCCAAATGGTCGCCCTCGACTTGCTGTACGACGTGGGAGCCCGCGATGAAGACCCGTCGCACACGGGATTCGCCCATCTGTTCGAGCATCTGATGTTCGGAGGCTCCCTTCATATCCCCGACTATGACACACCGGTACAGAATGCCGGCGGGGAAAACAATGCCTGGACCAACAACGACATTACGAATTATTATATCACCCTGCCGTTCCAAAACGTGGAAACGGGTTTCTGGCTGGAAAGCGACCGTATGCTCAGCCTCGATTTCAACCCGAAAAGCCTGGAGGTGCAACGGCAGGTAGTCATTGAGGAGTTCAAACAACGTAACTTGAATCAACCGTACGGCGACGCTTCGCACCTGATACGCGAACTGGCCTACGAATCGCATCCTTACCGCTGGCCGACCATCGGCAAGGAGATTTCACACATCGCTCATGCCACCCTGGAAGAGGTAAAGGACTTCTTCTATCGGTTTTATGCCCCGAACAATGCCATCTTAGCCGTCACGGGACACATCTCCTTTGAAGAAACAGTCCGACTGGCCGAGAAATGGTTTGGTCCGATTCCGGCCCGGAAGATTACCCCCCGTCAGCTGCCGAAAGAGCAACCGCAGACGGCCATCCGTCGCAAGACGGTGGAACGAAAAGTGCCCGTGGATGCCATCTACATGGCTTTCCACATGTCCAACCGCATGCACCCGGATTATTATGTGTACGACATGATTACGGATATCCTGTCGAACGGTCGTTCTTCCCGCTTCGTACAGTCGCTGGTACAGGAACAAAAGCTGTTCATGTCCATCGATGCCTATATTTCGGGCAGCCTGGACGAAGGGTTATTGCACATCACCGGCAAACCGGCTACCGGCGTATCGCTGGAACAGGCCGAAGAGGCCATCTGGAAGGAACTCGACAAGATGAAGACCGTGCCCGTCAGTCCGCAGGAGCTGGAGAAAGTAAAGAACCGTTACGAAAGCGAACAGATTTTCAACAACATCAACTACCTGAACGTGGCCACCAACCTGGCGTTTTTTGAACTGACAGGCAAAGCCGAAGACATCAATGACGAAGTGGACAAATACCGCGCCGTCACAGCCACACAGATTCAAGCGGTTTCTGCCAAATGCTTCGTACCCGAAAACTGCAGCATTCTTTATTACAAGGCTATTTCATGAAATCATCGAACTACCGGGCACTTCTCTGGCTGGGTATTCCCATCGTCATCGGACAAATCGGAGTCATCGTACTGGGTTTTGCCGATACCCTGATGATTGGGCACCACAGCACGCAGGAACTGGCGGCCGCCAGTTTCGTGAACAACATGTTCAACCTGGCCATCATTTTCAGTACGGGATTCAGCTACGGACTGACTCCCATCGTGGGAAGCCTGTTCGGGCAGCGACGCCATGAGGCGGTGGGACAGGTGCTGAAAAACAGCCTGGCTGCCAATACCTTGCTGGCTGTCATCGTCTGCCTGGTCATGGCTGTACTTTACTGGAACCTGGAACACCTCGGACAGCCGGAAGAACTGCTTCCGGTGATGCGGCCCTATTATCTGGTACTGCTCTCTTCTTTGCCTTTTATACTGTGGTTCAACGGATTCAAACAATTTACCGACGGCATTACCGACACCCGTATTTCCATGTGGATTCTGTTGGGGGGCAACGTGCTGAACATCGTGGGAAACTACCTGTTGATTTACGGGAAAGCTGGATTTCCGGAATTAGGGTTGTTAGGTGCCGGCATTGCGACCCTGACCTCTCGCATCCTCATGGTAGTGGCCTACCTGATTCTCTTCTTCGGCACATCCCGCTACGAAGCATTCAAAACAGGATTCATGCAAGGACGCCTCAATAAGTCCGACTTCGGGCAACTGAACAAATTAGGATGGCCCATTGCCGGACAGATGGGTATGGAAACCGCCTCGTTCAGCCTCAGTGCCATCATGGTGGGCTGGCTGGGCAGTACGGCACTGGCATCCTATCAGATTATGATGGCGGTATCGCAGGTGTGCTTCATGATGTACTACGGCATGGGGGCTGCCGTATCCGTACGCATCAGCTACTTTTTCGGACAGAAAGACTTGGAGAACGTACGCCGCACAGCCCGTATGGGGTTCCATATCATTCTCGTCATGATTGTGCTGACTGGTATCCCTATTTTCCTCCTCCGCCACCACATCGGAGGCTGGTTTACAGACGATGCGGCCGTGAGCCTCATGGTGGCCCAAGTCATCATTCCTTTCTTGATTTACCAGTTTGGAGACGGGCTGCAAATCAATTTTGCCAACGCCCTGCGAGGGATTGCCGACGTGCGTCCCATGATGCTGTTCTCGTTCATCGCCTATTTTCTGATTTCACTGCCGGCAGGTTATTTCTTCGGATTTGTCTGCCAATGGGGCGTCACCGGAATCTGGGCGGCTTTTCCTTTCGGACTCACCAGTGCCGGAATCATGTACTACTTACGGTTCAGATATAAAACCAAACAACGCTGTTAAACCATGTTTTCCACTTCTTCCAAAATCGTATTCGGCTACATCGTGCTGATCGGACTGCTGCTGGGAGCATTTACTTATACCATCCAGCAAATGAACCTGCTCACCACTCCTTCCAACCTGAACGAACAGTTGGAACATCGCCGCCACATCACCCACCGCATCATCAGCCAGCTATATGATGCAGAAATCATTGGACAAACTCTGCGTACTGGCAAGCTGAACGAATATTATCATTACCTGAAAGCCATGAAAGAGGTGAATGCCTCTATCGATACCTTGGAGATTATTCTGACAGACACCTTGCAGCAGGCCCGTCTGGATACAGTGAGAAGCCTACTTCATAACAAACAGTGGAACATGTATGCGGTACTGGAAGCCATGCGGAACACCCCGACCGACCAAATTTACCAGGAACAGCTGGACAGCCTGATTGCCCAGCAGGATTCTTTGCTCAGTACCCCCCATATCCGGAGAAAGGTCATCACGCACCACAACTCCTACACCATCCACCACAAAAAGAAAGGATTCTTCAAACGCCTGGCCGATGTATTCGCCCCAGGCAAGGAAGATTCCACTCAGGTGAGCAACGTGATACAGGAAGAATATACCGATACGCTCGATGAGGTGTACAACCCCGTCGACACCATCAGTCACATGATTACGGGTATCCAGCACAAGGTGTTCCAGACCCGGCAAAAAGAAACTGAAATGCTGAACGCACAGATCAACAATCTCCGTGTGATTGGAAGCGGCCTCAGCCAGCGTGTCAACCAGTTGCTGGAAAACATCGAACAGGACGAACAAGAAGCGGCCCGAATCAAACTGGCACAGGAGGAAGAAATTCGGAAGAATGCAGCCGAGACCATGGCCAAGATTGCCATCGCCGCCTTTGTCCTGGTATTGATATTCTCCATCGTCATTGCCCGTGACATTACCCGCAACAACCATTACCGCAGGGAACTGGAAAAAGCCAAGCTCTATGCCGAAAACTTATTGGTGGCCCGCGAAAAACTGATGCTGACCATCACCCACGACATCAAGGCTCCGGCAGGCTCCATCATCGGCTACATCGATCTCCTCATCCGACTGGTTCGCGACCGGAGACAGCAGTTCTACTTATCGAACATGAAGAGTTCGGCCCAACATCTGCTGGCCCTCGTCACTTCCCTGCTGGATTACCACCGGCTGGAAGCAGGCAAAATGGACCTGCATCCTGTGGCA
Source organism: uncultured Bacteroides sp. (assembly GCF_902472605.1). Lineage (GTDB taxonomy): Bacteria > Bacteroidota > Bacteroidia > Bacteroidales > Bacteroidaceae > Phocaeicola. The sequence goes on from NZ_CABROP010000007.1 coordinate 88,029, forward strand.
TTCAATCCCCACGAACTGCTGACCGACATTTACAACAGCTTCTTGCCACTTGCGGAGAAAAAGAACCTGCAGCTTATTTTCGAGGAGCATCTTCCGGCATCACTTACCTTGGAAGGTGACCCCTTCCGTATCCGGCAGATTGTAGAGAACCTGCTGTCGAATGCCTTGAAATTCACGGCAACAGGTAAAATCACATTGGAGGCAGCCTACCACGGCAACCAGTTTGTATTTCGTGTGGCAGACACGGGATGCGGCATGACGGCCAAAGACCAGGAACGGATTTTCAAAGAATTTACCCGTCTGCGCAGTGCCCAGGGACAGGAAGGCTTCGGACTCGGCCTGTCCATTACCCGCAAACTGGTGGAACTGCTGTTGGGCAAAATTACAGTAGAAAGTACCCCGGGAGAAGGCAGCACGTTCCAGGTATCCATCCCCCTGCCTTCTATTTCTCCCAAGACGGTGTCTCCAATACCAGAGCCATCTCTGTCCATTCCGGAAACCTTGCTTCGGGTACTCATCATCGACGACGACCGGATACAAATGCACCTCACGGAAGCCATGCTCCATAACGTGAGTGAAGAAGTGAAAGGGCTGAAAATAGAAACGGTGTGCTGTGAACAGCCTGAAGAGCTCGTAGCACAGTTACAAGCACAGACTTTCCACCTCCTGTTTACCGACATCCAAATGCCGGCCATGAACGGATTTGAATTGTTGAAACATCTCCGCAGCCTGCCTCTGCCGCAGGCACAATCCATTCCGGTCATTGCCATTACTGCACGTGGCGACATGGACAAGAATGACTTCCGACAAAAAGGATTTGCCGGCATGCTGCAGAAACCTTTCAACCAGTCGGACTTGAAGAGTGTCTTGAAAGAAGTCTTATCCTGGCATGAACTGGATACGTCAAAAAAAGAGCCTTCCCCGCTTCCCAAAGAAGAGAACACGGAAGAAACCTACAATTTTACTCCGCTGACTGCCTTCTCGGAAGATGACCCGGAGGCAGCCCAAGAAATCCTCCGAACGTTTGTGCAGGAAACCCGCAAGAACCTGGAAAAGATACAGGCGGCCCTGCAAGCGGAAGACATGGATACCCTCTGTGCCGTAGCCCACAAGATGCTGCCTACTTTCCTCATGATTGAAGCCCGGCAGGCTATTCCTTCCCTCCAATGGCTGGAACAACAGAGAGGTACGCATACCTATTCTCCAAAGGCTGCGCAGGCTGCCACTCGGGTAGTAGAAGAGACACAAAAAATCCTGAAATGCAAAATCTTGAAGGATATAGAAAGAGTATCGTAAAAAAGATTATCTTTGTAAAAGCAATTAAATAAAAAAATATGATTCCGTCTATTTTAATCGTTGAAGATGATTTGACTTTCTCTACCATGCTAAAAACATGGCTGGGGAAAAAAGGGTTTGAAGTGGAAACTGCGAGCACACAGGCCAAAGCACGCAAACTACTGGGTACGCGCAGTTTTGACCTGATTCTCTCCGACCTGCGTCTTCCGGACAAGGACGGAATGTGCCTGCTGTCCTGGCTGCGGGAACAGCAGAATGAGGTGCCTTTTATCATCATGACCAGCTATGCAGAAATACAGAGTGCCGTACGGGCCATGAAAGAAGGAGCCACGGACTATATCTCCAAACCGATACAGCCCGATGAACTGCTGAAGAAAATCAAGGAGGCCATCCAGCCGGAACCTTCAGGGGCAGCGACGGAGAAGAAGAAAAATGCTTCGCAGACGACGCACAGTTTTCTGGAAGGAGAGAGCGAAGAGGCACGAAAGCTGTATAATTATGTCAGCCTGGTAGCACCTACCCAAATGTCCGTACTCATCAACGGTGCCAGCGGAACCGGCAAGGAGTATGTGGCTCACCGCATCCATCAACTCAGCAAACGGGCAGACAAGCCTTTCATTGCCATCGATTGCGGTTCCATTCCCAAGGACTTGGCTGCTTCTGAATTCTTCGGCCATGTAAAAGGTTCGTTTACAGGAGCTCTAAGTGACAAGGTCGGTGCCTTTGAGGAAGCCAACGGAGGCACGTTGTTCTTGGATGAAATCGGTAACCTGAGCTACGAAGTACAGGTGCAACTGCTGCGTGCCCTACAGGAACGCCGTATCCGCCGCATCGGTTCTACCAAAGAAATAGAAGTGGACGTCCGTCTGATCAGCGCCACCAACGAGAACCTGAAGGAAGCCATTGCCAAAGGAAACTTCCGGGAAGACCTGTACCATCGCATCAACGAATTTACCTTGCAGATGCCAGCCTTGAAAGACCGGCCGGAAGACATTCTGCTGTTTGCCAACTTTTTCCTGGACCAGGCGAATCGGGAACTGGACCGCTCCCTCATCGGCTTCGATGCAGAAGCCAGTGAAGCCCTGCAAAAATACTCCTGGCCCGGCAATCTGCGTCAGTTGAAGAACGTGGTCAAACGGGCTACCTTACTGGCTCAGGGAGAATTCATCACGACGAAAGACTTAGGAGAGGAAATCCACGAAAAAAAATTGACTGAAGATGACAAAGTAGAACCTGAAGAATCGTTCATGCTACACGATGAAGAAACCGAAAAACACCGGATATTAAAAGCCCTCCAACAGACCGGAAACAACAAAAGCAAAGCTGCCGCCTTACTGGGCATTGACCGGAAAACACTTTACAACAAACTGAAATTGTACCAGATTCCACAATAAACGTGTGGAAAAATTCCACACGTTCCACACTTATTCCACAACATTTCACTCCCATACCCCCTCCAGAAGGCTTCTGAACGTTTGGCACGCGTTTTGTCCTATATATTACAGATAAACAAAACAATGAACAACCCAAACAAACTAGGCTAAACCCAACCCCATAGAATAAAGTTCTGAGATTGTTTACCTCAAATTAATTGAACTCTCAATTATTTTACAATCTCATGATAAAATGAAGATGCCTATGTGTTAACAGGAGGAGACGCTGTGAAGCGTCTCCTTCTTATCTTTTTAGATTTTACAACATGCCAAATCCTTTCCACAAATTTCCTTCAGGAAGAGGAGCAATCAAATCAATGGGTTCCTTGGATACGGGATGGATAAAACGTACCCTGCGGGAATGCAGACAGATGCTGCCATCCGGATTGGAGCGCGGAAAACCATACTTCAAATCTCCTTTGATAGGGCACCCCATCTTGGCCAGCTGGCAACGTATCTGATGATGACGTCCAGTCTTCAAATCGACTTCCAGCAGATAATAATTGTCTGAACGGCCTATCAGGCGATAATGAAGTACCGCTTTCTTGGAGTTCTTGACTTCCTTATCGTAGGCATACGACTTGTTCTGCTTCTCGTTTCTGACCAGATAGTGCACCAGTTCTCCTTCGGTTTCCTTGGGCGGTTGCTTCACAATGGCCCAGTAGGTCTTCTTGACCTCCCCATTGCGAAACATCTCGTTCAAACGGCTCAAGGCCTTGCTCGTCTTGGCAAATACCACCAGTCCGCTGACCGGCCGGTCCAAACGATGCGTCACCCCCAGAAACACATTGCCGGGCTTGGCGTATTTCTCCTTCAAATACTGCTTTACAGTTTCCGACAAGGGCACATCGCCCGTCTTGTCGCCCTGCACAATTTCAGAAGCAGTCTTGTTGACTACTATAATGTGATTATCTTCGTAAACTACTGTCATAAACAAAAAATGAAGAACAGGAAATGAAAGAAAGCCTCTTTCTCCTATTCCCTATTCTTCACCTTATAATATTATTATGGTTTGTATTACATGTTCATACCACCGTCAACCTGGATAACCTGTCCTGAAACGTATGAAGACATGTCAGAAGCCAGGAACAAGGCGATGTTGGCTACATCTTCCGGTGTACCGCCACGACGCAGAGGAATACGTTTGTTCCATTCGGCCTTCACTTCATCAGACAATTTCGCAGTCATGTCAGTGATGATGAAGCCCGGAGCGATGGCATTGGCACGGATACCGCGTGAACCCAATTCCTGTGCAATAGATTTAGCCAGACCAATCAGACCAGCCTTAGAAGCAGAATAGTTGCACTGTCCGGCGTTACCGTGTACACCTACTACAGAAGCCATGTTGATGATGTTACCGTGTTTCTGACGCATCATGATCGGAGTGCAAGCATGGATGAAGTTGAATGCAGACTTCAAGTTCACAGTCAACACAGCATCCCACTGTGATTCACTCATTCGCATCATCAGACCGTCTTTTGTGATACCTGCATTGTTTACCAGAATATCGATAGAACCGAAATCATTGTGAATCTGTTCTACGACCTTTGCCGTATCTTCAAAGCTGGCTGCGTTAGAAGCATATCCTTTTACTTTTACGCCATAAGCAGCAATTTCTTTTTCTGTATTCTGACCGTTTTCATCGATAACCAAGTCTGTGAACGCAATATTTGCTCCTTCCGCAGCAAACTTCAATGCAATAGCTTTACCGATACCACGTGCAGCACCAGTAATAATGGCTGTCTTTCCAGTTAATAATCCCATTTTCTTTATTTTTTAATTAAACGATATGATTATTTTTCTTTCTCTTTACACCCCAATGCGCCAGATACAATTTTCGATACATAACGCCATCCGGTTTCATCATCCAGTTCCTCACCAATCTGTCCGCGAATGTAGGGCACTTCAATACCTTTTATGCAATAATGCAAGATGTCGGCCGTAATCTCCACATTGTCGATGTCGAACAGTCCTTGTTCCTTACCTTCCTGCAGGATACGGCGAAACAAAGTCACTTCTTTCCGGTCAAATTCCTTGCGCATGGCCTCCACTCTCCAAATATCCCGGAAGAAATCGGCCCTTAACGTACCGTTACGATACACCACCATCTTGATGGCATCCAAGTGCGTCATAATCAGTTCCATAATCTTCTTATCCGGTGACACCGGTTTTCCAGCCGCTTTTTCCAGCTGGTCGGAAAGCATTTCCAGTTCAGACTCCACTACCGCCATGTAGATTTGTTCCTTACTTTTAAAGTAAGTATAAAGTGTGCGCCGTCCTTTTTTCGAAGCCTGAGCAATGTCGTTCATCGTTGTATCTTCCACTCCCTTCTTCGCAAAAAGCTGCCGGGCCACATCTACCAGTTTAGCTCTCGTCTTTAATACTGTCATCTTTCGTTATTGCACAACTCATAAAAAACTGAGCAAAAGTACTGTTTTTCTTGATACTACACAAATATAAGGTCTCAAATTCATTGGAAAAGCCTCCTTATCTCCATTTCTCTCCATATCGATCCTTTCTCACAGATCGATTCTTTTAAAGAAATATAAAAGCCTTCATATTTCTTTCATAAATATTTGCTTTTCTAAAAACAAGTCCGTACCTTTGCACCGCATTTAAGAAATAACATCGCGGAGTGGAGCAGTTGGTAGCTCGTTGGGCTCATAACCC
>NZ_CABROP010000008.1:0-91393 GCF_902472605.1 uncultured Bacteroides sp.
TATACCACCAAAAGGCATGGACATAGGAAAAACATAAATCATACTCTATGAAAAATGGCAAAACGATGATTATATAACGAAAAAGAGGATGCATCATTTTGACACACCCTCTTTTCACGAGACATTTCAGGTCCCTAAAAGTCCTCTAAAATCCTCCGAATCCACTTCCAATATCCCTTATTTTTTCCGCGGAAGCATCTCAATCGTAGGAGGTTCATAATTACTGATGGGCAACTTCACCTTTTTCAATTCCTTCAAGGTAAATACCGGAGACTCCACCCCTTTGGGATAGGGTTGCTTGGAGAAGGTACGGAAATACTCCAGACAAGCATCTTTCCACCACACGGCATCGTGTGCCTGAATGTCCAGCCGTTCGGCCACCGCCTGATAGCGTTCCGCATCCACATAGGGCTGCATCTCCTTCCACACCCGCTGGAACGCACGCACATCGTCTACCCCTTTCTGGTACTTGTAACAGAGTTCATCCCACAAGGAACGTCCTGAACGAAGTTTTTGATTCCACTTCACATGATGGAACCAAAGCAGATATTCCTCCGGACATTGCTCCAACGAATCGAACAACCGGGCTAATGAATCCGGATACTGCGACACGGCATCACTTCCCGTACGGCTCCGGTCGAAACCCAATCCCTCCTTGTCCGCCTGATGGTAATACGAAGGCAGCCAATCGGCTCGTGCCCCGGACACCTCACACCAAGGTTCCGGACCGTAATGGTGCCCCCAGGCAAAGATGTGATGCAAACCCAGCGGCATCATGTAATCCACCACTGCCTCCCGGCTCTCCATCATGACCTGCGTCATGGGTTCCACAAACCGGCGGTCGGTCGTGAAAGTCTGTGCCAGCCATTCGCGGGCAATCTCTTCCGCCGACAAGTCCGGATTCCAAGCCAACCGCCCGTAAGCATACCAGTTGGCCTGTGCAAAATCATGTCCGCACCAATTTACATTGTCGCCTACATTCACTACACCCGCTACCCCCTTCAGGGAAGAAGGCTGCACATAGCGGTAAAACTCTTTCCACATAGTAGCCAGATAAGCCAGGTGGTTGGAATGTCCCAAGTACTCCTGCGTAATCTGAAACTCCACCATCAAGGGCGTATGCGGCATGGCCCCGAACAACGGACTGTAAGGTTCCCGCGGCTGAAAGTCAATCGGCCCGTTTTTCACCTGCACCATCACATTATCCCGGAACCGGCCGTCTAACGGCTGAAATTCCAGGTAAGCCTGCTTGGCCCGGTCGGCATCCGACGGACTGTAGACAAAAGCCCGCCACATCACGATTCCCCCATAGGGTTTCAAAGCCTCCGCCAGCATGTTCGCCCCCTCGGCATGCGTACGCCCGTAATCACACGGACCGGGCTGTCCTTCCGAATTGGCTTTCACCAGAAAACCGCCAAAGTCAGGAATCAACCCATAAATTTCCTGTACCTTCTCTTTCCACCAACGGGCTACCTCCTCGTCCAGCGGGTCGGCCGTAGACAAACCTCCCAACTTCATCGGAGAAGCAAAATTGACCGAAAGGTACACTTTGATGCCATAAGGACGGAACACATCGGCCAACTTCCGCACCTTTTGCAGGTAGTCTGCGGAGAGAATCTCGGGCGAAGCATTCACATTGTTCAGCACAGTCCCGTTGATACCCACCGAAGCATTGGCACGGGCATATTCCCGATAACGGGCCGACACGGAATCGGTCAGTTCCTCCCATTTCCACAAAGAACGTCCCGCATAACCACGCTCAATCGTGCCGTCCAGATTGTCCCAATGGTTCAGCACACGGATGTCAAAGGCCGGCTTTTCCTGAATATCCAACTGGGTACAATCCGCTCCCTCCGCCTGTAAGCGCAACAGATGGTAGGTCGCGTACAGCAATCCCTGTTCCGTAGCGGCCCCCAACACCGTCTTTCCCTCGGAAGTACGTATGGTATATCCCTCTTTACCCAGCCGACGATGAGTTTCATCGGCACAGAGCTGCAAATCCACTTCTCCTCCCTGCCACAAGGCGGCCAGTTCCTCACGCGCCACCGTAAGCGTAGGGGAAGTCACTAAACAACAGACAGACGCTTGATTCACAGGCGTCTGTCGTAACCAAAGTCTGCTCCCGTCTTCGGCCCACAACGTCAGGGCCAAAGACAGGAAACAGATACCACTCCAAAATCGTTTATTCATCCGCACTGCCTTTTACGGTTTGAATCTTACCGTTCTCGTCATATTCCAGCTCCACCACCTTCAGGCTGCGAAGCCAGGTCTTTCCACCCGAAGGCACACAGTCGTGATGGAACAGATACCATTTTCCCTTATATTCCGCAATGGAATGATGCGTAGTCCATCCCACCACGGGTGTCAAAATCACTCCCTGATACACAAACGGACCATAAGGACTGTCACCTACGGCGTAACACAGCAAGTGTGTGTCACCGGTAGAATAAGAGAAATAATATTTCCCATTGTACTTGTGTACCCAGGAAGCCTCAAAGAAGCGGTGCGGGTCGCCTGCGGTCAACGGTTTGCCGTCTTCCCCCAACACAATCACCGGACGCGGTTCTTCTGCAAAACCGAGCATATCATCCGACAATTTTACCACCCGGCTCGGCAAGGCCGGTTCATCGGCTTCCGGAAGGAACGGGTTCTCAATGGCCTTATTGTCCCGATAGCGTTGCAGCTGTCCGCCCCAGATACCGCCAAAATACATGTAATAACTGCCATCCTCATCCTGAAGCACTGCGGCATCAATGCTGTAACTGCCCCGAATCGGATCGGGCTGAGGAATGAACGGACCTTCCGGCTTGTCACCGATGGCTACTCCCATCCGGAAGATGTCGTTCCGGTCCTTCAACGGGAAATACAAGTAATACTTTCCGTTCTTGCAGGCAATGTCACAATCCCAAAGCTGGCGTCCGGCCCAAGGAATATCAGCCACTTTCAAAGCGACTCCGTGGTCCACGATTTCTCCATGCATCACATCGTCGGTAGACAGCACATGATAGTCATTCATATCAAAATGGTCGCCGTTGTCATTTTCCGGGATGCCGGATTCACGGTCATGTGAAGGATATATATACAAACGGCCATTGAATACATGTACTGAAGGGTCTGCCATATAATCGGCAGGAAACAGATATCTTTCTTCCTTTTTCATTTTTATGATGGTTTGTGAGACCGCCCGAAAGCAGTCTCCGGTTAAACATTTATTTCTTTGCAGACGTTACAGAATCGGATGCTTCTTCTATCATTTTCCGTACAAAATCTTTCGGTTGGTAATTCCGGTCGAAAAGCAACGGATAGTCCTTTCTTCCTCGAATCGGGAAATTATTTTTCCAGGAATCTTTATCGGTCACTCCCCAAGCGGTCACCCGTTCCACAATGTCGGCATGCTTCTCAAACAGCTGGAAGAACTGTTGCATTCTTTCATTCCAAACCTGGCTGACAGAATCCGGCAAAGCTTCCGGATAAGGGTTCAATGCCTTCTTGAAAGCGACCGTATCCGACACATTGGCACTTCGCATAGCCGTAGGCAACGCACTCATATCCCACTCCGTAATCATCACCTTGACACCGGTAGCGGCAAAGGCCAGCATACTTTTCTCAAACTGGCGGATGTCCGGATAATCCATTCCCATGTGTCCCTGCATGCCTACCGCATCGATACGCAAACCTTTTTCTTTCAGCGAACGAACCAGTTTCACCACTCCGTCACGGCGTCCCGGCACATCCATCCCGTAGTCATTGTAATACAATTCTGCGTCCGGATCGGCTTCGTGTGCATACTGAAAAGCCAATGGGATGAACTCTTCGCCCAAAATCTCATAGAACTTGCTCTTGCGGTAAGAACCGTCTTCCATAATGGCTTCGTTCACCACATCCCATCCTTTAATCTTTCCCTTGTAGCGTCCGACCACTGTCTGGATATGGGTTTTCATACGTTGTTTCAACACTTCAGGAGAAACATTCTTTCCTTTGTCGTCCACACAAAACCATTCGGGAAGCTGTGAATGCCATATCAGGCAATGTCCCGTCACCGTCAGCCCGTTGTCGAGTCCAAACTGCACCAGACGGTCGGCATCTTCAAAATGGAATTCTCCTTCCTTCGGCTGGATTTCCTCACTTTTCATACAATTCTCTGCCACGATGGCATTGAAATGCTGTTTCACAATCTTTAAGGCGGAAGTGTCCATTCCTGAGGACTGACGTACATTAAGGGCCACACCCATCAAAAATTTATCCCCAACCACCTCTTTTAATGATTTTTCCGAAACGGCCATTTGGGAAGCATTGCTTCCACATGCCATCAGAAAAAGGCTGCATAATAGCGCAGATACAATGTGTCTGTTCTTCATTCTTCTTCGTATTTCCTAATTAATAATCATTTTTACTTCTGCGTTCGCTCAGTTCTGCCTGCATTTTCTCATTGTATTCTTTACTGATAGGATAAAAAAACAACGCTACCACTCCCACCAGGAAGAAAGCGGCAGGAATCAGACTGGAAGACAGAATGATTCCCTGCACAGCCGTATCGCTCTGCGCGATACCTGAACCGGAAATGTACCCAAATCCGGACAATAAAAATCCCAGTACGGCACCCCCGATGCCCAATCCCGCTTTCAAGGCAAATACCACACCCGAAAAGACAAATCCCGTGGCACGACGATAATGGATATACTCCGAATGGTCGGCCACATCAGCAATCATGGCCCAAAGCAAAGGTACCGTAGGCGCATAAGCCAGACTCTTCAGGAAGTTCAGCACGAACATCATACCCACATTATCTTTAGCAGGGAAATAGAACATGGCTGTAAATATAGCTGTCAGCGAAAGGCACACAATAAACGTGCGCTTCTTGCCGTATTTGTTAGCTAAAAATTCGGATAAGAAAATCACTCCAAAGAACTGAACCAGTGCCCCTACCATATTGAAGACGCCAAATCCTACTTCGTATGCCTTATCTGGTGAGGTCACAATCAATCCAAAAGCATTGAGCACATGATAGCCAACAGAGTCTCCAGGTTCTGCAGCCACCAGCCCGATATTGTCCAAGAAAGCAAACAGCGCGGCCTTGTCTACATAGTTCTCAAAATAATAGTTCATGGCACTTCCCCACATAGCCAGTGTGATGAAGACGAACAACGTCAGGATAAACATAGACCTCCAAGGCACACTGCTCAACACGTCTTTGATATCCTGACGGGTATCGTTCTTTTGGCTAGCCGGTGGAGTGATACGTTCTCTTGCCGAGAAGAATACAATCAGAAGGAAAATAAAACCGACTGCCGCAAACAGGGAAATCGTGCAAAGCCACCCATGCGCCTTGTCTCCTCCGTCGGAAAACTTGCTCACCAATGGCAAAGTAAGTCCCTGAACCACAAACTGGGCTATGGTAGAAAAGACAAAACGTACGGAAGTAATGCTGGTACGCTCCTTAATGTCCGACGACATCACTCCGCCTAAAGAAGAATAAGGCGTGTTATTAAAAGAATACATTGTCATCAACAAGGTATAAGAGATGGTCGCATACACTGCCACCAGTCCTTTCTCCTCAATCCCCGGATTATAAAAGGCCAACACATAAAATACCATGAACGGAAGAGCTGTCCACAACACCCAAGGACGATACTTTCCCCATCGGGTTTGGGTACGGTCGGATAAAATTCCCACGGTAGGGTCTACAAAAGCATCTACGATACGTGCCACCAACATTACGGTACCTGCAATTGCTCCTTCCAGCCCAAACACATCCGTATAGAATTTGGTCTGATAAATCATCATCATCTGGAACACCAGATTCGCAGAGCAATCGCCCAATCCATAGCCTACTTTTTCGGCCATGGACACTTTCTGACTTAGAATATTACTCATTTTTACTTATTTTGTTTTTCATTCTGTATTACTGCATTCACCAACCGGGTAGCCGGCGTTTTTTTGTCCAATGGATGAATGTCATTCCATTCACCCGTATCACTGTTCTTGATTAAGGTTACGTGCGTGTTTTCCTGTGCCGCCTTTGCCTGTTGCTTTCTCAATGCGGCCCAATCCGTACGTCCGGGGTCATCCGGTGCCAGAAAATCGGCCAATTCCACCACATAGAAAGGTAAGTTTTCATTTTGAAACAGGGCCCTCCAATCTGCAATCATTGCCGTAAGCAAGGAAGAATATTCCCTCCAGCGGTCCACGTTCGATTCGCCTTGATACCATACCACCCCTTTGAACACATAATGCTGCAACGGATGAATCATACCGTTGTACAAGCCCACCGGTGTATAATGGAAAGCCGTAGAAGAAGGGGAAGGAGGCATCACCGTGCCTATTTTATGTTTCCATCTACCTTCCAAATTTATTTCCTGATTGCCGCAAAGCAATTTATAGGGTTTTTCTTTGACAAAGGAAGGACAGGAACCGTAGCTGAACAAACGTACGGTCAGCTGGTTTTTCCCCTCTTTCAGGTACTTAGCCGGTACCTGATAAACCCTCGGCGGATACTGATAGGAAACAGACCCCACAAAATGTCCGTTCACATACACAGAGTCAGCATCCACCATACAACCTAACCGCAATACTACGTCTTTTCCTGCCCATCCATCGGGCACTACAAACTCTTTTCGGAACCAATGGGTTCCATTCAATGGACGACCGTTACGAAGTGCCCAATTATCTGAAAACATATCTACCCATTCCCAATCCGTATCATTGTATGACTCGGCATACCAAGGAATCTCCCCATGCAGTCCGGCATCCGACCGATACAATTGCTTGTTCCATGCCAACTGATGTAGCTGTTCGGTTTTCTTTATTTGAGCCACCAGTGCGGCATCTTCATATAAGGTTTTCTGATTGACATACGCTGGAAAATCCTTTAATCCATCCTCACTGATCCATGCTTCAATGGGTGTACCTCCCCAACTGGAATTAATAATACCTACCGGCACTCCCGTCTTTTCCTCCAGGAGTTTAGAAAAGAAATAACAGAGGGCAGAGAAACTCTGTACGTATTCCTGAGTCATCGGTTGCCATTTTACTGCTTGCAAATCGTTCAGCGGTTGCAAAAAATCATACGCATACGGAATCTTTACATAACGAACAGATGAATTTTCATACGATGCAATCTCTTCGGTATATTTATCCATCACCCGATTTACCGTCAATTCCATATTCGACTGTCCGGAACACAAGAAAACGTCTCCTACCAAAATTTCCTTCAACGTAATGTCATTAATCGACATCGAATAAGGTCCTCCCGCTTTCAAGGCCGGCAACCCAATCGTCCAATTTCCGGTCTCATCCGCTACCGTGTGATATTGCTTTTTCATGAAAGTCAGATTCACCTTTTCTCCCGGACAGGCTGTGCCCCATATTTTCAAAGGGACTTCCCGTTGCAACACCATTCCATCGGAAACCAACGCAGGTAAAGTCACTTTGGCCGATAAGCTAAAACTACAACAAGCATACAAGAGAAGAGCTCCCAATACCCTACCAAAATAAGTCTGTGTTTTCATATATTATATTTTGTATTTTTCATTAATCTCTACCATTACAAAAGTAGCAAAAGCCTATAGAATCGGCTCTCACACAGGATACCAACCTCTTATCTATTGTTACACCATCCTTTCTACTGTAACAAAAACTTTCGGAAATGTTACATCACAAAAAGAAATTCCCCTCCAAAGGCTTTTCTATAATTTTCCACGCATCTTTTACAAGAACTCACTTCCACCCCTTAAAATCCATTTTCAAAAGCCTGAAAAATCCCCGTTTTTTTTATTGACAACTAAGAAAAAAGAACTTACTTTGTATCAAATAAATGTATTTTAATTCAATTTCAGCCCTACAAACCACACTCATAATGAGAAACAAGACATTCATTATAGCTATTATTTGCAGCCTATTGCCCCTCTTCTGTAAAGGACAATTCTGTAAGCTGTATACTACTCATGGGGAAATCTCCAGCAGTATGATCAACAATATATATCAGGATCAAAAAGGATATATATGGGTAACAACAGAGGATGGATTGAATAAATTTGACGGAGCCAAATTTACCAACTACCGCTCTCATCGAAAAGACTCCACGTCCTTATTAGGGAACCACGTATATAAAGTGTTCCAGGATTCCAAAGGAAATTTGTACATTCTTTCTACCAAAGGACTGCAAATCTATGACTACCGGTCGGACACGTTCAAAACCATCAAAAAATCAGGCTCGTCCTATAATAACAAAAGTATCACAGAACTTCGCAACGGCAATATTCTGATTGGAACCAGCGGATATGGAATAAAAACCTTGTCGACCGACTCAAAAGGAAACTTTCAGATTAAGGACTGGAATATTCCTCTGCCCGGATATACCATCAATGAAATCAAAGAAGACAAGAACGGAAATATCTGGATCTGCACAGAATACCATGGCGTCATTCGGATTGATAAAAACGGAAAGAGATACGATTATTCGCTTGGTACACACAACGGCAACCAGTTTATTAATTGCTGTGCAGAAGACTCCTACGGCAATGTATATATAGGTACCACCGGACGCGGCGCATTCGTCTATCGAAAGGCAGACGATACGTTCCAGCAAATCTTCAAATCCGAGTTTCCCATCAAAGACCTGAAACAAAAGGGAAGTTTCATGCTGATTGGCATTGACGGAGAAGGAATAGTTTCTTATGACATTTTAGGAAAAAACATTGCGGATACGGACTTTTATATAGACAATGTAAACCTGAAAAGAAGTAAAGTACACTCCCTTCTGATAGACAACAGTACCAATCTGTGGATAGGTATTTACCAGAGAGGCATAGCTTTTATTCCTTTACAAGCCAATATGTTCGGGTATATCGGAAGTTATTCCTCGCTTCGGAATTACATCGGAAACAACTGCATCACAGCCTTATGCGACTACGATGACGGGAAACTCGTTGTGGGAACAGATAACGACGGAATCTACCAGCTGAATAACCAATATAATTTTATCCGACATTTGACTCCTGAATCAGATTCTGACATACCTCCCACGGTGATGTGCCTGTTCAAAGATTCCCACAAGAATATATGGATAGGCTCTTACCTGAGCGGGCTTTCTTTCATGGATGCCAAAGGAGACAAAATTACCAAAGTGACTTTGAAAGACAAAAACGGAAATGAAATCAAACGCGTATATTGCTTAGCTGAAGACGAACATAAAAGATTATGGATTGGCACAATGGGAGCAGGACTCTATTTCACTGACTTACAAGCTCCCATTCAGAAAAACATCAACGTGTATAATACCCAAGACATGCAAGATATCAATCAATGGATTGATGCACTTTATTATGCTCAAAATGGAAGATTATACATTGGCAATTACGATGGAATAAAATGCATAGATACTCAAAGCTTGAAAATTGTAGGCCAAGAAAAGGCATTGCTTGGACTGGTAGTCTATTCCATTATAGAAGACCACGAACATCGTATTTGGGCCGGTACATCTGATGGAGTTATAATCATGGACAAGGATTTGAATATCCTTGAACAATTCACCATCCAAAACGGCTTGCCCAACAACTCTGTTTCATCCATTGTCGTTGACAAAAACAACGATATCTGGGTCAGCACCAATCAAGGTCTTGCCAAATACGACCCACAAAAGAAATCTTTCATCCCGTTTTATGCTTCCGACGGCTTATACAACAACGAATTCTCCAGAAATGCATTCTGCCTATATCCCGACGGTAAAATCCTGTTTGGAGGAACCAACGGAATCATTTTCTTCAATCCGGACGATATCAAAATTCAGAAATTCCAAGGGAAAATCCGAATTACCGGATTCTATCTACACGATAAGCCTGTAAATGAACTTACGAAATCCGGAAATTACCATGTAATTGACAATGACATATTCAATGCAAAAGAAATCAACTTGGCACATTACGACAATTCTTTCTACATTGAATTTGCCACCGATAATTTTATGGCTCCCCAAAGCTTCATGTATTCCATGAACAATGGCACCTGGAACTCCCTGCCCAAAGGCACGTCCCGTGTCTCATTCAGCAATCTTCCGGCAGGAAAATATGAGTTCAAGATCAAGGCAATCAACGGCACTGCCGAATCTGAAGTAAAAACCATCCTCATCAATATCCATCCGGCCTGGTATAATTCTGGCATAGCATGGATCATTTATATCATTGTGGCAGGCGGCATAGCGGTCGTTTTCATACATCAGGCAAAAGAAAAATACAAAGTGCGGCAAGAAATGCTCAAGCACAAGCATCTGGAAGAGATAAACGAAGCCAAACTCCAGTTCTTCATCAATATCTCTCATGAAATCAGAACGCCGATGTCTTTAATTATAAGTCCGTTGCAGAAGCTTATATCTACCGATTCCAACCCGGAAAGACAAAAGAGTTATTCCCTGATTGAGCGCAATGCCCAACGCATCCTGAACCTGATCAACCAGCTGATGGACATCCGAAAAATAGACAAGAACCAGATGAAACTCAGCTTCACGGAAGTGGACCTCATAGATTTCATCAATAATATAAAAGATACATTCGACTATCAAGCTGCCAGCAAGCACGCACAGCTGAATCTGATTACCCAACTGGATGATCTGAAGGTGTGGATTGACCCGAATAACTTCGATAAAGTCATTTTTAACCTGCTGTCCAATGCACTTAAACATATTCAAAATGAAGGGAAAATCAATATCTACATCAATACAGTCCACAACGACAAAGAAGAGGCTCCATTGAACCACTGCGCTGAAATAATCATTGAAGATAATGGAACCGGCATCAAGGAAAGTGAAATGCCCCGTATTTTTGAACGCTTCTACCAAATCAGTGATGACCGGTCGCGCAGCAAAGGAACCGGCATCGGGCTCCACCTGTCCATGTCACTCGTCAAGATGCATCATGGTACCATCACGGTCAAGAACAACGAGAACCAGCCAGGATGCAGCTTTACCATACATATTCCATTAGGATGTGCCCATTTGTCTCCTGAAGATATTGCTCCGGAACCCACTGAAAACACCGCACCTGCATTACAGGAAGATAATATGCTCCAGCATATCCCCATGGCACTCAATGAAGATGAAAACGAAGAAGAAACGGGAAAGAAAGTGCCCAGAAAGAAACATTCGGTCTTAATTGTGGACGATGAAGATGACATCCGTAATTATTTAGTGACTGAGTTAGGCAATTATTTCCGGGTATTAAGTTGCAGTAATGGAAAAGAGGCTCTGGAAATCATTATGTCGCACATGCCGGATTTGGTACTCAGTGACATCATGATGCCGGAAGTAAACGGCATTACCTTGCTCAAAAAGCTGAAACAGAACATCAAGACCAACCATATTCCGGTCATTCTTCTGACAGCCAAGAACAGTGAAAAAGATTACATTGAAGGACTCTCATTGGGAGCTGATGCTTATATTGCCAAACCGTTTAACCTGGAAATTCTGGTTACGACCATCGAAAATCTAATCAGAAACCGAGAGGTCTTACGCAATAACTTCAGTGGGAAACAGGAACAGGACGGACAAATTGAAGTCGTCCAGCCCCAGTCGGCAGATGAGAAGCTGATGAAGAAAGTGATGAAAGCCATCAACAAGAACCTGAACAATCCAGATCTGAATGCAGAAATGATTGCAGCAGAAGTAGGAATAAGCCGTGTACACTTGTACAGGAAGCTGAAAGAAATTACGAACCAGTCTACCCGGGATTTCATCCGGAATATCCGATTGAAACAGGCGGAGATTCTGCTCAAATCAGAAAAGAATTACAGTATCTCTGAAATATCCCAGCTGGTAGGGTTCAACAACACCACGTATTTCTCGAACGCATTTAAAGAATTATATGGTGTTTCTCCAAGCAAATACATGGAACACTGCAAGCAAAACGAGACCGAAGAGAATTCCACACAGGAATCAGAATAACCGACAGCCAGATAGCCCCTCTCACCGAGAGGTCTATCTGGCTGCAATCAAACTACATAAAACAACACGGAACAACTGCTTCCAGAGATACACGGCATTTTTCGTTCCCCCGGAAACAGATTACTTTTATTTCTCGGCTTTCAGAATTTGAAGCATGGCCTGCCCATATCTCTTGCCCAGTTCCCGATAGCCGGCTGCACTGAAATGCAATCGGTCGGATACTGCCTCACACCCTTCAGATGAAATGACATGTGCAGAGGGAATCGTTTCCGGCAATTTCTGAATCACCGGATTCATTGAAGCACAAGCTCCTCCCTGTCCTTCCGACACAAGTTCACCCACCAACAGAGGCAGCGAATTGGGTTTCAGATTAAGGTCTGAAAGAATATTGTCATACACTTTCTTCACTTTCAACGGCCACTCCGGGTCTCCGGTATTGGACTCTCCCTGATGGAGGAGAATCCCTTTTATCACCCCACAGCGGGAAGCCTGCCTGGCCAGTTCAATTAACCTGGCATAAGGATTGCCACCATACTCGGCCACCATGTTCTTCAGCCAGTCTGGAGAAGTCTCCACGTATGAAGTATAATTGTCTTTATCGAACAATTCAATTTTGCAACCTCCTACAGCCACATTGATTACCCCTACTTCTACGTTGGAAGGAAGACTGTCGACCAACGTACGACCGAAATAATCAGCTGGCGTCAGGCCGGTACTGCATCTAGCCAAAGGCGGAATCGCTGTATACCACTCTCCTTTTTTTCGTCCCAAATCCGGACAATCTACGGCCTGAAGCACTTTAAAACGAGGATTCACATTTACCGTATCACAAGCTTCTATTTTGGCATTCCCTTCCATATTTGACTGCCCCAGACACAAATAAACATAGAAGTTTTCATTCACCTTACTTCCTTCCGCCGGTTCCTGAGCCACTACTGCCCCCAAAAACAGAAGCATCCACGACGCAACCGTCGCAAACATTCTTTTCATTTCCATCATTCAAAAAATTAGATTCAACTTTCAACTTCATATCTTACTTTCTCAGAACACGACCTTCAACTCTTGCCCCTTATAAATGACAGACTTTTCAGCCACTTCAACCTTTCCGTCTGCTGATGGAGTGACTTTCACAATCTTCATCTTTCGGGTCGTATCCATCCCTACATACTTACCGGTCCATTTTCCAATCACTAAAGTGGAACGATTTTCATCCCAATCCAACCGGATACAAGAATATTCGCCTTTTTCGTACGTATAATTCGTTCCTTCATCTTCATACAATTGGTACATACCGTCTTTCCCTGCATACACCCGTATCTCCAGTTCCGACTTCAAGGCGGTCTTCGCATCGTCTACGTATCCTGAAGCCAAAGGCAGAATGGTACCCGCCTTCACAAATACAGGAATATAATCTGGAGAGACCTGAGTCTGAACCCATCCTGAGGATAAATGCCGGTTGTCATAAAAATCATACCATCCCCCTTGAACGGCAGGCAAGTACGTCTTCCAGGTAACAGGTCCCTCTTCTACTATTGGGGAAACCAACAAGGAACGACCAAACATATACTGATATTTCAAGGATAAGGCCTGCGTGTCCTGCGGAAAATCCATTACCAAGGGACGCAACATCGTACCATTTTCGCGTGAAACCCATGCAGATTCTGAATAAATATAGGGCAGAAGGCGATAACGCAATGCCAAAGACTTACGCGCCATTTCTGTCACTTTCTCTCCGTAGTTCCAGAACTCCGTATTAGTCATATACCCATGCACACGCATCAAAGGCAGAAAGACCGAAGTCTGAAGCCACCGGGAAAACCGTTCATGAAAATGCACGTCCTTATATTGGGCCTCGCCCGGACGGAAGAATCCTCCGGCGTCGTACGTCCACCAAGGCAGACCGCAGACTGAAATCCCTAAACCGGCTACAATCTGACGACGGAATGTATCCCAATCGTTTCCGACATCTCCCGACCAAGTGGCCACTCCATATCGCTGAATTCCCGGGAAGCCGCTACGGGTAAGCAAAACCGTTCGGGGACTGAAGGAATCCCGTTTCCCTCCATTGGCAGAAAGGTTTCGCAGACCTTCATATACCGTTTTATTGACAACCAAAGGATACACATTCCGGAATACTTCACCAGGATAACTGGAATGGTTTACCCTACGTCCTACCAAATCATCGTTCTCTGGTTCCGTGGCATCCAGCCACCAGGCATCTATCTCTATCGGAAGGACCAGACTATCCCGGAAATTCTGCCAATAGAAAGAGGCAGCTTCCGGATTAAAGAAATCAATCCAGGGAGTGCCCGGAATATAATAGTCTTTCTCGGCCATTCTTTTTCCCAATACGGAATTCTGATCCACCTTCGACCAGACTGAAAGCATCAGTCTCATATCCATCCGATGAAGGCTATCCACCATTTCCCGGGGAGAAGGATAATCCGTCTCGTCAAAACGCATGGCATTCCAGCCGTATTTTCCCCAATACTGCCAGTCCTGCACCATCAAATCGACTGGTAACCTTTCTTTCCGAAACCGAGAAGCTGTTTCCAGCAGTTCTTTTTGAGAATGAAAGCGTTCCCGGCAATGAATGTATCCCAAGGCCCATACGGGCAACATAGGTACCTCTCCCGTGACTTCCCGATAAGAGGCAATCACTTCATCGGCCGTCCCGGCAAAAAACGTATAATCTATTCCATTGGAAACCGGAGAACGGAACGTCGTGGTAGCATCCACCTTCCGGAAAAACAGTTTAGGCGTATCTTCTTTGGTCAGTTCCGCCCGCAAACTATGCTCTCCTGCTTTCAGGTTAACCAATACAGAAGCTGTAGGCGGAAGCCACAGGTTATTCTGATCTATCACCGTACGACCGTCAATGACCAGATTATGCTTGCGGGCCATGGTACTTCCTACGTCCAGCATCAAAGCATATTGCCCGTCGGACTCCACTTTCAGATTACCTGCAAAGACATTGCTTTCACGTACTTCTTCCTTCCCTCCTTCGGTAGAAGTCACATTCACGGTCACTTTATCTCCCAACACACCCGTCTTTTGGAGTGCAACCACAGAAGAAGCGGGATTAAAATCTGTCAGACCGTAATTGTTCCACAAAAGTCCATACCCTCTGTTCGACATTACAAACGGAATGGCAATCTGCGTATTGACCTGGGTCAGCCTGCGTGTCAGCCCACGTACGTTCAGATACCCGTCCTGAAACTGCCCCAATCCATAAAGATATTCATCAGAAGGAGAATGAAAAATCTGTGTGGAAACATACGTTTTTTCTTCTTGCACAGTGGACGGCTGAATCTGGCTACCTTCTTCTCCCAAAATTTCTTTTCCATCGGCTGAGAGGAAAGAAACCCGTCCGTCGGATACAGCCACTTGTACCTTCAATCCTTTGAGCGACAGAAGATAAGTATCTTTTCCTTTTTTGAGTGTATAAGACGGGGCTTCAGTCTGCAGATAAACCAGCTCTGGCACCTGGTGAGCGATTCCCTTGCTTCGAATCACTCTGACTGCTCCATCATTCAGTGGAATGAGCTTTAAACTTGTATCCGCAGAACGGAACACTACCTGCCCCACCTTTTCTTCTTCCAAGGTCCATTCGGATGCCTGACGGACAGACAAGAGGCCGGGAACATTCCCGGCCAAACTTTGTCCTTTCCATCCTATACAAACAAAAAAGAATAATAAAAGCAAATAAGACCTTCTCATAATAAGTCGTTGCTGCATAGTTAGTAATTCAGCTTCCAATAATCGAAATACGCCAGATCTTTGGGAGCATCTCCTCTAAAGACAAAATAAAGATCATGCACACCAGTTACTTGCGGAATCTGTGCTTCCACCATCCGCCAACGGTCGCTTCCCCCCGTCCGCGGTACCTTTATCTTTGCCAACACCTGACCGTCCAATCCGTTAAGATGTACTTCCATCGTAATCTCCGCATTGTGAGTAGTAGACAAACGGGCAGTAAAACGAGAAGGAGCCTTTTCACCAAAATCAACAGACCGAACTCTTGTATAAGCCCCATCGGCCAAAGCAGTAATAAACACTCCCACTTGAGGATTATAGGAACTCTTCATTTTTTCCGACCAGGCAATGGTTTCGGCTTCTACCTTCCGGTATGGACAAAGAGGTTTCAAACTGTTTGCCACACCCTCTTTCACCATTTTTACACACGGGATCTTTCCATCTGCCTGGAAATCCAGTTCTCTGACGCACACAGAACGGGTAAAGCCACTTCCTCCCGGAAGAGCAGCATTATGATAGAATAAATACGTTTTTCCTCTGAAGTCGGCAATACCCGGATGGTTCGTAAAACTTCCCCCTTCGGTAGCCATCAACGTACCTCCGTACTTCCATGGCCCTTCCGGACTTTTCGACGTAGCATAGGCCAAATGCTCAGGCAGAGGTCCTCCCGCATAGAAAAGATAATACAAACCCTTCCGCTTATACAACCACGGAGCTTCCTCATACAAAGTAGGACGCTGTGGATCGCCCTCCCTGAGTCCAAATGCCTCCGGCTTCATTGGAACCGCATGTATTCCTCCTTCATAAGAAATCATGTCCTCATTCAACTTCACATAATAACAATTGGGATTTCCCCAATACAAATAAGCCTGTCCGTCATCATCGATAAAGACAGTAGGATCGATATTACCATATTCAGCCCGCACGAGCGGAGCTCCCAACGGATCATAGAAAGGTCCATAAGGACTATCAGCCACTGCTACTCCAATGGCAGTTTCTCCTTTATGGTCTGTCACCGGCACATACATGTAAAATTTGCCATTCCGTTCCATACACTGAGCTGCCCAAGCATCTCCTCCTGCCCACTCAAATGTTTTAAATGACAAAGGCATAGGATGTTCTGTCCAATTCACCATGTCGTCTGTAGAATAGAGTTTCCAGTCATTCATGGTAAACCAAGTAGACCCGCCTTCATCGTGACTGGTATAAAGATACAACCGGTCATTATATACCAGAGGGGCCGGATCGGCTGTATACGAGGTCTGAATAATAGGATTTTGCGCATTCAATGTCAAACCGGACAATAAAGCGATTCCAGTCATGATATTACGCCATTGGCTCTTGCAACTGATTGTTTCCATAGAAATATCCATTTAAAAGTTTGTTTATATTTTTCACGATTAGTTTCTAAATCTCCAATAATCCAACTCAAATAAGTCCTTCTTGTTCTCTCCTTCAAAGCTAAGGTACAAATCATGTACTCCACTGACCGCATTGACTTCACAGGAATAAAGTTGATAATTGGGAGTCTCATTTCCCTGTGGGATAGTCACATTTCCCACAATCTTTCCATTCGGAGCATCCAAACGAATCTTCAGATTTCCTCCCTCTAACGGCAAAGCGGAAACCTCAAAGCGGCGAACTTTATTCTTTCCAAAATCTACCCCACGTACACAAATATATTCTCCATTATTAACATTCACTACAGAAATCCCTTGCATTCCGTTGGGGGCTGTCTGCAATCCATATCCCCAAGCCATCGTTTCAGCCTCTACCTTTCGGAAAGGATTGAAGGTACCTATCTGTTCCAGTTTGGTATCCGCCCAATAAGGCACTTCTTGAATGGTTCCATCCGCGTTGTAATGCATTTCAGCCACTGCCACCGAACGACGTTCATAGTGCGTATCAGTTTCCAGCTTCAATAAATCATAATTCAAGCCAAAGACATACGACTTTCCTTTGTAATCCATAATACCTGGATGATTTCCACGGGTCCTGACCGTAGGACGCATGATGTATCCTCTGGTCTTCCACGGACCTGTAGGACTATCGCTCATAGCATAACCGATACCTTCCGGACAGCAAGTAGAAGCAAAAGCCAAATAATAGTGCCCGTTGCGTTTATAGAACCAAGGACCTTCCTGATAATGCTCCGGAGTTTCCTTCAATTTCACAATATCTCCGGAATACGAAATCATATCCTCATTCAATTTCACATAATAACAGTTCGGATTTCCCCAATACATATAAGCCTGTCCGTCATCGTCAATAAACACTGTCGGATCAATGTCATCCCAATGTTCCTTCTGCCAGACCAAAGGCTTGCCTAACGGATCCTTGAACGGCCCGTAAGGACTATCGGCCACCAGTACACCAATGCCATTCCCATGAATCGGACAATACATATAGAATTTTCCGTTACGCTCCACTACCTGTTCTGCCCAGGCCCCGTTGTCACGTTTTATCCAGCCGAAATCTTTGAGCGAAGCCACTGCTCCATGGTCGGTCCAGTTGACCATATCTGTAGAGGTATACAACAACCAGTCCTGCATCTTAAATCCTTCCGCATCATTCTCATCATGAGTTGTATAAAGAAACACCGTATCATTATATACCATCGGTGCCGGATCGGCCGTATACTTTGTCTGAATAATTGGTCGTTGGGCATTGACATTCAAGCAATTCAATAACCCATAACTTCCACATAACAATAAAATCTTACTAATATTCATAATATTCAAAATTTAAGTTCCAACAAATTCACCTTTATTTTACTTGCGAGGTACCCCGCTTACACCGGAAGATGTCAATTCAATCGGTTGAATTGTGCCATCCTCGTTAAAATAAAGATATTCTACACATACATGGCGACGACAATCTCCTCCAGGCTGGCCATCCAAAGAATAAGAACCATCATGATAGAAAAAATACCATTGTCCGTTCAATTCCACTACCGACGGATGGATGGTAAAACCAAAATTCGCCGGTCCGGTAATGAAACCACGATAAGTCCATGGCCCCTTTATGTCCTCAGCTGTAGAATAACAAATCTGTTCAGGCTGTGTACCAGGGGCATCTGCTGCATAAATATTATAATACAAGTTCTTCCGCTTGAAAAGCCAAGGTCCCTCCGAATAATTCCGATAAGGTACATTTCGGATTTCACCGTCCAGCTCAATCATATTCTTCTTCAACTTCACCATGTAACAGTCTCCGTTTCCCCAGGCCATCCAAGGAGTTCCGTCCTCGTCTATCCACACCGTAGGATCAATGTCCGCATTCGCACGATGCGAGTCACACGTCATGGAATCTGTAATGAGGGGCGTTCCGTCAGCACGCGCAGGTTTAAAAGGCCCCAAGGGGCTATCTCCCACTGCCACATCGATTTTATGTGCACCATTTTCTTTCTGATCAAGCGTCACATAAAAATAAAACTTTCCGTGATGCTCCACCACCTGGGCTGCCCACGCTCCGTTCGGATTAGAATCAGGGAAATCATCCGCACGCAATACCATTCCATGAGGCGTCCAGTGTTTCATGTCTTCACTGGAATAGCACACCCATCCCGGCATATTGAACCAGCCGCCCACTCCAGCTTTGTCTACACCTACATAGGCATAGGCTTTATTCTTGTAAACCGTCACAGCCGGATCGGCAGTAAACTCATCCCGGAACAAAGGATTCTGACCGGGCTCATACGGACGCTCCATCCCTTTTATGGATACCTCATCAATATACCCGTCTAATACCTGCAAACTATTGGGATACCCTCCGGGGAATCCACGTCCTACGATCCACATGCCGGCATTATGCCGTACGGCTAATCCTTTATAGGAAGTATTCGCAGTTTTATAGCCCTCCTCTACAGATGGCTTCACTCCCAACGTCAGAACGCTAGCGTCGCTTGTCTTTTCGTACTCCGCAGAAGCATACAAATCATACCATATTCCCGCCTTGACATCCTCACCTGCGGTCATACGGACCGTTTCTCCCTGGTCTGTAGCTACCTCCACAAAGAACTTCTTTTCCATGGGGTCAAAACCGATAGATATATCCCCTGTCAAAGTACCCTTTTTCCCTTCTTTACAAAGAAAAACCTGTTCCGTCCCAAGCTGATTACATTTAAGGCTCAAACTGATATTCCACCCGTATTGAATGTCCAAAAAAGGAAGAGATACATTAAACGGTACCTTGAATTCACTGTTGTTCAGTTTAAGCGAAGTACTATTAGCCTTCCCTCCTCGTTCTTGAAAAGGTACGTCTTTGCTGAAAAGTTCCGACACCTTTGCTCCCGGCCTCAACTGAAGCGCATTTCCATTTTGAGAGTCGTCCGTCACAAATGCAGGGGAGATGGAATCCGGATGTACTTCCGTATACAGTTCAAAACTCCAGTATGAAAGCTGTTTATAGCCCTCGGTCACTCCTAAAGCAGTCAGAGGACACAGGGTGATACATAGCCCTCCTACAATATTTTGTATATACGTTTTCATAGATTCCTCATCATGACTTTCTTATCCACTATTATTTCCGAGTAATCACCGCCCCTCCATTCTTAGGAATAGAAAGATTGACAATCTGTTTCTTGCTGATAACCTGCTCCTTGACTGAGCCCGCCAGTTTATCATTATCTTCATACAAATTGACAACCTCTCCTGCCGCAAACAAGGTAGACACATCGATTTTCAACTTAATGGTCTTATCCTGTGCATTGATACCGGCTACATACCATTTACCGGCATGTTTACGTGCCATCACAATATACTTGCCTGGATAGCCGTCTATAAATTTCACTTCATCCCATGTGGTTGGTACTTTTTTCATGAAATCAATGGCCCAAGCCGGCGCATCCGTCAGGTTATTCGGTGCTAATGCAAAGTGCTGTACCGGACTTTGGAACAATACTGCCGTAGCCAGCGCAAACACATCGGAAGTCACTCTCATCCGTCCACCCGGCTCATTTTTCGCATTATAATACTTGTTCAGTGTACTTCCTCCAAAGTCCATGCTTCCAATCGTGTTGCGCACAAACGGATGGATACATGCATTGAATGCTTCTGCATCGCAGCTTCCCTGAGAGAAATTCATATTCTCACTGGCCAATACGGCTTCACTGGCCGCATAATTAGGATACATACGTTCCCATCCACGCGGAATGGTACACCCATGGAAAATGACCAAGAGTCCGTAATCATTTGCATCGGCCAGAATATCTTCGTAAAGCTGCATGGTGACCTGCTTGTCACTACCCACAAAGTCAACCTTGATTCCTTTAATACCGATACGCTGCATCCACTTCATTTCTTTCCGCCGGGTGATGATGTTACTCATCTTTCCACGAGGACCTTGAGGCGCATCATTCCAGTATCCGTTGGAGTTATACCACAAATACAGTCCTACATTCTTCTGTTTGGCATAAGCTGCCAGCTCTTCTATTTTATCATAGCCCACCTGCGTATCCCAAAGCGCATCGACCAGCACTGTACGATAACCCATCGCTGCACAGAAATCTACGTAACGCTTCTGGTCGTCCATATTCATGCTGGCATCGCCCGCAATAATCCAGCTCCAGGTGCCGCAACCATATTCAGCCGCATAGTCTTTCGACGGTTCATACAACGGTTCTACTACATCAAACGGCACGGTCGTTTCTACAATTGGAGCCAAAGTGGAACCCAACGTAATCGTACGCCAAGGAGTCTTGCCCGGAAGAGCGATTCCTGGAGAAGTAGTACCATTGCCGTTAAATTCACCTTCCTGCGGAAAACCAATGGTATAAAGTCCCCCTTCGTGCCCGATCAGGCGACTGCCACAATAATAGCTGCTCACCCCAGTTTCGGATATTAATACCCAACCTTTGTCAGAATTTTTGAATAGACAAGGGAATGTGTATCCTTCCCCCCAACCATTTTTTCCCATCGTATCATCTACTGTATACGGTGTCTCATAACTGGGAGAAGTTCGGGCAAAACCACCCATCGGCCCACTTTGCGGACACAAGAAGGTAGTCGTTCCTTCCGGCAACACAAAACCCGTAGCTTCCTGCTGTACGACACAACACAAGATATCCTTCTTAGGATACACAGTATATCTGAAAGCCACATCATTGTTACTCACCCGGAATTCCACATCAAAAACCTTCTGTCCTTCTTTGGTAAATGGAATGACAGCTGATTCAGCAGAATAGTCAACTTTACTTTTCTTGATGTTCGGCAAGCGATAATTTTTCCGGATAGAAGCTTCCTTTATCTCCTTTCCCAATGACAAAGAAGACGTGAAATCACCAATTGTTGTTTTCATTCCCAGCGGAGACTTCTTGATAAAAGCCATTCCATCATAGAATACCTGATAAGAAGGCATTCCACCTTCATCCGATACAACCACCTTCACACGTCCATCAGGACTTAACACATCCTTTTCACTTGCATATAGTCCTGTGATACAAATTATTGCCGCAAAGGATGATAACAATACACGTTTTATCATAGACATTCGTTTTTATAGCACATATTATTCCGTTAGCAGACGAAGCATGAAGATACCACCTGCCACACTGTTTTTCTCACTCTTAAACATGACTTCAATCTGACTCTTTCCTTTTACCAGAGCTTCGGGCAATTTGTATTCCACATCCACAAACTCTTCCTTGTTCCATTTGCCCACGATATTCTCAGTCGCCACAACCGTACCATCGACCACAATTTCAAATTTCCGGTTACCTTGTTCGTTACCCCAATAAGTAGCCATGAGTGAAAGAGGCTGTTTGCCGTTGGTAGAAAGTGTGTATTTGAAATACCCTCCATTGCGGGCATCTCTCCACTTCTTACCTTTCAGCAATCCGGTCTCAGAGTTTTCCTTCACCATCTTATGGTCCACTTCAGGCTGCTGCTCACCGACACTTACCGCATCTACCGTACGCGCATCCAGAGCCATCAACCGTTTTTCCTCTTCTTGTGTACGTTTCGTATATGCCGCATATCCATCCGCAGTCATGCATAGCCAGTACATCATGTATCGGCAGTCATGGATGCGAGAGAAGGGTTCCAACACCAAACCATCAAACTTCGAATCATTGAATATGCCCGACAACTTATAACGTAAAGTCTGACCTTCGATGGGTTTCAGCCCATTCAGGTAATCGGTCACCTCTTCTTTACTTCCAATCAGAACCGGAGTCTCACTCAGCGGCACCAGTTTCCCGGAAGCGATGTGTCCCCAACGGCCATCATCTGCAATCAATCCATCCAGATTATCAGTACCCACTGAGGCTCCCATCAAAATAGGGCCACGCATGATTGCTACAAAATCATTTTCTCCTTGAAGCGTTTCCAAACGCATTTTCATAGGCAAG
Source organism: uncultured Bacteroides sp. (assembly GCF_902472605.1). Taxonomy (GTDB): domain Bacteria; phylum Bacteroidota; class Bacteroidia; order Bacteroidales; family Bacteroidaceae; genus Phocaeicola. The sequence goes on from NZ_CABROP010000008.1 coordinate 23,037, forward strand.
GACACTTCTACCTTATCCCCATCCTTCCATTTACGGTCGATACAGATATAAGAAGAATCGTCTGTTTTCTCCGAAGCTTCCACTACCTTTCCATTGCATTTCACTTCATATCCTTCTTTCACCCATGCCGGACGTCTTACCAACAACTTGAAATGACGAGACTTTCCGCCCTTCAATCCTATTGTAAATTGAGAAGTTTCCGCATCGGGGAATTGGGTTTCCTGCGTAATGGTAACCTTCTCCTGCTCCCAGTTCAACCGTGAAGGAATGAAAAGATTGACAAACAGAGAATCAGAAGCATGCGTATAGATAAACTCCCCATACTTACCATGATTCTCCATTCCGGTTCCTACGCAACACCACATAGCACTGTTGGGCTTTGAATACACCCGATAATGTGCCGGACGAGCCGACGTAAAGTACACGTAACCACCATGCTCCGGATGCTGGGTAGACAAAATATGATTGTATAGTGCTCTCTCATAAAAATCTGCATAGGCCGCCTTTCCTGTCATCCGGAACAAACCTTCCGTCAGTTTCAACATGTTATAGGTGTTACATGATTCCGGACCTTCCCGCACTTCTACATGACTTCTGAAATCGTCCATGGCCGAAAAATACTCCCGACGACTGTTGCCACCCAACGCCAGCGAACGCTTGCAAGCCACAATGTCCCAGAAGAAATCTGCCGCATCCAGGTATTGATGATCTCCACATACTTCTGCAATGCGTTGATAGCCGATTACTTTCGGAATTTGTGTATTTGCATGTATATTGTCCAGATTATCCTTGTGCGCCGCCATGCTATCGAACAACCAGTGATGAGAGAAACGTTTGGCCGTAGTCAAATATTTCTTATTTCCGGTAATCTGGTAGGCATCGGCAAAAATTTCATCCATACCTCCAAACTCATTGCCCAACATCTGTTCCATCTGATCGTCTGAAAGTCCTTCCGTAACGGAAATTCCCCAGTCACACAGTTTCAAGAACATATCCAATGCTTCTTGATTTCCCGTATACATCCAAGCATCTCTCAATCCGGCAAAGATCTTATGTACGTTATACCATGGGGCCCAATATTTCCAGATAGACTCTACTTTTCCGTTCTTAATATCCGTCCACAACACTTTTCCATTAGGAACACCCCCGATATAGCCGTCTCCATTACTGTCCTGACAACGCTTCAACTCACTCAGCATGTACTCCATCCGCTTTTTGCACTCTTCGTTGCCAGTCGCTGCATAATTCATTGCCATGGCCGACAAATAATGCCCTCCTACATGTCCGTCCAGACCAGCCCAGTTAGAAAATGGTTCTGCTTTTACGGGCAGCCCGGCTTCTTTCAAGAAAGGAGCCAGGAGGCGGTCTACATCATATTCCATCAAAACCTTGAGGTTTAATTCCTGGGCATGCTTAAACGGTCCGTCGAGCAATTCCACATCTCCTAACGGGAAAGTATTCTTGTATAGTCTATCTTGAGCCTGAATATCTTGAACGATGCCATTCAGCATCATCAGACCTACACATCCTGCAATCAAATTCAGTTTCATCATCCAAGTCTTTATTTAAGTTTAAAGTCTACCATCATTTCTTTATGTGCTTATAATCGAAGAAGTCTACATCTACAAAACCTCCCAAACTCTTCGTGGCATAATTAAACAAGGCAAATTTGGTTCCCATAAAGAAACGACGATAGTCAAAAATCATTTTAAAGTCAGTACCGATTTTCTTCCAGTCCTTATTATCGTAACTATAATAAAAACAAGCCATGTCTTTATTCAACCGGAAATCTCCATCCAGACGAAGATATATCACATCCGATGTCAACTCTACTTTCTGAATTTCCTTCCGGTCAATACTTGTCACTGCCTTGCTCGTTTCATCCAGTTGAACACTTTCCGTTTTCATGGTCAAATACTTCCGGTTTCCTTCACAAGTCACGGCCAAGATGCCCGCATCTCCATTAAAGGCACTCAGTCCGGCTACATCTCCTTCCTTCATACCTGAAAGATCCATACAAACCACTCCGGAACATTTCGGTCCTTCCATGCGCTGTGTCAACGTATTGGGAGCCAAAAACAAATTATCGACCACCCGTCCGGTTTTCAACCGCAAATATCCCTTGCGTTCAGTCAATGACCAGCAGTCATTCATCGGATTGTGATTCCACTGCCAGTTCAACTTCAATTTATCTCCACTAAAATCATCACTGACTACCAGCTCTTCGGCAGCATATCCCTGTACTGGTTTGGTCATCGTAGCCGGCACATATCCGTTTTCGTCACCCAGCATCGGCCAACCGTCCACCCAGCGGCAAGGCATTACGGTCAATACGCGACCTACTCCATTACGGTCTTGGAAAATGACCCCATACCAGTTTCCTTTTCCATCATCCACAATCGTACCTTGTGCCACATACGGGAATCCGGCAAACGCATCTTCCAATATCACTTTTTTCTCATAAGGCCCGGTTATCTTATCCGCCCGATAGCATACTTGCCGACGGTTACCTCCCTGAGGCCATGAAATCATCAGCAAATAATACTTTCCATCGTGTTTAATCACCCTGCTGCCTTCCAGCAAAGCATTTTCCTCTTTATCTCTTTCGAATATCTTCATATCGACCCCACCCGGCATGACACCGCTCAAATCCGGCTTCAGCTCACGCAATTGTCCGGTGCCATAAAAGATATAGGCCTTTCCATCGTCGTCAAAGAACAAAGAGGCATCATGGAAATGAGGAATACGTGACAAAAGTTTCCATCCTTTTTTCGGATCGGAAGTAGTATATACATATCCTTTATAAGGAGTATCATTCGGAGAAAAATACGCATAATACATTCCGTTATGATAGCGTAAGGAAGTAGCCCACTGTCCACGGCCATATACCGTTCCATCCTTCAAATCATAAGCAGGTTTTTCGTCCAACCGGTCATACAGATAGCTGACAATTTTCCAGTTCACCAAATCTTTAGAGTGCATGATGGGTGCTCCAGGAACCAGATGCATGGTTGTACTCACCATGTAGAAGTCGTCGCCCACACGTATGACGTCCGGATCGGGCACATCCGCCCAAAATACCGGATTAGAAAAAGTTCCATCTCCATTATCTCCACACTGGGCATTGACCGGACCGGACCACATGCCTCCCACAGCCATTAACAGACAAGCTAACAAAAAGTGTTTTTTCATGATTATTAAGTTATTACAAATGATTCGCCTATATTTATTTTGCGTAAACCATATACCGCTTTCCCGGAATGGTTTTCAAATCGTATTCATATACCTTCTTCAATTCAGGTTGTTCCGGATGCGTCAATTTCTTTGAAATCAACGGTGCAGCTATTTCTGCCTGCCTCAACAAGTCATTCGGACAATCACCCGAAGCCTTCTTCAAACCTTTTCCTTTCAGAGGAACATAAGACCGTAAACGAATCACTCCCCCAATCCGGGAATAGACTACCGCCTGAGTGAGATTCGTATTCTTCCAGTCCATATCCACCACGAAGCCTCCACGGGCCACCAGACCTTTTACACTTCCTTCCTGCCATTCATCAGGTATGGCAGGCAACAGATGTACAGCCCCATCATGACTCTGCAACAGCATCTCAGCCACTCCAGCCGTAAAACCGAAGTTCCCGTCTATCTGAAAAGGTGGATGCGCATCCAGCATATTCGGATATGTACGTCCTAAAGGATATTGACTGGCCAGACTGTCACAGGGTAACAAAGAAAGCATATTCCGGATGATGCGATACGCATGATTGCCATCCAGCATACGTGCCCAGAAATTGATTTTCCAGCCAATACTCCATCCGGTTGCCATATCGCCTCTCTGTATCAAGGTATTCTTTGCAGCCTGAAACAATTCCGGGCTCCGATAAGGAGATACCTGATTGCTTGGATACAAACCATACAGATGAGAGATATGCCGATGCTGGTCTTTCGGATCATCCACATCCTCCAGCCACTCCTGCAACTGATTGTACTGTCCGATCTGCATCGGAGGTAACTGGCTTATCAAATGCTGAAGAGAGTCACAATAGGCCTTGCTTTCTCCCAATATCTGTGCCGCACGCAGCGTATTGCTCAATGCATCAAAAGCAATCTGGTTGTCCATCGTACATCCAGCTACGATGGATACCCCATTCGGTCCATGCTCTGGAGAAACAGAAGGAGCTGTCACCATCCAACCATAGCGGGGATGCTTGGTCATGAATGACAAAAGAAAATCGGCCGTACCTTTCAACACCGGATAATACTCCCGAAGAAAATCCTTATCTCCGGAATACAGATAATGCTGCCAAAGATGCTGGGCCACCCATGCTCCTCCATTGGGCCACATACCTGCATCTGCGAAATCCACCGGTCCGGCCGCCCGCCAAAGATCCGTATTATGGTGAGCCACCCATCCTTTAGCCCCATACAACACACGAGCCGTTTCCTTACCAGTCACAGAAAGATCACGTGCCATCTCGAAGAACGGACGATGCGTTTCCGTCAGGTTTGTCACTTCTGCCGGCCAGTAATTCATCTCCGCATTGATGTTGATGGTGTATTTGCTGTCCCAAGGTGCATATAAATCCTTGTTCCATATGCCCTGTAGATTCGCCGGCTGGCTACCTGGCTGCGAGGACGATATCAACAGATAACGCCCATACTGAAACATCAATGCAGCCAGCGAACAATCTTCTACCTTATTGAATTCGTTGATACGTATATCTGTTTCCCTCTTCGAAAATTCAGAAGAAGGCAAACTCAGGTCCACCCTTCCAAACTGCTTGGAATAGGCTTCCTTATGTTCCTTATACAATACTTTATTCGGTTTGGCCCAAGCACCTTCGATGGCACGACGTGCTTTGGCGTATGCATCTCCCGACACATCCCGATAATTGACAAAATTAGTTGCCGCACTCAGGAAGATGGTAACCGACGATGCATCCTTTACCGAAAGATGTCCATCCTTGCATTCCACCTTTCCATCCGACTTTACCCGCATCATCACTACTGCATGAAGTGCGGCTGGAATGCCTTCATGCTCCTCACCATTACAGTACATGACAAGGTATTCCCCTTCACTTTTCACCTCTGAAGCCAACGGACAAGCATATCTCAAGTCAACTCCCAATTTTTGGGTACCCTCACCCGCAGCCAGTTCAATCACCATGACATTGTCGACAAAGGAAGTAAATACCCGACGGGTATATTCCACTCCCCCACAACGGAAACGTACAGAAGCCGTCGCATCCTCTAAATTCAAGTCACGAGAATAAGAATCTACCTCTCCTTCGCAATCAAAATCCATCCGCAGACTACCCAAGGTCAGGTAACGCATGCCATGTTGGGAAGTCATGAACTTTGCATCCAGCAGACTTCTGGCCTCTGAGTTTTTCCCTTCAAAAATCAGTCTTCTCACCTCATTCAGATAGGCTGATGCCCCTTCCCGGTTATTACTATACGGTCCACCGGCCCAGAAGGTTTCTTCATTCAATTGGATTTCCTCGTGTGCAACTCCTCCAAACACCATTCCTCCGATATGAGAATTACCTACAGGCAATGCTTCCCACCAGTTACATGCCGGAGCCGAATACCACAATCTCAGATTCTCTGCCTCCGCCGCCATTGCCCCAATGACAGAAGCTATCAGAAGCACACATACACATAGAACTTTTCTCATAGATGCCTATTCTTAACCCGTTATTTATCGAAGGTCCTTGACACAAACGGCAGACACATATACAAAGCAGAATGCCAGTATTCCCAATCATGTCCACCGTCTCTTACCCTGAACTGACAGGAAATGCCTGCCTTGCGCATCGCCTGAAAGAACTCAATGTTCCGGTCGAGCAGGAAATCATCATCTCCACAATCTACAAACCATCTCACCGACTTCAATGCCTGAATTGTATTTGTATCCGCTTCAGACACGCGCTTGATGCAGCTGCGGTCTATCACAGCCCGTGTCAGAATGGCCAGCTTGCTGTCAGGATTCTCAAAGCGAGCCGCTCCTTCTTCCGGAATAGACATCAGCGCACTCATAGCATAGACAGAGGCAAACTTATCTGCATGCCACAAGCCATAACCAGTGGCCCCGCCGCCTCCCATAGACAATCCAGCCACTGCACGATTTTCCTTATTCCCGATAATATTGTATTTACTTTCCACATAAGGCAAGAATTCTTCAAAAAAGAAATCCTCATAAAGCCATCCCGGCATGTTGAAAAAACCATTCCATACTTCTTTGTAGATATCCCCTCCCGCATTGGGCATGACAATAATCATTTCACTGGCCTCCTGCGCATAAATCAAACGGTCGGCCACTTCCTGCACATGTCCGCGCCATACCCAATCCTGATTGGTTTGTGACATACCATGAAACAGATAAAGTACCGGATATTTCTTACCAGGTATTTCCCCATAAGAAGGAGGAAGATAAATGGAGCATACCCTTTCTGTATTCAACTTTTTACTGAAAATCGTATCATTTACTACCCTGCTACGCGAAAACAAAGAGACAGGAATCAAGGCTAAAGCCAATAAAAAAACAATAAAAGAATGTTTATCCATAGACATAAAATTTAATCTACACAAAAATAACTCACATATAGATAAATTACAAGAATTTACGTTACCAGTCCTTTTGTCTATGTTACACACCCTACATATTGTATTTACAAAGCGTACATTTTACCTATGCTCACATTACATTTTTTTCGATACACCATTGAATGACAATATTTTATAGGAATCACATTCAAATTACACAAAAAATACCACATCGTAACATACAATAAGAAATCTGCAACATACCGTCACACTCTTCCCCTGCAAAAAGCATACATTTGTATTCAGAAAGATTACACTTCATTTAACTACACAATCATTCAATTTTTACAAAGTTATTATCATGAAAAATCAATTTAAACTACTTACATTAGGAACATTAAGTCTCTTGGCTGCTTCCTGTAGCAACAAGGTAACCATGCCTGAGCCAGGAGTACCGGTTTTCGGTCAGTTCACCTATACAGGAAAAGATGCGGTATACGAAAAAAATCCGCTCAATGAAGGCGAGTTCTACAATCCGATACTGCAGGGCTGCTACCCTGACCCCAGTATCTGTAAAAAAGGTACCGACTACTACTTGGTATGCTCTTCTTTTGCCATTAACCCTGGAGTACCCATTTTCCACTCTACCGACTTGGTAAATTGGAAACAGATAGGTCATGTGCTCGACCGTCCCTCACAGCTCAAAGTGGAAGACTCCGGTATCAGTGCCGGCATATATGCACCGACCATACGATACAATCCATACAATGATACCTTCTATATGATTACCACCCAGTTCTCGGGAGGAATGGGAAATATGGTGGTAAAAACCAAAGACCCCATGAAAGGATGGAGCGACCCAATCAAACTGAATTTCGAAGGAATCGATCCGGATATTTTCTTCGATGACAATGGAAAAGCCTATGTCACCCACAACGATGCCCCTGAAAAGCCGTTATACGAAGGACACAGAGTCATCAAAGTATGGGAATATGACCTGGAAAAAGACCAGATAATTCCTGGAACAGACAAAGTTGTAGTAAACGGAGGCGTAGATTTGTCAAAGAAACCCATTTGGATAGAAGCTCCTCATCTCTATAAAAAAGGCGGGAAATACTACCTCATGTGTGCAGAAGGAGGTACAGGCGGCTGGCACAGTGAAGTCATTTTCATCGGCGACAGTCCGAAAGGTCCGTTCAAACCAGCTCCGGAGAATCCGATTCTTTCACAAAGGCATCTTCCGGCAGAACGCCCGTTCAAAGTAGACTGGGCCGGTCATGCCGATTTGGTGGAAGGTCCTGACGGACAATATTACGGTGTTTTCTTGGCAATCCGTCCCAATGAAGCCAACCGAGTAAATACCGGACGAGAAACCTTCATGCTGCCTGTTGACTGGAGTGGTACTTTCCCCGTATTTAAAGGCGGCCTGGAACCTATCCAGCCCAAACTGACCATGCCACAAGGCGTGAAGAATGAAACAGGAAAGAACGGTTACTTCCCCAACGGAAACTTTACTTATACAGAAACCTTTACGCAAAGCCCGCTGGATTACCGCTGGGTAGGAGTCAGAGGAGCTAAAGAAGGATTCATCTCTACCACAGAAGACGGATTGAAAATAACACCTTACGAAACCAATATCAAGGCTGTAGCTCCCACTTCCACTCTTTTCTATCGTCAGCAGCATATCAATTTCACCGTCACCACGACCCTGAAATATGTTCCTCGCACAGAAAAAGACCTTGCCGGAATCACCTGTTACCAAAGTGAGAAATTCAACTACGTATTCGGACTGACCAAGAAAGGGGAAGAAAACTACATCGTCCTGCAACGGACTGAGAACGGAAACTCTTCCACGCTTGCCAGTGAAAAGATTGAAAAGGATACTCCTGTCAGCCTCCGGGTAAATGCTGAAGGCGACAACTATACATTCAGCTATTCCGTAAAAGACGACAACTATCAGACCGTAGGAGGAACCGTTTCCGGAGACATTCTCTCGACCAACGTAGCTGGAGGATTTACGGGTGCCATGATCGGATTATATGCCACCACATCCAATGATGCGGAAGCACTATAATATGTATTCATTTTACTTTTCCAATCAAAAAAATCAGCCCACTGACCGACAAAGGTTGGTGGGCTGATTTTTTTAATCAAATACAAAACACGGCTCAATCACTGTGGAAAAATTATCTGGTAACGCCCGCTCAAATGCATAAAGGCAAACAAGCGCAACAAACCATCATAATATTTATCCAAGTAACCATCTTCATAAGGCTCATGCTTTGCCTCCCATAGTTGCTTTACAAATTCATAACATTTTACATCTGTACACACCAATGATACAGCAGCAGAAGTAGCCACAAGTCCTAAAGAATGACGAAGCTGTTTATATTCACCAGCCTGCAAGACCTCTTTCACCGGGCTTCCATCTACATTATACTGATCTTTAAAATCATAAAGCCCCTGACTATACAGAAAGTTCTGTATTTTATGGCCATATTCCTGCTGCCATTCTTTGTCGACACATGCCCATGAATAATCCAAGGCAATGTTCATAGGCACACGCCATGAATCAAAACGAAACGCATCCCCAATGATTCCACCTGAATTGAGCAAAGAGCCGTCATAGTTATTATAATCAGGATTCAATCCTGTCACCGGATGAATGCTTTTATGCAAATACTCACGGCTTTTCTGGGCACATTCTCTCCAAAAGCGACTTCTCCCGTCATTAGCCCATCTGGCCCACACTTCATAAAAGGCTGGCAAATGATAAGAAGGGTCTGTAAATCTCGCTCCAAAACCTGTAGGAGTAAAAGTAATCAGCTTTTGCTCCACATTGATAAAAGGAGTCACTGCATCCATTCCGGTCTTTTGCATGGAACAATCCAAGATATTCTGTGCTTCCGCCAGATAATTGATACCCGAGCTGTTTCCCCATCTGTTTGAAGCGAAAATCAAGGATGTCACATAATATAACTCCCCGTCGGATGCCGGACCCTCTGAGTTACGAGTTCCATCCGTCTGACAACTCCATGCAAAATAACCTTTCAACCTTCCGTCCTGATGCTGCATATATTTTTTACACCACCGCCACAAACGGTCAAATATGTCTTTCCGGTCAAACTGGACAGCTATCATCATACCATAGGACATCCCTTCCGTACGCACATCATGATTTTTAATATCACTAATATACGCCATAGAGTCACCTACCTCAAAATAGACCTTGTTTTCCCCATAAAATACCTCATTGAAAACCTCGTTCAGTTTTGCATCTATTTCAGCCTGAGAATATCCCATCTCCGCAAAGAAATTCCGATATTGATGAGTCTCAAAGGCTCCGGCAGACCATGGCACCGCATCAAAGCCTAACCAATCAATCTCCACGGCCCCTCCCTGCTGGAGCATAAGCCGTACGTCCTGTATTCCCTTTTGTACATCATGCACAGATTCCCTTATGATACACCAATCCTTACATGCCGGAACTTTGATTTGCGCCACTTCCTTATCTGCGACCTCCACTTTCAGTGTTCCGCCATGGAGAGACTTTACCCGCATCTTCACTTCCTGTACTGGCTGAGTTCCGAAATCCACCTGATTATAACGGACCCAAGATTTCACTTTTGCCAGTTCACATTTCCATCCTTCAAATCTATTCTTTTCATCCACAAATGAAATCCTCACTCCTTTCTTACTGGCTTCACTATACCGGTCTATCTGTATTTTCATACGTGCATTTGTCACGCCTACTCCTCTTAATGTGGGCTTCACCTTCCGGATGGTCCCATCCGCATTAAAGCACAAAGTATCAATCCGGACCGAACGGCGTTTGTCTGCTTCCGGCGAAAAATCGTTATGATGATAAAAAAGGTACCACTGGCCTTTGTATTCCACCACAGAATGATGATTGGTCCAGCATCCCGTAGGAGATTCATCCATCATGACTCCTTTGAAATCAAACGGCCCCATAGGTGAATCTCCCATTGCATAGGCCAGAGTTTCCGTCTTATCCTTTACCCATGGGAAAGTCAGATAATACTTGCCATTTCTTTCAAAAACAAATGGTCCTTCCTTAAAACCCTCTGGAAGTCCTTCTATCAAGACCGGTTCGGAAGCCAGCTCCCGCATATTATCTTTCAGTTTTGCCATACGCAACCCATTTCCAGCCCAATAAATATAGGCACTTCCATCCTTATCCACCATCACACAAGGGTCGATACCTTGAATTCCACTTATCGGCTTCCAATCAGGCATAAATGGTCCCGACGGATTATCAGCTACTGCCACTCCCACAGAAAACCCTTTTGCATTTTTCGCCTTAGCCGGAAAATAAAAATAATACTTTCCCCTCTTATAAACACAATCAGGCGCCCACATAGAATAAGAATCACGTTCCACCCAAGGCACATTATTCTGCGATAGAATCACCCCATGGTCCATCCAGTTTACTAAATCTTCTGACGAATATACATGATAGTCTTCCATACAAAACCAATCTTTAAGACGGGCTACCGGACTTTCTATATCATGTGACGGATACAAATATATTTTCCCGTCAAAAACCCGCGCAGTCGGATCGGCTGAGAATGAATGATTAATAATCGGATTTTGCGAGTAGACTGCCAATGCAGACGCAAACAAAACAAGTACACAGAAATATAGATGCCTCATAAATATCAGTATTAGATATAACAAAAAGATAAAAAAAGCTGCCCCAAACTACATGGAGCAGCTTCTTATATTCAACAAAATATGAAATTAGTTAGCAGAATTACCATGCATATTCGTATTGGTAGAAAGTTCTGTTGAAGGTATTGGCACACGTAAATGACGAGAATAATCAAACGTCTGAGTACCAGTCAAGTTAGTCTGTTCAACCTGAAGGGCATTTTTATTCTTCAAGTTATTCAACATGATACTCTGATCCGGGTCATTCGGATTATTGTACCATCTCATCAAGTTGAAGAATCTCCAGCCTTCCCAATACAACTCTACAGAATACTCATGTTTCAGAATTCGACGTACGGTATTCAATTCCATGCCTTCGCAAATGACATTACCATTTGTTCCAACCACTCTACCTACAACCGGATGATCCTGCAACAGTTCATCGACAGTAGGCAATGTACCACCTTTCAAATAATCTTTACCAGCATCAGCCTCAGTCGTATTGAACGCTTCGGTATTGTTATTCGCACGATCACGCACCATCTGAATGTATTTTTTAGCTGTTGCCTCATCGTTGTCAGCTTCCAGACAGCACTCTGCATACATCAACAGAATATCTGAATAACGGATAAGACGGTCATTGATACCACTCTGTTCTTTACTTCTCACTTGATCAAGACTATACTTACGGCAGCCAAACCATTTTCCTCTCCATTCATCAAATGTATCGCCTGAGAACAAAACCTCATAAGGAATCCAGCTACCAGACTTTCCTAAGAAATTACAACCGTCTGGAATATACATACCCAAATAAGCACGAGGGTCAATAATATTTCCATTCTCATCACGTTCAAACTCATTGTACAGGGCCAAAGAAGGCTGTCCATTCCACCATCTGGCAGACTCAGTAGAGTTAGGCGCACTCATTTCCAATTCACGGATTGTATTTTGACCGGTTACAACCCAGTCATTTAAGTCACCATTAGCTGCAGGGTTAAAACCGTCTGTTTCTACACTCTGACAGAATTGTACCTCAAACAAGGATTCTGAATTGTTTTCATTATCTTCTGTGGCATTGTCACGATAATTATCCACCAATGAATATTTACCGGAATTAATAATCTGCCACAACACGTCTTTGGCCAAGGCCCATTCTGCATCTCCAGCCTTAGCTGTTCCATCCAATATCGGACGAGCCATATATGTCTTTGCCAAAAAGGCAAGTGCAGAACCTTTGGTGGCACGACCTTCATTCTCTGTACCTTCGTATGACCAGTCGGTAAGCAACTCTGAGGCATCCTGGAAGTCTTTTATCATACGCTGATAAATAACACCTGGTTCAGCAGGAGCCAACATATAATCCCCTTCACCGGTAGTCACATAATCACGGTCAGGAATTTCGTCTCCCCAGAAATACACCAGATAGAACCGGCTCAATCCACGCAGGAAGATAGCCTCTCCTTTTAACCGGTTATATAACTTCTTATCATCTTCATTGCTCAAATCAAAAGCTCCATCTTGGTTTGCTTCCAATTTTTCAAGCGCTAAATTAGCCGCATACTGCAATACGTACAAATCCTGGTAACAAGTTGATACACTACCCAGGTCCGCGTTCACGTTATACTGAGACAATCTCGCTGTTTCAGGTTCACCAGCAGCCGCTCCACTTGTAAACACATATTCATCACTACGTGCATTCAGCATGAATGGCATCCAACGAGCCCATCCACCAGCTCTTTGAAGAATGTTATACGCTCCATTTACCGCATAAGTCAAATGCTCTTTTGTATTATAATATGTAGCTTCGTTTTCTGCGGAAGGATTATTAAAATCCATGTCAGGCTCACATGAACTCATTGTCATTAATAATGAGCCTAAACAAATACCCATATATGTTTTAAGATGTTTCATAATTTTCCGATATTTCATTGTTATTTAAAATGTCAACTGTAAACCAGCAAAGAATTCACGGTTAGCCCAATAGGTATCTCCAGAGTAATAATAGGCTCCATCTACACCACGATTCAAAGTTGAACCATTGTTAGGTACCTGCGGGTCAAACATGGAATATCCTGTAATAGTGAACGGATTCTTTACACCTAAATACAAACGTAAAGATTCAATGTGAGCTTTCGAAATCAATGCTTTGTCAAAAGTATAGCCCAGTGTAATACGGTTACAACGGAAGTAAGAACCATTTTCAATAAAATAGTCGGATGCCATTGTGTGATTACCATTCGGGTCATTCAGAACGGCACGGGGAACATCAGTATTCACATTGGCCGGCAATGTAATAGTTTCACCTCCAGCAGTTGTAAAGGTTACATCTTCTGCACGGAAACGATTGTTCATATCTGCCATCTGGTTCTTTGCAGCATAACCACCCATCAACTCTGTTTTCCAGTTATTATAAATCTGGTTTCCAAAGTCACCTTGCCACAACATTGAAAAATCAAATCCTTTATATTCTGCCGTAATATTCAAACCAAAAGAGCAATTCGGTAAAGAAGAACCGATAAATGTCTTATCGTCATCTGTAATTTGTCCGTCACCATTCAAGTCCACGTATTTCAAGTCTCCGGCTGCAGCAGAAGGTTGAAGACGTTCTCCCTTGCTATTTACATAGTTAGCGGCCTCTTCATCTGTACGGAACAAACCATCTGTCTTATATCCCCAGAATTGAGCTACTGGCTGTCCAACTACCGTCATCGTCACATTACCTGTACTACAAGCACCACCGGCAAGTGAAGCATTATCACCCAAACTTGTTACTTCATTCCGATAAAGAGAGAAATTAGGAGAAATAGTCAATTTCACATCCCCAATCTGCTCACGATAAGTAGCTGAAAGTTCGATACCCCAGTTCTTCATGCTACCCACATTAGAATACATGGTATTGATATTACCTGTTGATTTAGGCAACTGTACGGCAAGCAACATATCGGTTGTCTTACGATTATAATAATCGAATACCAAGCTGAATTTATTATTAAACATATCAAGGTCGAAACCTACACCTGCATCTCTGGTTGTTTCCCATGATAAATCTGGATTAGCAAAATTTTCAATCAATGGGGCAGATGCATTAGAAGCAGTTCCCTCAGGATTAATCTGGTTAGGACCAAAAGTATAATATCTGTTGTCGGTTACCACTACTGACTGATAATCATACCGTCCAACCGCATTGGCACTACCAATCCAACCCAATGTGGCACGAAGTTTCAAGTTGTTCAACCAACTGGAAGTGGCATCTTTCATCCAAGATTCCTCGCTTACTCTCCAACCTACAGAGAATGATGGGAAATATCCCCAACGATTGCCTTTCTTGAATTTAGAAGATTCATCTGCACGGAAATTGGCAGTAATCATATATTTGCTGTTGTATGAATACATCACTCTGGCCAGATAAGAAAAATAAGCTTCGTTATACTGTGAACTCGTGATGTTCTGACTATCTGGGAAACGACTTTCCGGACCGAAATCTGCATATTCATTGCTACGACCAGAAATACCCGTAGACCATCCGTCAAATTTTTCTGAAACCACGCCGACAACTCCTGACAAAGTATGCACATCATTAAAAGTCTTATCGAAAGTCAACAAGTTTTCAATAATCTCATGTCCGCTTCCTCCTTTTGTTGTACTTTGTGAATTATATGACTGTCTTCCATTAGCGGTTCCAAGATCATGTTCCGGAACGAGAGTGGCATCATTGTTTCTGGCAAATGAATAGGTATAAGTCAAACGGTATTTCAACCAGTCAAAAATCTTTATTTCTCCAAAAATACTTCCCAATGCACTGATGGAACGATTGCGAAGCTTTTCATTTCTTAAGAACCAGATCTGGTTGACCAAGTCATTTCCGTCACGTCCATTGTTACCAGTCAAGAAGAAACTACCATCTTCATTATATACTGGCAGGTTGGAAGGAGTCTGCAAAGTATTCATCAAAGAGGCACCCGTAAAGCCATTTGTTCTGCTATAATTGGCAAAGATACGACCACCGTAAGTAAAACGACCCACAGTACCTTGTACATTGGCATAGATGTTATCCACTTTCACATCTTCTGTATGCATCTTATCATCATTGTCTGCATGTGTGGCACCAATACGATAGCTGGCATATTTACTACCTCCACTTACTGACAAGTCATATTTCTGATAGTTTGTATTGCTAAAATATTCATCCCACCAGTCTGTGCTACCAAGCGGGTTACTTGGATTTGCCACACCTGTCGGAACTGTTTTATTCCATGTGCCATTGGCAATTGCATTCGCATCAGAAGAATTATAATAAAGTTCATTTACATAAACGGCATAGTCATAAGGATTCAACATGTCTACCTTACTTGTATTTGAACCAAAACCGGCATATGCATTAAAACTTACTTTCGGTTTTCCTTCAGCTCCCTTTTTCGTAGTGACCACAATTACACCATTTGCACCACGCACACCGTAGATAGCACACGAAGCCGCATCCTTCAACACCTGAATAGACTCAATTTCATTATCATTCGGAATGTTACCAGAGGCGTCAATGATACCATCTACTACCCACAGCGGGTCTGTACTACCTGTAATAGAAGAAGTACCACGAATACGAATCTTACCACCTGATACATTCACACCTGCCGTACTTCCCTGCAAAGCATCTGTAATTCCACCCGGAGACTTCAAAACTTCCTTTGGGCTTAAAGTGGCAATTGCTGAAGTCAAATCTTCTTTTTTCTGAGTACCATATCCTACTACTACGACATCATCCAGTAATTGCGTGTCTTCTTTCAACGTAACAGTCAGGTCTGTTCTGCCAGCAACCGAAATTTCCTGACTTTTATATCCTACAAAAGATACCACAATCACTGAATTAGAAGGTACATTCAATGTAAATCCCCCTTCAAAATCTGTAATTGTACCATTAGTCGTACCTTTCTGAAGCACACTCGCTCCAATAACCGACTCCCCAGTTCCATCTTTAACGACTCCTTTTACGGTAATATTTTGGGACAAAGCCCATAAAGGAATCATACAAAACAATATGAATAGCCATGTCAGGCGTAAATTAAAAGAGTTTTTCATTATAGTTGTATGTTTAAAAGTTAATAAATTTCTTTCTTACTTACCAAGTAATAATTCTTCCATTATTATTACTTCATCCTCCATTATTCCTTGTTGTGTCCATACGCATTTCATTTAAGATTACACATTTATAAATCATTTAACATGTCGCAAATGTAATTCTTAATAAATGAAAGAAATTATACCATATTACAAACTCGCATATTGCATGTTACATCCTACTCACACGTGTAACATTTTCTTTATTCTGTGATACATTTAGGCTATAAAACATAAAAAAGGCCTTTTCAAGGCCATAAAAAACGCCTTTGCGTTTCATCTGAAACACAAGGACGTTTGAACCAAAACGCAAGGACGTTTTACTTGAAACGCAAGTGCGTTTAAAACAAAACGCAAGTACATTTGATACCAAACGTACTTGCGTTTTTTCACGAGACATTATATGCCCCTAAAAGCCCTCCAAAATCCTCAAAATCCCGGAAGGTATTCTTTCAATGCCTCCACATATTCCGCCATGGCCTCCCTGCCTTTCGGAGTCATCCGGCAAACGGTACGAGGCTTCTTGCCCACAAAGCTTTTCTCTACTTCGATGTAACCGACCTCACTCAGTTTGTCGAGCTGCACACTGAGGTTGCCGGCTGTGGCCTGGGTCTGCTCTTTCAGATATACGAACTCAGCCTCTTCCACCGACAAAAGAATCGACATCACCGCCAGCCGCAACTGGGAATGGAGCAACGGATTTAATTCCTTCAACATACCTGACGCGCTTTACGGTTCAGATAATGGCCGGGCAAAACCATCATCACCAAAAACGACAATCCGAAATACAGATTCCAGTCGACCGTAGAAGACTGGTGGATGGTATAAGCCATCAGCATATAAATGGCAAAACAGAAAGCCACCAGCGGACACCACGTCACCAAGCGGCTACGGATAACCACACCGGTAATGGAAACCCCAATGCCGCAATAAAGCAGGGACAGAGGAAGCATCAGTGAAAAATCCACTCTTCCATAATAAAAGGTCAGCAGGCACATGACAAACACCGTCTGCACAAACAGACTGCCTATCACTTTCCAGACCTGCATAATGGCACGGTCTGTATAAGTAATCACCTCAGCCACCTGCCGACGCTGTTCCCAAAGCATGAAGCCCCAGAACAAAAACATAGTGAACCAACCAAAGTTCCAGCGAGCATCACCCGTGTAGTACACCAACAAGAACAACAAGACTGAAAGGGCGGTAGTGAAATAACCCCAGTAAAGAAACTGGTTACCACTGCCCACCTCCAGATTTTTCCGTGTGGAATGAATCATCTGCGAAATCAATTCCAGACTTTCCCGTTCTGATAATTTCTTTTCTTCCATAAGGCACTCATTTTAGAGGTTTCAAACTAAATATAGTTTATTTTATAAACCATAAACTGATAAATAAAAGCAAGGAGGCGCGCTTCTCTCTTGCTTTCACCACAAAGATAAATAAGTTTATTTTATAAACCAAATAAATCAAGAAGAAAAATAGATAAAAAAGCCGCTCCAGTCTTCCCGACTGAAACGGCCTTCAGGTAGATTATAAAGGTATAGTCTTATTTCTTCAAGTCATTCGCATTGGTCAACAACTTGCCCTCATATTCTCCGGTCAAGGTCTTCAAGAATGCCACAATCTGTTTCACTTCCTGCTGTGACAGGTTCACACCGACTTCATATTTAGCCATAGCTACCACCGCATCTTCCAGTGTAGCCTGAGTAGCATCATGGAAATAAGGTGCAGTCAGTGCCACGTTACGCAAACCGGGCACTTTAAAGCGGTGACGGTCTCTTTCGTTCTTGGTTTCCTTGTAACGGCCGTTGTCTTCTACGGTCAGTTCCGTACCACGGTCGGCAAAGTAGTCAGCTTTGATTCCCATCAGTTCATACGACTGTCCACCCATGTTTTCACCGACATGGCAAGTAGCGCAGTTGTATTTCTTGAACAAATCGTATCCGGCCACTTCTTCTGCATTCATGGCTGTCTTATCTCCTTTCAGGAACTTGTCGAAACGAGAATTCGGAGTCAGCAAGGTTCTTTCAAACTCCTGAATGGCATTCGTAATGTTGGCCTCGTTAATGCCGTCAGGATATACTTCCGTAAATGCCTTGCTGAATGCGGCATCTGCTTTCAGCTTATCACAGATTTCATCGAATGACTTGCAAGCCATTTCTACCGGATTCAAAGGAGGTCCGGCTGCCTGGTCGGCCAACGTAGCCGCACGTCCGTCCCAGAACTGCACAAAGTTATACAATGCATTGTAAACTGTCGGAGCATTTACCCCTCCGTGCTGTCCACCGACACCTTCTGAGAAAGCTTTGTTGTCCACACCACCGGTATTCAATCCGTGGCAAGAAGAACAAGACACAGTGTTATCGGCCGACAGACGTACGTCATGGAACAACATCTTACCCAATATCACCTTACGCATATCCACCGGCACGGAATCCTGTACCGGACGAACAGCCTCGTTCGCCCACTGCTTATCGGCCAACAGATTCGGATAGGAAGCCGCACGTTGAGATTTCACCCAAGCAAGTGCCATCTGTGTCTCCGTATCGGTCAGCGAAGAACCCCAGTGAACGAGGTAATACTTGGCCAACGGCATCGTACCATCGGCAATCACTTTTTCCACCTTGGCCAGATCCACTTCATTGATTTTTTCGCCCTTCTTCAATGCCTCTACCATCGGAGTCATGTCAAAAGAACGATAGCCCAGGCGGACATCTTCTTTCACCAGTTTGCCTGCTATCGGGAAGCCCGCATAGAAAGGCAACTTCGGATTGGCTGAATGGCAAGCCATACAGCCACTACTTTCAATGATTTCTTCCATTTGCGCATTACTTTCCAGGCTGGCTGAAGGTGCTCTATTCACCAACCGGTACACTACGCATAGTACGATGACTACCACCAGTACGGAAAGAATAATCTTCGAACTTTTTTTCATAAAAAATGAATTTAAAAATTAAACAACCAGTATATATTATAAATAAGACTATGAACGAGAATACAAGTGCACACTTTGCCGGGCCGCCGGAAGGTAATTCACCCCGTACCAGCACATCTGGAGCGAGAGGAAAGACACAATCAGTATCCAGTAAAGCGTACGGGCAGAAGCACTTCTGAACAAACGCAGGTGTACATACAGCAGGTAACCGGTCCAAGTCACTGCCGCCCAAGTCTCTTTCGGGTCCCAGCTCCAGTAATGCCCCCAAGCTGCCTTTGCCCAAATGGCCCCGGTAAGCATTCCCACCGTCAGAAAGGCCAGTCCGGTATACACCAGCTTATCGGCTGCCTCCAGATAATTGGACCGATGTTTGAAAAGTCCCATACACGACAGGATGAAGGCGCATCCCAGCACAGAATAAGAAAACATATAGATGGTGACATGGGGAATAAACCACGGACTCTGCAAGGCAGGCATGAGCGACTGGTCATGAATCTCCGGTTTCAGGATATTGACAAGGGCAAAGACCGCCCCCACCACCGTAGAAAAGCACAAAATCCAAGGATATTTCCAACGGATATACGTCAACAAGCCGGAGACGCCCATAAAAAAGGAATACCATAACCGAGTTTCTCCCATGGTGCGCAAAGGAGGACGCTGCAAGTATATCCAAAATCCGGCAATAAACACTCCAAAGACCAGAATGCCCAACAATGTCAGCAAGATGGCCCAACGGCTCCGTTCCCTGGAGAACAAAGCAAATGCCGCACCGCTTGCCCACAAAACAATCGCCGACAGGGCAAACCATTCAAAATTATTCCACGTAATCATTTAAGCAAAACATTAGTTTTTTAAGTCTAGTCATCTGAATTCTTAGTATGAAGCTCTTCGTTGCCTGTTCGGCCCAGCCAGGAACAACAGGCAACTCCCGCACAACAACATTACAATGCCCAGCCACATAAGATATTTCAAAGGCTCACGCACAATTTGAACCACACAATACTGCGGTTCGGGTGACCGTACATCGTAGGAAGTCAGATAATAATCGTCCATCCAATTGGCCGCATAAGGATGATTCACTTCCAAATGAGCCTGTTTCCCATCTATCGTGACCTCGGCAAAGAAATGACGAGGAGCTCCATTAGGATAATGCTCTACCGTAAAATCTGTCAATTGCAATTTTTGAGGCAGATAAACCTTAGCCCCCTGCTCTGTAAAGGCTTCATTGGTAGGCGAAGTCCGGAATACGGGAATACGCAAGGTCTGTTCTTCGGCACTGCCAATGAATCCAGCGAAAAGAGCCAGCCACAATCCCGCATGATTGAGCACGAAACGCCACCGGTTCCGCCCCGGAAGGAAACATCTCCTCAGGGTAACCATTCCCAAATGAGTGAGCAACACGAACAGACTCATCACAAAAATCCAGGAAGAGGTAAAATGGTAACATCCCAAACGGGAAAGCACGCCCGATTTTTCCGCCATTTCCTGTGCAGAAAGTTGAGGAAACAATCCGATTACCAGACAACCGGCCAAAAACCAGCCCAATGTCCAGCAAGTACACCGCGGGGAAAGCCATAGTCTGACAGCCTCGGAAGAACGCTTCTCCTTATATGCATACCACATTCCTCCTATCCAAAGTAAGGCCAAAAGGAAATCCAGTGGAAAAGTGAAAAAGGCAAACGGAAAATTGCCAAAAACACATTGAACCACCACGGAAAACAATAATAATAAAACGAATAGTAAGTCAGTCTTTAAGTTCATACATCCATGATTTATGAAACTATTGCAAAGATAAGAACTTAATTGAACTTTACAACAAAATTGTAAAGATAACAAACCTATTTCCTCTTAAAACGAGGAAACAAGTTTGCCAATTGCTTATTTTTCCTGACGCATCCGGTGACCGTACACCACAATGACCAAAAAACAAATCAGAGGGAGTACGAAAGATACATTCACTGCCGGCAGCCCCAGCAAGGTCTTGCAGTCTATCAAAGAAGCTTGCAAAGGAGGCAACACCGATCCTCCCAAAATGGCCATAATCAATCCGGCGGCCCCGAACTTTGCATCATCACCCATACCTTTCAGGGCAATGCCGTAGATAGTGGGAAACATCAGTGACATGCAGGCAGAAACTCCCACCAGGCAATACATGCCATAGATATTCTGCAAGAAAATCACCCCTAAAATGCACAAGGAAGCCCCAATGGCAAGCACCTTCAACAACTTACCCGGATTGACATATTTCAGCATCAAGGTACAAACAAAACGACTGATACAAAAAATCACCATAGCGATAATATTGTATTTCTGCGACAAAACCTCAGCTGCCTGTTCTTCCATACCTTGCAACATAAACAAACGGGTGCCATACTGAATGATAAAAGTCCAGCACATAATCTGCGCTCCTACATAGAAGAACTGTGTCACTACCCCATAACGGTAGCGCTTGACGGCATACAGACGCTTCAAGGTAGGCACAAAATCAATGGAATGGGACTGGTCGGCATTCTTAGGCATACGGGTCAGGCGAATGACAAGAAGCATTACCAGTATCACCACTCCAATAGACAAATAAGGGGTGATGAGTATAGTCAGGTCTGAATCGCGAATCGCCTCAAATTCAGACTGACTAAGCTGGGCACGCCCGGCGGTGTCCAGCGGATGAAGCTGGTTCTGGATAAAGTTCATGGCCACAAACATCCCCATCAAAGAGCCTATGGGATTGAAGGCCTGTGCCAGATTCAAGCGGCGGGTAGCGGTTTCCTCCGTTCCCATCGACAGAATATAAGGATTGCAACTGGTTTCCAAGAAAGACAGTCCGCATGTCATAATGAAATAAGCCAGCAAAAAAGGATAATAGTTACCGGTCAGTTTGGCTGGAAAAAAAGACAAGGCCCCCAAAGCATACAGCCCCAGACCCAACATGACTCCCGCCTTGTAGGAATACTTGCGGATAAACATCGCCGCCGGGAAAGCCATGGCAAAATATCCGCCGTAAAAAGCGACTTGCACCAAGGTTCCGTCGGTCACGCTCATCCTGAATATTTTGGAAAAAGCCTTGACCATGGGATTGGTAATGTCATTGGCAAAGCCCCACAAGGCAAAACAAAAGGTAATCAGAATGAAGGGAATCAGGAAATTCACCCCATCCTTCTTTAATATAGATTGGTTATTCGATGTATTACTCATGGTATCAGATTTTAATAAAGTCAGCAGGTGACCATTCGGTTACTTGATTTGTTGCATGATATTTCCGATGGCAGTCGCTTCCACCGGTCCTTCTACTACGGGAATGCCAATGGCCTCTTCCGTCAACCGGTTCAGGTATTTGTTCTGACTTCCTCCACCTATGACATACAGTTTTGTGACCGGCTCCGGCAAAAGCCGGTTCAAAGCTTCCACCCCCACCTTATAGCGCAAAGCCAGCGAACGAAGCACACATTTCACAAACTCTCCCTGGGTGACAGGGGGGTTCTGACCCTGAGCCACGCAATAAGTGGTAATGGCATCTGCCATACTTACCGGACACTGGAAAGCTGCTGCATCCACATCTATCAACGCCTCCGTTTCCGCACCTTCCGCAGCCGGCAACAAGGTGGTATAGGCTACATCTTTCCCTTCATCCTTCCATTCCTGCATCAGCTTCTGAAGTATCCACAGCCCAGTGATGTTCTGCAAGAAACAAATCTGTCCGTCTCTTCCACCCTCATTGGTAAATCCTGCCAGCCGGGCGGCTTCCGTCAGAATCGGTTCATTGTTCATGACTCCCAGCAAAGACCAGGTACCCGAGCTCAGGAATGCCACTTTCTTTCCATCCACAGACGAAGGAACCACACTGGCTGCACTGGCTGTGTCGTGTGAAGCCACGGCTATTACTTCCACCTCATAATCTATTCCTATCTGTTCCTTGATTTCCTGTTTCAGAAAACCCCGTGAGGTTCCTGGCATAACCACTTCACCAAAAAGATGCTCCGGAAGCCCCAGTTCACGAATCAGCTTGAAATTCCACGTACGTGCCTTGGCGTCCAGCAGTTCCGAGGTAGAAGCAATACTATATTCATTGTTGGCTACCCCTGTGAGATAATAGCTGAACAAATCAGGCATGAACAACAACTTATCGGCCACCTTCAGCTGAATATTATCTTCCTTCTGTAGGGCATACAACTGGAATAAGGTGTTGATAGCCATTACCTGTGTACCCGATTCCGCATAATGTGCCGCCACATCCACCTTCGAGAAGAACTCCTCGGGCATACCGTCCGTACGGTTGTCACGGTAGCAGACCGGATTTCCCAACAGATTTCCCTGCCGGTCTATCAATCCGAAATCCACTCCCCAGGTATCGATACCGATACTCTTCAGGACATATCCTTTCTCCACCGCCTTGCGGATGCCCGTCTTCATCTCCTCAAACAAGGAAAGGAAATCCCAGTAAATACGACCTCCCATCCGCACCTGACGATTGGGAAAACGATACACCGTATCCAGCTGGAGTTCATCACCGGAAAGGTAGCCGGCGATTACTCTGCCGCTACCTCCTCCGAAATCAATCGCTAAATATGCTTCTTTCATTTGGTCTTCTTTCCTAAAATATAGGTATCAAGGTCATCAATCTCTTCCGGTGTCAACGTCTTGTACTTTCCCCCGGAAAGCACGATGATACGACATGCCATTTCAAAGAACATCGCTCTCTCAAAAGCCTGGTCAAAGTCTTTTCCGCAGACCACTTGTCCATGTTTCTGCAACAACACCGAATTATGCGACTTCATGGCTGCAATCACCGCCTCAGCCAGTTCTTTGGAACCCGGACGGAAATACGGGATGACTGGAATCTCCGCACCGACATGGCACGGCACTTCTGCCGTCACATTGAAATCCTTCGGGGTATCTTCCATGCATGACACCACCGTGGCATAGGGAGACTGGAAATGAAGTACCACATTTACCTCCGGACGTTCTCTCAACACTCCCAAATGAAATACACTTTCCATAGAAGGTTTCACGCCATTCAGTACCTCGCCTGTATCCAAACGGCACACAGCCACTTTATCCTTTGTCAAGGACGGAACCCACGAGCCAGTGCCAGATACCAGCACTTCTTCGCCTACGCGCCATGAAAGGTTACCACTGCTGCACACCGTCAATCCGGCATCACCTACCCGATGCGCCTGTTTCAAAAATTCTTCAATATGTTCGTTTGTAATCATAATTTTCTCAAGAATGGAAATAAAGCCGGAACCAACGGGTTTTCCCATCCGTTCCGGCAAGGTAATTAAAATATGAGTTATTTATAAATAGGACCGTAATTCTGGCAAGCCCGGTAGTCGGCTCCTTCCTTATCCATACCGAACGCATTCCATGCCGCCGGACGGAAAATCTTATCGTCTTCCACATTATGCATGCAGACCGGAATACGCAGGATAGAGGCCAGCGTAATCAAATCTTGACCAATGTGTCCGTAGCTGATGGCTCCATGATTAGCGCCCCAGTTGTTCATGACAGAGTATACATCCTTGAAAGCGGGTTTGTCGCACAAGCGAGGTACAAACCAAGTGGTTGGCCATGTACGGTCAGTTCGTTCATCCAGCAGCTTGTGGATTTCCGGATCGATTTCCACCGTCCATCCCTCGGCTATCTGAAGCACCGGACCCAGTCCTTTTACCAGATTCAAACGGCTCATGGTGACAGGCATGCCTCCCTTTGACAAGAAGTTGGAAGAGAAACCACCTCCACGGAAATAATCTCTATTGGCCGGATACCAAGTAGTAGCTTCCAGACATTTTTCCACTTCGCCTTCCGTAATTTCCCAAGACGGTTTCATCGCCGGATGGCCATTGGCGTCGGTCTGCTGTCCTGTTCCATCCAAGGTGGTCGCTCCGGAATTAATCAAATGGATGATACCATTCTTTGCCAATCCGGTCAGTTCCTTGCCTGTAACCCGTTTCACGGCTTCCGGACTCCAATAAGTACGCACGTCAGAGAAAATCTGTGCACGATTAGTCAACAAATGACCGAACAGCATGGCTACTCCGTTGCAAGCATCATTTTCAGTGGCCACCACGTAAGCCTCACGGATACCGTTCCAGTCAAAGGAGGTATTCAACAAAGCTTCCGAGAAATCCCCGTTCGGATAGAAATCGGTCCACTGACGCTGTCCCTGAAAACCGGCTGCAATGGCATTGTGTCCCAATGCCTCTTCCTTGAATCCCATTTCTCTCAACTTCGGATTACCGGTCATCAAATCACGCATGATGAGGGTCATCTTCACAATAAATTCCCAGTCGGCATCCTTCTCTGCACGTGTCTTGACCTTGGCTTCCACATTAAAGTCTTTCCCTTCATTCTTCTTGCAGTATTTCTCGGTCCATGCCATCGCCTTGGCATATTCTTCTTTATCGTAAATCCCTTCGGTCATACGACGGATAATCTCGGTCAAATCGACCGACTCACAACGCATGCCCAAGTATTCCTGGAAGAAATCCGGATTGACAATTGAACCGGCAATACCCATGGACACACTACCCATGGAAAGATAAGATTTACCTCTCATAGTTGCTACTGCCTGAGCCGCACGGGCAAAACGCAAAATCTTTTCCGCCACATCGGCCGGAATGGTATTGTCATCCAAATCCTGTACGTCATGCCCGTAAATACCGAATGCCGGCAGTCCTTTTTGTGCATGCCCGGCCAACACCGCAGCCAAGTATACCGCCCCCGGTCTTTCCGTACCGTTGAATCCCCACACAGCCTTCGGATAGTAAGGATTCATATCCATCGTTTCAGCTCCATAACACCAGCAGGAAGTCACTGTGATGGTAGCACCTACGCCTTCCCGTTCAAACTTCTCGGCACAAGCCGCACTCTCAGCCACACGACCGATGGTAGAATCGGCAATCACGCATTCCACCGGACTTCCGTCACCGTTTTTCAAATTAGAAGATATCAGTTCGGCTACAGCTTTCGCCAGATTCATCGTTTTTTCTTCAAGGCTTTCACGAACGCCACCCTGACGTCCGTCAATTGTGGGACGAATCCCAATTTTGGGGTACTTTTTCATTGCTTAGATTTTTTACAAAGTTAAACTTCTATTTATATCTGTCTCTTTCAATTATCCATACTGAACTGTGCTGAAACAGCCGTACAAAAAAGACACTCTGTTCCTCCTTCTTTTCAAACAGAGCGCCGAAGATGCACTTCCGTAGAAAGAAACTCCTGCACCGGCTCACCTGTCAAAATAAAACGGGCAGCCTTCCGACCCATTTCTTCCCAGTCAATACTAAGCGCCGTGATTCCGTCATCGATTACCTCATAGGCGGGCGTGTCGTTATAGGCAATCAATCCAAAATCGGTGCCACATTTCAACCCTTCCTTCCTGCTCCGCTTGATGACGTTTACCACATCTGTCTGCCGGATGACGATATACACCACCCCTTTTTCAATCTGCTGAATCTCTTCGTCGCTCACTACCTCTGCCACCATATGGTTGTCACGACAATAGGCTTCAAAACTCCACACGGAAGTCTGAGGATGCTTAGACTCCTGAGGCAACTGAAACACCATCTTGCGATAACGCTTCAAACGTTCCGTCAATTCAGACAAAGCCCTATAAAATGCCTCATCAAAATCCTGGCAGATGTAAGAACGGTTCCCTTTTTCAAACTTGCCAAAATCGAGCAACAGAAGCCGCGAAGACGGGATTTTGTCAAACAAGGGAGAAAATGTCTCGTTGTCAAAATTCATGACGACATAATAGTTGTATCTGCCAATGGCTTCCTGCAAAATGGTATTGAATATATGTTCATTATACTGATGAAACCAAAGATCTACCTTGTAGGAAACAGAAAGTTTCTTGATAAAACTATTATATAAGGTATTCTTAAAAGGAGAATACTCATCCAATAGCAGAAAGATTTTCTCTTGCCGGTTAATGACATAATACCCTTTTCCCGGAGTGGAATCAATCAACCGACGCTCACGCAAAGCCGCAAAGGCCTTGAAAACAGTGTCACGCGACACATGATAAGTTCTGCTCAACGCATTGATAGAGGGCAGACTGGTATCCGTACGATATTTCCCTATCAGAATATCTTGCTCAATCATATCTGATAGTTGCTTTACCTTGGTAGACTGCTGTCCGAATTTCACATTCTTTTCCATATCAATGCATTATCTGTGCTGAACCATGCTGATACAAAGGAAAAGATTTTATACGGAACCACAAAAGAATACCTTATGTTAAAAAACAGATTAAGGAAAATTACAAAGCACCAAAAAAAATGGTTTCAAGAAACCTTCTTGAAACCATCCTTTGTACACCCTCAGGGATTCGAACCCTGGACCCACTGATTAAGAGTCAGTTGCTCTACCAACTGAGCTAAGAGTGCATCTTGTTGTTTGGAGGTTCCTGGCGGATTCGAACCGCCGTGCACGGTTTTGCAGACCGCTGACTAAGCCACTCATCCAAGGAACCGAATGTGCTCTCTTTTTGGCTAATTTGCGAGGTTCCTGGCGGATTCGAACCGCCGTGCACGGTTTTGCAGACCGCTGACTAAGCCACTCATCCAAGGAACCAAGATGTTCGCTGCACTTGTTTTTCTCAAATGCGTTGCAAAGGTACAACTATTTTTCAAACTTACAATACCTGAAGAAAGGAATTTGTATTTTTCTTTACAAAAAGCACCCCAACCCTCTCTTTCACCTTAATGATAATAGGCAGAAACTTTGAGTTCTCACAAAAAACTTTTTTCTTTGCATACAACTAACTATAAAACATGCAACCATGAAAGGTATTGTTCTTGCAGGGGGATCGGGCACCCGACTCTACCCTATCACCAAAGGAGTTTCCAAACAACTTCTTCCAGTTTTCGACAAACCCATGATTTATTACCCGATATCGGTCCTGATGCTGGCGGGAATCCGCGACATTCTGATTATTTCTACCCCAAACGACCTTCCAAGCTTTCGCCGGCTACTGGGCGATGGAAGCGATTTCGGAGTTCACTTTGAATATGCCGAACAACCTTCACCCGACGGACTGGCACAGGCTTTTCTGATTGGAGAAGAATTTATCGGAAAGGAGGCGGTCTGCCTAGTCCTGGGAGATAACATCTTCCATGGAAACAGTTTCACGGTCATGCTGAAAGAGGCTGTCCGTACGGCCGAACAAGACGGAAAAGCGACCGTCTTCGGCTATTGGGTCAGTGACCCGGAACGCTATGGAGTAGCAGAGTTCGACAAAGAGGGCAATTGCCTCTCCATTGAGGAAAAGCCTCAGCATCCCAAATCCAACTATGCGGTGACAGGCCTTTATTTCTATCCGAACAAGGTGGTGGAAGTGGCCAAACAAATCAAACCTTCCGCCCGTGGGGAACTGGAAATCACTTCGGTGAACCAGCGTTTCCTGTCCGACGGACAACTGAAAGTACAAACCCTTGGAAGAGGATTCGCCTGGCTGGATACCGGCACGCATGATTCGCTGGCAGAGGCTTCCACCTATATCGAAGTCATTGAAAAGCGGCAAGGACTGAAAGTGGCCTGCCTGGAAGGCATCGCCCTGCGTCAGGGATGGATTACTCCAGAAAAGATGCGTGAACTGGCTCAGCCCATGCTGAAGAACCAATACGGGCAATACTTGCTGAAAGTAATTGACGAACTGCAAAAGAACAACCTTTAACTGGTTTTTAAATCCTTCAAGAATGGAAGTAATACATACGGCAATCGACGGGGTAGTCATCATCGAACCCCGTCTGTTTAAAGATGAGAGAGGATATTTTTTTGAGTCATTCTCCCAAAGAGATTTCGACAAGCAGGTACGCACCATCCGTTTCGTACAAGACAATGAAAGCAAATCAAGCTACGGAGTGCTACGCGGGCTGCATTTTCAGAAACCACCATTTGCACAGAGCAAGCTGGTACGCGTCATCAAGGGTTCTGTACTGGATGTAGCGGTGGACATACGCAAAGGTTCTCCCACTTTCGGACAGCATGTGGCGGTAGAACTGACAGAGGACAATCACCGGCAGTTTTTCATTCCCCGCGGCTTTGCCCACGGATTCAGCGTACTGAGCGATGAAGTCATCTTCCAATACAAGTGCGACAATTTCTATGCACCCCAAAGTGAAGGTGCCATTGCCTGGAATGACCCCGCTTTGAAGATTGACTGGAAGATACCCGCCGAAAAAGTCATTCTTTCGGAGAAAGACAAACACCATCCGTTGCTCGCCGAAGCCGACTGG
This sequence comes from uncultured Bacteroides sp., assembly GCF_902472605.1. Lineage (GTDB taxonomy): Bacteria > Bacteroidota > Bacteroidia > Bacteroidales > Bacteroidaceae > Phocaeicola. The sequence goes on from NZ_CABROP010000008.1 coordinate 52,542, forward strand.
TTGTTCGACTATCACGAAGACCTTTACAAAGAATAAGACACAAAAATCCCCGGAAAGCCCAAGCCATCCGGGGATTTTTTTATCAATTATTTTCCTGAGCACTTTTCTTCATGCGCAATTCATACAAATCATTCCGGCGGTCACGCAAGTTACGTACACTACCGTAGGTATGAAGTTCATTCAACAAATCCAAATCGACATCGGAAACCAGAATCATTTCGGTATTCGGAGTCGCTTCCGCACGTTTTCCATCGGTCGGGAAAGCAAAGTCACACGGTGTGAAGACACCTGACTGTGCATACTGGATATCCATGTTGTGTACACGAGGCAGGTTGCCTACACTACCGGCAATCACCACGAAACATTCATTTTCAATGGCACGTGCCTGTGCGCAGACACGTACACGTGAATAACCGTTCTGTGTATCGGTCAAGAACGGCACAAACAGAATCTGCATGCCCTGATCGGCCATCAGTCGGGAAAGTTCCGGGAATTCCACATCATAGCAAATCAACACACCGATTTTGGCACAGTCGGTGTCAAAGGTCTGTACTTTCTTACCGCCGCTCAAGCCCCAGCTCTTCACTTCATCGGGAGTTACGTGAATCTTCTCATACATTTCGTAAGTTCCGTCACGACGGCAAAGGAATCCCACATTGTAGAGTCCACCATCTTCCTTCACATAAGGCATACTACCTGTGATGATATTGATGTTGTGCTTAATGGCCAGGTTAATGAAACGGTCTCTGATATCTTCAGTATATTGAGCCAAAGCACGGATAGACTGGGCCTCTCCCATATTGTTGAATTTGGCCATCAACGGGGCATTGAAATATTCCGGGAACAATACGAAGTCGCTCTTGTATCCGGCCACCGCATCGATGAAGAACTCTACCTGTTCAAACACATCGTCCAGTGTCTGATAGGAACGCATCTGCCACTGTACCAGACCCACTCTGACTGTGGTCTTCTTGTCGATATAAGAATCTGTAGGCGGCTGATAATAGATGTTATCCCACTGAAGCAAGGTAGCGCAATGCTTGGATTCCTCATCGTTCGGCAAATAGTTACGCATTACCCGGCGTACGTGGAAATCATTCGAAAGCTGGAAAGTCAGCACCGGATCATAGATTTCGCGCGAACGGACCTTCTCGATGTATTCCTTCGGGCGCATCTGGTCGGCATATTTGTAATAGTTCGGAATACGTCCACCGAACATGATGGCTTTCAGGTTCAATTTTTCACACAATTCCTTGCGATACTCATACATTCGGCGAGCCAGACGCAGCCCCCGGTATTCCGGATGGATAAACACTTCAATACCATAAAGGATATTTCCTTTCGGATTGTGTGTGCTGAAAGTCTCATCTCCTGTCACCTTCGCATACGTGTGGTCTCCCTTGACCAAATCATAATCCACGATGATGGAAAGTGCGCATCCCACAATCTTGTCATCCACGACGGTGACAATCTGTCCTTCCGGGAAAATACGAATCAGTTTTTCTATTTGTGCATGTGTCCAGAACACATCTTTGTCGGCATAAACGCGAGTAAACGACTGGGCAAGCTGTGCATAATCTTCAATCTGCAAATTTCGAAGCTCTACCTTGTTAATCTTCTTTTGAGTCGGTTCCATAATTTAACTAATTTTGTCCGTTATTTTTCTCGGGCACAAAAGTAATCATTTCCTCAGGTAGAGTGTATCGCTTGTTCAGGATTATTATACTATCTTTGTGACAAAAACCAAACCTCATGAAAAAAATTAAACTAGGACTTTTACCGCAAATCATCATAGCTATTGCCTTAGGCATCGGTGCAGGTATCGTCTCACCGGCTCTTCCGGTACGTATCTTTGTGACCTTCAACGCGCTTTTCAGCCAGTTTCTGAACTTCATCATTCCTCTGATTATTGTGGGACTGGTCACTCCGGCCATTGCCGACATCGGGAAAGGGGCTGGGAAAATGCTGGTAGCCACCGTGTTGCTGGCTTACGGAGCCACCCTGTTTTCCGGATTTCTCTCGTTCGGCGTAGGAGAAACCTTTTTCCCCAGCCTCATCACCCGGAACATACCTTTGTCGGAAATCAGTGAGGCACACGGCGTCACTCCTTTCTTTACCGTGGCCATACCGGAACCGCTCAATGTCATGACGGCCTTGGTAATGGCCTTTACCCTCGGACTCGGACTAGCACACCTGGATACGACCTACCTGAAAAATGTCTGCAACGATTTCAAGGAAATCATCGTCAAGACCATACAAGCCGTAATCCTTCCCCTGTTGCCGATTTATATCTTCGGAATTTTCTTCAACATGACGCATTCCGGACAGGTATTCCACGTATTAGGCGTATTCATCAAGATTATCGGCATCATCTTCCTGCTGCACATTTTCCTGCTGATATTCCAATACTGCATCGCGGGACTGTTTGTACGCAAGAATCCGTTCCGCCTGTTAGCAAGGATGATGCCGGCCTATTTCACCGCACTGGGTACCCAGTCATCGGCGGCCACCATTCCTGTGACCATGAAACAGACGATACTGAATGGCGTGCACGAAGGAATTGCCGGCTTTGTCATTCCGTTGTGTGCCACCATCCACCTTTCGGGAAGTACCATGAAGATTGTGGCTTGTGCCTTGGCCCTGATGATGATGCAGGGCATTCCTTACGACTTTCAGATGTTTGCCGGATTTATCTTTATGTTAGGCATCACCATGGTAGCCGCTCCTGGCGTACCGGGAGGTGCCATCATGGCCTCATTGGGAATCCTGTCGTCCATGTTAGGATTTGACGAAAACGCACAGGCCCTGATGATTGCCCTCTACATCGCCATGGACAGTTTCGGTACGGCCTGCAACGTAACGGGCGACGGAGCCTTGGCTCTTCTTATCGACAAGTGGTTTGGTTCGTCGAAGGCAGATACACCACCCTCTCCCCACAACTGATTGTACCCCATTCTCTCACAGGCAACACGGCGCAATCTACAGAATATTTTTGTCAAACCATCAAAAAAAAGTAGCCGAACTTGTCCCTTTTCAGAATTATTTTGCATAAGTTTGTTATCAGCTTAAGCTAAAAAACACACTTATGAAAAAGAATCCTTACAAAGAGGCTCCGGCCAGTTTTTCCATCTGCTTATATACTGACTGTACCTGCGCTTCCAATTGCCTGCGCCAGTTGGCCTATCCGGTACTGCTGGAACGGGAGGCATTCCTGCACCTGGCCAATCCCGCACGATGCACCAAAGACACTTCCTGTCCGTATTACCGCGATGCCACTCCGGTGACCTACATGCGCGGTTTCACTCAAATGAAAAAGCGGATGTATCCCGACCAATATCAGAAATTCATGAATATCCTGGTTGCCCACTTCGGGCGAAATCCTTATTTTGAAAGAAGAAGAGGGGAAAGAAAACTGAATCTCCAGGAACAGGAAATCATCCGCAAGGCCCTGAAGCAGGCTGGAGTGACAGACAACCTGGAATTTGACCAGCAAGAAACCGGATTCAACTGGTACGACTAACCAGTACTTTCCCGAAAGTACTGCAGTACTGCCTAAGAAGTACTACAGTACTGCCAAGGAAGTACTGCGGTACTTCTTAGGCAGTACTCGCAATGCATAACAATCTATTTATCAACTTCATAAAAAGACACAAAAAAGGCCTGTCAACGTAAAAAAACGAGACAGGCCTCTTTGGTAATTTATTTCATGCCACGTGCCTTGAAAATCCGCTCCTTGGCATCATTGATACGCTGGAGCTTTTCTTCGGCAGCCTTTCGGATATCTTCTCCCAATGTGGCTACCCGGTCGGGATGATGTTTCAGTACCAGACTGCGATAAGCCTTGCGCACTTCCTCATCCGAAGCCGTAGGTTCGATTTCCAGCACCTTGTAGGCATCTTCCAGTGAATCGCCTTTCAGGTTCAGCATGGAGTCTACTTCCTGTATGGAAAGCTGCATGGACTGTGCCACTTCTTTCAATGCATCCACTTCGGCCTGACACACATTGCCGTCACTTTGGGCAATCTTCACCAAGAAATCGAGCAATTGCAAACGCTGTTCGTAAGTCAGGTTGGCGGCAATCTGTGCCCCACATTCCCGGATGGTACGACGAAACGCAGAAGGGTCATTCCGTTCCATCTGCTTACGCTGTTCAAACAGGTTCAGCAAAATACGTTCGCCCTCGTCCACGGCATTGGCGCCAAAATTGACCCGCAGGAACTGACGAACGAATTCCATTTCACTGTGCATGATACGTCCGTCCGCACGGATGATATACGAAGCCATGACCAGCATAGAAAACAAAAAGCTATTGCGCTGTCCGGCATAGATATCCTCCTGCGTATAAGTTCCAGCAGTTTCCCCCATTTCATTCTGTGCAGTCACACTCTTGTCAAACAAGGAGCCGATGGCAAATCCGGCCAAAGCTCCCAAGGGGCCCATGGCCATGAATCCCATGATTCCCCCAATCCATTTTCCGTATCCCATAAACGAATGCTATTATTCTATCTTCTTAAAACAATGTACACACCTCGGCCTGGCTCACTTTAATCAAATCGGCCGGAGCCAGTTTCACCTGCAACCCTCTCACTCCTGCACTGACATAAATATAAGGAAAGTCCGTGCAAGTGTGGTGGATATACGTCGGGAAATGTTTCTTCATCCCTATCGGAGAACATCCTCCCCGAATGTATCCGGTCAACGGAAGCAACTCCTTTACCGGAATCAAATCACATTTCTTGTTGCCGGAAACCTTGGCCGCCAGCTTCAGGTCAATCTCGTGTTCTCCCGGAACCACGCAGACAAAATAGCCCGACTTGTCTCCATGCAGCACCAGCGTCTTGAATACTTGTTCAATATTCTCACCCAATGTGGCAGCCACATGTACGCAACTCAAGTCGTTTTCATCCACCTCATAGGGAACCAGTTCGTATTTCACCTTATCCCGATCCAGCAGGCGGGCTGCATTGGTTTTTGCAATCTTATCTTTTGCCATTTTTTATCGCTCCTTTCAGTTCTTCTTTTAAAAATCCTGATGTATATCCTTTTCCCGAAGCGGCTACTTCTTCCGGAGTTCCGCAGACCAGCAACTGGCCTCCTCCTTTTCCACCTTCGGGACCCATATCAATAATATAATCTGCCATCTTGATGACATCCAGATTGTGTTCTATCACGATGACGGTATTTCCCTTGTCTACCAAACGGTTCAATACGTTCATCAATACCCGGATATCCTCAAAGTGCAATCCGGTGGTCGGTTCGTCCAAAATATATACGGTCTTTCCCGTATCTCTCTTCGACAACTCCGTAGCCAGTTTCACGCGCTGACTTTCGCCTCCCGACAAAGTGGTGGAAGGTTGCCCCAACTTGATATAACCGAGTCCTACCTCCTGCAGCACCTTGATTTTATTCAGAATCTGCGGTACATTCTCAAAGAATTCCACCGCACGGTTGATGGTCATATCCAGCACGTCGGCGATGGATTTTCCCTTGTAGCGTACTTCCAGCGTTTCGCGGTTGTAACGCTTGCCGTGACACACCTCACACGGTACCAGCACATCCGGCAGGAAGTTCATCTCGATGGTCTTATACCCGTTTCCACCACAAGCCTCACAGCGTCCACCCGACACATTGAACGAGAAGCGTCCGGCCTTATAACCTCGGATTTTTGCTTCCGGAAGACCGACAAACAGGTTACGGATATCGGAAAACACGCCCGTATACGTCGCCGGATTGGAACGAGGCGTACGGCCCAGCGGAGACTGGTCTACATTCACTACCTTATCAATGTACTCCAACCCTTCCACACTGTCATACGGCAAGGGGTCTTGCAACGAACGGTAGAAATGCTGGGAGAGAATCGGCTGCAACGTATCGTTGACCAACGTAGACTTTCCACTACCGGAAACACCCGTCACGCAAATCAGCTTGCCCAACGGGAACTCCACATCATCGCCTTTCAGGTTGTTGCCACGGGCTCCCCGCAGAATCAAAGAATGTCCGTTGCCTTTCCGCCGTTCTGCGGGCACCTCGATGCACATCTTCCCGTTCAGGTATTGCGAAGTCAGGGTATTGGTTTTCAACATTTCCGCCGGAGTACCGGAAAAGACAACCTCTCCTCCTAACCGACCGGCTTTCGGCCCCATGTCTACGATGTAATCGGCTGCCAACATCATATCCTTGTCATGCTCCACCACAATCACGGTATTACCCAAGTCACGCAACTCTTTCAAAGAATTGATCAACCGGATATTGTCACGCTGATGCAGTCCGATACTGGGTTCGTCCAGGATGTACAACACATTCACCAACTGGGACCCAATCTGAGTAGCCAGACGGATACGCTGGCTTTCTCCTCCCGACAGCGTCACGGACGAACGGTTCAAAGACAAATAATCCAAACCCACATCCAGCAGAAACTTCAGGCGGGTACGTATTTCTTTCAGAATTTCCGTGGCAATCAGCCGTTGCTTTTCTTCCAGGAAATCCTCTACATGGCACACCCAGTCATACAGCTCACTGATGTCCATGGTGGCCAGTTCGTAAATATTCTTGTCATGAATACGGAAATGCAAGGCTTCCTTGTTCAAACGTGCTCCTTTACATTCAGGGCACACATCCGTCTTAGCAAACTGTTCCGCCCACTTCTGTGCGGTAGCCGAAGCCTCCTTTTCCTGCATCATCTGGATATACTTGACAATCCCTTCATACACCACGAAATAATCGGAAGTGGTATGAATCAATGTACTTTTGATTTTCAGCCGCTCATCGCATCCGTACAGAATTTCATTGATGGCATCCTGCGGCAATTCGCTTACTGGGGTTTTCAGGGTCGCTTCATAACGTTCCAGCAAAGCTTCCAGCTGCCAGAATATCATCACGTTCTTGTATTTTCCCAAAGGGGCCACCGCTCCTTCATACACAGACAACGAACGGTCGGGAATTACCTTGTCTTCATCAATCAGATTGACATAACCCAATCCTTTGCAACGCGGACAAGCTCCTTGCGGTGAGTTGAAAGAGAAATTATGCGGAGCAGGTTCCTTGTAGGAAAGTCCCGTCACCGGACACATCAAACGCTTGCTGTAATGGCGTACACTCTCCGTCTGCGCATCCAATATCATCAGAAGACCATCTCCCTGCTGCATGGCCGTCGACACGCTCTGCTTCAGCCGGCTGTCTTCCTTGTCGGCCACCACCATTTTGTCAATTACCACCTCAATGTCGTGGTTCTTATAGCGGTCCAGCTTCATGCCGTGCACAATCTCCTTGATTTCCCCGTCTACCCGGACATAAAGATACCCTTTCTTGCGTACCTGCTCGAACAATTCTTTGTAATGGCCTTTACGTGTCCGTACCAACGGAGCTAAGATAAAGATACGTTTGCCCTTGTAGTCCCGGTGTATCAAATCCAAAATCTGCTCTTCGGTATACTTCACCATTTTCTCGCCGGAGAGATACGAATACGCCGTACCTGCCCGCGCAAACAGCAGACGCAGATAATCATATATTTCGGTGGTCGTTCCTACCGTAGAACGAGGATTCTTGTTGGTGGTTTTCTGCTCGATGGAAATCACCGGACTCAGTCCCGTAATCTTGTCCACATCCGGACGTTCCATTCCTCCTAAGAAATTACGGGCATACGCTGAAAAGGTCTCAATGTAACGCCGCTGCCCCTCCACGAACAGTGTATCGAAAGCTAAGGAAGACTTTCCACTTCCGCTCAATCCGGTAATCACCGTCAGACTGTCACGGGGTATTTCCACATCTATATTTTTCAGGTTATGCACCCGGGCTCCTTGTACACAAATAGTTTCAGTTCCTTCAGTCATATTGTCCTTCAATGATATCTTTGCAAAGATAGAGATATTTACTTTTCCATTTTCATCCTACAATGCAATTTTTTTTGTACTTTTGTCCCTCAACAAATCAGATAAATGACCATGAGATTCTTTCAGATAGTTTGTCTTTCACTGGCTTTGACATTGGGAAATGCCGGAAAACTTCTTCATGCACAAAACGGAAACAATTATTTTCTCCATACAGTCAGTAAAGGCCAAAGCCTCTACTCCATTGCCAACATGTACCATGTCACCGTGGATGATATTGTCCGCCTGAACCCGGGCAGTGACAAACAAATCCGGGCGGGAGAAGCCTTGAAAATACCTCAAACAAGCAATGCTTCCTCTGCCGAGAACGGAAGGTTTCACACCATACAGGCCGGCGAAACGCTGTACCAACTGACTGTGAAATACAATGTCAGCGCGCAAGCCATTTGTGATGCCAATCCCGGACTGAGTGCCAGCAACTTCCGTATTGGCCAAGTGATTTCCATTCCTACGGGAAGCCCGGAATCTCCTGTTTCCAAACCGAAAGAGACTCACCCGACTGCCACTCCGGCCACTTCGCAGAAAGACTGGAAAGAAATGCATAAGGTGGAACGCAAAGAGACTATCTTCAGCATCTGTCAGGAATACAATATCACACAGGAAGACCTTTTAGCATTGAACCCGGAACTGAAAAACGGGAAACTGAGAAAAGGTATGTTCCTTTTTATCCCTTATCCTAAAAACAGTCAGTCGCACAAGTCTGAGACTCCGGCAACCACCCCGACTCCTTCCAATGAGGAACTTTTCAATCAAAGCAAAATAGCCCAAAAGAATTTCAAATCGATTCAAGCAGCTGTTTTGCTCCCGTTTACCTCCACCAACAACGATGAACAAAGCCGTATGGTGGAATATTACGAAGGTTTTCTGATTGCTGTGGACAGCCTGAAACGGCAAGGGGTATCGGTAAATCTATACACGTACAACACGGAAGGCAGTTCAAATACGCTTTCCAATATCCTGAACAAACCGGAAATGAAGAACATGGACATCATTTTCGGACCCGCCCACACGTCTCAGGTCGGCGCTTTGGCGGAGTTTGCCAAACGCAACAAGATACGGCTGGTGGTTCCCTTTGCTCCTAAAGTGGACCAAGTGTTCAACAATCCGATGATTTATCAAATCAATACGCCTCAGTCTTATTTTTATTCTGAGGTTTACGATCATTTTCTGCGCAAATTCAAACAAACAAATGTCATTTTTGTCGATGTAGCCAATGGCGACAAAGAGAAACAGGGATTTATCAACGGACTGAAAGATGAACTGAAAGACAACCATATTAAATTCAAACAAATACAATTGGGAGCAGATATGGCTCCCGGCAAAGTGATTGCAGCAATGGATACGCTTCGGGAAAATATTTTCATCCCTACATCAGGTCGTAGCAGTGCCCTCACAAAGATACTGCCACAGCTCAGCAACGTATTGCGGTCGCATCCGAATTTCAACATGCATTTGTTCGGTTATCCCGAATGGCAGACTTATACACAGGAACATCTGGCCAGTTTCTATGAACTGGATACTTATTTCTATTCTTCTTTCTATACCAACAATCTTTTCCCGGAAGCCGTACGTTTTACACAGAGTTTCCGCCGCTGGTACAGCAAAGACATGGCCAACACCTTCCCCAAATATGGTATGTTAGGATTTGATACGGGATATTTCTTCCTGAAAGGCTTGTCGCAACAAGGAAATAAACTGGAAGAAAACCTAAACCGGGTAAATGTCACTCCTATCCAGACCGGCTTTAAATTTGAAAGAGTCAACAACTGGGGAGGATTCATCAACCAGAAAGTCTTTTTTGTGCACCTGACCAAAAACTACGAACTGATCAAACTTGATTTTGAATAAGATGAAAAGATACCGACAAATCCTATTTATATGCAGTCTGCTCTGCTTGCTTCCGCAATTCATCCATGCCCAATTACAAGACGAACGGCATAATCTGGCTATCGGAATCAACGGAGGAGTCAACCTGAATTCTGTCAGCTTTACTCCCAATATCAAGCAGACTAACTTCATCGCTCCGGAGTTCGGCTTTACCGTCCGTTATATCTCCGAAAAATATTTCAAAATGATTTGCGGCATACAGGCGGAAGTGAATTACTCACAACGAGGCTGGAAAGAAGTCATCGAAGACGGAAGCAACAACACCTACCACCGGGCCATGAATTACGTGGAGGTACCGTTGTTAGCTCATCTTGCTTTTGGAAAAGACCAAGGAAACGGAGCCCGATTCATCTTGAACTTAGGTCCACAAGTCGGTTTTCTGATAGGAGAAAAAGAATTCTACAGTGACCCATCCACCTGGGATACCTCCAACCGTCCGCAAGGGACCGATGCCCAATATGGGAAATTTGCCGACAAGAAATTCGATTATGGTATTGTAGGCGGCGGAGGTGTGGAAATACGTACCGGTATCGGCCATTTCCTGCTCGAAGCCCGCTACTACTTCGGACTGAGTGATTTTTATAACAACAGTAAAAAAGATTATTTCTCCCGCTCCGCCCACTCGTATATCGGCGGACGACTTACCTATTTATTTGACTTGAAAAAATAATCCGTATGATCAAACTGATATCTTGGAACGTGAACGGGCTACGCGCCTGCTGCGACAAAGGTTTCCGTGAAGTATTCAACCAGCTTGATGCCGATTTTTTCTGCCTGCAGGAAACAAAAATGCAGGAAGGACAACTTGACCTCTCTTTTGAAGGCTATACCTCCTACTGGAACTATGCCGAAAAAAAAGGATATTCAGGCACGGCTATTTTTACCCGTCACCAGCCCCTGCAAGTGACTTATGGACTTGGTATGGAAGACCACGACCATGAAGGACGTGTCATCACCTTGGAAATGGAGAAATTCTTCCTGGTGACGGTTTATACCCCCAATTCGCAGGACGGCCTGAAACGTCTGGACTACCGCATGACCTGGGACGACGATTTCCGGGCCTACCTGAAGAAACTTGACCAGACCAAGCCGGTACTGGTGTGCGGTGACCTGAATGTGGCTCATAAAGAAATCGACTTGAAGAATCCTAAAACTAACCGGATGAATGCGGGTTTCACGGACCAGGAACGAGAGAAATTCCAACAGCTGCTGGATGCCGGATTCATCGACACCTTCCGCTTCTTCTACCCCGAACAGACAAACATCTATTCGTGGTGGTCTTACCGCTTCAAGGCGCGTGAAAAGAATGCAGGGTGGCGTATCGACTATTTTCTGGCCTCAGCCAGCCTTTCCGACAAACTGAAAGGGGCAAAGATACATACAGAAATCTATGGTTCCGACCATTGTCCGGTGGAAGTAACACTCGATATTTAAATACATAGGAATGAAGAACGAAGGATTTACTTTGCGAAAGCGGTTGCGAAGCTTCAAGTTTGCAGGCAACGGTATCCGTCTGCTTATTGCCCACGAACACAATGCGTGGATCCATTGCTTCGCCGCCGTTTGCGTCACGATAGCCGGATGCTGGCTGGGACTTTCTACAACCGAATGGATTGCCGTAGTTTTTGCCATCGCCATGGTACTGGCGGCAGAAGCGGTCAACTCTTCCATTGAAGCACTGGCCGACTTGGTTTCTCCCGACTACAACGAAGCCATCAAACGCACCAAAGACCTGGCAGCCGGAGCCGTTTTGATTCTGGCCATCGGGGCGGCCATTATCGGACTCATTATCTTCGTACCTAAAATTCTCGCTTTGTGATGAAACAGCTTATACTTTTCCTGACAGCTCTCTACCTCGCGGTATCCCTTCCTGCACAAGAACTGGAAATCAGCGGCCCGCGGAAGGCAGTCCGTACATCCGGCGACGTCGGTGCCGTATTGCTTCCTGTAGCCGGCCTGACAGCCATCCTTCTCCAAAAAGACTGGCAAGGTCTGAAGCAAGGAGCCTTGGCCGGAATCACTACCTTAGGAGTAACCTACGCGCTGAAGTATGCGGTCAAGAAGGAGCGTCCTGACCACAGTGACAACCATTCGTTCCCTTCCATGCATACGTCTGTTTCTTTTGCTGCTGCTTCCTTCATCCAGCGACGTTACGGATGGAAATGGGGGTTGCCAGCCTATGTGGTGTCTACCTACGTGGGATGGAGCCGCGTATACGGAAAAAAGCACGACTGGTGGGATGTAGCTGCAGGGGCAGTTATCGGTGCAGGAAGTTCCTACATCTTTACCCGACCGTTTGCGCAAAAGCATGATCTGACTCTCAGCCCGGTAGCAGGCGACGGCTACTGCGGACTATATGCCTCACTGAAATTCTAAAAACTTCCTATTCCATCTTCTAAAAAATTCAGAAGAAAAATACTTTGCTTATATAATGATAAAGGCCATCTCAAATTTATTTGAGACAGCCTTTTCTATGTCTGTTCTTTCCAATGTCAATCGATCAATTGAAATAGTACAAGAAAGTAGCAATACCTTCCAAGGCCTTCTTCTTCTGGTCCTTGATTTCAATTGAGAATTTGATTTCTGCCTTTGCCACCCCGCGCAGATTAACCAAAGAATACAGATTAGCCACCAGACGTACACTCTGTCCGGCCAAAACAGCCTGTCCGAACTTCATTTTGTCCATTCCATAGTTAACCATCATCTTCAGGTTATTCACCTCAATGATCTGGTTCCACAAATAAGGAAGCAATGACAACGTCAGATAACCATGTACAATGGTACTCTTATAAGGGCTCTCCACTTTAGCACGTTCAGTGTCTACGTGAATCCACTGATGGTCCAATGTAGCATCCGCAAACTGATTGATGCGCTCCTGTGGAATTTCCAGCCAGTCGGATACTCCAATCTGCTGACCTACCAACTTTTCAAACTCTTCGTAAGAGTTAATAATTACTTTTTCCATACTTATCTTTGTTCTTTAAATTGCATAAAATATAGGCAAAGATAAGTATATTTTCTTATTTCATTTATTTTCTTACCAAAATAAACTATACTATAACTCACGATAAATAGACTATTTCTCTGATTTATCCTCCAAAAGACAGAATACTGCCTGGCATCAATACCTAACCAAACGCTTGGGGGAACCGTGCCATGAGCATCCCAGACAGAATACTTCTTCCAGATTAAAGCCTTCCAGTGATTCGTCTTCCTTTTTAGGCACCACTTCCCCTTCCGAAGTCACATACACCAGTCTACGCTCTCCTGCCTCATTTTTTACATACATCGCCGCGATTTTACACTGCGGACATACCATTTTTTTCATATCTTTTCTTTCCATTAATTTGCTGCAAAGATAAGGATTTCCAATCAAACCATCTGAGGTATGACTCACAATACACTCATCCTGCAACCCGGTTGTTATTATCATCTACCGTGTACAATATCGGACAAAAGCCCTTAACTTCGCAGCCGATAACAAAAAAACAAAAAACTTATGTCACATGTTCATTCACACGCCCACGAACATCATCACGTCATAGAATCCGTGAGCACCACACTGATTGTCTGTATCCTGCTGAACCTGCTGTTTGTCATCGTAGAAGCAGGCATCGGATTCGCCTATCATTCACTGGGACTGCTTTCCGACGCCGGACACAACCTGAGTGACGTCTTCAGCCTGCTGCTTTCACTCTTCGCCATCCGTATGGCTACCCGAAAAGGAAACAGCCATTTCACCTACGGATATAAAAAAAGTACCGTACTTGTCTCACTGGCTAATGCCGTGATCCTGCTGATTGCCGTAGGTGGCATTCTGATTGAAAGTATCTACAAACTGAGAAATGCAGCTCCCATCTCCGGTGAAGCAATTTCCTGGACAGCGGGAGTAGGTATCGTCATCAATGGGGCTACCGCCCTTCTGCTGATGAAAGGACAGAAGAACGACCTGAATATCAAGGGAGCCTTTCTGCACATGACCATGGACACCTTAGTTTCTGTAGGCGTCGTCCTGTCGGGTATCCTCATCAGTTTCACACAATGTTATATCATCGATGCCTTTATCGGTATGGCCATCGCCCTCATCATATTGGTTTCTACCTGGAAACTGCTGAAAGAAAGTCTTTATTTAAGTCTGGATGCCGTCCCTGAACAAGTCCAGCTGGAAAAGTTGGAAACTGCCCTCAGCCAGACTCCCGGCGTAGCAAGCTGGCATCATCTGCATGTTTGGGCAGTCAGCACTACCGAAAACGCGGCCACCCTTCACATCGTAATCCACAGTCTGACAGATATGGAAGACACCAAGCATCGGTTAAAGCAACTGCTTGCTACTTATGGAATCTCCCATTCCACCATTGAATTCGAAACGTCTGACACTCCTTGTTGTGACACCACTGAGGGATGCTACAAACAGACCACCCGATAAAACAAAAATGCGCCGAACAGGATATCCCTCTCGGCGCATTTTTATTTCTTTGAAAGAATTATTTCAACTTTACAAATAATTCCCCGTCCACTTCACTGGTTTCAATTTTATCTTCTCTCAGCAACCAACCCAGTCCAAGAAACAAATCCTTGTCAGCTTTCAATTTAGCAGCTTTTTTCAGTTGTTTCTGAGTTTTGCCTTCTGTTTCATTCAGTGCCTCCCAGATTTGTCCGGCAATGACACCCGCTTTTTCTTTTAACATAATCTTTTTGCTTTTATAATTAAACATCTAACATTGACGTTTCCTATTTGCCAGCAAATTTAACAAAAAACAAGATAATTGCATAAAGAAAAACAAGAAACTTTCATTTTAATACTGAGAAAACAACTTCTTATTACAATTTTCCTTCATTTTCCAAGAAATCGCCCCAAATTTTCGCGGCTGTTTCCACCATGTGAGCACATGGACGCTTGGCATAATACTGCGGAGTACGGGCTTCGGGAGTAGAAACAATCGGTTCTTTCTTAGAAAGCCCCAACAAGTCGGCACAACGAAGCGCTCCACATTCTTCCTTAAACTTTCCGGCCAGTTCCTGTACTAATTTATAATTGGCAGCTTTCCCTTCTCGGTCGGCTCCGTCCTTAGCGCATCGCTCCAGACCTGCCAACATAAACATACCACACGCTGCCCCACAGGTTTCACGCATACGACCGATCCCCCCTCCAAAGGAAGCAGCCATGTGCATTGCCTGGTCAAACGTAAATCCATACAAATCGGCATATGCACCGACTACCGACTGTGAACAATTATATCCTTCTTTAAACAGGCTGACCGCCTTTGCTATACGTTCTTCTTTTGTCATACTTTACTTCCTTTTATTTAGATACCACATTGACCGGACGACCTTCCATGAAAGCCTTCAGGTTGTTGACTGCCAGGTTCATCAAACGCACACGTGCCTCACTGGTAGCCCAGGCCTGATGAGGAGTGATGTAACAATTACGCGCCTTGAGCAACGGATTATCGGCACGGGGCGGTTCGGAAGAAAGGACGTCCAAACCGGCTGCCGCAATCTTGCCACCGTTCAAGGCATCCGCCAAATCCTGCTCGTTGACCAATCCGCCACGGCCTGTATTGATCAGAATGGCAGTCGGCTTCATCAGGCTCAGCTTGCGGGCATCCACCAGTTCACGGGTATCTTCTGCCAACGGACAATGCAGGCTCACAATATCACATTTCCGGAACAGTTCATCCAATGAAGGACATTTATGCACATCCGAAGGAAGTTCCATGGCCGACTTACTGGTATAAGCATATACCTCCAGTCCGAAACTGACCGCAATGCGGGCCGTAGCACTTCCGGTGTGTCCAAAACCGATGATTCCCATTTTCTTTCCATCCAACTCATGCAAGGGGGTATCCCAAAAACAGAAATCAGCCTGTCCGTTCCACTTGCCGTTCCGTACTTCCTCGGCATAATGTCCTGTGCGCTGTACGATGTTCAGGATATGGGCAAAAGCCATCTGTGCCACCGACTTCGTGCTATACGCCGGAATATTGGTCACGACTATTCCCCGACGGGAAGCTGCTTCGATGTCCACTATGTTATAGCCTGTAGCCAATACGCCGATATATTTCAAGTCGGGCAGTTTTTCAATTGTAGCGGCATCCAATACGACCTTATTGGTAAACAAGACCTCTGCCCCAGCCGCACGTTTCAACACTTCTTTGGGGGCTGTCCGTTCATATACGGTCAGTTCACCCAATGCCTTCAAATCCTCCCAAGACAAATCTCCCGGGTTCAATGTATATCCGTCTAATACGACAATCTTCATGTTTTATTCTCCTTAAATTATATGTTATTCTTTAAAACGTTCACCCCACAGTCCGACCATACGGTCTTTCATTTTCTGCTCCGACGGATTTTCCTGAGCATGCCACAGGCGCTGTGTCCGGATTTCTTCCGGCAGAAAATCCTGTTTCACGAAGTTTCCTTTGTATGCATGCGCATATTTGTAATCTTTTCCGTATCCCAGCTGTTTCATCAGCTTGGTCGGCGCATTGCGCAAATGCAGCGGAACCGGCAGATTACCGGTATCACGCACCAGTTGCAATGCCGAATTGATACCTTCGTATGCCGAATTGCTTTTCGGACTGGTAGCCAGATACACCGTCGCCTCCGCCAAAGGAATCCGCCCCTCGGGCCACCCGATTTTCATCACCGCGTCGAAAGCCGCATTGGCCAGCAGCAGCGCGTTGGGATTAGCCAGACCGATATCTTCCGAAGCCGAAATCACCAGCCGTCGGGCTATGAAGGCAGGATCTTCGCCTCCTTCCACCATCCGGGCCAGCCAGTACAAGGCACCATCCGGATCACTGCCTCGGATAGATTTGATAAAGGCAGATATAATGTCATAATGCATTTCTCCCTCCTTATCATACGCCAGCGGATTCTGTTGCAGGTTGGCCATCACCTTCTCGTCTGTAATGACCACCGAATCCTCTGTTTCCGATTCAATCACCAGTTCCAGGATATTCAACAGCTTGCGGGCATCTCCTCCCGAATAACGGAGCATGGCATCCGTTTCCTTCAGTTCCACCTTCCGTTCCTTCAGCACCGCATCTTTTTCCAAAGCATGGTGTACCAGCTCCAGCAAATCGTCCTTTTCCAGCGGTTTCAGCACATAGAGCTGGCAACGCGACAGCAACGGCCGGATGACTTCGAACGAAGGATTTTCAGTGGTGGCTCCTATCAAGGTCACCGTCCCCGTTTCTACTGCTCCCAACAGTGAATCCTGCTGCGATTTACTGAACCGATGGATTTCGTCAATAAACAAAATAGGACTCTGCTGCGAGAAGAAGCGGTTGGCCTTGGCCTTTTCAATCACCTCACGCACTTCCTTCACTCCCGAAGTGACCGCACTCAGCGTATAAAAAGGAACTTCCAGCCGGTTGGCGATAATCTGTGCCAGCGTAGTTTTTCCCACTCCCGGAGGTCCCCACAAAATAAACGAAGAAATCCGTCCCGATTCAATCATTTTTCGCAACACGGCTCCCTCGCCTACCAGGTGTTTCTGACCAATATATTCATCCAGCGTCTTCGGACGCATCCTTTCAGCCAATGGTTGTGACATACACTATCAATTTAAAACCGTTTCAAAGATAGTGAAAGCTGAGCGCAGAGACAAATAGAAAACATAGTTTTCTAATTTTGGCTATGCCGAAGCGCATCCTATCTTATGGAAAGATAGTGAAAGCTGAGCGCAGAGACAAATAGAAAACGTAGTTTTCTAATTTTGGCTATGCCGAAGCGCATCCTATCTTATGGAAAGATAGTGAAAGCTGAGCGCAGAGACAAATAGAAAACGCAGTTTTCTAATTTTGACTATGCTGAAGCGCATCCTAAGCGCCCGTAAAGATAGTGAAACTTTCTCTCAAGGTGATGCAGCAATCTACTACCACACCTTGAAAAAAGAAGTGAAGAAATAAAAATGAAACAGAAATGTAAAGACAAAAAAAAAGGCGCTTTTCACAAAGGGCCTTTTTAAGTTTTCAATAGGTATTAGTTTTTTTTCTTAAGGTAAAAAGATTGTTTTCAGGATAACGGCACAAAGATGCGGCGTTTTTTTCAGGTAACCAAATAAAAAAACATGTCATAAAACACATTCTGCGTTTTTTTCATTTTCTTTCGTTTGCCATTATTAACAACATGCATCCGTGTGCTCTTACAAAGATAAGCAAAATTAAGTAAAACGCATCCATTTGCAGAAATATTTTCCGCATTTATTCACATGGTGATTATTTTTACTAATTTTGCAACCATATAAAGAAAACATAAAACGTTTCCGTATGACAGAAATAAATACGACTGAAAATTCAGAAAAGAAAAGTCTGAATTTCATTGAACAAATTGTAGAGAAAGACTTACAGGAAGGTAAAAACGGCGGAAGAATACAGACCCGTTTTCCGCCTGAACCCAACGGATACCTGCACATCGGACATGCAAAGGCCATCTGTCTGGACTTTGGAATTGCCCAGCGCTATGGCGGTGTCTGCAACCTGCGTTTTGATGATACAAACCCCACCAAGGAAGACGTGGAATACGTAGAAGCCATCAAGGAAGACATCCAGTGGCTGGGATTCCAGTGGGGACACGAATATTATGCTTCTGACTATTTCCAGCAGCTTTGGGACTTCGCCATCCGTCTGATTAAAGAAGGAAAAGCGTATGTAGACGAGCAGACTTCGGAAGAAATCGCTGCCCAGAAAGGTACACCGACCCAACCCGGAACGGAAAGCCCTTACCGCAACCGTCCGATTGAAGAAAGCCTGGAACTGTTCCAGAAAATGAATGCGGGAGAAATTGAAGAAGGAAAGATGGTATTGCGTGCCAAAATCGATATGGCCAACCCGAACATGCATTTCCGCGACCCGATCATCTATCGTGTCGTGAAAACGCCTCACCACCGTACAGGTGACAAATGGAAGGCTTATCCGATGTATGACTTTGCACACGGACAGAGCGACTATTTTGAAGGAGTAACCCACTCACTGTGTACACTGGAATTCGTGGTACACCGCCCGCTGTACGACTTGTTTGTCGACTGGGTAAAAGAAGGCAAGGACCTGAACGACAACCGTCCGCACCAGTATGAGTTCAACAAGCTGAACCTGAGCTACACCCTGATGAGTAAACGTAACCTGCTGACGCTGGTCAAGGAAGGTTTGGTAGACGGATGGGATGACCCCCGAATGCCGACCATCTGCGCATTCCGCCGCCGCGGTTACTCTCCGGAATCCATCCGCAAGTTCATCGACAAAATCGGTTATACCACTTACGACGCGCTGAACGATTTTGCTTTGCTGGAAAGTGCCGTACGTGAAGACCTGAACGTACGTTCCACCCGTGTGTCTGCCGTGCTGAATCCGGTGAAACTGATTCTGACCAACTATCCGGAAGGAAAAGTGGAAGAAATGGAAGCCATCAACAATCCGGAAGACTTGAGCGCCGGCACACATACCATTGAATTCAGTCGTGAACTCTGGATGGAACGCGATGACTTCATGGAAAATGCACCGAAGAAATACTTCCGCATGACTCCGGGACAGGAAGTCCGCCTGAAAAACGCTTACATCGTGAAATGTACGGGCTGCAAGAAAGACGAAAACGGAAACGTGGTAGAGGTGTATGCAGAATACGACCCGAACACGAAGAGCGGCATGCCGGAAGCTAACCGCAAGGTGAAAGGTACCCTCCACTGGGTAAGCTGCAACCACTGCCTGAAAGCAGAAGTACGTTTGTACGACCGCCTGTGGAAGGTGGAAAATCCACGCGACGAGATGGCAGCCATCCGCGAAGCCAAAGGATGCTCCGCACTGGAGGCGATGCAGGAAATGATCAATCCGGATTCTTTGAAGGTTCTGCACGAATGTTACGTCGAGAAATTCCTGGCCGATGCCAAACCGCTCGACTACCTGCAGTTCCAACGTATCGGTTACTTCAACGTAGATAAGGATTCTACTCCGGAACACCTGGTGTTCAACCGTACCGTATCATTAAAAGATACATGGAGCAAGATCAACAAATAAAAATCCCTTTCAGAATACAGGATAAAGCCGATTTTCTGGAAGATTTCTGACGATTTTTGTGGGGTATTTCCCCCCCTCGAAAAAACGCCCTTGTGTTTGGATTAAAACGCAAGGGCGTTTTATTTCAAACGTAAGTGCGTTTAAAGGAAAACGCAAGTGCGTTTCAGTCCAAACGCCAAAGCGTTTTTTTGAAACGCAAAGGTGTCTTTTTTCAGGCCAGAAAATCCCCTGCAAAGCCCCAAAATCAGCCATAAAAAAACCGCCGGACATTCATCCGACGGTAAAATCATTGTGAAAATATCGAGTTAACGTTCCGAAGTCTTGGCCGAAAGTTTCTCCAAGAAATATACCAAGAAAAATCCAACCACCATCAGTACTACCGCTTCGGTCACATAGGCATTCGGAAGAATGTTATGTTCTACCAGCGGCTTCACTTCTCCATGACTGTCCACAAATGTTTCCACCACTTCTTTCCAAGGCCATACCTTGTTCAATGACCCCAGCATGAAACCGGTCAGCACCGCCAGCGTGATATTACGGAAATGGGCCAAGGCATACGACAAGATTCGTGAAAAGGAAGTGATTCCAATACAGGCACCTGCTGCAAAGACCACCATCACCACCACGTCCAGCGTCTTCACCGCATCCATGATGAAGAAATACTTTCCTAAGAGAACCAAGATAAAACTACCGGAAATGCCTGGAAGAATCATCGCACAAATGGCGATGGCCCCACACAGGAAAATAAACAACAAGTTCGACGGCGTCTCGGCCGGAGTGGCCACCGTGATATAAAACGCTATCACCACCCCTATCACAAAGGCAATCCAGGTTTTCCAGCTTTTCCACTCCTTGATGTCTTTCGATACAAACCAAGTGGAAGCCAGCACCAGCCCGAAAAAGAACGACCACACCAATATCGGATGGTCTACCAGCAGCCAAGTAATCAGCTTGGCCAGTGAAAACACACTGATACCGATTCCTGCCAACAGAAAAAACAAGAAGTTGCCATTGATTTTTTTCCAGAAAGCCCCCCATTTTCCAGTAAAGAACAATTTCAAGCTTTCCAAGTTGATGCTCTTAATTGAATTAATCAACTCATCATAAATACCTACAATGAAGGCAATGGTTCCTCCCGATACGCCGGGAACCACATCGGCAGCTCCCATCCCCATACCTTTTAACATCAGAACCACATAGTCTTTCAGTTTTCGTTCCATCAATTTATCTGTAAAAAGTTAGCGGATGCAAAGTAAACGAAAAAAAACTGCTATACTACCATCCCCGGGAAACATTTTACGGTTTTTATTGTTACTTTTATAGCGATTATTAAAAAATAGATTGATTATGGCTACAACTTTATTTCAAGGAACTCCTGTCACACTGGCCGGAGAGTTTATACAGAAAGGAGCACAGGCTCCAGATTTTTCACTGGTCAAAGGCGACCTGAGTTCATTCACCCTGGCTGATGCCAAAGGTAAATATGTGGTATTGAACATTTTCCCGAGCATGGATACGGGTGTATGTGCCGCTTCTGTCCGCAAGTTCAACCAGCTGGCTGCAGGTATGGAAAATACACTGGTGCTGGCCATCTCCAAAGATTTGCCATTTGCACAAGGACGTTTCTGCACGGCTGAAGGCATCGAACGTGTCATTCCATTGTCAGACTACCGTTACACTTCTACTTTCGGCAAAGATTACGGTGTACTGATGACCGATGGCCCTCTGTGCGGACTGCTGGCTCGCGCCGTAGTAATCCTGAATCCGGAAGGAAAGGTTATCTACACGCAGCTGGTTCCGGAAATCGTGGAAGAGCCCGATTACGAAGCTGCACTGGCTGCCCTCAAATAAAAAGGGAAAACATCTACAATAAGAAAGGGACCACCCGTTTCATTACGAGTGGCCCCTTTCCTTATATTATGACCTTATATGTTTATTCTGCAGAGAATTCCTTGATGCGCTGTTCTTCCGACAAGCGGCAAACCAGCAACGTATTGTTCTTTTCTGCCACAATGTAACCGTCCAGTCCTTGCACCACCACCTTCTTTTCCTGGGTAGTATGTACTATACAATTGCGTGATTCATACATTTTAATGTCCGGTCCGATACACACATTGTGATGGGCGTCGTGCTTGGAATTTTCATGAAGAGAGCCCCAGGTGCCCAGGTCGCTCCATCCGAAAGAAGCCGGGAACACATATATTTCGTCCGCTTTTTCCATGATGGCATAGTCCACCGAAATATTCTCACAAGTAGGAAACAGTTCATCCACCATCTCCTGCTCCTTGTCGGTATAGAAATAAGGGAAAAGACGTTCGAAAATCTTTGCCATAACCGGCTGATACACACGGATGGCATTGACAATCGTATTGACATTCCATACGAAAATACCCGCATTCCAGAAATAGTTTTTCCGCTGCAGATAACGTTCTGCCGTAGCCAAATCAGGTTTTTCACGAAAAGCATCCACCCGATAGA
Organism: uncultured Bacteroides sp.; assembly: GCF_902472605.1. Taxonomy (GTDB): domain Bacteria; phylum Bacteroidota; class Bacteroidia; order Bacteroidales; family Bacteroidaceae; genus Phocaeicola. Next base: position 74,809 of record NZ_CABROP010000008.1, read on the forward strand.
TTTCCTTGTTCGAAGGGCAGGCCATCGACAAATCGGCTTCAATGTATCCGTAGCCTGTTTCCGGACGGGTCGCTTTCATTCCCAACGTCACAATGGCGTCTGAATCGGCCGTAAACTTCATCGCAGAAGTCACCACACGGTCAAATTCGCGCACGTTCATCACGATATGGTCACTGGGGGTCACTACGATATTGGCTTTGGGATTGCGGGCCTTGATTTTCCAACTTACATAAGCAATGCAAGGGGCTGTGTTCCGTCGGCAAGGCTCAAGCAGGATATGATCGGAAGAGATTTCCGGCAATTGCTCTTTTACGATATCCGCATATTTTGCAGAGGTAACAACCCATATATTTTCAGGCAGACATACATCTTTAAAACGATCTACGGTCAGTTGGATGAGCGTACGTCCACAACCCAATACATCAATAAACTGTTTGGGCATTTCCGGACTGCTCATCGGCCAAAAGCGACTGCCTATGCCTCCAGCCATAATGACCACGTGATTATTCGTCGGATTCATAACAAACTTTTCTTGGTAACTTCGCAAAGTTAAATGTTTAATTTGAATATTTCCTATCTTTGTAAAAAATTATCTACTGGATATGAGAACTTACCCATGCGTACTGACCATCGCCGGATCTGACTGTAGCGGCGGAGCAGGCATTCAAGCTGATATCAAAACCATCTCTGCACTGGGTGCCTATGCGGCCAGCGCCATCACTGCCATCACCGTACAAAACACCTGCGGCGTTACCGGCATCCACCCGGTTCCACCTTCCTACGTGAAGGGACAAATCGAAGCCGTCATGGACGACATCCGCCCGCAGGCCATCAAGATTGGCATGATCAATGACACGAAAATAGTGGAAGTCATTGCTGAAATGCTTCAGAAATACCAACCTCAGTTTGTGGTGTTCGACCCCGTCATGGTATCGACCAGCGGCTGCAAATTGATGGAAGACGAAGCCATTGAAGCCATCACTACCCGGCTGATTCCACTGGCTACCCTGATTACCCCAAACTTGAGCGAAGCAGAAATTTTAGCAGGACAAAAGATCCGTACCGTGGAGAAAATGCAACGACAGGCAAAAGAAATGCTGAAACTGGGATGCCGGGGGGTACTTGTCAAAGGCGGACACCTGGAAGGCGGACGTATGTGCGATGTACTTCAAACCGTCGGCGAGGAAGCGCCTCATCTGTTTGCCGCCCCAAAGGTAGACAGCCGGAACACCCACGGTACGGGTTGTACGCTGTCCTCGGCCATTGCTACCTATCTGGCTTTAGGAGAGACAATTACCGATGCTGTGGAAAAAGCCAAACAATATGTTTACAAAGGCATTGAAGCAGGAAAAGACGTATGCATCGGCCATGGCCACGGTCCGCTGAATCACTTCTATTCGCCTGTACCAATGCACATTTTCGACAAAAACGGGTAATATGTCAAAAGAATCATTACCTTTGCAACCAAAAACTTAAACCATAAAGAAAATATGAAAGCATTTGTATTTCCTGGACAAGGAGCTCAATTCGTAGGAATGGGAAAAGACCTGTACGAAACATCTCCGCTTGCCAAAGAATTATTTGAGAAAGCCAACGATATTTTGGGTTACCGTATCACCGACATCATGTTCGAAGGTACTGACGAAGATTTGCGCCAGACAAAGGTCACCCAGCCTGCTGTATTCCTTCACTCTGTCATCTCTGCCTTGTGCATGGGAGATGCCTTCCAGCCGGAAATGACTGCCGGACACTCTTTGGGTGAATTCTCTGCCTTGGTAGCAGCCGGAGCCTTGTCATTCGAAGACGGACTGAAACTGGTGTATGCACGTGCCATGGCCATGCAGAAAGCCTGCGAAGCCCATCCGTCTACCATGGCGGCCATCATTGCCCTGCCGGATGAAAAAGTAGAAGAAATCTGCGCTTCTGTAGCAGCCGAAGGAGAAGTCTGTGTGGCAGCCAACTACAACTGCCCGGGACAGATTGTGATTTCAGGAAGCATTGAAGGTATCAACAAGGCTTGTGAACTGATGAAAGCAGCCGGTGCCAAACGTGCCCTCCCGTTGAAAGTGGGTGGTGCTTTCCACTCTCCGCTCATGGACCCTGCCAAGGTTGAACTGGAAGCGGCTATCAACGCTACGGAGTTCCACACCCCAAAATGTCCGATCTACCAGAATGTAGACGCTCTTCCTCATACAGACCCGGCTGAAATCAAGAAGAACCTGGTGGCACAGCTCACTGCTTCTGTTCGTTGGACACAGACCGTACAGCACATGATTGCCGACGGAGCCGACGACTTCACAGAATGTGGTCCGGGTGCCGTACTGCAGGGACTGATCAAGAAAATCAACAAAGAAGTCAACGCACACGGAATTGCATAATCAGACAATCAGTCTGACTCAGGCACGAATTATACGAAACTGGCGGATCCCTTTCATACATCCGTGCTAAACCGTATAATTCGTGCTTTTTCTTTTTATCAACCACAAATAAAAGACTCATTATGGAAACGACAAAAAAAATCATTATTTATCAGGTCTTTACGAGACTTTTTGGAAATCAGAACAAGACTTGTCAGCCAGATGGAAGCATCGAAGTAAACGGATGCGGAAAAATGAAAGATTTCACCAAACAAGCCTTGCATGAAATCAAGAAACTGGGAGCCACCCACATCTGGTACACCGGCCTGCTGGCCCATGCCTCTCAAACAGATTATACTGCATACGGAATTCCGAAAAATCATCCTTCCATCGTGAAAGGAAAAGCGGGTTCTCCTTATGCTATTCGTGATTACTATGATGTAGACCCTGATTTGGCCGAACACGTAGATAAACGAATGGAAGAATTCGATGATTTGGTGAAACGTACCCATGAATGTGGGCTGAAAATGATCATCGACTTTGTACCGAACCATGTCGCACGACAGTATCATTCCATTGCCAAACCGCAAGGTGTAAAAGACTTGGGAGAAGAGGATGACTGCACACAGGCTTTCAATCCACAAAACAACTTCTATTACATCCCGGACCAGAAACTGGGAGGAGAAATTGATTTCTACAATCCGGAAATGGGAACCTACGAGGAAATGCCAGCCAAGGCTACCGGAAACGACCGCTTTGACCCATGGCCCAACCGGAACGACTGGTATGAAACAGTCAAACTGAACTATGGCGTGGATTACATCAACCATACGGGAGGACATTTCGACCCGATTCCCGATACCTGGCATAAAATGGAACAGATCCTGAACTACTGGGCCGAAAAAGGAATTGACGGTTTCCGTTGCGACATGGCAGAAATGGTTCCCTGCGAATTCTGGGGATGGGTGATTCCGCGCATTAAAGCCACTTATCCGCATATCATCTTTATTGCCGAGGTATATAATCCCAACGAATACCGGAACTACATTTACAACGGACATTTCGATTACTTGTATGACAAAGTGGGTCTTTACGACACACTGAGAAACATCACCTGTGGCTATGGTTCAGCTACCGGCATTACGCATTGCTGGCAGAGCGTGGACGATATCCAGGACCACATGCTGAACTTCCTGGAAAACCATGACGAACAGCGTATCGCTTCCGGATTCTTTGCCGAAGACCCGTTCAAGGCTATCCCGGCCTTTATCGTTTCAGCCTGTCTGCGGAAAAATCCAATCATGCTGTATTTCGGACAGGAATTAGGTGAAAAAGGTATGGACAGCGAAGGCTTCAGCGGACGTGACGGACGCACCACCATTTTCGACTACTGGTGTGTGGACAGCATTTTCCGCTGGAACAACCACGGACGCTGGAATACGCATCTGCTGAATGACAGAGAAAAAGAATTACGCCATATTTATGAAACCATTCTGCATATCTGTCAGATCGAACCGGCCATCAGTGACGGCGACTTTTTCGATTTGATGTATGTCAACCTGAACGGATGGCAGATGAACGAACACAAGCAATATGCTTTCTTGCGGAAATTTGCCAACGAGGTACTGCTGATTATGGTAAACTTCGGGGACGCTGCCGCACAGATTGGAGTCAACATTCCTTCGCATGCATTCGATTATCTGAAAATGACTCCTGCACCGAAATGCAAATGCAAGGACCTGCTCTCCGGAAAACAGGAAACCATCTGCTTCTCTCCAAACAGTCCGGTATGCACGGAACTTCCGGCATTCGGCGGAAAAATCCTGAAGTTCAAAATAAAATAACTCACACCCTGCGAAATACCTGCCTCTATCGCATAGTTTTGATTTATTTTATTTGGAAACTTGAAACAAAAAGGTATCTTTGCACAAATAAGCCAACTTTGTGCAAACAATAAATACAATTATATGGAAAAAAGTTTTCTGGCCTTTGTAGAAGACAGCATCAAGAACAATTGGGATCTGGATGCCCTGACAGATTATAAAGGAGCCACCTTGCAGTACAAGGACGTAGCACGTAAAATAGAGAAACTACATATTCTGCTGGAAGAAAGCGGTATCAAACCAGGCGACAAAGTAGCCTTGTGCGGACGTAACAGTTCGCACTGGGGCGTCGCTTTCCTGGCTATCCTGACCTACGGGGCGGTAGCAGTCCCGATTCTACATGAATTCAAGGCAGACAATGTGCACAACATCGTCAATCATTCCGATGCCCGCCTGCTTTTTGTAGGCGATGTAGTATGGGAATCGTTGAATGAAAACGAAATGCCCAACTTGGAAGGCATCATCCTGATGACCGACTTCACCCTGCTGGTATGCCGTAGCAAACAGCTGGAATACGCCCGTGAACATTTGAATGAAATGTTCGGGAAAAAGTTCCCCCGCAACTTCCGGAAAGAACATGTCAGCTACCGGAGAGATACCCCGGAAGAGCTTGCCATGATCAACTACACATCAGGAACAACCAGTTTCTCCAAAGGTGTCATGCTTCCCTATCGCAGTCTGTGGTCCAATACACAGTTCGCATTCGAGGTTTTACATTTGCAGCCGGGAAACAAAGTAATCTCCATTCTTCCCATGGCCCACATGTACGGGCTTGCCTTTGAATTCATCTACGAATTCTGCGCAGGCTGTCATGTATACTTCCTCACTCGCATGCCAAGCCCGAAAATCATCTTCCAGGCCTTTACCGAAGTAAAGCCTCACATCGTAATTTCCGTTCCGCTTATCATTGAGAAAATCATCAAGAAGAACGTATTGCCCAAACTGGAAACGCTGAAAATGAAAATCCTGTTGAAGGTACCCATCATCAATGATAAAATCAAGGAAGCAGTACGCGAACACATGATACAGGCTTTTGGCGGCAACTTCTATGAGATTATCATTGGAGGAGCTGCTTTCAATCAGGATGTGGAACGCCTGCTGCGAAGCTTGGATTTCCCTTACACAGTAGGCTACGGCATGACGGAGTGCGGTCCGATTATCAGTTATGAAGACTGGCGACGATACAAACCTGGTTCATGCGGAAAAGCAGCTCCCCGAATGGAAATCAAGATTGACAGTTCCGACCCGCAAAACGTGGTAGGAGAAATTCTTGCACGAGGCGAAAATGTCATGTTAGGCTATTACAAGAATCCGGAAGCTACTGCCCAAGCCATTGATACGGAAGGCTGGCTGCATACGGGAGACTTGGGAGTAATGGACAAGGAAGGTAATCTCACCATCAAAGGACGAAGCAAAAATATGCTACTCGGACCTTCCGGTCAGAACATCTATCCGGAAGAGATTGAAGAAAAAATCAGCAATCTGCCGTATGTATGTGAGAACATTGTCATCCAGCAAAGCGACCACAAACTGGCAGCCCTCATTTATCCGGACTTTGACGAAGCCTTCAAACAGGGTCTGACCAAGGAAGACATTGAAAGAATCATGGAAGAAAACCGTGTGGCAGTCAATGCGGAACTTCCCGCCTATTCACAGATTGCACGTGTAAAGATTTATCCGGAAGAGTTTGAGAAAACACCGAAGAAGAGTATTAAACGATTCCTTTACCAAGAAGTCAAATAATCACCATGAGATTAAAACTTATATCCGTGTTCCTGCTGGGAAGCCTCCTGGCGGGAACACCTGTTTCCGCCCAGAAAAAAGAACAGAAAAGTGTACTGAAAAAAGGGCCTAATGTATCACTGAACATTACCAGCAAAAAGAAATTTCCTCAACGGACATACTTCAACCTGGGACTGTTCAGCAACTATCCTTGCCTGAACGGAGTGGGCATCAATGCAATTTCAAGCTTGCAACACTATAACGCATACGGCCTGCAGATTTCCGGACTTACCAATGTGTCGGGATTAAAGTCTACGGGAGTGCAGATTTCAGGTATCGCCAATGTGACTGGGAAAAGAGCCTGCGGGTTTATCCTCTCCGGACTGACCAACGTAACAGGGACCTCTGCATACGGTTTGTCTGTGGCCGGACTGGGAAACATCTCGGGAGGAGACATTAAAGGTATGGGTATCGCCGGACTGGTCAACGTGAGTGAAGACCTTCGAGGGGTAGCCATTGCGGGACTGGCCAACGTCAACAAGGATGTACAGGCCGGATTGATTCTCAGCGGACTGATGAACGTGTCGGGAACTTCCTCCAGAGGAGTCCAATTGACTTCCTTACTCAACGTCACAGGAAAATCCAACGAAGGATGGCAGCTGGCTGGTTTAGGAAATGTCAGTGTGGAAAACAAAGGCGTACAAAGTGCCTTACTGAACTACAGCGTGGAAAACAAAGGCGTACAGTTAGGCATAGGCAATGTCAATACCAAAAGTGATGCCCGAGGCTATCAGATAGGAATTATCAACGTAAGTACAGACAGTACGGCACATCAGATAGGCTGTATCAACCTAAAACCGGAAACACGTGTGCAAATGATTATTTCCGGAGGTAATGCCAACAAAGGAAGCCTGTCTATCCGCTTCAAAAACAAATTTACTTATACACAGATTGGTGCGGGAGCTTACTACCTGGGAACCGATCGTCCCGTTTCCGTCAGCGGATTTTATCGGGCCGGTGTATATCACAGCCTGACTAAAAAACTCGACCTCAGTGCAGACATCGGATACTACCACATCGAATCACTGGACAATAAAAACCAGGGAATCCCCGCACGCCTGTATGCACTGGAACCTCGCATCAGCCTGGAATACAGCCTGACGAAAAAATTTGGTCTCTTCGTATCCGGCGGATACGGATGGACCCGTACATATAAAGGTAATCATGCTTTTGACCAGAAAATGGTCTTCGAAGCGGGAATGGTTCTGTTTTAAACAGACCATTCCTCATTTTTTCAGAATCAACTGTTCAGACTTGCAGAACGTACCCGGCTCAAGGTTTCCGGAGTCATCTGCAACAGAGAAGCGATATACACCAAGGGGGCACGCTTCAAGATTTCAGGATGCAACTGAAGCAATTTGTTGTAACGCTCATGGGCCGGTTCAAACCGCAGCGTATCCGCCTTCACCTGCGACTCGATTAAAGACAGTTCAAAAATTCTACGGTACCATGCCCCAATTGACGCATCTTCCTGAGCCAACATTTCCAATCTATCTTTAGGAATCTCCCATGCTACGGTAGGTTCCAAGGTTTCAATCATCAGTCGCGTCGGTTCTTCCTTTAAATAACTTTCCAGACAGATTACCACGCCCCCTTCATAAGCTATGTGTTCCGTCAAATCTTTGTCATATTTAAAGTAAAACTGACGAGTCAGTCCTTTCTCGATATAAAGCATGGAACGGCAAACATCACCTTCATCCAATATCCTCTCACCCTTCTTGTATTTTTTACAAGTCAGTATTTCAGCCAGTTGATGAAGCTGTTCCCGTTTAAGAAGACATCTCATTCCGGACACCATCAGCCTGGCTGCTTCTACATTTGTCATCATACTATTCACTTTTCTTCTAACTTTATTTGACTTTGATACGATCAAAACCTTCTCCAAACACTCCGATAACGGCGCTTTGTGACACAAACGCCTTAGGGTCTATATCCTTAATCAGACGAAAAATCGTGCTGGACTCACTTTTCTTGGCCAACACAAACATCATCTTGACTCCATTGTGGGTGTAACATCCCACCCCGTCAATAAAGGTTACTCCTCGGTGCAAATCCTTGTTGATGCGGGCTCCTATTTCTTCATATTTATTGGATATGATGAAAAACTGCACTGACTGACGGGCACTGTTCACCACCTGGTCGAGTACAAAGCTGGAAATAAACAATACCACATATCCGTAAACCACTTTCTCCCAGCTATGTAACACCAAATAACTTGAAGAAATAATAATCACGTCACAAATCAGAATTACTTTTCCCAATGAAATATCACGGTACTTATTGACAATGGCAGCTATAATATCTGTACCCCCGGTACTTCCATTGGCCGAAAATGCCACTCCGATACCTGCTCCACAGAAAGAAGCTCCCAACACACACGACATGAACGGCTGGTTATGAATCAAAGGCCCGGAAACAAATTTTTGAATGACACTCAAGATTACGGTCAATGTAAAGACTGCGAATATGGTCTTCAAACAAAATTTAAGCCCCAAAATTTTCAAGGCAAGTAAAAGCAGCAAGAAATTAATAATTAAATAAGTGTATTGCACCGGAAAACCCGTACCCCAAAAAATAATTGACGCAATACCCGGTACCGCGCCCGAAGGAATATCACTGGGCAACAAAAATCCGGTCCATCCGATACCATACATAATCATTCCCAATGCGATCATTAAATAATCCTTGGTTTCTCTCAATAATTTCTGCTTTCTCGTAGTAGGCAAAGCTGGATTCATCTCTTTGGTTTTCTTTAAAAATTTCGAATGCAAAAGTAAAAAAAAATCCACAGAATTGACTTATATCAATTTCAAAAAATAAGAAAATAAAGCAAGAGCATATTTTTAAAAATGACATGATTTTCGTAATTTTGCCGGCAAATAGGAGAATAAATGGCATTAGTCAACGAACACCTGCTCAAATTACCGGAAAACTACTTGTTTACCGATATCGTGAAAAGAGTAAATTCTTTTAAAGTGACACATCCCCAGGCCCGCATCATTCATCTGGGAATCGGTGATGTGACCCTACCTATCCCCAAAGCATGTGTGGAAGCCATGCAAAAAGCTGCCGGAGAATTAGGCAACGCAGAAACCTTCAGAGGATATGGTCCTGAACAAGGATATGATTTCTTAATCGAAGCCATCCTGAAGCATGATTATGCAGCTCATGGCATCAATTTTGACAGCAATGAAATATTCATCAGCGATGGTTCAAAATCAGATACAGGAAACATCGGTGATATCCTGCGGCATGACAACAGCATTGGTGTGACCGATCCCATTTATCCGGCTTACATCGACTCCAACGTTTCCTGTGGAAGGGCGGGAGTGCTGGAGGAAGACGGGAAATGGAGCAATGTGGTCTACATGCCCTGCCGTATCGAAAACAATTTCGTGCCAGAAATTCCCAAACAACGCATTGACATCATTTATCTATGCTACCCGAACAACCCCACGGGAGCTGTCTTGACGAAGAGCGAACTCAAAAAGTGGGTCAACTATGCCATAGAAAACGATGCACTCATTATTTTCGATGCGGCTTACGAAGCCTATATACAAGATCCCGACATTCCCCACTCTATCTATGAAATCAAAGGGGCCAAGAAAGTAGCCATCGAATTCCGTAGTTTCTCAAAGACCGCCGGATTTACCGGAGTACGCTGCGGATACATGGTCATCCCGAAGGAGGTGACCGCAGCCACCCTGGAAGGAGAACGGGTACAGCTGAACAAACTATGGCTCAGACGACAGGCCACCAAGTTCAACGGAGTATCTTATATCACCCAGCGAGGAGCCGAAGCGATTTATACCCCGGAGGGGAAAGAACAAGTAAAGGCCATGGTGAAATATTATATGGACAATGCCAAAATCATGAAAAGAATGCTCTCGAAGACCGGTGTACAGTTCTTTGGAGGAGACAATGCACCTTACCTGTGGGTAAAGGCCCCGGGCAATCAAACCGCATGGAAGTTCTTCGACAAGCTGCTGTACGAGGCACACGTAGTGAGCACCCCGGGAGTCGGATTCGGCCCCAGCGGTGAAGGATATGTACGACTGACTTCTTTCGGCGACCGTCACCAATGCGAGGAAGGCATTCGAAGAATCTGTCAGTGCCTGTAAGTAACCTCCCGACACAACCCAATACCTCAAACAACAACCCATACATCAACTATAAAATCAAACAACTTAAATAAGAAATTAAGGTAATATGTCTAAATTAAGATTCAGAGTTGTGGAAAAGGCATTCCACAAGAAACCGGTAGAAGTACCATCACCGGCAGAACGCCCGAGCGAGTATTTTGCTAAATACGTGTTCAACCGCGAAAAAATGTTCAAGTACTTGCCGAGTAATGTCTATGCCAAACTGATTGACGTCATTGACAACGGCGCTTCTCTCGACCGCAGCATCGCCAATGCCGTAGCCGACGGAATGAAACGTTGGGCCATCGAACTGGGAGTAACGCACTACACCCACTGGTTCCAGCCTTTGACCGAAGGCACTGCCGAAAAGCACGACGCATTCGTGGAACATGACGGAAAAGGCGGCATGCTGGAAGAATTCTCCGGCAAGTTGCTGGTACAGCAGGAATCAGACGGTTCGTCATTCCCGAACGGAGGTATCCGTAATACATTCGAAGCACGCGGTTACAGTGCATGGGATCCTTCCTCACCGGTATTCGTGGTAGATGACACCTTGTGTATCCCTACCGTATTCATAGCCTATACCGGAGAATCACTCGACTATAAGGCTCCGTTGCTGAAGGCCCTGCGTGCAGTCAACAAAGCTGCTCTCGATGTGATGCACTACTTCGACCCGTCAGTAAAGAAAATTGTATCTTATCTGGGTTGGGAACAGGAATATTTCCTGGTAGACGAAGGATTGTATGCCGCACGTCCGGACCTGTTGCTGACAGGACGTACTTTGATGGGACACGAAGCTTCCAAAAACCAACAGTTGGAAGACCACTATTTCGGTGCTATTCCGACCCGTGTGGCTGCTTTCATGAAAGACCTCGAAATCCAGGCTCTTGAACTGGGCATTCCAGTCAAGACACGTCACAATGAGGTAGCTCCGAACCAGTTTGAGCTGGCTCCCATTTACGAAGAATGCAACCTGGCCGTAGACCACAACATGCTGATCATGTCACTGATGCGGAAGATTGCCCGCAACCACGGATTCCGCGTGCTGCTGCATGAAAAACCGTTCAAAGGCGTCAACGGCTCCGGAAAGCACAACAACTGGTCACTGGGTACCGACACCGGTACACTGTTGATGGCTCCGGGCAAAACCTCTGAAGACAACCTGCGTTTCATCACTTTCGTAGTGAATACCCTGATGGCTGTGTACCGCCACAACGGCCTGTTGAAAGCTTCCATCATGAGCGCCACCAACGCACACCGTCTGGGAGCCAACGAAGCACCTCCCGCCATCATCTCTTCTTTCCTGGGCACCCAACTGAGCAAAGTGCTCGACCATCTGGAAGAAAGCACCAATGACGACCTGGTAGCATTGAGAGGAAAGCAAGGAATGAAACTCGACATTCCGCAGATTCCGGAACTGCTGATTGATAATACGGACCGAAACCGTACATCGCCGTTTGCCTTTACTGGTAACCGTTTCGAATTCCGTGCACCGGGATCGGAAGCGAACTGTGCCAGCGCCATGATTGCCCTGAACACAGCTGTTGCCGAGCAGCTCACTGAATTCAAGAAAGAAGTGGACGAACTGATTGAAAGAGGGGAACCGAAGATTTCAGCCATCATCCAGGTAATCCGCAAATGTATCAAGGAATGCAAGCCTATCCGCTTCGACGGCAACGGTTATAGCGAAGAATGGAAAGAAGAAGCGGCTCGCCGCGGTCTGGACTGCGAAACCAGCTGTCCAGTCATCTTCGACAATTACCTGAAGCCGGAAAGCATCCGCATGTTCGAATCTACCGGCGTCATGAACCGCAAGGAGCTGGAAGCCCGCAACGAGGTGAAATGGGAAATGTATACCAAGAAAATCCAGATTGAAGCCCGTGTACTGGGCGACCTGGTAATGAACCACGTGGTTCCGGTAGCCATTGAATACCAGAGCAAGCTGATTGACAATGCCTACAAGATGAAATCATTGTTCCCGGAAGACGAAGCTCATGCACTGTCGGCTGAGAACCTGAATATCATCAAAGCGATTTCGGAACATACTTCATACATCAAGAAACATGTGGACGAAATGGTGGAAGCCCGCAAAGTGGCCAATCGCATTACCAGTGAACGTGAAAAGGCAATCGCCTACCACGACACAGTGGCTCCGATGCTGGAACAGATCCGTTACCACATCGACAAGCTGGAACTGATTGTAGACGACCAGATGTGGACGCTTCCTAAATATCGTGAACTGCTGTTCGTACGATAAACAGAATTCGTCCCCTCACGACTATTTTATCATCCCCGAAGGCTTTTCAAAGGCGATTTTCTGCCAGAAGGCCCTTCGGGGATTTGTTATTGACGCACTTTTCTAACATTTTGTCCGGTACAAAAGATTTATTTTCCACAAAGTATATATCTTTGCAGCATGGAATGGTTAATTAATTTATTTGTGGAACAATCCGCTCTGCAGGCGGTCATCATACTTTCCCTCATTACAGCCATCGGGTTAGGACTGGGAAAGATTCATGTTTTCGGAATTTCTCTCGGAGTAACATTTGTTTTCTTCACTGGCATTCTGGCAGGGCATCTGGGCTTTTCCATCGATTCCCAAATGCTAAGTTACGCCGAAAGCTTCGGGCTGGTTTTATTTGTCTATGCCTTGGGCCTGCAAGTAGGTCCCGGTTTCTTCAGTTCCTTTCAACGGGGCGGATTCCGCCTGAACATGCTGGGACTGGGAGTCATCTTCCTGGGTACACTCATGGCTATCATCCTAAGCTTTACTACAGACATAGGCCTTCCCGACATGGTAGGTATCCTGTGTGGTGCTACCACCAATACGCCCGCCCTTGGTGCCGCCCAGCAGACTTTAAAACAACTGGGAGAACCCACCAGTGGAGCCGCCCTCAGCTGCGCGGTGACCTATCCGCTGGGAGTGGTAGGTGTGATTTTTGCAATTCTGGTCGTCAAGAAGTTCTTCGTACGCCCCTCAGACATGAACGAAAGGGAACATGATGACCCGAACCATACCTATATAGCCACTTTCCAAGTGCATAATCCTGCCATTTTCAATAAAAGCATACAGGACATTGCACAAGCCGGTTATCCTAAATTCGTTATCTCCCGCCTCTGGCGAGAAGGTACAGTCAGTATCCCTACCTCCGAAAAGATTCTAAAAGAAAACGACCGTATCCTAGTCATTACAACTGAAAAGGATGCTCCCACCCTGACCATTCTTTTTGGGGAACAGGAGAAACGGGACTGGAACAAGGAAGACATCGACTGGAATGCCATCGACAGCAAACTGATTTCCAAACACATCGTTGTGTCACGTCCGGAAATCAACGGGAAAAAGCTGGGGTCACTCCGCCTGCGAAACACATACGGCATCAACATCAGCCGGGTACTCCGTAGCGGCGTACAACTCCTGGCCACTCCAGGACTGGTGTTGCAATTAGGCGACCGACTGACCGTAGTAGGTGAAGCGGCTGCTATCCAGAATGTGGAAAAAGTACTGGGAAATACGGTCAAGACCCTGAAAGATCCGAACCTGGCCTCTATCTTTATCGGTATCGTACTGGGACTGGTGGTCGGCTCTATCCCCATTGCCATTCCGGGTATCAGTTCACCGGTCAAGCTGGGACTGGCCGGCGGTCCTATCATCATGGGTATCCTGATTGGGGCTTACGGTCCTCGCCTGCATCTGGTCACCTATACCACCCGAAGCGCCAACCTGATGCTGAGAGGTATCGGACTTTCGCTCTATCTGGCCTGCCTCGGACTGGATGCCGGAGCCCACTTCTTTGAAACCGTCATGCGGCCGGAAGGTGCCCTGTGGGTAGGTATCGGCTTCCTGATTACCTTCATTCCGGTAGTCATCATGGCACTGGTGGCACTCCGCCTGTGCAAGATGGACTTCGGAAACACCTGCGGCATGCTGTGCGGCAGCATGGCAAACCCCATGGCCCTGAACTATGCCAACGACATCATCCCCGGCGACGAACCCTCCGTAAGCTATGCCACCGTCTATCCGCTCGGCATGTTTACCCGCGTCATCATCGCCCAACTGGTGCTGATGTTATTCTTATAAAGTAAAATCTAAACTAAACCCATCACATGGAAACGTATAAACAAATCACACCCGAAATGATACAAGAGGATATCCGTTACCTGGAACTCCTCTCCCACGATTTTCCCAGCCTGGCTGCTGCCAGTACGGAAATCATCAACCTGGAAGCCATCCTCAACCTGCCGAAAGGTACAGAACATTTTCTGGCCGACCTTCACGGAGAGTATGAAGCCTTCCAGCACGTGCTCCGCAACGCTTCAGGAGCCATCAAGCGGAAAGTCAACGAAATTTTCGGTAATAATCTCCGCGAAATGGAGAAAAAGGAGCTTTGCACATTGATTTACTATCCCGAACAAAAACTACAACTGGTAAAGGAAGTAGAGAAAGATCTGGTAGACTGGTATGTCATCACCTTGAACCAGCTGGTAAAAGTGTGCCAGAATGTTTCTTCCAAATATACCCGTTCAAAAGTCCGCAAGGCACTTCCCGAGGAATTTTCCTACATCATCCAGGAGTTGCTTCACGAAAGTTCTATGGACCCCAACAAGCAGGCCTACATCAATGTCATCATCCGCACCATCATCGATACCCGGCGTGCCGATGACTTCATCATCGCCATGTGCAACCTGATTCAACGGCTGACCATCGATTCCCTGCACATTTTAGGAGATATTTTCGACCGTGGTCCCGGACCTCATATCATCATGGATACGCTTTGCGACTATCATAACTTTGACATCCAATGGGGAAACCACGACATCCTGTGGATGGGAGCCGCTTCGGGCAACGACTGCTGCATTGCCAACGTACTCCGTCTGGCCATGCGCTACGGAAATCTCTCGGCACTGGAAGACGGCTACGGCATCAATCTGCTCCCGTTGGCTACCTTTGCCATGGAAGCATACGCCAACGACCCGTGTGAATATTTCGTTCCCAAGATAGCTCCGGAAAACAGTACCTACAATGACAAGACCTTGCGACTCATCTCGCAGATGCACAAGGCCATCACCATCATACAGTTCAAACTGGAAGCTGCCGCCATTCTCCGCCATCCGGAATTTGAGATGAACGACCGCATGCTGCTGCACCACATCGACTTCAAACGGAAAGTATTCCAGCTCGACGGCAAAGACTACGAAATGCGCGACTGCCTGTTCCCGACTGTGGATCCGGAACATCCGTACCAGCTGACAGAAGAAGAACAAGAAATCGTGGAAAAACTGCACAATTCTTTCACAGGCAGCGAAAAACTGCGCAAGCACATGAAGTGTCTTTTCCGTTACGGCTGCATGTACAATGTCTGCAATTCCAACCTGCTTTTCCACGCTTCCATGCCGATGAACGCCGACGGCACTTTGAAGGAAGTAAACATATTGGGACAGAACTACAAGGGAGAGGCCCTGCTGAAACGGGTAGGACAACTCATCCGTACCGCTTATTTTGCAGAAGACGACCATCCGGAAAAAGCGTTTGCCAGAGATTTCATCTGGTATCTGTGGTGCGGCAAGAACTCCCCGGCCTTCGACAAGAGCAAGATGGCTACTTTCGAACGGTACTTCCTGACCGACAAGGAAACCCACAAGGAAATAAAAGGATACTATTACACCTTGCGCGACCGGGAAGATATCTGCGACATGATTATGGATGAATTCGGCGTGGAAGGCGAACATCGCCACATCATCAACGGTCACGTACCTGTGAAAGCTGTGAAAGGAGAAAAGCCTATCAAGGCCAATGGCAAGCTGATGGTCATCGACGGTGGATTTTCCAGAGCCTACCAGCCGGAAACCGGTATTGCCGGCTACACGCTGGTATACCATTCCCGCGGTTTCCAGCTCGTACAGCATGAGCCGTTCACTTCTACCCAAAAAGCCATCGAGGAAGGACTCGACATCAAGTCGACCACCCAGATTGTGGAAATGAGCAGCAAGCGAATGATGGTGAAAGATACCGACAAAGGACGTGAGCTGATGGTTCAGATTGAAGATTTAAAGAAACTGCTGGTAGCCTACCAGAACGGTATCATCAAGGAAAAAGGAATGTAAATATCCCCTAAAAAAACGCCAGTGCGTTTGAATCCAAACGCTTTGACGTTTTATCTAAAACGCAAGTACGTTTGACTTAAAACGTGCTTGCGTTTTCCTTTAAACGCACTTGCGTTTTTCCAGCCCCTTCACAAAGACACATTTTCAAGCTTCCAAAGTCTTTTTTTTACATCATAGAGTATCTTTTTCTCATGAAACGCTTGCATATTCAAAAATAATGCGTACCTTTGCACCCGTGATTGAAAAACGCTTCAACACAAAGCCAGGATGGCCCGTTCGTCTATCGGTTAGGACGCAAGATTTTCATTCTTGAAAGGGG
>NZ_CABROP010000009.1:0-88522 GCF_902472605.1 uncultured Bacteroides sp.
GTCAACTTAGTCAGGAATTAATCTTAAAACTGACAACTATTTTCAGTACACCTCATTTGAAGTTAAACGCCTTTGCGTTTGTTCCAAAATGTACTTGCGTTTTACTTGAAACGTACTTACGTTTTGGAGAGAACGCAAAGGCGTTTTCTGAGCTGTCTGATTCAACTAATTGATGGCGATTTCATCGAGGAACAAGTAAGTTTGCTTGCCTGCCCCCGGATGCCATTTCGGGAGTACCGGAGTATTCTTTCCGATAATGTGCACATAGCGTGCTTTTGTCTTGTTGAAGCTGACGGTATCGCGTTTCAGTACATTGTTCTTACTGCCTTTTTCCAGTGTCGGAATGGATATCGAACCTATCTTGGTGTAAGTCTTTCCATCTTCAGAACCATACACTTCCAATCCTGTCAGTCCGAAGATATAGTCACCCGGAACCAGGTAGGTACCGACTGAGACAGAAGATATTTCTTTCGGTTCCTGCAAGTCGATGGTGGCATCAAAATCCTGTCCATAAATACCGATATAGCGTCCCGAACGATAATTGTCGTCTCCTTGCATACCATCAACCAGTAAGTTGGCACCCTTGTAAGTGAACTTTTCGTCGGGTGTACATTTCAGGGTAATAGGATGCATGGTAGCCAAGTTATACGTGAGGTTTTCTGCTGTTACATCACTTTCACGACCGTTACGGATAGCCTTTGCCTTGATGGTTGTTGTCTGGTCTACCGTAAATGGCTGAGTATACTGTTGTGAAGTAGCCGAAGGGTCGGAACCGTCCAATGTGTAGTAAACCGGTGCATTGTCGAATGTTTTCAGTTGGATAGAAGCTGCTCCGCCTTCTCCTTTCGGTTCAACATCGATGGTGACATCCTCGATATCCTTTTTATAATTATATCCGTACAATTGGTACAAATCCAGCTGGTGGCGGAGTCGTTTCAGGAATCCATTCAGGTCTTTCTTTGCCGGATTGCTCCATTGTAATTCGCTCAATGCGGCGATGCGTGGCATCATCTGCCATTCCATCTTTACGCTGTCTTTGGTCCATTCGGTCCAGATACATCCCTGTACGCCGATAATGTTTTTCTTTTCTTCCGGAGTCAATTCGTCGGATGCCGGTTCAAAGTTGTATACCCGTGCCACACTGCTGATACCTTTTAGACGGTTATATCCAGGATTGCTGAAGTACAAGTGGCTGATGGGGCAGACAATGGTTGGATGTCCCAGCTGTGCGGCTTTGATGGAAGCCTTTACACCCGTCCATGCCATGACGGTAGTTGTTTCCGGATTCGGATTGCCTTCTAAAATCTCGTTCCATGCCAGCATTTTCTTGCCCCGTTTGGCAATTTCCTTTTCCACTTCGTTCATGAAATACACTTGGAGCTGGTTTTCCTTGCTGTGCTCTTTCGTGTCGCGCAGTCCCAGTTCTTTGATTTTGGCCTGACATTTTGGACATTTTTCCCATTCTGCTTTTGGACATTCGTCTCCTCCGATATGGATATAAGGAGCGTCCGGGAAGATATCCATCAGTTCGTTCACCACATCTTTGGCAAATTGCAATGTACGAGGATTTCCTCCGCAAAGTACTTCCTTGAACACTCCGAACTTGGTAGCTGTTTCATACGGGCCACCGGTACATCCCAGTTCCGGATACGAAGCCAATGCGGCCAACATGTGTCCCGGCATATCTATCTCGGGGATAACTGTGATGAAGCGTTCAGCTGCGTAGGCCACGATTTCTTTGGCATCTTCCTGTGTGTAGAAACCGCTTACCGGAGTTCCGTCGAACTGACCGGAACCGGGGGCAGTAATCGTTTCTTTACGGTACGAACCTATTTCCGTGAGTTTGGGATATTTCTTGATTTCAATGCGCCAGCCTTGGTCCTCAGTCAGGTGCCAATGGAAATAGTTGATGTTGTGCATGGCCATGACATCAATCAGTTCTTTCAGATATTCTTTCGGGAAAAAATGACGTCCTACATCAATCATGAATCCACGATAGTTATATAGTGGATAGTCATTTACCTCCCCTGCCGGCAGTGAGGCTAATGCCTTGCCTTTTGTGATGGGAAGTGCTTTATGGATGGTCTGGCATCCGTAGAATACTCCAGCCTCGGTAGCCCCGATTACGGTGACGGCATCACTCGTCACTTTCAGCTTATATCCTTCTTTCTGAATGATGGAGGGGTCGATTTTCAGTATGATACAGTTTTTCCCAGCTTTTGTACCTGTTTTGACTTCTGTTCCGGTTACCTCTTTGATATAATTAGCCAAAAGTCGGGCGGTGCTTGCCAGCTTTTCATTGCCTTCGTCGTAGACGATGGTGGTGGAAGATTTAATCACGAAAGGCGCTGATGACGGATTTTCCGTCACTTCTTGTGGAAGTGGAATGACATTCAGGTCACCCGTCTGGGTTTCTTGTGGCGCACAGGCCATCATCCATCCTGCTGTTAGCAGGCAGATTGTCCATACTTTTACTAGATTTTTTCTCATAGCATATTAATTTTAGGTTTCTTTTTTATGCTTCTATTGTGCAAATGTAATTATTTTTTTGATTAAGTAGTGAGCCTTTTTGCATAAGATTTTAAATCTGGTGCTTACAAATAAAATATTCTTATGAATTTGTGTGGCTGGATAAAGAATGTGGAATAGATAGAAAAATGCCGGTGTGAGAATCAGTTTGTTTCCTAGATAGATGTCCCTAAATTGAAAAAGAGAAAAAGTGAATCAGTTATTTTAATTTTTGTTATATTTGCAAGGCTTTGAACGGCTTAAGATGGAAGCCCTTTGGGTTTATTTACATGAAGTACATAATTATCTAATACTTGATTGTAGAGGTGGAATTCCTTTTTATGGCTTATGGAGAACATGAAGAGATACATTTATTGTAATTTCGTAGTTTTAGCTTTTTTATTGATGCATGCAGGCTTTGTGAAGGCTGTTGCAATCTCTAAATATTATTCGTATGGTTTTGATTCTTCAGAAGGCTTGTCCAGCAATACGGTATTCAAGATATTGAAATGGGGAGATTTTATCTGGATGTCTACCCGGCAAGGAATAGATATGTATAATGGCTATTCCTTCAAACATTATAACCTTTTTCATGATGACATACGCGCCCTGGGCGACGGGCAGAAAATATCGGTGTATACAGATGGGGCAGGTCATTTGTGGGCTTATACAGACAGTGGCCAGATGTATTTGTATAATACGGAGAGTGATTGCTTTCAATTGTTTGTATCGTTGTCAGATTATCATATCTATCCGACCCTGAATGCACTTTTGCAAATAGGTACTAAATTGTATGCCTGCACTTCCAATGGAATATTGTGCATTGATATGAAAACCAAGCGTATATTATGCAAAGGACTGGATGGTTTTGAAATCAGGTGTGGGCAATCTTGTGGCAATAATTTTTTGCTGGTGGGGGGAGTAGGAGGCGTTTTTACCTTGACTCATGACCTGAAAATTTCCAAACACATTCCAGGGATGGATAAGCAGACTGTAGAAACCTTATATATGGACGCTTCGAAGGATTGTGTATGGATGGGCTGTGAAGGAAGCGGACTGTGGTTTTATGAGCGAGGTCACTTGTCACAGGTGCAAGGTCCGTTTCAAAGTGCCATTGTACGATCCATCCGGAAATTGGATGACAAATACATGCTGATAGGTTGTGATGGAATGGGGGTTTATAAAGTCGGTATGGCTCAAAAAGAGTATCAGTTGTTTGCTTCCGATGTGGTGCCGGCGGGTACCTTGTCGTTGCGTACTTCCAGTGTGTATGATATTCTGGTGGATGAAGGTAATATATGGGTGACGAGTTATTTGGGAGGAGTGACCCTCTTGCGGAAAGGTTCGAATTTTGTGTTGGTGAAGGATGAGGAAGAAAAGGTAAGTTCCGCAAACTTTGTTCATGGGGTTTGTGCCGGGAAGAATGGAGATATCTGGATGGCTTTCAATTTCTACATTGGATGTTATAATTATCTGGATAATACGTTCCGGAAATTTTTAGACAAGCAGGCCGGTTTTCTTTCTGTAGCATTGGACGATGAAGGATTTGTGTGGTGTGGAGGATATAATTCGGGCGTTTACCGTTTGAATCCTCGGACAGGACATTTTGATTTCTTTCCTTCTTTGTCGGGAAATGAAGAGAAAGATTGTGTGTTTGCTTCTTGTAAAGATTCATTGGGAAATATCTGGCTGGGGGGTATGAACTTTAATTTGACCAAGTTGACGATACAGGGGGAGAAGTTTGAAAAGCATTTTTACAAGCTGAATAAAGTAACCGCCTTACTTCCCATTGCCACGGATAGTTTGCTGGTTGGGACGGTAGATGGCGTTTATCTGATGAACATAAAAACAGAAGCTGTTGAACCTATATTTAGTTCTGCTTCTTCTTTTGCGCAATGGAGAGGTTCTACCTATATAAATTGTGTGGCTTATGTAGCCCGGCAAAAAGAAATATGGATTGGTACCGACGGAGGAGGATTGCTGTGCTATCAGTTGGCAGGTAAGAATCTTGTGCCCTATACTACTCGTGAAGGATTGCCGTCGAATTATATTATGGCCATACAGGCAGATAGCCTGCAGCGTTTGTGGGTCTCTACGGAAAATGCCGGATTGTTTGTGTTTGATACAAAATCAGATAAAATGGTTTCCTCCTTAAGACGCCATGAGGGATTGTTCTTCAATGAGTTCTTTCCAGGGGCTTCGTGTTTGCTCCTTAACGGGAGTTTTGCGTTCGGCGGATATTATGGAGCGCTTGTCTTTTCTCCTTTGTCGGCCTCTCTGCATTCCGTGATTCGTAAAATCTGTTTTACAGACTTGAAGGTTGGTTCGGAAGAGGTTACCATGGTTTCCCATCCGGATATTCTAGACGTTCCTTTGAATCAAGTGAAAGAGTTGCGAATTCCATATAAGACCCGTTCGTTTGCTTTATCGATTAGTACGGATGACTTGTATAATCAATATGCCTCTCAATTTCGTTGGCGTTTGGTGGGTAGTTCAGAGGAATGGAATTTCTTGGATCCACGACATGCCATTCGTTTGACAAATCTTGCGCCAGGAACCTATACGCTTCAGATAAAAGGAGAGGACCCAGAGTCGGGTACGACTATAGAACGTAGCGTCCGGATTGTGGTGGAGCAAGTGGTATGGTTACGTTGGTATATGTTGCTTGTGTATGCATTGGTACTTTGTGGGTTTATTTATTGGGGGATTATGACTTATAAGAGTTATGTGGAGAGACTGCATTTTGAAGAAAAAATTAATTTCTTCATTAACGTGGCGCATGACATTAAAACGCCGTTGACTTTGGTGGCGGCACCTTTGGACAAACTCAGCAAGTTGATAGACAAGCCGGATGAAAGGGATGAACAGGTATATTTGTTGGCTACGGCCCGAAACAGTGTGAGACATCTTTGGAATATTGTCAACCAATTGATGGATTTGAATAAGCTGAATGTGCAGAAAGATGATTTGTTCAAACCGAATATTGTTGACTTGAAGCAATATGTAGGTTTGTTGGATTATGATTATCATCAGCTGGCAGAAGAAAAGGGACTTTATTTTAAGGTGAACAATTGTCCTGAAAGTTGTCTGGTTAATGTGGAGCCCGGATTGTTGAATCGGATTTTGGACAATTTGCTGTCGAATGCGTTGAAATATACTTTTGAAGGAGGCGTGACCGTTACTTTGCGGCTGGCGGGGAACTATGCGGTCATAGAAGTAGAGGATACGGGTATCGGCATTTCTCCTGTGTCTGCCAAAAAGATTTTTCGGTTTTTCCACCGCGGGGCGAATGCGATAGACAAGAGCATACCGGGTAGCGGTGTCGGATTATTTTTTACATATAGTCTGGTAAAGAAAATAGGTGGGAAGCTTTCTTTTAAGAGTACGTTGAATGTAGGTTCCACGTTTTATCTTTCCTTGCCTTTGGTAAAGAAAGGCCGGCAGTCGGATGAATCTTCTGTGGAATTCGGGGAAAAACAACCGGGAATGCCTTTGAGGTCTGCTTCTTATTCATCGAATAAGGAAACTATTTTGGTGGTAGAGGATACTCAGGAACTGCGTGAATATTTGTTTCATGCCCTGTCTGCATCTTATAATGTAGTGGGGGCAGGTTCGGCAGAAGAGGGCATGGAAATATTGCAGAAGCAGAGTGTCGATTTGGTTATCAGTGATGTCATGATGCCCGGAATGCGGGGAGATACATTTTGCAAGCAGCTTAAGAATCATATAGAGACCTCACACATACCTGTGATTCTGCTGACCGCCAATACCGACAAGGAAACACAAACTTTGGGATTGAGTGTGGGAGCTGACGACTATATTACGAAGCCTTTTGACATGGAGATTTTGGAACTGAAGATACGTAACGTCTTTGTCAACCGTCGTAAACTGCATTCTTATTATTTGTCGAAGATGAGTATGAAGAAGCTGGAAAGCATTCCCCATATGGACACAAAGGCTTTGCAGGGCGACATTGATACCTTGTTTTTGCAAAAGATTACACAGGTAATTCAGGGAAATATCTCTAATTCAGAGTTTACTGTCAATGACTTATGCAATGCGGTAGCCTTGAGCAGAACTTTGCTTTATGAAAAGACCCGTAAACTATTGGGTATGGCTCCCAATGATTTGATAAGGGAAATGCGAATGAAACAAGCTAAATCATTGTTGGAGGGAGGTTGTCTTTCTGTTACTGCGGTAGCCATTCAGTGTGGTTACCCCGACGTACGTTATTTCAGCACTGTATTTAAGAAATATTATGGGGTTTCACCGAGCAAAGTCATTACGGGAAACAATAAAGGAGAGCAGGATAAATAGTGTTTTGTAACTGCTTCTTAATCAGTGAAAGAAGTCAGAAAGGATGGTTCGTTCCGATAGAAATCCAACATCCTTCTGTTAATTTTCAAACATACATTCTTTTTTCTCCGAGGTGTCTTCCAGCGGTTTTCTTTCTGTGCTGCAGGTTAAGGTTTGAGGAAAGCTTTTGGGGAGATTTGTTGATATTCTGGCCTTCGGCTGGAGAGGCGTCTTACAGCCCCGACGGGAAATGTCTTCAGGGTATGGATTTTAATTTTATTTTGAGTACACATGGTTTGCTAACATATTTTTAAACTGCAAAGAAGGGACTTGTAGCTTAAATTTTAGCTGTCTTTCTTCATCGGTACAAAGAAAAAGGAGGTTTGAATTCATTCCCTTTTCTTCTTGTTTACAATTTGTATAATACTGATAATCAGTTGTATGTGTAAAATGATAGAAATCAAACATCCTTTTGTTAGTTTTCAAACATGCCTTATTATATATGTATTTATTTTTGCCAGTGCAGAAAAAGGGAGTATTGTCAACGAAACTTAATCTGCATGAATGTAAGTAACCTGATTGTAAACAATAAATCTTAATGAAAAACATGAAGAACATACTTCGTGAATGGAATTCTGTCTGGACTTTGGTGGTTGTTCAAATCTGTGGCAAAATTATCGGGCCGTAAAAGATTTGCATTTATCTGAGTATGACAAGAACCTTATTAAAAGTTTTCATTATTACCATCCATTTTTACTTACTTATCGTCTGGCAAGTTGGACTGCAGGAGGAGAATATGCAGGAGTCGTACATTATCCAGGTAATGTGGTTTTGGCGGACGATTTCGATTCACCGTCTGTAACGGTGGCTGACAAGTTTGAATCAAGGCTTCGGTATCATCAAGTAGAGAATGCTCGGTAGGGATATGCTCAATGTAGTGATGGAAGTAAAAAAGAAAACTAATAGTTGCACAATAAATAACTGATATTATGAAACATGTAGTCTTAAAATTTTGGTATATATTGGCATTTCTATGCTATATACCAGTGATGTCTTTCGCACAAGCGATTAATGTGAAAGGTGTCGTAGAAGATGAATCGGGGGAAACCTTGATTGGAGTATCTGTACAGGTTAAAGGAACAGGCACCGGTACGATTACAGACCTTGACGGGCAGTTTGTCTTGTCGTCTGTTTCGCCTGATGCAGTTCTTGTGTTTTCTTATGTGGGGTATAAGACCTTGGAACTGAAACCGAAAGCTAATATGCAAGTGACAATGACGTCGGATACGCAGAGTTTGGATGAAGTTGTCGTTGTGGCTTATGGCGTACAGAAAAAGGTGACGGTGACGGGAGCAGTATCCAACGTCAACAGTAAGGAGTTGTTGAAATCCCCGTCAGCTTCCTTGGGTAATGCATTGGCTGGTAAGTTGCCGGGTGTGCAGTCCGTTCAATATTCAGGTATCCCGGGTGGTGATGATCCTGTAATCCGTGTACGAGGCGTAGGCTCCTTGAACAGTGCGGAACCGTTGGTGCTGGTGGATGGTGTAGAACGTCCGTTTAGTCAGTTGGACCCTAATGAGGTGCAGGATATTTCAATTTTGAAGGATGCATCTGCTACTGCAGTGTATGGTGTACGTGGTGCAAATGGTGTGATTCTGGTGACTACTAAACGTGGAGAAGAAGGTAAGGCTTCTATCTCAGTTTCTGCATCCGCTGGTCTGCAGCAGATAACTCAGTTTTTGGACATGACAAATTCTTATACTTATGCCACGGCTTATAATAATGCTCAGCTGGGAGATGGCATCAGTCCTGACGCTGTGCGTTACAGTCAGACCGCCATTCAGCATTTTAAGGATAGAGACATGCTGAAAGTTTATCCAGACACCAACTGGCTGGATTACATCATGAAAAACAGTGCCTGGCAGACACAATATAACGTGTCAATCTCAGGTGGATCAAAAAAAGCAAAATATTTTATTTCAATAGGTGCATTTGACCAGGACGGACTTTTCAAAACCTTTAATGCCGACCCGGAAGAGAACTTTAAATATAAACGTTATAATTATCGTGCAAACTTGGATTTGGAACTCTCTAAATATAGTTCATTGGCTATTAATATCGGTGGACGTCTGGAAAACCGTAACACGATTGGTGACGGAGAAAGCGATTTGTTCCGTTACTTGCATGACGCTCTTCCAATGGCTGGATATGGTATTGACGAAGAGGGACGTCGATTGGTGGCAGACCCGGCCATTGTAGGTGGTGAACTGACAAACAACAGCGATGGTTTGGCTCGTTTCTATGATTTGGGATATGTGAAGGAGAGCAAGAACGTGCTCAACCTGGACTTGCAGTACAATTTGAACCTGGATTTCATTACCAAGGGTTTGTCTTTTAAGATTAAAGGATCATATAACTCAGAATATACGCAGCAGAAAGACCGTAAGAATGATTTTGGTACGGGCGTTACGTATAAAGTTACTTTGCGTGAAGATGAAAACGGTGTTCAGCAGCCGGTACTGGTGAAAAGTGGAACCACCTATATTTTGCCTTATGCTGAAAATAAGTGGGGTGACCGTGACTGGTATGCAGAAGCCAGTTTGAACTACTCTCGTTCTTTTGGAAATCACGATGTAGGTGCATTGCTGCTTTACAACCAGTCAAAGAGCTATTATCCTAATCAGGATGTTTCTGGAGACCTTTATGTATCTATCCCGTCTGGATATGTAGGTTTGGTGGGACGTATCACTTATAACTATGCTTCCAAATACATGGTTGATGTGAACATGGGATATAACGGTTCTGAGAACTTTGCTCCTGGAAAACGTTACGGATTCTTCCCTTCTGCATCTGTCGGATGGATTCCTTCAGCTGAAAAATTCTGGGAACCGTTGAAGAATGTGATTTCCTATTTGAAGATACGTGCTTCTATCGGTACGGTAGGTAACGATAAGATTGGAACTTCACGTTTCCTCTATCTGCCGGGCAGTTATAAAATCTTTGATGGATATCCTAATGGAGCAGGATGGGGTTCTGCAAACTTTGGTACCAATAACAGTACTTGGATGCCTGGGGCATTTGAGACCTCTGTCGGAAATCCGGATGTAACTTGGGAAACAGCTGTAAAGAAAAATATTGGTCTTGATGCAAAATTCTTTAATGACCGTTTGAGCTTGGGATTGGATTTCTTCTTTGAAGACCGAAAGAACATTTTGGTGAGCAACTCAGCCATGTTGCCTTCTGTATTGGGTATGAATGCCAGTTCTATCAACTATGGTCGTGTAAAGAATCATGGTTATGAGCTTACTTTGAACTGGACTGACAGAGTGGGTGAAGTGACTTACTCAATCTCTCCGTCATTGACTTTCGCTCGTAATAAGATTATAGAACAGGCTGAAGTAAAACAGAATTATCCTCATTTGTACCGTACTGGGCATCCGGTTGGCCAGCCTTTCGGATACGAATTCTTTGAATTCTATGTACCGGGTGAAACGGAAGCACGCTATAAAGCACAATATGGGGTAGATATGCCGAATCAGAATGCAGCTTTGAAAGCAGGTGACTGCGTGTATGTCGACTTGACAGGCGATGGCTTAATTGATTCTGATGATATGCATGCCATTGGTTATACAGATATCCCTGAATACAATGCTTCTGTCAACATGAGTTTGACTTATAAGAACTTTGATATTTCTATGTTGTGGACAGGTGCCACTCACGTAAACCGTCAGCTTTACTGGTATTATCGTCCTCAGTTTGGTGATACCAACAACTGTGGACTTCTGCAATGGGTGTATGATAACAGCTGGCGCGAAGATAACCGGGATGCCATATTGCCGAGACTGACATTCTCCAATCAGGCACACAATACGCTTGATTCCAGAGTCTGGTTGGTAGATACTTCTTTCCTGAGATTGAAGAACATTGAAATCGGTTATAACATCCGTAACATTCCGTTCTTGCCGCGTATTTCCAGTGTCAGAGTTTATGTGTCAGGATATAACCTGTTGACATTCACTCCGTTTAAAGGAAATGACCCGGAAAGTGCCGGTGGTGAATATGGTACATTCATCAAATACCCGATGACACGTATTATTAACTTTGGTGTAAAACTTAATATTTAATATACCATGAAAAAACTTAGATATTTTATTATAGGTTTAGTAGGATTTACCTTAGGAGGTAATACTTTGGTATCATGCGTGGATGATTTCAATGTAGGAAACTCCTTTTTGGAGAAAGCGCCGGGCGTAGATGTATCTTTGGATACTATCTTCAGTAAAGCGGAGTATACACGCTATTTCCTTTGGAATCTGTATAACCACATGAGTTGTCCGTTTTTTGTAAAGGATCAGCTGCAGTCTAGTCCGAATGAAACATTGTCTGATATCTTCCATGCATACAGCTCATGGTCGGGGGCTTATTTGTGGTATTATCCAGGTAATGCCACAGAAGGTTATCAGGATGGACAGATTAAAGATAAATTTGCCTTTAACTCAGGTAGCGATAATAAACGCTCAATTTATGAAGCTATTCGTAAGGGCTGGCAGATTATTGAGAACATAGACCGTGTGCCGGATATGTCGGATGAAGAGAAAAGCCGGTTAAGAGGTGAAACTTACGTCATCATGGCTACTCGCTACTTGGATGGATTGAAGAACTTCGGAGGACTGCCTTTGATAGACCATGCTTATCAGACTGGTGAATCGTATGATGGCGGCCGTGCTACCGTAGAACAGACAGTGAATTTTATTGACAGCTTGCTGTTGAAGGCGATTGATGAACCGGGCTTCCCGTGGGTTCTGGAGGATGTGAACAATGAAGCTGGTCGAATCACCAAGGCTGCCGCCATGGCGTTGCGTGCCAAACTTTATCTTTATGCGGCTTCTCCGTTGTTCAATGATGATGAGCCTTATATGCAGTTCACCCGTAAAGAAGACCGGCAGGATATCTTGGCTGTGTGGTATGGTGGCAAACGTCAGGATTTGTGGGAAACTTGCCTGAAGGCTTGTGAAGATTTCTTTAGAGTAAATCAGGAAAATGGCAATTATTATGGACTGATTGAACCTGCTACACGAGATGAACAGGGTTATTCGGAAGCTTATCGTGCCGGTTACTGGAATCGTGGAAACAAGGAAAAATTGTTGGAAATCCACAGTACGTATTTGATGGAAGAATGGGGTGACCAGACGTATGGTATCGGTAATGTGGCTCATCAGGGACACTTGAATCCTACATTGGAATATATGGAAATGTTCCCGATGGCCGACGGACGTAATTACCCGTATAAAGAAGGGGTCTACAATACGAATAATCCTAATAATATAGACATTTTCGCTGACCGTGATCCTCGTTTGTACGAGACTATGTTGGTGAACCGTCCGAAGTTGCGTGAGGACTATCAGGGATTGTCGTCTGTAGGTATATGGCAAGGAGGAGACATTGACCAGAATACAACCCTGAACGAATGGCGTATCCGTTTTGCCAGTGGTATGGCTCTGTTTAAATGGGTACGTGACTTCTGGAAAATGACAAACCTTCCAGCCAACTACGCTTATATGCGTATGGCAGATATGTATTTGATTTATGCAGAAGCTTTGGCTGAAACCGGCAACTTGCAGAAAGCCTGCGATCAGGTCAATATCGTACGTGACCGTGTCGGATTGGGGAAAATTGAGGTTATGAATCCGGAGTTGCATCTTACGACAAACAAGGATAACCTGATTCAGGAAATCTTGCGTGAACGTGCATGTGAATTTGGTTTGGAAGATGAACGTCTGTACGATATCATCCGTAGAAAATGCGTTGATAAATTTACTTCTCCGTTGCATGAACTGGTTATCTGGCGTAAAACTGCAGATGGACAGAAAGATACGCGTGATGATACAACCTTGAAAGCTGGTGAGCCTTATCCTAACTTCATTTATGACAAGCAAGTCATTACTGTTGGAGCACGTAGATGGTGGGAACCTGGTTTCTGGACAAATAAGTGGTTCTTATCTCCATTCCCAAGAACTGAGATAAACAAAGGATATGGATTGTTCCAAAATCCCGGTTGGTAATGTATATAAGATAATAAATAATAAATACGTAGATTATGAATAAATATATAATGAAGTCAGGCCTCATGTTGCTTTTGATGGCAGGGGGAATTTCTGCGCAGGCACAGGTACAATTGCCGGATCTAGATAAACAGAAAGTGGATCTTGGCTATGGTATCCAGCATAGCGAATTATTGAGTACGGCATCCACAATGACAATTACGGCAGAGGAATTGCAACAGACTTCCGCCGTAAGTCTGGCCGAAGCCTTGTATGGTAAATTGCTGGGACTTACTACAATCAACAATGGAGGTTTTGCCGGAGATGAAGATTTTGGAGCGATTTTTAATATCCGAGGCGTACAGACTTACAACGATGATACGAGCAATTTATTGGGTGATAAAAACCGTATTTTGATTTTGGTGGATGGATATGAACGTCCGATTAATCGTCTGACTGTAGAAGAGGTGGAAAGTGTGACGGTGTTGAAGGATGCGGCTGCAGTAGCTTTATTGGGACATAAAGGTGTCAATGGAGCCATCTTGGTAAAGACGAAAAGAGGAATGGAAGGAAAAACGCAGATAAAGGTAGGGTATAGCCATAAATTTACCTTTGACCCGGAATTCGCTGAGATGATGGACGGATACGGATATGCTTCCGCCTTGAACCAGGGACGTCTGAATGACGGATTGACTCCTACGTATTCAGACCAGGAACTGGAACTGATTAAGAATGGTACCGATCCTTATTTTTATCCGAATGTAAACTGGAAGAATGAAGCTTTCAAGAACAGAGGCTCAGAAGACCGGGCTAACCTGTCTATATCAGGAGGTAGTGATAAGGTGAAGTATTACACGATGATGGATTATACTCAGAATAAGGGTTTGTTGAAAAATACCAAACAGGCAGAGTATTCATCTCAATTAAAATATTCAAAGGCTAACATTCGTGCCAATGTGGATTTTACCTTATCGCCAACTACCCGCATTTCTGCCAATGTGCTGGGAATTTTTATTGAAACCTCCCAGCCTAACGACGTGGATGCAAACGGAGCTACATGGTATGTGTATCGTACTCCGATGAGTGCGTTCCCGCTCCGTACCTCTTCCGGTTATTGGGGAGGTAATGAAGCCTATGGTGACGGTAACATTGCAGCCAAGATTCAGGAGTCTGGTTTCCTTAAATCTCATCAGCGCCAGTTGTGGGCTGATGCGACTTTGGTACAGGATTTGGATTTCTGGGTGAAAGGATTGAGTTTCAGAGCCAGTATCGGATATGACAATTCGTCTATTACGAAAGAGTCCAGATACAAAGGTCACCAATATGCATATGAATACTATACCGGAGCAATCGGTGATAAAGACCATGTGCAGGAAGTCGTGATGGGTAACAAGGAAAACAACCTGACTTTCTCACACTGGGTAGACAGCCAGTGGCGTAGAGGAAAAGCTTCATTGGGACTTTACTATCAGAATTCTTTCCTTGATAATGATCATTTCTCTGCTGCGGTCATCTATGATGCGAGCAGTGATATTTCAGATGGGCAAGGCAATACGTTTTATCGTACCAACTGGACCGGTACGGCACACTACGATTTAGACAATAAATATTTGTTCGACCTGACTTTGGCTGCCAACGGTTCAAACCGTAGCTACCCTGCCAAATGGGCGTTCTCACCGACTTTAGGTTTAGGATACATCTTTGCCAATGATTCAAAAGCAAAGGTGCTGAACGTAGGTAAGGTACGTGCTTCTGCGGGTATCCAGCATTACGATTATGTACCGGGCATTGGTCTTTGGTTGGAAAACTGGAGTACGAACAACGGTAATTTCTTCTATGGTGAAGCAAATGCAGAGAGCTGGGGTATGTTTATGACTTCTTTCCCTACTACGAACTTCTCACAGGAAACTGCCGCCAAACTGAATGTCGGAACTGATATGCGTTTCTTCAATGCCCTTGACTTTACGTTAGACCTCTATTATCAGCAGCGTAGTCACATCTTGGTTTCTGCTCAGGACCAGAACTCATGGGTAGCAGGTATTCAGTCTGCTTACGATGATGTAGGTAAAGTGACCAGCTATGGTTTGGAAGTAGGGGCGCGCTATGCGAAAAAACTGTCCGACAAGTTCTGTTTGAATGCAGGTGCCTTCTTCACTCTTTCTCATAATGAGATAGCCAATGTGATTGAGAATCCGGCTTATCCGAATCTTTCAAAAATCGGACATGGCGTAGATGAGGCCTGGGGATTGGAAAGTATCGGCTTTTTCAAAGACCAGAACGACATTGATGCAAGTCCCAAACAGGAATTCTCAAGTGTAAAACCTGGTGATATCAAATATAAAGATCAGAATGGCGACAATGTGATTAATGAGTTTGATATGGTGGGCTTGGGAAAAGGTTATTCAGTTCCGGCCATGAACTATTCATTTAATTTTGGACTGGAATACCAAGGTTTCGGATTGAACTTCACTTTCCAGGGATCAAACAACCAGATTAAAGACCTCAAAGGAGTGGATGGTGTATGGAAGGTGCTTGCTGATAATAACAACCTGTCAACGGAGTACTACAATCATTGCTGGGATGTGGTTGGAGACCAGGCAATCTATCCTCGATTGGCTTCTCAGGAAACACAGAACAACGTACAGAATAGCACGGTGTGGTATAAAAATGTCAGCTATCTGAAAATGAGATATTGTGAGTTGTACTACAAGTTGCCGAATCAGTGGTTGCAGCATGCGCATATTGCGGGTGCAAAGCTTTTCCTGCAAGGTGAGAACCTGCTTACATTTGATAATGTGGGAGCAATGGATGCGGAAGTTCTTTCTACGAGATACCCGATTCTGAAATCAGTGAATGTGGGCTTATCTGTTACATTTTAATTTAAAAACATCATGATAATGAAATTCAAAGGATTATTTTTAATAGGCCTCGCAGGCGCAATGAGTCTGGCCGGTTGCGTGGATTTGAACTATAATGAAGCTACGGTTACTGGTGAAGATTGGGTATATGAAAATCCAACGGACGGGGTGAAACGAATGGTTTCTGATGTCTATGCACAGATGTTCAATGATTTTGATTCAATCTATGGAGGAGCAATTAAGGCTTCAGCTACTGATGAGGCTGATTTTGCCAACTCTCTTTCCGATATACATAAATTCTATAACGGAGGTTGGAGTGCTGCCAATCCTTTCTCAACAACCTGGCAGCGGGCGTACAGAGCCATTGCAGAAGTGCATATATATCTGGAAAAAATCGATAAAGTTGATTTAAGCGATTACGAATACGATAGTAACTATCCGAACATGGTTTTACAGTTCGGCCTTTACCCTTACGAACTTCGTTTCTTACGGGCTTATTACTATTTCGAGCTTGCCAGAGCTTATGGCGATGTGCCATTGGTTCTTAAATCTTTGACGAACGAAGAAGCGAATAATGTGACCCGAACTCCGGTACAGGATGTTTTCAAGTTTATTGTAAAAGAGTGTGATGAAATTGCAGAATATTTGCCGATTAGCTATCGGAATGAACCGGGTGCAGAGATTGGCCGTGCTACTCGTGGGGCTGCCATGGCTTTGAAAGCCAGAACCTTGTTGTATGCTGCTTCTCCTTTGTTTAACAAAGATAACAATCAGGAATTGTGGCATGAAGCTGCTGTGGCATGTAGGGATTTGCTGGATCGTGCAGGCGAATGGGGAATTACGTTGAGCAGTTATTCCACGTTGTGGGGACATAATGCAAATACGAACTCAGAACTGATATTAGGTATCAACCGAGGTGAGTCGAATACGTTTGAGAGAAACAATTATCCGGTAGGCGTGGAAAACGGAAGTTCAGGTAACTGTCCAACCCAATCATTGGTAGATGTTTATGAGTATAAGGACAATGGAGAGACCTTTGGGCAACGTCATCCTGGAGATATCAATGTCACAAAAGAGAATCCTTATGAGGGACTGGATCCGCGTTTTGCCATGACGATTGTGAAAAATGGCGACCAATGGCCTACCAACAGTGCACAGAAGATTACCATCGAGACGTATGAGGGCGGATTTAATGGTGCACCTAAATATAATGCCACCACTACGGGATATTATTTGCGTAAGTATGTAGATGGCAACTGCGTGACTACTTACAACAACCCGTCTACACAGAGACATACTTGGATTGTATTCCGCTTGGCTGAAATGTATCTGGATTATGCAGAAGCCATGTATAATTATTATGGCGATGCAGATGCAAAAGGCGATCTGGGTATGAGTGCCAATGAGGCCATCAATGTATTGAGAAACCGTTCAGATATTCAGATGCCTGAATTTACAGGTTCTGCTGGATTTATGGAGCGCTACCGTAGAGAAAGAATGGTGGAACTGGCATTTGAGGATCATCGTTTCTGGGATGTACGTCGGTGGAAGATTGGTAATTCCGCATTTGCCTCCGTACAGGGAGCAGACCTGAAACTGGTGAATGGCGATGTGATGCTTTCCAGAAAAACCATCGCACGTGGATGGGATGATAAGTATTATTTGTTCCCGATTCCACAGTCTGAAATTCAGAAGAATCCTAAGTTAACTCAAAATCCGGGATGGTAAATATAAAATGATTGTATTATGAAGAAAGTAAATCGTTATCTAAGTTTAATTATAGGAGGAATCATGGCAGTGGGCTTGTTTGCCTGCTCTGATGAGGCCAAGGAAGAAGGGGGTGAAAGCCTTTCAGTAGTCGTATTTAGTCCTACGCATGCGGTCCCTGGAGAAACCGTGACTATTGTGGGCACCGGTTTGGACAAGGTAGAGGCTGTGACGTTTTTGGGTGAAAACCGGGTGACGGATATTCAGGTAACCAATGAGAACCAGATACAGGTAAAACTGCCGGCTACGCTGGGAGAATCTACCGGTAAGGTGACTGTAGAGGCCGAAGGCCAGACTGTGACTGCCGGTTTGGATATGGTGATTGTCATCCCTACGATTGAAGCATATACTCCTGCGGAAGTGCAGGCAGGCGAAGAACTGGAACTGAGCGGTACATATTTAGACCGTATTAGTTCAATCATTTTCCCGGGTAATCATGTCGTGAAAGCAATTGACTTCATCCGGAAGTCTGACAATGTATTGCGTGTCAATGTACCTGAAGAAGTACCTACTTGTTCAGAAGCTTTGACACTGGTAACCACAGGCGGGCAAAACCTGACTTCACCTGTTATGAGCTTCAAGGAGAAGCCGGCTGGTGAATGGGTTGAAGAAGAAACTACTGTATGGGATGGCGGTGATTCCCCAGTAACTCTGACTTGGGGAGGTGGACTGAATCTGAAGGCAGAGTGGTTCACCAGCGAAATGCAGGTGGGCGATAAGATGACTTTCTATTTCCATCTCTTGGATAGTGCTGACGGTAATATGATTAAGGTCTATGATAGTAACTGGTCTTCTATCCTTGATATCAATGATGTCAGTGGAAGTGGAGATACAAATGCTGCAAGAGACGTGGCAGGCTTGACGGAACTCACTTTCGATATTAAGTCTGATTATTTACCTTGGTTTAATAAAGACAGTGGAGATGCCATGATTGTCACAGGTACCGGTGTAGCTTTGGATAGAGTCACTTGGACTCATAGTGTGTGGGTTGAAAAATAACATAGAGTTTGAATGATAAGATGGATGTGCAGAATGGAAAGATGATTGAAATGCTGTGTCAGTATCTGGGTACATTCCTGCACATCCTGTTTTTCTATTGTAAGAATATGAAGTGTAAATTTTTATTTCTGAGTTTGATATTATTGCTGGGGAGCCTGTATGGATGTACAGATTCTGAAAATGAAGCTGGTGGTGTTTCTTCAGCAAAGGTGATAGAGAGTGATCCGGTCGATGGGGCCACGGAGGTAGATCCGGAATTATCTACCATTACATTCACATTTGATAAAGCGGTATCCCTGGCTTCAAATTGGGATAAGTTTACTTTGGAGCCAGCTACCCAGATTACTCATGTCTCTGCAACGGTCAGAACGCTCAAAGTGGCCGTTCCGAAATTGCAGTGGAATACACAATATACGTTGACTATTCCGCAGGGAGCTTTGGTCGATCACTATAACAATGCGGTGGGTGAGGTGAAGATTAGTTTCACTACGGCTGCCTTGATAGACGGTAGTCAACCCGATCAGACAGGTATGGAGAGTGATGCCTTTGCTTTGTTCAAGAAAATCAAGGTGGGATGGAACTTAGGAAACTCACTGGAAAGTTATAACGAAGGAATGGCCAACCACATGGATGCAGAAACCTCATGGGGAAATCCGGCAGTGACGAAAGATATGATTGATGCGGTGAAAAATGCCGGATTCAATGCCGTGCGCATTCCTGTCAGATGGTATCCGCATGTGACCGATCAGAATACCATGGCCGAAGTCAAGACCGAATGGCTGGATCGTGTCAAACAAGTAGTAGATTACTGCATCGACAACGGCATGTATGTGATTTTGAATACCCATCATGAAGACTGGCTGGAAAGCCATCCGCTGGTAGAAGAAGCAGAAACGGTATTGATGAAAGAAAGAAATCTGTGGCATGCCATTGCCACTTTCTTTAAAGATTATGACGAACACCTGATATTTTCTGGTACCAATGAGGTAGAAATAAACTGGCAGGCTCCTACGGCCGACAACTTGCAGGCACAGAATAATTTCAACCAGTGCTTTGTAGATGCTGTTCGTTCTACGGGTGGAAAAAACTATTACCGTAATTTGATTATTCAAACGTATGCCACCAATCCGGATTATGCCTTCTCTGATTATGCAAACGGTCATTTGACTTTCCCAACCGATGTAGTGGAAAACAGAATTGCCATCGAATTCCATTTTTATCGTCCGGCTGGTTTCTCTTATATGGATTTTGCGGATTATACAGAGACGGTGTACTATTGGGGAAAAGATTATATCCAGTATAATACGGGGGCCTCAAATGAGCAGGAAGATTATGTAGATTGGTTGTTTGGTAAGATCAAACAGGAATGGGTTGATAAAGGTTATCCGGTAGTAATGGGTGAATATGGTGTAGTTACGCCTCCGAAAGATAAATCGGATGGAAATGTAAACGATTTGGCCGATACAAAGCGGTATTATATGACTTATGTCACTTCCGCGGCGAAAAGAAACGGAATTGTTCCGATTGTGTGGGACAATGGTACTTTCTATAATCCTTTGTACGACGGACCGTTTGTGGAAGGAAAAGAATATTTCGGCTTGTTCAACAGATGGTACCAGATGCAGCTGAATAATTATTCAGAACCTATCGTTGAAGGCATCATGGAAGGGGCAAAGACAGAGTATCCATTTTAAAGATTGAGTGTATGAAAAAGTTATTGATTTTGATATTGCTGGTCGTATTCTCTGTAGGAGGTTATGCCTCTTCGCAGAAGGCTTTTGAGATTAAGCGAGGCATCAACCTGAGCCACTGGTTGTCGCAGCGGATTCCGAACGGCCCTTCCATACAGGAGGGAATGAATGAGACAGATTTTAACCGGATTGCCCGGGCGGGATTTGATCATGTGCGCTTGCCGATTGATGAAGAGGTGCTGTGGTACGAAAACGGTGAAAAGAATAAAGAGGCTTTCTCCTATCTGCACAAAGGTATTCAATGGGCGTTGCAGAACGATTTGAAGGTGATTGTAGACTTGCATATTGTACGTTCGCATTATTTCAATGCCGGTCATGATGGCAAGAAGAATATGTTGTGGGAAAGTGCGGAAGCCCAGAAACATTTCCTTCAGCTTTGGGTAGAACTGGTGCAGGAGTTGAAAGGATATCCTACTTCCGACGTGGCTTATGAAATTATGAATGAACCTACCGCTCCCAAGCATGAGGACTGGAACAAACTGGTGGAGAAGACTTATCAGGTAATCCGAAAAGTGGAAAAAGAAAGAGTCATTGTCATCGGTTCCAACATGTGGCAGGGAGTGTATACTTTCCCGTTCTTGAAAGTACCCGAGGGTGATGAATATATTTTGCTGAGCTGCCATTTTTATGAGCCGTTCTTGTTGACCCATTATCGGGCCAGTTGGACGGAATTTGGCAACTACCAGGGCACCGTGCATTATCCGGGTGAACTGGTTACCAAGCAAGAATTTGATGCGTTGTCTGAAGCTGACCAGAAAGTAACGAAACGTTTCCGTGGAATGGTCTGGGACAAGGCGATGCTGGCTGCTTACCTGTCAAAGGCAAAGCAGGTGGCCGATGAAAAAGGACTCAATCTGTATTGCGGTGAATTCGGGGTGTATGAGAAAGCGCCCAAGGCCGATGCTTTGAGATGGTTCAAGGATGTGATTTCCGTATTTGACAGTCTGCATATCGCGTGGTCTATGTGGGATTACAAAGATAGTTTTGGTGCGTTCACTCCGCAGGGACTTCCTAAGAAAGAGTTGATGCATACTTTGATGTCGGGTAGTGGCAAGAAAGTGGTAGTAGGAGAGACTCCGGTGTATCTGGATGCCCGGAAACCGTTGGAACTTCGTGTGAAAGATGCTTTGAGCCGAATGACTTTGGAAGAAAAGACCCGTTTGAGTTACGCCGACGGACGGTTCAGTACACCGGGATGTGCCCGTTTGGGCATTCCGGGACTGATGTACTCCGACGGTCCTCATGGAGTACGTGCGGAAATTTGTTGGAACAGCTGGGATTATGCCGGCTGGACCAACGACAGCTGTACCGCTTTTCCGGCGCTGACTTGTCTGGCTTCTACTTGGAATCCTTCTTTGTCGAAGAAATATGGATTGGCTATCGGAGAAGAAGCCCGCTTTCGTCATAAAAATGTGTTGCTGGGTCCGGGTGTGAATATTTACCGGACTCCGCTGAACGGACGAAACTTTGAATACATGGGTGAAGATCCTTATTTGGCATCCCGGATGTGTG
This sequence comes from uncultured Bacteroides sp., assembly GCF_902472605.1. GTDB lineage: Bacteria > Bacteroidota > Bacteroidia > Bacteroidales > Bacteroidaceae > Phocaeicola. The sequence continues at coordinate 21,733 of NZ_CABROP010000009.1, forward strand.
TACCTTATATCCAGGGAGTACAGGAAAACGGGGTAGCAGCCTGCGTGAAACATTATGCCTTGAACAATCAGGAACACTGGCGGAATCACATTGACGTACAGGTCAGCGACCGGGCCTTGTATGAGATTTATCTTCCGGCTTTTAAGGCTGCGGTGACTGAAGGAAAAGTTTGGAGCATCATGGGAGCCTATAATAAAGTAAGAGGTACACATGCGGCACATAACAAGTTGTTGAACAACGATATTCTGAAAGGAGAATGGAATTTCGACGGATGTGTCGTGACCGATTGGGGAGCTGCGCACGATACGTATGAGGCAGCCATGAACGGACTGGATCTGGAACTGGGTACCTATACCAATGGTTTGACTTCCAATTCCAACCAGGGATATGATAGTTATTATCTGGGTAGCGCTTACTTGAACATGGTGAAAGAGGGTAAGGTGCCTATGAGTGTAGTCGATGATAAGGCTTCTCGGGTGTTGCGACTGATTTTCCGTACGGCTATGAATGAAGACGGTAAATTTGGCGCCATGTCAAATGACTCTCACTATGAAACCGCTTATGAGATAGCTACAGAAGGCATCGTATTATTGAAGAATAAAGCCGCATTTAAAGGAGAATCTTTATTACCTTTGAAGCAGGGTCAGTATAAACACATCTTGGTGGTCGGCGACAACGCTGTCCGTAACTTGATGGCAGGAGGTGGTTCTTCAGAATTGAAACCGAAGATGGTGATTACTCCACTGGAAGCCTTGGTTGACAAGCTTGGCAGCGATTGCGTGACTTTCTCTCAAGGATACATGGCAAGCCGACCGATGTTCGATCGGGCAGATGTCATTTCTCAGTCGGTTGCAGATTCGCTTTACAATGCCGCCATTGAAGAAGCTCGTAAAGCCGATTTGGTCATCTTTATGGGAGGTCTAAACAAGAACTACCAGCAGGATTGTGAAGGAGAAGACCGTCGCGCCTACGAATTGCCTTATGGACAAGATCGTTTGATTGAAGGGCTGTTGAAAGCCAACAAGAAGCTCGTAGTGGTATTGACCAGCGGAAATGCAGTAGCCATGCCTTGGTTGAAGGAGGTACCCTCATTGGTACAGTCTTGGTATCTGGGCTCTATTGGGGGCAAGGCACTTGCCGATGTGCTGTTGGGCGAGGTGACTCCGAGTGGAAAGCTGCCGTTCTCTTATCCGGCCAAGCTGGAAGATTGTCCGGCACATTATTATGGAGAACTCAGTTATCCGGGCGACAGTATCCGTCAGGAATACAAGGAAGACATCCTGGTGGGCTATCGCTGGTATGATACGAAACATATCCAACCGCTGTTCCCATTTGGTTATGGATTGAGTTATACGCAGTTTGAATATGGCAAACCTGTCATTTCAGCTTGTGAGATGAAAGACGATGACGTGTTGGAAATTAGATGTAGCGTGAAGAACGTAGGGGATGTCGCTGGAAAGGAAACCGTACAGTTGTACATCGGCGATGAAAAATGTCGTGTGTTGCGTCCGGTAAAAGAATTGAAAGACTTCTATAAAGTCGCTCTTCAGCCCGGTGAGGAAAGAGAGATTGTATTTACCGTCGATAAAGAGGATTTGACATTCTTCGATGACCAACTCCATGACTGGGTGGCCGAACCGGGTAAGTTCAAGGCTTATATCGGAAGTTCTTCCCAAGACATCAGGGGAGTGGTAGAGTTTGAATTGAACTAAGGCAAAGACCTTTTGAAAGAAAAGAAACCAAAATTATAGATACCATGAATTTAATAAGAAATGTGATTTTAGCCTCAGTGATTGGCACTGGGATGTGTATGGCAGACAACGTACACAGCATAAAGCCGGCCATTCCGGCAGACAAAACCATTGAAGCCAATATCCAGAAATGGTTGGACAAGATGACCCTGGAAGAAAAGATTGGTCAGATGTGTGAGCTTACCGTGGACGTGGTAACTGATTTTAAGGCAAGCCAGAAAAATGGCTTTACACTCAGTGAGGCACAGCTGGATACGGTGATAGGCAAATACAAGGTCGGATCTATTTTGAATGTGCCTCTGAGCGTAGCACAGAAAAAAGAGACCTGGGCGAAGATGATCAAACGCATACAGGAAGTTTCCATGAAAGAAATCGGTATTCCTTGTATTTATGGAGTCGATCAGATTCATGGTACGACGTATACCCTCGACGGCACCATGTTTCCTCAGGGAATCAACATGGGAGCTTCCTTCAATCGGGAACTGACGAAGCGGGGAGCAGAGATTTCCGCATACGAAACAAAAGCTGGATGTATTCCTTGGACGTATGCGCCGGTAGTCGATTTGGGACGTGATCCTCGCTGGCCCAGAATGTGGGAAAATTACGGAGAAGACTGCTATGTGAATGCCGAAATGGGAAAGGCTGCTGTAGAAGGATTTCAGGGAACAGACCCGAACCACATCGGCGAGTATCATGTGGCTGCCTGCCTGAAGCATTACATGGGTTATGGAGTACCGGTATCCGGAAAAGACCGTACGCCTTCTTCTATTTCTCGCAGCGATCTGCGTGAAAAGCATTTTGCTCCGTTCCTTGCTGCTATCCGCAATGGGGCGTTGAGCGTGATGGTCAATTCGAGCGTGGACAATGGAATGCCTTTCCATGCCAACCGTGAACTGCTGACCGAGTGGTTGAAAGAAGGATTGAACTGGGATGGTATGATTGTAACCGACTGGGCCGACATCAATAATCTTTGTACCCGTGACCACATTGCGGCTACCAAGAAGGAAGCCATCAAGATTGCCATCAATGCCGGTATTGATATGTCAATGGTGCCTTATGAAGTGAGCTTCTGTACCTATTTGAAAGAACTGGTGGAAGAAGGAGAAGTTCCGATGAGCCGAATCAATGATGCGGTGGCTCGTGTACTGCGTTTGAAATACCGTTTGGGCTTGTTTGACAATCCTTACTGGGATATCAAGAAATACGATAAGTTTGGCTCTGCCGAATTTGCCAAGGTGGCGCTTCAGGCTGCAGAAGAATCGGAAGTCTTGTTGAAAAATGAACAGAATGTATTGCCTGTCAAAGTCGGTAAGAAGATTCTGTTGACAGGTCCTAATGCCAATTCCATGCGTTGTCTGAATGGAGGTTGGTCATACAGCTGGCAAGGTAATAAAGCCGATGAGTGTGCCGGAGCGTATAATACCATTTATGAGGCTTTGTGCAATAAATATGGAAAGTCAAATGTGGTATATGAGCCGGGAGTCACTTATGCAAGCTCAGATCCAAATGCCGTGACGAATCAGAACGACAACTGGTGGGCAGAGAACAAACCGGAGATTGAGAAAGCCGTAGCGGCAGCTGCCAATGTGGATGTCATTGTGGCTTGCATCGGCGAGAATTCTTATTGCGAGACTCCAGGTAACCTGACGGATTTGACGCTTTCGGCTAATCAGCGCGACTTGGTAAAAGCGCTGGCCAAGACCGGCAAACCGATTGTGCTGGTATTGAATGAAGGACGTCCTCGTATCCTCAGTGACATCGAACCTTTGGCACAGGGCGTGATTGACGTGCTGCTGCCGAGCAACTATGGAGGCGATGCCCTGGCTAACTTGATGGCGGGCGATGCCAACTTCAGTGCAAAGATGCCTTTCACTTATCCGAAATATATCAATGCCATTGCTACTTACGACTATAAACCTTGTGAGAACATGGGGCAGATGGGCGGAAACTATAATTATGATTCCGTGATGGATGTACAATGGCCGTTTGGCTTTGGATTGAGTTATACAACTTATACGTACAGCAATCTGAAGGTAGATAAGGTTTCCTTTACGGCAGACGATGAGCTGACGGTTTCAGTCGATGTCACGAACTCCGGCAAGGTAGCTGGTAAAGAAGCTGTGTTGTTGTTCTCCAAGGATTTGGTAGCCAGCAGCACTCCGGATAACCTCCGCTTGCGCAATTTTGAAAAAGTATCGTTGAATCCGGGCGAGACCAAGACAGTGACGATGAAAATAAAAGGCAGTGACTTGGCTTTTGTGGGTTACGATGGAAAATGGCGTCTTGAAAAAGGTGATTTTAAGCTAAAATGTGGTAACTTGTGGGCAGATATTAAATGTGCTGAAACAAAGCTATGGGAAACTGCTAATAAATAAATCTATGAGGTATGGTGTTTGGTTATTGGGTTTAGCTTTTTTAGGCTGTGCCCGTCCCGATTTTCGGGATTCGTCTTTATCTTCAGATCAGCGTGCCGACTTGCTTTTGCAGGAGCTGACTTTGGAAGAAAAAGTCTCTTTAATGATGGATGTGTCGAAGCCGGTGGAGCGGTTGGGTATTAAACCGTATAACTGGTGGAATGAAGCGCTGCATGGGGTGGCTCGTGCCGGACTGGCTACGGTGTTCCCTCAGCCGATAGGCATGGCAGCCTCTTTTGATGATTCGTTGGTATACAAGGTGTTTACGGCCGTGTCGGATGAGGCGCGGGCAAAAAATACCTATTACGTGCAACATGACAGTTACAAGAGATACCAGGGACTGACCATGTGGACGCCGACGGTAAACATTTACCGTGATCCGCGCTGGGGAAGAGGTATTGAAACCTACGGTGAAGACCCTTATCTGACAAGTAAGATGGGCGTGATGGTGGTCAAAGGTTTGCAAGGAGAAAGTGACGGCAAGTATGACAAGCTGTATGCTTGTGCCAAACATTTTGCAGTACATTCCGGACCGGAGTGGAACCGTCATTCTTTTGATGTGGAAAACTTGCCGCTTCGGGATTTGTATGAGACTTATTTGCCGGCTTTCAAGGCCCTGGTACAGGATGCCGGGGTGAAAGAGGTGATGTGTGCCTACAACCGTTTTGAAGGAGAACCTTGCTGCGGCAGCAACCGGCTGCTGACGCAGATTCTACGGAAGGAATGGGGATTCGATGGCATCATCTTGAGCGACTGCTGGGCCATCAATGACTTTTTTGATGAAAAAGGACACCGCACGCATAAGGATGCGCCTTCGGCTGCATCGGCTGCGGTACTGAGTGGTACGGATTTGGAATGTGGTTCTACGTATGAATCACTGGTAGAAGCCGCCCGGAAGAAACAAATCGATGAGAAGGTGATTGATAAGTCGGTTAAGCGGTTGCTGAAGGCCCGTTTCGACTTGGGCGAGATGGACGATCCGGATAAAGTGTCCTGGACTAAGATTCCTTTCTCGGTCGTGGCTTCTGCAGCACACGATTCCTTGGCGCTGCGGATGGCTCGGGAGTCCATGACGCTCTTGATGAACAAGAACCAGGTACTTCCGTTGAAGCGCGGTGGATTGACCGTCGCTGTCATGGGTCCCAATGCCAAAGACTCGGTCATGATGTGGGGAAACTATAATGGAGTACCTTCCCATACGGTGACTATTCTGGAGGGAATCCGGTCGGCACTTGGAAAGGACGATAAGCTGATTTATGAACAGGGTTGTCCGTGGGTAGGCGATGAAGTGTTGGAAAGTGTGTTCAGTGAATGTAAGTCGGAAGGCCGACCAGGCTTCACGGCCCGTTATTGGAACAATGTGAACCACGAGGGCAAAGTGGACGTAGAAACACGGGTGATGACACCGTTCAATTTCTGTACGTCGGGAGCTACGGTGTTTGCACCAGGGGTAAACCTGACGGATTTTTCGGCTACGTACAATGCCACGTATGTGCCCAAGGCATCAGGAGAGATTGTGCTGGATGTGTATAGTTATGGCAAGGGAAGATTGCTGGTCAATCAGAAAGAGGTGATGAAGTATCATAATGTACACGGAGGGAACAAGCAGTCTTGTGCTTTGCCGGTAGAAGCCGGAAAGAAATACGACATCGAATTGCAGTTTGAATATCTGCAGAGTGACGCACAGTTGAATTTCGACCTGGGCTTTAAGCAGAAAGTCGATGTGGTTCGGTCGGTACAGGCCGTGCGGAATGCCGATGTGGTAGTCTTTGTGGGAGGTATTTCTCCGAGTCTGGAAGGAGAAGAGATGGGCGTAGATTTGCCGGGATTCAAGAAAGGTGACCGTACCAGCATTGAATTGCCGGAAGTACAGCGGGAATTGCTGGCTGCGCTGCATCGGGCTGGAAAGAAGGTCATTTTGGTGAACTGCTCCGGTTCTCCTATCGGTCTGGTACCGGAAACGGAAACCTGTGAGGCGATCTTGCAGGCTTGGTATCCGGGGCAGCAGGGCGGTAAGGCCGTGGCTGAGGTCTTGTTTGGCGATTACAATCCGGCCGGACGCTTGCCGGTCACTTTCTACCGGAATACGGAGCAGTTGCCCGATTTTGAGGACTACAATATGAAGGGACGTACCTATCGTTTCATGACCGAAAAGCCGCTCTTCCCCTTTGGGTATGGGTTGAGCTATACTACCTTTAAGTATGGTACAGCTGCTTTCAATGCACAGACGATAGGCAGTGACGACAATTTGACGGTAACCGTACCGGTTTCAAATGTTGGTAGTCGCGATGGAGAAGAAGTGGTACAGGTTTATCTGAATAAGGTGGGCGACGAAGGAGGTCCGGTCAAGACCTTAAAAGCCTTTAAGCGGGTGTTTGTCCCGGCTGGGAAGACTGCAAATGTACGTATTACCTTGTCAAAGAAAGACCTGGAGTGGTGGAATGAAACCACTCACAGCATCCAGTTCTGTCCGGGAAAATATCAGGTATGGATTGGAGGCAGTTCCGATGAAAAGGACCTGAGCAAGTATGCGATTACGTTGAAGTGAGGAATTCCCGATCAATACAATGCAGGGCGGTGTCCGGTTTGCCGGATACCGCCCTGTTTCTTTTTGGCAGAACGAAAGGCTCAGAGAATCAGTTCGTAGTCTACGATTCCCAGCCATTTGCCGAATTTGCGGCCCACCTCGCGGAAGCTGGATACCTTTTCAAAGCCCAGCTTTTCGTGTAGGGCGTAGCTGGCCTCGTTGCCTTCGGTGATGCAGGCAATCAAGGCATGTAGTCCGCAGCGGCGGCATTCTTCTATCAGGTGTTGCATCAATTCGGTACCCAGTCCCTTTCCCGTAGAGGAAGGTGCCAGGTAAATGGTGGTCTCCACACTTTGGTTGTAAGCCGCCTTCTCTTTCCATCCGTGTACATAGCAGTAACCGGCAATCTGCCCTTCTGTTTCGTATACGAAATACGGATATTTGCTACTGATGTTCTGGATGCGGTTCCACATCTCTTCTTCGCTCACCGGTTCCAGTTCAAAGGTGATGGTGGTGTGCGTAATGTAATGGTTGTAGATGGCGGTAATGGCCGGAGCATCTTCTTTGCGTACTTTCCGAATCATAAATTAAAGAATCAATCCAAGTGTAAGTAATAATCCAAAAATGAACATGTTGCGTGAAGTCTCTCCTAAAATGCCGTTCAAGGCTTTCCCACGGTAGATACGGGCCATGTGGAAGGTGGTCAGGATGTGCGGAATGAGGTACAGCTGCGGGAGCAGCACGGCGTAAATCTTTCCTAAACTCAGGAAATAGAAGCAGCACCAGCAGGCTGCCAGTCCTAACAGAAAGTAAAGCACCAGTCCGGCTTTCGCACCGATTCGTACCACGATGGTTTTCTTGCCGCTGAGGGCATCCTGTTCCCGGTCGCGGAAATTGTTGATCATCAGCAGGGTGTCGATGACCAGTCCGCAAGCCAGTGAGGTGAGTGTGACGGCCGTGTTCCAGTCGTGTGCCATGACATAGTAGGTACATCCCACGGGCACAAAGCCGAAGAACACGAGTACCATCAGGTCGCCCCATCCGTGGTAAGCCAGCGGATACGGTCCGGCGGTATAGAGGAAGGCAAAAATCATGCAGGCGAGTCCCACTGGAATCATTTCCAGTCCTCCGTAATACAACAAGCAGAGCCCGACGAGTCCAGCCAGTACAGTGGTGCAGGCAATGCCGGCCTTCATGGCCTTCGGGCTGATCCATCCTTGAGCGCAGGCACGTTCTGGACCCAGCCGGTCCTCGCGGTCGCTGCCTTTTAGGAAATCGAACAAGTCGTTGATGAAGTTGGCGTCAATCTGCATCAGGAAGGCAAACAGAAAGCACAGTACGGCAGGTACGGTTTGAAAGTGCCCGTAAATAAAAGCCAGGGCACAGCCCAGCATGACAGGAATGGCCGCTCCGGTCAAGGTCTTCGGACGGGCAGCCAGCAGCCATGCTTTTATGGAATTGGTTTTGACGTGTGTCATGAAATTGGGAATTTTAGTTTTCGTTCGGCAAAGTTAGGCATTTTTTTACGACCTTTGTCACGACTGGATAGTTATATGTAGCTCAAAATGATGAAACGACTGAACTTGCTGGCAGGTGGCTTGCTGCTGATGAGCCTTCTGCTTTCTTCTTGTGCCACGGCCTCCTTTTCCAAATACAAAGGAGTAGGGCGTGTCAAACAGTATGATTTTTATAGTGCCCAGTTGCCCGATTCTTTCGACGGTTTCCGGGTAGCTTTTGCCTCCGACTTTCATTACGAAAGCCGCTTTACCGCCCGTCGGTTGCCGGGTATGTGCCGCGCTCTCCGGTCGCTGGATGCCGATGTATTGCTCTTGGGTGGAGATTACCGAGGACGGAACGGAGGAGATGTGGACCAGCTTTTCCAGGCCTTGAAGACCGTGGAGACACCCTGTGGGACGTATGCCGTGATGGGTAACCACGAACGGGGTGAAGCTGATTCGCTGGCACGACAGGCCATGCGGGAAACAGGCGTACATTTGTTGGAACACAAAGTGGATACCCTGTGGCGGGGAAAGGAATATATCTTGCTGTGCGGCATCCGCAATCCGTTCGATTTGAAGCAGAACGGGGTGTCGCCTACCTTGGCCTTGCGGGAAGAAGATTTTGTGTTGATGCTGGTACATACGCCTGATTATGTGGAGGATGTGGATGTGTCACACACCGATTTGGCGTTGGCGGGACATACGCACGGAGGGCAGGTCAGCCTGTTTCACCGGTGGACACCGGCACATTTCTCCAAATACGGCAACCGCTTCCTGACGGGACTGAAGCACAACAGTGCGGGCATTCCGGTGATTATTACCAACGGATTAGGTACGTCACGTAGAGATGTGCGTCTCTTTACTCCAAGCGAGGTCGTGCTGGTAGTGTTGCACAAAAAGAAATGATTAGCGGTAGAGTCCTTTTTCCTGAATGATCCTGAACACTTCCGGATGCAGGAAGTAGCGCAGGTCTTTACCTTCGCGGATACCTTGGCGGATGAAAGTGGAACTGATTTCGATGAGGGGAGTCTGTACGACCCGGACATGAGGGGGTAGAGGAGTGCCCTCCTCTAATGGATATCCCCGACGCGGATAGACCAGGATGTGGTGACGACGGATGATTTCCTCGGGCGAGCGCCAGCGGTCGAAGGCCTGCCAGTTGTCGGCTCCGATAATCAGGTGAAATTCCCGGTCGGGATAGCTCTCGGCCAGTTTGTCAAGGGTATGGATGGTGTAGGAAGGACGTGGAAGCTGGAATTCAAAATCGGAAGCTCGGAAACGGGGGTATCCGGCCACGGCAGCCTCTACCATTTCCAGTCGGAGATGGTCGTCGAGCAGCGCCTCGTTCTGCTTGAACGGATTTTGAGGGGTGACCAGGAACCACACTTCCTCCAGTCCTCCGTATTCACACAGGTAATTGGCCAGTGCCAGGTGCCCCATGTGAATCGGGTTGAAGGAGCCTCCGAAAAGTCCGGTTTTTATCTGAGACTTTTCTTCCATTGGATGTAGTTGAGAATCTGCCATACAGCCACCAGTAACATGGCGACGGCAATGATGTATTCTTCTTTGGCTACGGCTACTACGCCTACGGCAATGGCAGCCAGTCCGATGACGATGCAGAGCAGCGTCATCCAGCGCAAGATTTTTTTAGGGTTTTTTGGCATAGTCGGACGGATTTAGTGTTGGAGAAAATTGCGGATGGTCTGCAAGGCTTCCGTTTTGGCCTTTTCCAGGTCGTCGTTGACAATCACTACGTCGAATTTATCGGCATACCCCAGTTCGAAGGAGGCTTTTGCCAGACGGCTCTCGATGACTTCGGGGGCATCGGTTCCCCGACCCGTCAGTCGCTTGCGGAGCTCTTCGATAGAAGGGGGTTGGATGAAGACCGACAGGGCCCGGTCGCCATAGAATTTTTTGATGTTGCATCCGCCTACCACATCGACGTCGAAAATCACGTTCTGTCCGGCGGCGAGCTGTTTTTCTACCTGTGCTTTCAGGGTACCGTAGAAACGGTCCTTGTATACTTCTTCGTATTCCAGAAACTCGTTATTGGCAATGCGCTGCTTGAATTCTTCCGGAGTCAGGAAGAAATATTCCACGCCGTTCTGTTCCGTGCCACGGGGAGCGCGGCTGGTGGCAGAGATAGAGAATGCCAAGTTCAGGTTCTGTGTCAGCAAGTAATTGATGATGGTAGACTTGCCGGAGCCGGAAGGGGCTGAAAATATGATAAGTTTGCCTGCCATATGTTTTTACATTACGTTCAACACTTGTTCCTTGATTTGTTCCAGTTCGTCTTTCATCTGTACCACGAGGTTCTGCATCTCGGCATGGTTCGACTTGCTGCCGGTAGTATTGATTTCGCGGCCCATTTCCTGTGCGATGAAGCCTAACTTCTTGCCCTGTCCGTGTCCGCCCGCCATGGTTTCGCGGAAATATTTCAGGTGGTTGGCCAGACGCTGCTTTTCTTCGTTGATGTCCAGTTTCTCGATGTAGTAAATCAGTTCCTGTTCCAGACGGTTCTTGTCGTAGTCAATGCTCAAGGTCTTTTCCAGCGCGTCGGTGATGCGTTCCCGGATTTTGCTCACACGTTCCTTTTCGTAAGGTTCAATGGATTTGAGCAACCGTTCGATGTTGTCCAGCTTTTCCGTGAACTTCTTTTCGAGGGCGGCACCTTCCTGTTTGCGGAAATCCACCAAGTGCTGCAAGGCCTCTTCAATGGTCTGTTTGGCCACGGCCCATTCTTCGTCCGACAGTTCCTGTACGTCTACGCGCGTCAGCACGTCGGGCATGCGCAGCAGGGTAGCAAACCAGTCTTCCGGCAACGGAATATGGCAAGTTTCAGAAATGGTCTTTATCTGGTTGTAATAGTTTTCTACGAGAGCGGTATTGATGGGAGTGGCCGATTCGGCGGCGTCTTTTTCCACCCATATACAGAAATCCACTTTTCCGCGTTCCAAGGTCTGGGTAATCAGGTTGCGGATTTCCATTTCTTTTTCACGATACAATGGAGCGATGCGTGTGGACAAGTCCATTGCTTTGCTGTTCAACGATTTGATTTCTACGTTGATTTTTTTGTCTCCGAAGGCGGTGGTTGCTTTGCCGTATCCGGTCATTGACTGTATCATAACTCCTTTTGTTTTTTAATCATTATGAATGCAAAGGTAGGAAAAATCTGTATAAAGCGTAAGCGGCTGTGTAAAAAACGTATGAAAATCCCTGTTTTGCATGCAGATAAAACCCTGTAGCTTCTTTTGTAAAAGTGTTTTTCTGCTCGTGCCTTTTCCTAAAATGGCTTGTATATTCTCTGTCCCACAGTGTGGGATACAAAAACCACACTGTGGGATATATATTTCACACTGTGGAATACAAATCCTGCAGTGTGAAACAGAGAATATTCCTTGGGGTTTGGAAGAAATCTCTTAGGGAAATAACATTTTACAGATCGGGAGGAGGAAATTTGCCAGGCTGGTTTGCCTTTCGGGAGAGGGTTCGTCACTTTCTGCGCCTTTTTTCGTGAGAGAGTGAGAAGAAAAGTGTATATTTGCAGACTAATATAATTGTATTGAATTTAATTATGTCGTGCATTTTACATATTGAAACGTCGACGGAAGTCTGCTCTGTGGCAGTGAGCCAGGACGGAGCTTCCATTTTCTCGAAAGAAGATTTTAACGGCCCCTCACATGCGACGGTGCTGGGTGTGTTTGTGGATGAAGCTTTGTCGTTTGCCGACAGTCATGCCATTCCGGTGGATGCGGTAGCGGTGAGCTGTGGCCCGGGTTCCTATACGGGACTGCGTATCGGGGTATCCATGGCGAAGGGAATTTGCTACGGACGGAACATTCCGTTGATCGGGCTTCCTACGCTGGAGGTAATGTGTGTGCCGGTATTGCTGGCGCATGACCTGCCGGAAGATGCCTTGCTCTGCCCGATGATTGATGCCCGCCGGATGGAAGTGTATGCGGCGGTGTACAACCGTGCATTGAAGGTGCAGCGTGAAATCAGTGCGGACATTGTGGACGAAAACTCGTATGCGGAGTTTTTGGAAAAACATCCGGTGTATTTCTTTGGCAACGGAGCGGACAAATGCAAGGAGAAACTGACGCATCCCAATGCCCATTTCCTGGACAACGTGCATCCGTTGGCCAAATGGATGTTCCCGCTGGCCGAAAAAGCAATGGCTACGCAGGATTTCAAGGATGTGGCCTATTTCGAACCTTTCTATCTGAAGGAATTTGTAGCCTCCAAACCGAAGAAGCTGCTGTAAGCCAAGGATTCGTAGGGCTGGATGCAGCGAAAAGTAGAAATTGAATGATTGAATAATAAGTTTTATATGGAGTATAATACCCAGCAACGAAAATTACCGCTTCCGGAATATGGAAGAAGTGTGCAGAACATGGTGGACTATGCGTTGACCATCGAAGACCGTGCAGAGCGTCAGCGGTGTGCCAATACCATCGTGAACATTATGGGAGGGATGTTCCCCCAGTTGCGCGACGTGGAGGACTTCCGCCATAAGCTGTGGGACCATCTGGCCATCATGTCCGACTTTAAACTGGATATTGACTATCCGGTGGAGATTGTCAAGAAGGAAAGTCTGGAAGTGAAGCCGGACCGGATTCCTTATTCGCCGAATGTCATCCGTTACCGTCATTATGGGCGGTTTATTCAGGATTTGATCAAGATTGCGGTGGATTATCCCGAAGGTGAGGAGAAAAACCAGTTGATCAAGTACATCGCCAACCACATGAAGAAGGACTACATCAACTTCAACAAGGATGGGGTGGAAGACCAGAAGATTCTGGATGATTTGTGCGAATTGTCCGACGGACGCATCAAGTTGTCGGCCGATGACTTACATTTGGTAGAACAGCGTTCTTTCGGTCCGCGTCGCCGTCAGATGAACAACAACCAGCAGAAGAAGAAATATTAACTAAAAACCGGATACTATGGCTTCATTTGTAATCGAAGGAGGACACAAGCTGCAGGGGGAGATTGTGCCTCAAGGTGCTAAAAACGAGGTGTTGCAGGTGCTTTGTGCCACTTTGCTGACCGACGAGGAAGTGACCATCTCGAACATTCCGAACATCCTGGATGTCAATAATCTGATTCAGTTGCTCCGGGATATGGGGGTAAAGGTGGCCAAGACGGGAAGTGACACGTTTTCTTTCCAGGCCGACAGCGTGAATTTGGCTTATCTGGAAAGTGACGAATTTCTGGGCCGCTGCTCCAAACTGCGGGGGTCTGTCATGCTGGTGGGACCGCTGATTTCCCGTTTCGGCAAGGCCATGATTTCCAAACCGGGAGGTGACAAGATTGGCCGCCGTCGGTTGGACACGCATTTCCTGGGTATCCAGAAATTAGGGGCTTCGTTCGATTATGATGCCGTAAAAGGACGGTTCTGCATTACCGCCGACAAGCTGAAAGGTACGTACATGTTGCTGGATGAGGCTTCTGTGACGGGTACGGCCAACATTATCATGGCGGCAGTACTGGCTGAAGGAGTGACTACCATCTACAATGCAGCCTGTGAGCCTTATGTGCAGCAGCTGTGCCGGATGTTGAACCGGATGGGGGCCAAGATTTCGGGCATCGCTTCCAACTTGCTGACCATCGAAGGAGTGAAGAGCCTGAAAGGTTGCACGCATACGGTATTGCCGGACATGATTGAGGTGGGAAGTTTCATCGGTATGGCGGCTATGACGGCCAGTGAAATTACCATCAAGAATGTGTCGTATGAGAACTTGGGTATTATTCCCGACAGCTTCCGTCGGTTGGGTATTCACCTGGAACAACGGGGCGACGACATTTATATACCGGCCCAGGAGCACTATCAGATTGATTCCTTCCTGGACGGTTCTATTATGACGATTGCCGACGCACCGTGGCCGGGACTGACTCCCGACTTGCTGAGTGTGATGCTGGTGGTGGCTACGCAGGCCAAGGGGAGTGTGCTGATTCATCAGAAGATGTTTGAAAGCCGTTTGTTCTTCGTGGACAAGCTGATTGACATGGGAGCGCAGATCATCTTGTGCGACCCGCACCGGGCCGTAGTCATCGGGCACGACCGTAACTTCTGTCTGCGGGGAGGCAACATGACTTCTCCGGATATCCGTGCCGGTATTGCCTTGCTGATAGCCGCACTGGGTGCGAAAGGCATCAGTCACATTCACAACATTGAGCAGATTGACCGGGGGTACCAGCATATCGAACAGCGACTGAGTGCGCTGGGAGCACGTATCACCCGTATAGAATAAGGTATGATCAGAAAAGAAGAAGTTTTTAAGATCGGAATCATCAACAAGCCGCATGGGGTGAAAGGTGAAGTCTCGTTTACGTTTACCGACGACATCTTCGACCGTGTGGATTGTGACTACTTGATTTTGTTGTTGGACGGAATCCTGGTTCCGTTCTTCATCGAGGAGTATCGTTTCCGCTCCGATAACGTGGCCCTGGTGAAATTTGAGGGCGTGGATACAGCGGAAAAGGCCCGTAGCTTTACCAATGTGGAAGTGTATTTTCCGGTAAAGTATATGGACGAGCAGGAGGAAATCACGTCGTGGAATTTCTTCGTCGGCTTCAAGGTGCACGATGTGCATCACGGCGATTTGGGCGAAGTGGTGGATGTGGACGATACGACGATGAATGTGCTGTTCGTCATCGAGAAGGAAGGGGAGGAACTGCTTCTTCCGGCGCATGAGGAATTTATTCTGGATATAGACAGGGTACAGAAAGTGATGACCGTGGATATTCCCGACGGATTGTTGGACTAACTAACACAGTGAGAGTATGAGAAAGAAAGGTCGTAAGGCATTTTGGAAGAACATCAAGTTTAAGTATAAACTGACGATTATCAACGAAAACACCTTGGAGGAGGTGGTGGGTATCCATGTGTCGAAACTGAACGGCTTTTCTGTATTGCTGGCGGCCTGTACGGTAATTTTCCTGCTGGCAGCTATTATCCTTGTGTTTACCCCTTTGCGGAACTACCTGCCGGGATACATGAACAGTGAGGTTCGTTCGCAGGTCGTGACCAATGCCTTGAAGGCAGATTCGCTGGTGGAGGCGCTCGACCGTCAGAACCGGTACATCATGAACATACAGGATATCTTCAGTGGAAAAGTCAGTGTGGATACGGTACAGTCTATCGACTCGCTGACTACCATCCGCACGAATGAGCTGATGAACCGTTCGAAGGAGGAAGATGATTTCCGTCGGAAATACGAGGCGCGGCAGAAAGCTGAATCGGCTGCCGAAGAAGATCATAAGTTGCCCGATTTGTTGTTCTTCCGTCCCACAAAGGGCATCGTGATGAAGGATTTTGCACCGTCGCGCCGGCATTACGGTGTGGATATGGCGGCTGCGATGGATGAAAGCATCGTGGCGGCTATGGACGGCAAGGTGATGACGGTGGTGCAGACGGCCGACAAAGGTTTCCTGATTCAGATTCAGCATGAGCAGAATTTTATTTCCATTTATAAGCATTGCGGCACTCCGAGGAAGAAGGAAGGCGACCGCGTAAAAGGAGGAGAAGTTATCGCATTGGCCGGAACGGAGGATGAAGGCAAACATGTGTCATACGTGCATTTTGAACTGTGGCACGAGGGGACTCCGATTGATCCGGCGAAATATGTTGTATTTTAAAGTTATGAAAAAACAGATTGCCATATTAGGTTCTACCGGGTCCATCGGAACGCAGGCTCTTCAGGTCATTGGGGAGCATCCGGATTTGTATGAGGTGTATGCACTTACAGCCAACAACAAGGTGGAATTGCTGGCTGAACAGGCACGCAAGTTCCATCCGGAAGTGGTGGTTATTGCGAATGAGGATAAGTATGCGGCGTTGAAGGAAGCATTGGCTGACGAGCCGGTGAAGGTGTATGCCGGAGCCGAGGCGTTGTGTCAGGTGGTCGAGTCGCAGCCTATCGACATCGTCTTGACGGCCATGGTGGGATATGCGGGATTGAAACCGACCATCAATGCCATCAAGGCTGGAAAAACGATTGCGTTGGCCAACAAGGAAACGTTGGTGGTTGCCGGCGAACTGATTACCGGGTTGGCGCAGCAATATAAGACGCCGATTTTGCCGGTGGATTCTGAACATTCGGCCATTTTCCAGTGTTTGGAAATTAACAATCCCGTACACAAGGTGATTCTGACGGCTTCGGGAGGTCCGTTCCGTACGTTTACCATGGAACAGTTGCAGACGGTGACCAAGGAGCAGGCCCTGAAGCATCCCAACTGGTCGATGGGCGCGAAAATCACGATTGATTCTGCGTCGATGATGAACAAAGGCTTTGAGGTGATTGAAGCCAAATGGTTGTTTGGAGTGACTCCTGTACAGATTGAGGTGGTGGTACATCCGCAGTCGGTGATTCATTCCATGGTGGAATTTGAAGACGGGGCAGTAAAAGCCCAGCTGGGGGTACCCGATATGCGTCTGCCCATCCAGTATGCGTTTTCGTATCCGAAGCGGGAGCATCTTTCGGGCGAACGGCTGGATTTCGCCAAATACAATACGTTGACTTTCGAAAAGCCGGACACGCAGCGTTTCCGTAACCTGGCATTGGCCTACGAAGCCTTACACCAGGGAGGAAACATGCCTTGCATCGTGAATGCGGCCAATGAGGTGGTGGTGGCGGCCTTCTTGAAAGACCAGATTTCATTCTTGGGAATGAGTGACGTGATTGAAAAGGCGATGACCCGCGTACCTTTCATCCAGACACCTACCTATGGTGATTATGTAGCCACGGATGCAGAGACCCGTCGTATTGCGGCAGAACTGGTGATTAACGGAATGAAATAAGAAGTGTAATCATATAAATAAAGAAAGAAGTTAAGTAGAAATGGAAACATTTTTGATTCGTGCCCTTCAGTTGATTCTCAGCTTGTCGTTGCTGGTGATTATTCATGAGGGGGGACATTTTTTCTTCGCCCGTCTGTTCAAGATTCGGGTGGAGAAGTTTTATATATTCTTTGACCCTTGGTTCTCGCTGTTCAAATACAAACCGAAGAACAGTGACACGGAATATGGAGTAGGATGGCTGCCGTTAGGCGGATATTGCAAGATTTCGGGAATGATTGACGAGTCGATGGATACCGAACAGATGAAACAGCCTGCCCAGCCGTGGGAATTCCGTTCCAAACCGGCCTGGCAGCGTCTGCTGGTCATGATTGGAGGGGTCTTGATGAACTTCCTGCTGGCTTTGTTCATCTATTCCATGATTCTCTTCACTTGGGGCGACCGTTATACGGCGTTGAGTGACATGACCATGGGTATGAAGTTCAACGAGCATGCACAGGAAATCGGATTCCGCGACGGGGATATCCTGAAGAGTGCCGACGGCAAGGAACTGACCCGTTTCAACATGGACATGATTCGCAGTATCGTGGAGGCCCGTGAGGTCACCGTATTGCGGGAGGGACAGGAAAAGAAGATTCTGTTGCCGGAATTGAGCTTGCTGGATGTAGCGAAGGAGGACCCGATGTTCGTGGACGTGTTCTATCCGAATGTGGTCGATTCAGTATTGGCGGGCGGAGGTTTCGCCAAGGCGGGGGTGCAGAAAGGAGACTCCTTGCTGGCATTCGACGGGAAACCGATGACTTCCTGGAACGAGTTCCTGGATAATATGGCGGCTTTGAAGGCCAAAGCTGAACTGGATAAAAAGACATCGGGTGAGTTTACACTGGTGTATTCGCGTGCGGGAGTACGGGATACGGTCCAGGTCACGACAGACGACCAGTTTAAGGTAGCGGCCATAGGAGGTATGGTGGACTACAAGCAGCGAACACTGACCTACGGTTTCTTTGAATCTTTCCCGGCTGGAATTGCCTTAGGAGTGAATACTCTGAAGGGGTATGTGAACGACATGAAATATGTGTTCACGAAAGAAGGCGCCAAGAGTGTGGGAGGTTTTGCTACCATTGGTAGTATCTTCCCCAAAGTATGGGACTGGCAGCGTTTTTGGGAAATGACGGCCTTCTTGTCTATCATCCTGGCCTTCATGAACATTCTGCCGATACCGGCACTCGACGGTGGTCATGTCTTGTTCCTGTTGTACGAGATTATTGCCCGTCGGAAGCCGAGCGACAAGTTTTTGGAGTATGCGCAGATGGTGGGAATGGTCCTGCTGTTCGGCTTGCTCATCTGGGCGAACTTCAACGATGTGTTGAGGTTCTTGTTTTAGCGAAACTATCAAATGAAATAAAGACACAAGGACACAGAGAAGTGTTTCTCTGTACTTTGTGTCTTTTTTGTATAATCCATCTAATTGAATAAAAGGAATGAGGAAGAAAATCCTATTGGCCGCTATCTTGTGTGGCGGTTTTTGCCTGACGGCAATTTCTGGAGGGGACGCGGAAGAGCGTTTGCCCGGTTATCTGCAGGCGGAGAAGTTTACCAAGAGTAAACTCGACAAGATGTTGTTTTCGACCATGGTCGACCCGCACTGGTTCCAGCAGGGAACGAACTTTTGGTTTGAGTATAAGACCAGCGAAGGAAAGTTCTGGTATGTAGTCAATCCTACCGCCAAACGCAAGGACTTGTTGTTCGACCGGGACCGTCTGGCTTCGCAATTGACGGAGATTGTGCAGGACCCGTTTGAGGCACATCAGTTGCCTATTGCCGATTTGAAGGCGGGAGAAGACGGACGTACCTTTACGTTCAAGGTGGTGTCAAAAGCTGACTCTACGTTCTATTTCTCGTACGACTATCCCACTCAGAAGCTGACATACCTGAAGGACAAGAAGAAAGAACCGGAGGAAGTGGACTGGGCGTCCGTTTCGCCGGACGGACAGCGGGTGATTTATGCCAAGGATTGTGATTTGTATTACATGAGCATTGACGATTACCAGAAGGCTCGGAAGAACGAGAAAGACAGTACCATTGTGGAGGTGCGTCTGACAACCGATGGAACACCGGATTTCGGGTATGGCATTCCTTACAGTACGCTGAATACGGACACGTTGTGTAATGGCAAGCGTCGGGGCGCATGGGGATACTGGTCACCCGACTCCAAGTATTTTGCGACTATCATTGCAGATCAGCGGAATGTGAAACCGTTGTGGGTGATCAATTCTATAGCGGAACCGCGTCCTACTTTGGAGACCTATAAGTATGAGATGCCGGGAGAGACCGGTATGCCGGAATATCATTTGTATTTGTTCGATGTGCAGGCAGGTACGCGGAAAGAAATCCGTACGGCAGCCTGGAAAAACCAGTCAATTGACCTGGAGGGAAAACCGCTGGAACAGAAACAGCGTGACAAGGAATTGGTTCCGCGTATTTGGCAGGGCGATAACCAGCGTTTCTTCCTGACCCGCAGTAGCCGTGACTTACACCGCATTGATGTATGTACCTATACTTTGGGAGAAGATTCCATTGTGCCGGTGGTTAAGGAACGGATGAATACTTATCAGGAAACCCGTCCTATCCATGTGTTGAACGGAGGAAAAGAGTTTATCCAGTGGAGTGAGCGCGACGGCTGGGCTCACCTTTATTTATACGATGACAAGGGAAATCTGAAGAACCGTATCACGGAAGGCCCTTGGCACGTAGAGCGTGTGGTGAAAGTGGATGAGGCTACCCGCACCGTCTATTTTGTAGCCAACGGACGTG
The DNA here is from genome assembly GCF_902472605.1 of uncultured Bacteroides sp. Taxonomy (GTDB): domain Bacteria; phylum Bacteroidota; class Bacteroidia; order Bacteroidales; family Bacteroidaceae; genus Phocaeicola. The sequence continues at coordinate 41,538 of NZ_CABROP010000009.1, forward strand.
AGAAAGGCGAGAATCCGTATTACGAACATTTCTATAAGGTCAATGTGAACGGCAGCGGATTGAAACAGCTGACTCACGGAGAATTCTTCCATGCCGTAGAGATGGACGATGAGGCCCGTTTCTTCGTAGACAATTATTCACGGGCCAACACCATTCCTTGTGCGGAATTGCTGGATCGTAACGGCAACAAGGTGATGACCATACAGGAAAGTGATTTCTCTTCTTTGAAAGCAGCCGGTTACCAGTTCCCGGAACCGTTTAAGGTAAAGGCAGCCGATGGAGTGACCGATTTGTATGGCGTGATGTACAAGCCGTTTGATTTCGATTCTACCAAGGTTTATCCGATTATTGACTATGTCTATCCGGGTCCGCAGGTCGAAGCCGTGGATTATCCGTTCCGTCGGATGAGTGTACGTACCGACCGCTTGGCTCAGGCCGGATTTATCGTGATAACCGTGGGGCAGCGTGGTGGTCACCCTAGCCGTTCCAAATGGTATCACAACTACGGTTACGGGAACATGCGTGATTATCCGCTGGCTGACCATAAGGCAGCTGTGGAGCAGCTGGCAGCGCGTTATCCTTTCATTGATATTACGCGGGTAGGTATCCACGGACATTCCGGAGGAGGATTCATGTCGACTGCGGCCATCTGTCAATATCCGGATTTCTACAAGGCTGCCGTATCATGTGCAGGTAATCATGATAACCGTATCTACAACCGCTGGTGGAGCGAGACTCATCACGGCGTGAAGGAAGAAATCTCAGAGAAGGGAGATACGACTTTTGCGTATAAGATTGCTACCAATCCGCAAATCGTGAAGCAGTTGAAGGGACACCTGATGCTGGTACACGGAGACATTGACAACAACGTGCATCCGGGAAACACCATTCGCGTAGTCAATGCTCTGATTCGGGCCAACAAGCGTTTCGAGATGTTGATTCTGCCGGGACAGCGCCACGGTTTCGGCGACATGGATGAATATTTCTACTGGCGTATGGTGGATTTCTTCTCAAAATACCTGAAAGGAAAGCAGGAGGATTTGGTGGATATTCCCCAGCGATAATTCTTCATTATGTGAGATAACTTTATACAGCGGGAGGGCTCTGGCAGTCATTCCGCTGTTTTTTTGTGGATACTTTCTTATTTGTGTGAATGGAGCAAAGAGTAAGGCCTTCTTTTTGTTCGGGCTTGCTGAAATTTATGCATAATCAACGAATCCCTCAGGTTTTTACGTTGAATCATGAAAATCGGGAGTGTAGGGCGAAGCGTTGTGGCTATGAGGGATGGAAGCGAATGTTTATTCTTCCGATAGCTGACGTATAGATACAAAAAAAGCGAGAGCTCATCAGAACCTCCGCTGCCTTCCTAAAGAACCCCCATTTAAGGGTTCTTTTCATCTTCTTAATTTTTGTGTCCTGTTATCCTTTCTACCTTTTCTTTTTACCAGAAGATATTCCAATACCTTCTCAAACCTAATTCCTGAAAACTTTTACCTTTAAAATCTAATACCTTGATACTTAATAAATAATCTAATACCTTAATAGTCTAGCTAATACCTTAAATGAATTGCTTTTTACCTTTCGTTTCTCTAATACCTTAGTAATTTCTTTTTCTTTTTACCTATTGGTTTCACAACCACACTGCAAAGGTAAATCTTTTTTCATTGACTGCAAGAAGTAGTATCTTGTTTTTTTACTAAATAGTTGTTTTCATGATATAAATCAAGAGTTGTTCTATTTGGGTCTTTGTGTGCGGAAACGAAACCCCGTGTGCGAAAACGGTGAATTTTGTGTACGATAACGGGCCTAAAATAGGTGGAAAATGACAGAATGAATGCCGTACTTTTAGTTACGAATTTATGAACTAAAAGTACGGCATTTGTCAAAAACGTAGGTAATCCATTATTTGAGTTTCAGAATCCGTTGGTTGCTGCTTCCACAGAAATCTAAAAAAGGGGAATAGAGCGACTCGATGAAAGGGCCGTCCACCAGCACATGGATGTAGGGAAGGAGTTCTTTTCGTTCCGGATCCTGAAGAAGCTGTTCATAAGTGTAGCCCGTGTAACACCAAATGTGCATACCCGTACGCTGACTGATGGTTTTCAGTACCGGGAGAAACTCTTTCGGGTTGTAGAAGGGATCGCCTCCTGAGAAAGTCACCCCGTCGAGCAACGGATTGGCATTGATTTCCTGAATCATCTGCTCCAGCACTTCCGGCGTGAGCGGTTTCCCAGCTTGGGGGTTCCAGGATTCCGGATTGTGGCAGCCCTTGCAACGGTGGCTGCATCCGGCCAGGTAGATGGAGTACCGGATGCCCTCCCCGTCGACAATGGTTTCTGGATATGTATATAAATAATGTAACATCACTCGTAAAAGGGGTTATGCATGCTTTACACGGTCACGCTCTTCCGCCCGTTTGGCCGAGTTCCAGCTGTTGAGGTCGCCCGTCAGGTAACCCGTGATGCGGCGCATGCGCAGGATGTTTTCCCCGTTGCATACCGGACAGCGGCTGTAGATAACCCCCTTGTAACCGCAGTCGTGGCAGGTGTCTACCGGATGATTGATGGAGCCGTAGCCAATCTGTTCATCGTGCATTACCTTGACAATCTTGGCGATGGCCTTCACGTTCTTCTGCGCTTCTCCGTCCAGTTCCACATAGGTGATGTGTCCGCCTCTGGTCAAGGCATGGAAAGGAGCTTCCCGCTTGATTTTCTCCACAATCGTAATCGGCTCTTTCACGTCCACATGGAACGAATTGACGTAGTAGTCGCGGTCATTCACTCCTTCGATGATACCGTATTTCCGTTTGTCCATCCGGGTGAAACGGCCGGAAAGTCCTTCTGCCGGCGTAGCCAGTACGGAATAGTTCAAACCGTATTTCTGTTTATAAGACTCTGCCACCTTGTTCATTTCTTCTACGGCCGCATAGAGCGTTTCCCAGGCTTTCGGATTATGTCCGTGCCCTTGTCCGTAGAGTGCCACCATGGCGTTGTGCCCTCCGATGAAGCCGATGCCCAAGGTACCCTGGTTCAGCACGTCGCCCACCTCCTCATTCGGATGACGCTGTGCGCCGCCTTTCCATACGTTGTTGCCCATCATGAACGGGAACTGCCGGGCGAGGGCCGTACGCTGGTATTGGTAGCGGGTGTATAATTGTTCGGCAATGAATTCCGCCATGGAGTGAACCGATTGGAGGAAGAACTCCTTTGCTTTTTCCAGGCGGTTTTCCGGAGTCTCGTCCACAAAAGCTTCCGCTTTGCGATGTGCTTCGATGGCCAGTCGCGGCAGATTCATGGTCGTAAAGGAGAGGTTTCCTCGTCCCAGTGAGGTTTTTTCTCCGTGCAGGTTCTCGAACACACGGGTACGGCATCCCATGGTCGCCAGCTCGTAGCGGTAGCGTTTTGGGTCGTCGGCCCGCCATTTCTCGTGCGTGTTGAACGGGGTGTCCAGAAACATGAAGTTCGGGAACAACGCCTTGGCCGTGGTACGGCAAGCTTGCAGGAAGAGGTCGAAGTTCGGACATTCGAAAGTCACCTTCCCTTCCAGGGCCGCTTCAAAGTCCTGCATGGCCAACTGGTAGTCGGCATCCGAGTAAGTCACCCCGTTTTTGACCTTGAAAATCTGGATGGGGAACACCGGTACTTCTCCGTGATTGCCCAAGCCTTCGATGGTAGCTTTCAGCAATTCCTGGATGACCATTCTTCCCTCGGCCGAGGTGTCGGTACCGTAATTGATGGAACTGAAAACCACCTGGTTCCCTCCGCGGGAATGCATGGTGTTCAGGTTATGGATGAAGCCTTCCATGGCCTGGTGCGTGTCTTTGCGGGTCTGGACCAGCGTCTTGCGCAGCACGTAAGCCAGTTCCTCCTGTGTCAGCATAAGTCCTTGGTTTGCTAAAAAGTGGAGATAAGTAGCACGCGTTTCTTCTCCGGCTTCGATGCTCTGGAAATGCGTGCGTATCCCCTGAAGAATTTCCTTTTCGTCGGTTTCTATTCCTTTGAGGTCGAACAACAGGCTGAGGTGTGTAGCCAGGATTTTCTGGAAACTCTTCAGTACCCCTTTGGCCATGAAAAAGTCGAAGGCCGGAATAGCCTGTCCCCCATGCTGTTCGTTCTGGTTGGTCTGGAAGATGATGGTGGCCAAGGTAGCATAGCTTTGGATGGACTGCGGCGTACGGATGCTGCCGTTTTTGGTATGGAAACCCCGTTCAAACAAGTCGTCCAGGTCGTACTGGATACAAGTCGTCGTTTTAGTGGGATAATAATCCAAGTCGTGAATATGGATGTCGCCCAACTGATGTGCCTCGGCATACTGCTTGGGCAGCAAATATTTGTAGGTATAATCCTTGGTGATTTCAGAAGCGAACGTCATCATCTGTCCGGCCGGTGTATGGCTCGACATGTTGGCGTTGCTCAGGTTCACATCGTTCTTGTCGATGGCCACGATGCCGTCCATGATGTGTTTGATGTGCGTCTTGCGTTCCCGTTCGGTGTTGCGCCACTGGCGGTAGATGATGTATTTCTTGGCCACTTCCGGCTGCACTTTCATCAGTTCGTTTTCCACGAGGTCCTGAATATCTTCCACCCCGATGGTCTGTTGGGTGAAATGCGACACCACCTGCCGGGTGATGGCTTCTATTTCCTCCTCCTGGAAGTCGATGCCGGTTGCCTTGAATGCTTTGCCGATGGCATTGGTGATTTTTGCGGCCGAAAAGTTCTCCTGCTTTCCGTCGCGCTTGATGATACGGATTTCTGTCAGATTCATTTTCTGTAAATTAAAGAGTGAGACATAAAATTAGACTTTCCCGGGCAGGTCTTCTGACTGATCTCTCGCCGTAGACGCCTTCCCATGAGCGGGCTCACAGTGGCTTGCAGCGCATGTCACGGCTTTTACAAGAATCACAGCAGCAGGTACTGTCGCCGATTTGCACGGCATTCCCTTTTGAAACGGTTAAGTTACCTTCGGAAAAGTGGAACAAAGATAGACGTTTGGGAGGAAAATAAAAAATGGAAATTTAGACAAGTTTCTAAATTTGGGAAACTTCTTCCTTTGAAATGCAGCTTACAATATATTGTAGCGCTATATTTTGGTAAACTGTAATTTATACTGCTATTTTAGTATTGGAAACTTACGGATTATTCCTTAGTTTAAGAAAGGGAGGAGGATAAAAGGAGAAAAAAGCCCCTCACGACCCCTGGCAGCAGCATGCATACAGGCATCGTGAGAGACGGCAGATTATTTCTTTTCGGGCAGGTTGACCGGTTTCAGGCCCATCTGTTCCGCTTTTTTCAGCATAAACTCGAAGGCCGCATCGTGTTCGTTCGGAATCACCCCGTCGAGGATGGCGTCCTTGATGGAGCTTTTCAGGCTGCCGATTTCACGGCAAGGCTGGAGGTTGAACACGTGCATGATTTCCGCTCCGTCCACCGGCGGCTGGAAGTTCCGGATACGGTCTTTCTCTTCCAAGTCCTTCAGTTTCTGGCGCACCAGCTTGAAATTGTCCAGGAAGCGCTGCTTGCGGGCTTCGTTCTTCGAGGTGATGTCGGCCTCGCAGAGCATCATCAGGTCGTCGATGTCGTCGCCGGCCTCAAACAGCAGGCGGCGTACGGCCGAGTCGGTCACTTCCTCGTCGGCAATGACGATGGGACGCATATGCAGTCCCACGAGCTTCTGCACGTATTTCATCTTCTCGTTCATCGGAAGTTTCATCTTGCGGAAAATTTCCGGAATCATCTTTTCCCCGATGAAGTTATGGTTGTGGAAAGTCCATCCTGCCTTGGGTTCCCAGCGTTTCGTTCTCGGTTTGCCGATGTCGTGGAGCAAGGTCGCCCAGCGCAGCCACAGGTCGTTGGTCACTTTGGAGATGTTGTCCACTACTTCCAAGGTATGGTAGAAATTATCCTTGTGTCCGCGTCCGTTGCGTACTTCCACCCCTTGCAGGGCTACCAGCTCTGGGAAAATCAGTTCCAGCAGGCCGCAGCGGTCCAGGTCGATAAACCCTTTCGACGGAACCGGCGACAAGAGAATCTTGTTCAGTTCGTCGGCGATGCGTTCGCGGGAGATAATCTTGATGCGGTCCTTGTTGCGTTCCAATGCCGCAAAAGTCTCGTCGTCGATGTAGAAATTCAGCTGCGTAGCAAAACGGATGCAGCGCATCATGCGCAGCGGGTCGTCGCTGAAAGTGATGTCCGGGTCGAGCGGCGTGCGGATGGTCCGTTCCTTCAGGTCATCCAGTCCCCCGAACGGGTCCACCAGTTCTCCATAGCGCGCCTTGTTCAGGCAGACCGCCATGGCATTGATGGTAAAGTCCCTCCGATTCTGGTCGTCTTCCAGCGTACCGTCTTCCACCACGGGTTTGCGGCTGTCGTGGCTGTACGATTCTTTCCGTGCCCCCACGAACTCCACTTCCGTGTCCTTGAATTTAACTTGTGCCGTACCAAAGTTCTTGAATACAGATATATGAGCACCTCGCCCCAGCTTCTTCCCGAAAGCCTGTGCGATTTCAATTCCGCTTCCCACTACCACTACGTCGATGTCCTTGGAAGACCGGTGCAGGAAGAGGTCTCTCACGTATCCTCCCACCACATAACATTCCAGTCCCAGCTCATCGGCTGTTTCCGAGATCAGTTTGAAAATTCGGTCGGTGAAGTGTTCTTTTAATTCCATTCGTTGTTTCTTTTTCAATTTGCCTGCAAAGGTACAAAAAAATCCCTTTGTCCGTTTCTTGCCACTGATTTGAAATTCTGCGGTTGCCTTTCGGACAGGTGGTGGACTTTGTTTCAGTACGCTGAACAGATAATAATCTGGTAGAAAGCGGATAGGAAGGAGGCATTTTTTCAAATGCCCTTATGTAAAAAGCAGATTCAAACGGCAAATTCTCTGTTTCACACTGTGAAATACAAAAACCACAGTGTGGGATATATATTTCACACTGTGGGATACAAATCCCATACTGTGGAACAGAGAATATATTGAAGAGTTTGGAGGAATATGGCGGAGCGTATGGAGAAATGCATAAAGGAAAGCGAGAGAAGTGTGGAAAATGCACGGAAAAAAGAACGAATGTGCGGAGGAGTTCCGAAAATAGTTGTATTTTTGTCGCTATAGAATCATGTATAAACGTATGAAAAAGATTGGATTATTGATTTTTCCAATGGCTTTGGCCCTGTGTGGATGCCAGAGTGACGAGAAACGTGCCGGAGAGTTGTTCCAGCGTGCGGAAACGGCATATGCTGCCGGTGAGTATAGTTTGGCCAAGTTGCAGATTGACAGTATCCGTACCTTGTATCCCAAGGCATTTGAGGTGCGGAAAGCCGGCATCAAGCTGATGCAGCAGATTGATCTGGCCGAACAGACCAAGACGTTGACCTATCTGGACAGTATGATGACGGTCAAACAGGCGGCCTTGGATTCCATTAAAGGGAAGTTTGTACTGGAGAAAGATACTGCTTATCAGGAAGTGGGCAATTATTTCTATCCTACCCAGGTGGTCGAGAAGAACATCGGGCGGTCGTTCCTGCGTGCACAGGTGAGCGAGCAAGGCGAGATGTCGCTGACCTCTATTTATTGTGCCGGGGGAAGCATCCATCACACGGCGGTAAAGGTGAGTGTGGACGATACGTTTGCGGAAACCCCGCAGTCGGTCGACAGCTATGAGACCACTGACCTCGGTCGTCCGGTGGAAAAGGCCGACTACAAGTTAGGGCAGGACGGAGGCGTCATCGCATTCTTGGTGGCTAACCGCGACAAGAAGAACATCCGTCTGGAGTTTATCGGCGACCGTAACTACAAGACGGTGATGCGTCCGGACGATGTGAAGGCTGTGGCCGAGCTGAGCGAACTGGCCCGTGTGCTTTCTGCGATGGAAGAAATCAAGAAAGAACAGAAGGAAGCCAATCTGAAAATCAAGTTTGTAAAGCGGAAGATGGAAGAGAATCCGGAAGAATAAAATTCTCGGGAATTCTTTTTTACGTATAGATTTTGTGTGCAACAGGAAGCAATGCCTGTTGCACATTTACTTTTGTGGAAAATTTAGTATTATGAAACTCAAAAATGTATTTGCATGTGCGGCATTTGCCACCCTGATGGTGGCCAATGTCGGGGCGCAAGAAGCTCCCCAATTGGGGAAAGCCTCCTTGGACGAGGTCATTCAGGCAATGACCCTGGAAGAGAAAGTAAGTTTGTTGGTCGGCAGTGCCGGAAAGTTTAACAGTGACCAGACTGCTACCATTGGGAGTCAAGGTGAGTTGGTACCGGGTGCTGCGGGTGAGACCAATGCGATTCCTCGCTTGGGTATTCCGGCGACGGTGTTAGCAGACGGGCCTGCGGGGGTACGTATCTCGCCGACGCGTGACAATACGAGCCAGACTTTTTATTGTACCCATTTCCCGGTGGAAACCTTGCTGGCTTCTACGTGGAACACCGAACTGGTACAGCAGGTAGGAGAGGCCATGGGAGAAGAAGCGAAACGGTATGGCGTGGATGTCTTGCTGGGACCGGCTACTAATATCCACCGGAATCCGCTGAACGGACGAAACTTTGAGTATTATTCGGAAGACCCTTTGCTGGCGGGAGAGATGGCGGCGGCCATGATTGAAGGCGTCCAGTCGAACGGAGTCGGCACTTCGTTGAAGCATTTTGCCCTGAACAACCAGGAAACAAACCGTACCAGCAACGATGTGGTGGTGTCTCCACGTACCTTCCGGGAAATCTATCTCAAGCCGTTCGAAATCGCGGTGAAGAAGGCGAAACCGTGGACCATCATGAGTTCTTATAATAAAATCAACGGTACGTATGCTTCGGAGCGTGCCGACTTGCTGACTGATATTTTGCGGCACGAATGGGGCTTCGACGGGATGGTGATGACCGACTGGTTTGGCGGACAGCACACCACCTGGCAGATGGAAGCCGGCAATGACTTGCTGATGCCGGGAAAGAAAAGCCAGTGTGAAGACCTCATCAAGGCCGTAAGAAGCGGGGTGTTGTCGCAGGACATCATCAATCGGAACGTCCGTCATATTTTGGAATACATTCTCCGTACGCCGCGCTTTCAGGGATACCAGGCTACGAACGACCCTGATTTGCCACATCATGCCCAGATTACACGGGCTTCGGCTTCCGAAGGTATGATTCTGTTGGAGAACAAAGGTATGACGCTTCCGTTGGACAAGAAGGCGGCCAAACGCATTGCTCTTTTCGGTTGCACGTCGTACGACTTCATTGCAGGAGGTACCGGTAGTGGAGATGTGAACAGTCGGTACACCGTGTCTTTGTCCGAAGGGTTGAAGGCAGGCGGCTTTAAACTGGATAAGACCTTGACCGGTTTGTATGAAACCTATCTGGCCGAACAGAAAAAGCTGCTGGATAAGTCGAAGGGATTCTGGGGACACCGTCCGCGCCCCACAGAAATGCAGATGGACAAGAAACAGTTAGAGCAGGCCGCTTCACAAAATCAGGTGGCCATTGTGACCATCGGCAAGACTTCAGGTGAATTTTTGGACCGCAGCATTCGCTCCAATTTTAACCTGGTGGCAGAAGAGAAGGAACTGATTCAGCAGGTGTGCGAAGCATTCCATGCCCAGCACAAGAAAGTGATTGTGATTTTGAATGTCTGTGGCGTGATTGAGACCGCCAGCTGGCGCGAAATTCCTGATGCCATCCTGTTGGCTTGGATGGGCGGACAGGAAGGCGGGAATACCGTAGCCGATATTCTTTCAGGCAAGGTCAATCCGTCGGGCCGTCTGCCGATGACCTTCCCGATGCAGTATGCCGATGTGCCTTCCAAAGACAATTTCCCGGACCTTGATGCCATTTCGGAAGAAGATATGAACAAGGCGCTTCAAAACTTTGTGGATGTCCGTACTTCCGGTGATAGAAAGAATTTCGATGTGACCACGTACGAGGAAGGTATCTTTGTGGGATACCGTTATTATGATACGAAAAATGTACCGGTGGCTTATCCGTTTGGATTTGGTTTGTCTTACACCACCTTCGATTATGCGGATGCATCGGCACAGGTCGAAGGTAATCAGGTAAAGGTTTCGCTGAAGGTCAAGAACACGGGTAAGGTGGCCGGAAAAGAAGTCGTGCAGATTTATGTGTCGGCTCCCGGAAAGGATATGGCCAAACCGAAGAAAGAACTGAAAGCCTTCCAGAAGACTCCGTTGCTCCAGCCGGGTGAAGCCCAGGAACTTCAGTTCCAGATTCCGGTGGATGCGCTGGCTTCTTTCAATGAAAAAGACAGCCGTTGGCAAGTAGAAGGAGGACAATACCAAGTACATGTGGCTCAGAACAGTCGGGATGTAAAAGTGAGTCTGCCGATTCAGCTTTCCGAAAAAGTCACGGAAACCGTACAGCCGCTGATGTTGCCGGTGGCAGAGTGGTAAACTTTTAGGTTTCCAAAACATTTTAGCCGTATAGATTGTTATCGAAGGTGAAAAAAATCACACAATCTATACGGCTATTTTTATGAAGCAATTATTTCCCATGACCTTGGGGCTGTGGGTGGTATGTGGCCTGTTTCTTTTCGGTTGCCGGAAGGAAAAAGTGGAGACACCGCCTGAAAAATCCCCTGTAGAATCGGTCGATGAAACACCGGAGAAAAAAGAATCCGATACGGAAACGGAAAAAGAGGAAGACACCTCCAATGAACAGGAGGAAACAGCAGAAGACCCCGGGAAAGAGAGCGATGTATTCCGCGCATTGACCAACGGGGTCTTGCGGGGTGAGAAAGAAATCGCTGTCAGGGAGTTTCATATTCCTACCGACAAGGCGGACAGTGTGTATCGTGCGTTCTTGCGCAGTCATCCCCTGTTGTTTCACCTGAAAGTGGGTGGGAATATCGGTTACCGGGTAGATTTGGAGCATCCCGAATACCTGGCGGCTTTTCTGCCGCAATATGCCGTTTTGCCGACCGCTCTGCCCGACATTTATCCGCGTCTGGAAGAAAGTATGGAAAGTTTCTATGCCTTGTTGGACCATCGGATGACTCCGGCGGAGATTGCCTATACCCTGTATCAGAAAGTCTGTCAAGAGGTGGTATATGGAGAACGAAACGAGGATTTTCCCAATCTGGCCTATGCTTCCTTTTCGGCTTTGGGCGTCTTCCTGACCCACAAGGCAGTCTGCCAAGGCTACAGTCTGTCGTATGCGTTGCTGATGAACGGACTGGGCATTCCGACTGATTATGTGACGGGAGCCATAGCCGGTACTTCCGGGCATGCGTGGAACCGCATTTATCTGGACGGGAACTGGTATCATGCCGACGCGACTTTTGATGACGCCAGTACCTATAAGATGTTCGGGATGGGAAGCATCAACAAATATTTTCTTTGTTCGGACAATTTGTTTTATACTGCCTTTGCCCATCCAAAGCCACATCTGAATTTACCGGAACGCATTTATGCACCTTCTGGAAACAAGTTCGATTCGGAGAAATGCGTGGTCCGCCGGTACAATGCCAAGGGAGAAGTCATTAAGACCGAGGCCCGCTATGTCGACGGATATTGGTATTACCAGGCGTCTTGTGACGGAAAAAAGCAAATCCGGAAGAGCGATTTCTGCGGGCAGCAGGCACGGGTCATCCGGCAGTTGCAAATACCCTCGGTTATCGAAGATGTGGACCGGATGCAATATACCCGCGACCGGATTTATTTTATTGACTATTTCAATGATAACTATTTTATCTGTTCGATGGACTATGACGGAAACAATTTCCGGCAGGAGAGAAAGATTTCGTACATCGACGCGGTAAACCCTAAACTGAAATTGTCGCGTGACGACAGTGCGCCGGTTCCGGTGTGCAAAGGAGTTATCGCTTTGAAGGCAGAAACCATGCTGGCCCGCTTGAGGCTGCTGTATTGCCATGGCAACGACGATTATTTTGAATTGTCGCAACCCCAGGCCAAGGAACTGGAGGCATTGGTGAAGAAAGCGGACGAGCTGCTCGAAAAACCGATGGATGGTGCGCAGGCCGATGGGTTGGCCAAGGAAATGCGGGAGAAACGAAAAGCCTACGGCGTGCCTTGTTCGGTGAGACTTTGAGAAAACTTGATACTGCGGTTCTCCAGTGAGTGGAGATTTTGAAGGGAGGACTGTGGAAAAAGAGACTGCTTCCAGTAGCCGGAAATGCAGTCTCTTTTTTTATCCTTCACATCGTCATTGATAATTAAGCATTTTCACGTTTCATGAGGTGCTTGATGCGTCGGATGCGGGGCAAACGTCCCACTACATTCTGATTTAAGAACTTTTCGAAGAGTATGAGGGCCAGGAATAAGACCCCGACAATGCAGACCCAGCCGTACATTTCTTTCAGGCTGACCAGCGTGGCCTGTTTCATGGCTTCCCCGTAGATGCTGTGGAAGGTTTGCATATTGAGAGCCGTGTTCACCTCGTCCAGTTCGATGGAGAGGGTCTGGAAGTTTTCCGGGAGGATGTACTGCCAGACCCGGCAGTAGATGGCGCCTCCCAGTACGGAACCGAATCCGGTGCGGATGAAGCCCAAAATGGACAGCACCTGGAAGAAATGCTGGAAGGGGACAATACCGGTGACATACACCGTGAGCGAGATGTACAGGATGATGTAACCGGCTCCGCGTAGCAGGGTGGGGCCGTAGAGCCATTCGATGTTCATGTTCGGGTCGATGAGGAAGTACATAAAGCACTGGTAACCCACAATCAGGGCAAATCCCAGGAAAACAGGTACCTTGTATCCTCCGTGCAGGCGGACGTGCCACTGGTAGGCAAAGATGCATCCTAATACCGTACCCCCAAAGTTCCACCAGTTCAGCGAGACGTCGTTCAACACGTCGTATTGCAGGATGCCGTGTGTGAAAATGTTTTGCAGGACGGTCGGGGCCGCCAAGAAGAAGCAGAGCATCAGGAACAGGAAGAGCAGGGACGTGAGGTTACGGTACTTGAAGGCTTCCAGGGCGATGTACGGATGCCGACGGACAATCATCCGGTGGATGCTGAGGGCCAGCGAGAGGATGGCAATCAGGGTACCGAGGAGAATCTGTATGGAATCGAACCAGTCGTAGAACTTGCCATATTCGAACACGAAGATGACAGACAGCAGGAAGATGGACCACAAGGCGCCTCCTAACCAGTCGATGCCGAACAGGGGCAGCGGCTTCATGAACCGGAAGTGGCAGGTAAGGGTCGCCGTGAGTCCCCACAGCACGAACAGCAGTCCCATGATGAACCAGTGCATGGAATGCCAGTTGCTCCAGTAGCCCAGGTAGACGGTGAGCAGGCCCGAAAGTTGGATGCTTCCCAGTACAATCATATACACCACGGGGAAGAACACGGCGAAGTTACGGGTCGGTGTCAGGCTCAGCTGCACGTTCGACAGAGCTTCGAAGGTACCCCACATACGCAGCATGCCCGCAAAGAAGCAGACAATGACCAGCACCGGGAGGCTGTCGGTACGCATCGTAATCAGGTTGCACACAATCAGGGCCGGACACACGAACAGCAGGATGCTGCGGGTGGTGAACCGGAATTTCAGACGAAACAGGATGGGGAAGATAATCGTCATGCCCACAAAAGAGGCATAGCCGGCCATCATCACATCCTCTTGCATCAGAGCCAGTGAGCCGACCATCTGCGACACGGACGACAAGTAGATGCCGCCGCTGAACTGGAAGGCCACGGCGAAGAAGAGACAAAGGAACACCCGTATCTTGTCCGGCACGAAGTCGCGGAACATCATGACACGGGTAGGCATATTCGGTCCGGCCATATCAGTATCTCACTTTACATTCTACATTCATTCCGGCACGGAGGCGCGCCAGGTCTTCTGGCTTGTTGTCGGCTGTAAATTCAATGCGTACGGGGATGCGCTGTTCCACCTTGACGAAGTTGCCGGCGGAATTGTCCTGCGGCATCAGGGACAGGGAAGAACCGGTGGCATCCGAGATGGAAGAAACCACGCCCGTGAATTTCACGCCCGGTACGGCATCTACCTGAATGTCGACTTTCTGTCCGTTCTGCATGACGGAGGTCTGCGTTTCCTTGTAGTTGGCAATGACCCACTTTTCTGTCTCGTCAATCAGGGTCACCATGGTCTGTCCCGGTTGTACCAGCTGTCCTTCGTGGATGTTCTTACGGCCGGTCATTCCGTCGGCCGTGGCTACGATGACGGTGTACGACAAGTTCAGCTTGGCTAGGTTCAGTTCGGCAGCCGCTACTTTGATGGCCGCATCATTCTGTTCCAGACGCTGGGTCTGCTCATGTTTCACCAAGGAGGTGGACTGTTTCTGTCGGGTCATCTGCTCGTAACGTGCCTTGGCCGCTTCGTATTCCGTTTTCACCCGGTCGTACTGCTGGACGGTGACGGCATTTTTCTTGATCATCTCTGTGTACCGTTTGTAGTCGGCTTCCGCATTTTTCAGGCGGACGGCTGCTTCCTGGATGCCGGCATCAGTCACTAAGATGTTGCTTTGTGTGGTACTGATGGTGGTGTGCATGGCATCTTTCCCTATCAATGCATTCTGGTAGTTGGCTTCGGCCTGTGCCAGACGCAGCAGGTATTCCGAGTCCTCAATTACCAGCAGGGTGTCTCCCTTGCGGACTTTCTGATATTCTTCAAAATAGATTTTCTTGATGAATCCCGGCACGCGGGTGTTGATGGGGGTGATGTGTTGTTTCACCTGTGCGTTGTCGGTATATTCCACGTTGCCCAAGTGGACGAAATGACTGCATACCCATACAATTCCTGCGAGGATGATGACGGTAAGAATGATATTCGAAATCTGTTTGTTTCTTTTTATATTAGCCATGATGTATAAGCGTTTGAAAGTGAATGTTCTTTATATAGAGGAATTGAGTTACAAAGTGCCGATGGTTTTCTTCAGCATGAAATACTGGTAGAGGATACCTATCTGTGCATTGGCCAGTTCCAGTTCGCTGCTCAGCTGGATGTTGCTGGCGTCCAGCATGTCGGTCACCAACGACAGGCCGTTGAGGTAGCGGCTGTGGATGATTTCGTAGTTCTCGTGGGCCAGCTGTACGTTCTTTTCTTTGGTATCCAGTCGGGTGTAAGCCTCTTCCAGATTGATGTAGGCCGCATTGATACCGTTCGACAACTGTTCGTCGGCCAGCCGTCTGTTTTCCTGTGCCTTCAGGGTAGCCAGTTTGGCCTGTTTCACCTTTTTGTTGTTCTTGAACAGCGCATCAAACTTGTAGGTGACATTCACTCCCACATACCAGTAGTTGAAGTTCTTGTTGATGGGTGGCACTTCAATCAGAATCGGGCCGTCGAAGTTATTGGCTGCAATCAGTCCGATGGTCGGACGTCGGCCGGCCCGCGCCATTTCCTGTTGTTTCTCACTCATGCGGACTCCCAAATCGGCCATCCGCATTACCGGAGCCTGGGAGCGTGCGTCCTGCCAGTGCAGTTCACTTCGTTTGTCGATACCGGCTGAAAGCAAGGTGGTGTCCGGCAGAATTTCCGTTTGAATATCCAGTCCGATGGTGGTGACCATCTGTCGGTTGAGAATCCGAATCCGGTTGTTCACGTTGGTCAGTCCCAGTTCCAGGTTTTTCAATTGGAGTTCATAGCGGGTGATGTCACTCTGTAATGCCGCTCCCTGTTCGAAAGCCGACCGGATTTCCTCAATCAGCAGCCGGGTCTGTTCAATGTTCTTCTCATACACCTTCCGCTGGTTGTGCAACTGGAACAGGTCGAGGTAATGTCCCACCAGCATGAAGCGCACATTCTGCCGGTCGTTATCGAGTTCCGTTTCGGCCATCTCTTTTTGCAGTTCGCTCATCTCGATGCCTGTAGAAACCGCCCCACCTGTGTAGACCGCTTGTGTGGCCTTGAACGCAAAATTGTTGCCAAAATGCGGCATGTCGGCCTTCATGCCGTTGGAAAAGTCTCGGTCGCTCATCCATCCGTCGCCGATGTAGCTGAACGAGAGTCCGGCTTCAATGGAAGGCAAGCGGTCGTTCTTGGCCACTTTGATGGCTTGTACTGCTTCGTCGACGGCCAGGTTATGTACTTTCAGGCTTTTGCTGTGCGCGTCGGCCAGGCGGAAGAGTTCTTCTACTCCCAGCACGCGCGGTTGGGCCGATGCCGACAAAAAGCCGATGCAGCCCAATAATCCTGTCATAAAAAGTTTGTGAATCATAAATACGTGGTTGTCTTAATTATCGGTGCAAAGGTCACGTTTTTGCGGGGAAAAGGGAATGTCTCAAATTCGATAGAATTTGTCTGAATTGAAACTTTTTGGAAAAAGTTTGGTTGAATGGACGTTTCTTTTCTATCTTTGGAAGAGTAGAAAAACAGGCTTATGGAGCGTTATCAGATTATTAACATACAAGAAATAGTCCGAGAGAAACCGGGAGTGGCTTATCAGGGAGAAATTGGCGTATTTGTTCCAAGTGATACTTCTGCTATTTATTTGGCCGAAGGACTTCCGGTGTATGTGAATGCTTTTTCCTATTTGCTGGCCTTGCATGGAAAGGCCCGTCTGGTGATTGACGAAACGGAATATGAGATTCTTCCTGGCTGCCTGTGCCTGCTTTCCCCCTTGCACTTGACTTGTTTCTCGGAGGTGTCGGACGATTTCCGGTGCATGTTTCTGTGTCTTCACAAGGATTTTGTGGATAAAATCGGAGTGTTCAACTTAAAGCAACGCATTGCCAAGGGGATGCACATGCATCGTAATCCGTCTGTCCAGATGAGTGCGGCTGATACGGTGGTGTTGAAGGAGAGTATTGAAAATATCAGAAACCAGATTCTAAGGCAGGACCATTTGTTCCATCTGGAACTGATGCAGAATGCCCTCATCCGGTTTTACTTGGAACTGGATAACATCCTCGACCGGGACCCGCAAGCGGAAAGTGGCGTGGTGACTGTTACCCGGAACCGGATGAAATTACAGGAGTTCATCACCCTGCTGATGAATCATTTTAAGGAAGAGCACCAAGTAGCTTTCTATGCGAAAGCCATGCACATTACGCCTCAATACTTGACGGCTATTATCAAGGAACAGACCGGAAAGACGGTAAATGCCTTTATTTATGAGTTGATTTACAGTGAGGCACGCAACTTGTTGGTCTCAACCGATTTGAGTATCCAACAGATTACGGCGCGGCTGAACTTTGCTGACCAAGCCTCGTTCAGCAAGTTCTTCAAACGCCATGCAGGGGTTTCTCCTCAGATTTTCAGGGAAGAAGCTGGAAAAATCTGAGGAGTCTGTAGGGATTTATCGTTAGGGTTTAACAGGCTCAGAAAGTTCACTGAGTGTTTTTCCTTCATAGTCGCAGATAGCCTGTTTGTATTCCAAAGGAATCTCTACGGGCTCTTTGGTCATGACGTCGTAACCCACCAGTACCGTGCGGCATTGGCATTTCAGTACGCCACTGGCCTTGTTAAAGGCACGTTGCAGCATGGTGAAACTTTTATGTCCCAGGTGGATGACGGTAGTCTCGATGATGAGGTCATCGGAGAAGAATACGGGGGCCAAAAAATCCGCATTGATGTTGACCACTACTACATTGAATTTTTTGCATTCATCTTGCCCAAAGACATCGCGGAAATAGGAGGTCTTTGCAAAGTCGTACAAAGAAAAATAAACCGAATTGTTCATGTGGCCGTATTGGTCGACATCACTGAAACGGATTTGTACGGGGACTTCGTGTTTGAATTTGATTTCTGCGTTCATAGTAATGTTTTTAAGTTTTTCTCAAATGTACATCTTTTTTTCATAAATCTGCTATCAATGGGGGAATATTTCTTACTTTTGTCCGTCATAATGAATTGTGGATAAATAATATTATATAAGATGGAACAGAAATTCAGCAAAGAGACACTTTGTGTGCAGGCAGGCTGGACTCCGAAGAACGGAGAGCCTCGTGTGTTGCCCATTTACCAGAGCACTACATTTAAATATGATACCAGTGAGCAGATGGCTCGTCTTTTCGATTTGAAAGACAGCGGTTATTTTTATACGCGTCTGCAGAACCCGACTAACGATGCGGTGGCTTCGAAGATTGCCGCCCTTGAAGGAGGTGTGGGGGCCATGCTGACTTCTTCCGGTCAGGCAGCTAATTTCTATGCGGTGTTCAATATTTGTGAGGCGGGCGACCATTTCGTTTGTTCGTCTACTATCTATGGCGGTACGTTCAATTTGTTTGCGGTGACCATGAAGAAGCTGGGCATCGAATGTACGTTTATCGATGCCGATGCACCGGAAGAAGAAATAGACAAAGCTTTCCGCCCGAATACTAAATGCTTGTTCGGCGAAACGATTTCCAATCCGAGCATCAATGTGCTGGATATTGAGAAATTTGCCCGTATTGCCCACAAGCACGGAGTACCTTTGATTGTGGACAACACATTTGCTACTCCGATTAACTGTCGTCCGTTTGAATGGGGAGCCGATATCGTGACTCATTCTACGACGAAATACATGGACGGACATGCCACTTGTGTGGGAGGTGCGATTGTAGACAGTGGTAACTTCGACTGGGAAGCTCATGCCGACAAGTTCCCGGGTCTGACACAGCCGGATGAATCTTATCATGGGCTGACTTATACGAAGGCTTTCGGAAAGATGGCTTACATGACCAAGGCTACCGCTCAGTTGATGCGTGACTTGGGTTCTATCCAGTCGCCGGAAAATGCGTTCCTGTTGAACTTGGGATTGGAAACTTTGCATTTGCGTGTGCCGCGTCATTGTGAAAATGCGCAGAAGGTAGCAGAATGGCTGGAAGCGAATCCGAAGGTGAAATGGGTAAACTATTGCGGATTGAAGAGCAATAAGTATTATGAACTGGCCAAAAAATACATGCCGAACGGTTCTTGTGGCGTGATTGCTTTTGGACTCCATGGCACACGGGAAGACGCTATCCGGTTTATGGACCACTTGAAACTGGCTTGTATCGTGACACACGTAGCTGATGCCCGTACGTGTGTGTTGCATCCGGCAAGTCATACACACCGTCAGCTGACGGATGAACAGCTGATTGAGGCAGGAGTGGCTCCCGACTTGATTCGTCTGTCTGTCGGTATTGAAAATGTAAACGACATCATTGCCGACTTGGAGCAGGCGATGGAACAGATTTAATAAGTATCATATCGATTATAATAAAAAAGGAGGGCATTGAATGTCCTCCTTTTTTGTGATTATACAGACGGTTATCTGTAAGATTTCTGGTAAATCTGAAGTACCTCTTCGTCGGTCAGCGGATGCGGGTCGAGGGTGAAGAGTGAGCCCATGGTGTCGCGGGCATTCTGTACCATCTTGGGGAAGTCCTCTGGTTTTACACCCCAGTCACTCAGTTTCAGCTGATATACGTTGCATTCCTTTTGCATGCGGACCAGTGCGTCGATGAAGTCGCTGGGTCGGTTGCTCTTCTGCTGAGTCATGATTTCGGCCATTTTCATGTAGCGTTTCATGCTGTCGTTACGGAACGTCTCAAAGTAGGCTTCACTGATGGCAATTAGTCCGGCTCCGTGCGGCAGTTCCGGATGGAAGGCACTCATGGCATGTTCCATGGAGTGTTCGGAAATGCAGCAGGAAGTAGATTCTACCAAGCCGGCCAGGGTGCTGGCCCACGCCACTTTGGCACGTGCCTTGAGGTTACGTCCGTCTTTCACGGCTACCGGCAGGTATTTGTACAACAAACGGATGGCTTCGAGGGCATACAGGTCGCTGATAGGAGTGGCACAGTTGGCCAAGAAACCTTCTGCGGCATGGAAGAAAGCATCAAATCCTTGGTAAGCAGTCAGATGGGGTGGAATGGAAACCATCAGTTCCGGGTCGATGATGGAAAGAGCTGGGAAAGTCAGCGGACTGCCGAAGCCGATTTTTTCCTTCACTTCTTCGTTGGTGATGACACTCCACGGGTCGGCTTCCGTACCGGTACCGGCAGTGGTCGGGATGGCAACCACCGGAAGGGCCTTTGTGACGGGACGTCCTTTTCCGGTACCTGCCGGGATATAATCCCAATAATCTCCTTCGTTGCAGGCCATAATGGCGATGGCCTTGGCGGAGTCAATACTACTTCCTCCTCCTAAACCAATGACGAAGTCACATTTTTCTTTGCGGCAGATGGAGGCTGCCTCCATTACGTGGGCTTTTATCGGATTGGGCAGAATCTTGTCGAATACGACCGATTCCGTATTGTTTTCTTGTAACAGTTCGATGACCTTATTTAGGTAGCCATATTTCTTCATGGAAGTACCACATGAGATGACAATCAGGGCTTTCTTACCTGGTAGTTGTTCCGTCGCTAACTTTCTTAACTCACCACATCCAAACAAAATTTTGGTTGGGATGTGTAAACTAAATACAGGATTTGCGTTCATAATATAACCGTTTAAAGTTCATTTATCCAAAAATACGAAAATAAAAACAGAATAGACGAGGAGGTGTGTTAAAAATCGCTTTTATCTTTCGTGGAATGAAAATAAAAAAGGCTGCCAATTGGCAGCCTTTTATGAAATAAACGCGTGATGCGGATTATTCTTTGTCTTTGTGGTCCTTGTGGTTCTGCTGAGGACGACGTTCCCGTTTCGGGTGGTTTTCTGTCATACCTTCCGGTTTCGGAAGTAATGCTTTGTGTGACAGTTTGAACTTACCCGTTTTCGGATCGATGTCCAACAGTTTCACTTCGATTTCGTCTCCTTCTTTCAAACCGGTTTCTTCGATGGTTTCGAAGCGTTTCCAGTCGATTTCAGAGATGTGCAGCAGACCGTCTTTTCCCGGAAGGAATTCAACGAAAGCACCGTAAGGCATGATAGAACGAACCTTACCTGTATATACTTCGCCTACTTCCGGAACAGCTACGATAGCCTTGATCATGCGCAATGCATCGTCGATGCACTTCTTGTTGGTACCAGCGATTTCGATGCGTCCTACGCCGTCCACTTCTTCAATGGTGATAGTCGCACCTGTTTCTTCCTGCATACCCTGGATAATCTTTCCGCCCGGGCCGATTACCGCACCGATGAATTCTTTCGGAATAGTCATGGTTTCGATGCGCGGTGCATGCGGTTTCAGTTCCGGACGCGGCTCAGCGATGCATTCAGTCAGTTTGCCAAGGATGTATTCACGTCCCTGTTTTGCCTGCAGCAAGGCTTTTTCCAGAATATCGTAAGTCAGTCCGTCACACTTGATATCCATCTGTGTCGCAGTGATACCGTCGCGAGTTCCTGTTACTTTGAAGTCCATATCGCCCAGGTGGTCTTCATCACCCAGGATATCTGACAAGATAGCGTATTTATCTTCTCCGGCGTTCTTGATCAATCCCATCGCAATACCTGAAACCGGCTTCTTGATAGGTACACCTGCATCCATCAGAGCCAGTGTTCCGGCACAAACCGTAGCCATAGAAGATGAACCGTTAGATTCCAGAATATCTGAAACCACACGTACGCAGTAAGGATAGTCAGCAGGAATCTGTCCTTTCAATGCGCGCCATGCCAGATGACCGTGACCGATTTCACGACGGCCTACGCCACGCTGTGCTTTTGCTTCTCCTGTAGAGAACGGAGGGAAGTTGTAGTGCAACAGGAAGCGTTCCTTGTGCTGGTCGAGTACATCGTCTACAATCTTTTCGTCCATCTTGGTACCTAGGGTAACCGTACTCAAAGACTGTGTTTCGCCACGGGTAAAGATAGCTGATCCGTGAGGACCTGGCAGCGGGCTGGTTTCACACCAGATTGGACGGATGTCGGTAGTAGCACGACCATCCAGACGTTTGCCTTCGTCGAGGATACAACGACGCATAGCCTCTTTTTCTACATCGTGGTAGTAACGGTCAATCATCGGACCTTTTTCTTCCAGTTCTTCTTCAGTGAACTGAGCCTTGAATTCATCGCAAACAGCAGTGAAAGCATCTTCTCTTTCGTGCTTGTTTTTGTTGCCAGATTCTGCGATGGCATATGCTTTTGCGTAGCAAGCTTCGTGAACGGCTTTACGCAAGTCTTCGTCGTTTTCTTCGTGGCAGTATTCACGTTTTACTGTCTTTCCGACTTCTTCCATCAGTTCCATCTGCGCCTTGCAGTGAACCTTGATAGCTTCGTGAGCGAACTTCATGGCTTCCAGCAAGTCCTGTTCAGAAACTTCTTTCATTTCACCTTCTACCATCATGATGTTTTCATAAGTAGCGGCTACCATGATATCCATGTCGGCACGTTTCAAAGCTTCGAAAGTCGGGTCGATGACAAACTGTCCGTCGATACGAGCGACACGTACTTCTGAAATCGGACCTCCGAACGGAATGTCAGAAACAGCCAGTGCGGCAGAAGCAGCCAGACCGGCCAGTGCGTCCGGCATATCCACGCCGTCGGCAGAATAAAGTATGATATTTACGTAAACTTCAGCATGATAGTTGTCCGGGAACAGAGGACGCAATGCGCGGTCTACCAGACGGCAAGTGAGGATTTCGTAATCTGAAGCCTTTCCTTCACGTTTGGTAAAGCCACCCGGGAAACGTCCGAATGCGGAATATTTTTCTCTGTACTCTACCTGGAGAGGCATAAAATCTGTACCGGGAACTGCATCTTTTGCTGCACAAACAGTAGCCAGCAACATGGTATTACCCATGCGTAGCATAACAGCACCATCTGCCTGTTTTGCCAGCTTTCCCGTTTCGAGTGTGATGGTTCTTCCATCGCTTAACTCGATCGTCTTAACAATAGGATTGATCATAAAAATTGATTTAATATTATTTCATCTAAAAAAGCGTACAAAGATAATGTTTTATTGTGGATAAAAGCAGGTATTTAGCTAAAAGTTTCAAGGGAAAGTGCTTTTTATCCAATTATTTGTGACAAAAAGACCTAATTTCAGGGGTTAGATGATGGATTTATCTTTCAAAAACTTTGTGGCATCATGAAAAGCCGTATCTTTGCACGTTGAATTTACATTAGAATGTGAGATAAAAGAAAATAATCAGGTATGAGAAAAAATACTTATCTGTTTGTGGCATTGTTGTCGGCGGGGTTGGTAGCCTGCAACAATGAACCTTCTTTCAACGTAGAAGGAACCGTGGCCGGTGCGGCTGATAAAATGTTGTATTTGGAGCAAACCGGTCTGGAAGGAATTGTGGCACTCGATTCTGTGAAACTGAATGACGGAGGCTCGTTCCACTTTTCTGAGGCTCGTCCGGATGCGCCGGATTTCTACCGACTTCGTCTGGACAATCAGGTCATTAATTTTGTGGTTGATTCTACAGAGACTGTAAAGGTAAATGCAGATGCCAATGGATTTGCTACAGCTTATCAGGTAGAAGGTTCGGAAAACAACCAGAAGATTAAGGAACTTGTTTTGCTGCAGGCAGATTTGCAGGACAAGGTAAACAAGCTGGGACGTTCCGGACTGCCGGCAGGAATTGCGCAGGATAGCTTGATTTCATTGGTCAATACGTATAAAAATAATGTAAAGCGGAATTACATTTTTGTGGCACCTAACAAGGCCTATGCTTATTTCGCTTTGTTCCAGGAATTGAACGGATACATGATTTTCGATCCGTTGACCAATAAGGAAGATGTGAAATGCTTTGCGGCGGTGGCTACCAGCTTGAATAACATGTATCCGCATGCCGACCGTTCCCGCAACCTTTATAATATGGTGATTAAGGGAATGAAAAATACCCGTACTCCTCAGGTGCAGAATGTCACTATCCCGGCAGATAAAATAAAAGAGACCTCTATTATCGATATTGAATTGAAGGATGTGGATGGAAAAGTACATCACTTGACTGATTTGAAAGGAAAGGTGGTTCTGGTAGATTTTACCGCGTATGCTTCAGCCGTTTCGGGAGCCCGCAATTTGGCGCTGCGTGATTTGTATAACAAGTATGCGTCACAGGGACTGGAGATTTATCAGATATCTTTGGATGCAGATGAGCACTTCTGGAAGACTTCAGCCGATAATCTGCCGTGGATTTGTGTACGTGACCCGCAAGGAACTTATTCCAATTACGTAAGTCTGTATGGAGTGACTCAGTTGCCGACGGCCTTTTTGATCAATCGTAACAATGAGCTGACCTTGCGGATTGACGAGAAAACCAATATGGAAGAAGCCATCAAGAAATTATTGTAACATGTTGAAAAGCATGCGGTGATAAACTTGACTGGTATCATAAAAAGCTTTATCTTTGTCCCCCAAGATATAAGACTCTACGCAAGAGAGGCTGTATCAAAATAAAGATTAGTTTGTCAGATTGTCATTCTGAACAAAGTGAAGAATCCATTTGTTTATTTATTCATCTGGGGTTCACTCTTCGTTCAGAATGACTTTACTTTTGTGACAAACGGTTCTTATTTTGAACAGCCCTTTACTTTTATCGAAACAAATCAATTAATAACGAATATTTAAGGAGAAAAATTATGGCTTACATGTCAGAAGAAGGCTATCAGAAACTGGTGGCCGAATTGAAACACCTGGAATCAGTGGAGCGTCCGAAGATTGTCGCTGCCATTGCGGAGGCGCGTGACAAGGGTGACTTGTCGGAGAATGCAGAATACGATGCGGCAAAAGAAGCTCAGGGTATGCTGGAAATGAAAATCAATCAGCTGAAGGCTACCATCGGCGATGCCAAAATTATTGATACTTCCAAGTTGAAAACCGATACGGTACAGATTCTGAGCCGTGTGGAACTGAAGAACGTGAAGACCGGCATGAAGATGGCTTATACCATCGTATCCGAAAGCGAAGCCAATCTGAAGCAAGGCAAGATTTCCGTCAATACGCCGATTGCACAGGGTTTGCTGGGCAAGAAAGTGGGCGAAGTGGCAGAAATCACTATCCCGCAGGGAAAAATCTCATTGGAGATTACAGGTATATCATTTTAATTTGTAAGGCAGGTCTGCTCCGGCGGGCTTGCCTTATTTAATATTCTATCAATATGGCAACAATATTCAGTAAAATCATTGCAGGTGAGATTCCCAGCTACAAGGTGGCTGAGAATGACAAGTTTTATGCTTTCTTGGATATCAATCCGCTGGTAAAAGGACATACGCTGGTTGTGCCAAAACGGGAAGTAGACTACATTTACGACCTGAGCGACGATGAACTGGCTCAGATGCATGTGTTTGCCAAGCATGTGGCACTGGCTATTCAGAAAGCTTTCCCATGCAAGAAAGTGGGGGAGGCAGTCATCGGTCTGGAAATTCCTCATGCGCACATCCATTTGATTCCTATGCAGAAAGAGTCAGATATGCTGTTCTCCAATCCTAAACTACAGCTTTCTCCGGAAGAGTTTACCGCGATAGCCAAGGCCATCAACGAGGCTTGGAAAGCTGAAAGCAAATAATTTTCTTCTACAAAATACCTTAAATATAAAGTATTCTTCGTATTTTTCAGGTGTGGTTTTCAGAAAACTGAGATTTTTGGAAACCGCACCTGATTTTTTTATCGAAATATTGTGTGCCTATGTTTTACAAACGAATTACTCCCTTTATCCTTTTCTTGTGCTTTGTGCTGAAAGCGTTTGCCGTTGAATATCAGATAAAAGGAACCGTGATTGACAAATCCACCCGCCAACCGCTGGAGTTTGTGAACGTGTTGGTGGTAGGGTTGGGCATCGGTGCCTCGACCGACAGCAATGGAAACTTTACCATTACGCAGGTACCTCCGGGCATCTATCGCCTGCAGGCCTCATTTTTAGGGTATAAAACGGCACTGACTCCCGAATACCGGGTGAACCATGTCACTCCTTATGTGCAGATTGAGCTGGAGGAAGAAAACACCTCCTTGAACGAAGTGGTGGTCACTGCTTCTCCTTTTCAGAAAGTGGTGGAGAGTCCGGTCAGCCTGCGGGTCATCGGTTTGCAGGAGATAGAGAAAGCTCCGGGTGCCAACCGCGACATCTCAAAGGTTGTACAGAATTATCCTGGGGTGGCTTTTTCTCCCATCGGCTACCGTAATGACCTGATTGTGCGAGGAGGCGGTCCGTCGGAGAATCGTTTCTATCTGGATGGGGTAGAAATTCCGAACATCAACCATTTCAGTACTCAAGGAGCTTCCGGCGGACCTGTAGGACTGATTGACGCCGATTTGATTCGTAGTGTGAAGTTTTACAGTGGGGCCTTCCCGGCCGACAGAGGCAATGCCCTGAGCAGTGTGCTCGATTTCAGTCTGCGCGACGGCGACATGGAGCGGAACTCCTTGAAAGCTACATTAGGTGCTTCAGAAGTCTCTTTGAGCTCCAATGGGCACTTGGGCAAAAAAACCTCCTATCTGGTGTCGGTCCGACAGTCCTACTTGCAGGCCTTGTTCAAGATTTTGGGATTACCTTTCCTGCCTGCGTATACCGATGCTTCCTTCAAACTGAAAACCCGTTTCGACAGTCACAATGAACTAACAGTGCTCGGCTTGGGAGGCCTTGACCGTATGAAACTGAACTTAGGTATTGAAGGCGAGGATGCCGAATACATGCTCAGTTACCTTCCCAAGATAGAGCAGGAAACCTATACCGTAGGCGGGGTGTACCGGCATTATACCCCTATACATGTACAGACCATCGTGTTGAGTCAGAGCTATCTGAACAACCGGAACATCAAATACCGTAACAACGATGAAAGTAGTGAGGACAATCTGACGCTGCGGCTGGGTTCCGTGGAGCAGGAAACCAAACTGCGCATGGAGAATACTTCTTCGTGGAGCGTGTGGAAGGTGAAAGCCGGTTTCGACTTGAACTATTCCCGCTACAAAAGCGATGAATACCGTAAAATATTTGCCGATGCACTTCGGGAGTATAAATATCACACAGACCTTGCCCTTTGGCGCTGGGGATTGTTTGCTTCTATTGATTATGCCTCTCCCGACAAAAGTTTCACTGCCTCCATCGGTGTGCGGACCGATGGTAATAATTACAG
This sequence comes from uncultured Bacteroides sp., assembly GCF_902472605.1. Classification (GTDB taxonomy): domain Bacteria; phylum Bacteroidota; class Bacteroidia; order Bacteroidales; family Bacteroidaceae; genus Phocaeicola. The sequence continues at coordinate 68,377 of NZ_CABROP010000009.1, forward strand.
CGACAAGATGAAAGAATTGTGGCGCCAGCTTTCTCCCCGTCTGTCCGTGTCCTATCGCCTGGCCGAAGGGCTGTTCCTGAGTGGTCATGTGGGGCTGTATTACCAGTTACCTTCTTATACCGCCTTGGGTTTCAAGGGAGAAACCGGGGATTATGTGAACAAGCATTTGGATTACATTTCGGTATCGCAGGAAAGTGTGGGACTGTCTTGGACCCCTAATGAGAATATGGAGTTCTCGGTGGAAGGTTTCTACAAACTCTATGGAAACATGCCGTTCTCTTTGTCCGACCAGATACCCTTGTCGTGCAAGGGAAATGACTACGGGACGATTGGTAATGAAGCCCTTTCATCCCAGGCCAAAGGACGTTCCTACGGAGCGGAACTGATGTTCAAATGGTTGCTGACGCAGAAACTGAACCTCTCTTCTTCCCTGACCATTTTCAAAAGCGAGTTCAAGGACGGCAAGCAAGGAGGCTATGTGCCTTCTGCGTGGGATAACCGTTTCATTCTGAACGTGAGTGGTACTTACAATTTCCCCAAGCACTGGAGCGTGGGAGCCAAAGTCAGCTGCATCGGAGGTTCTCCATACACTCCCTATGATGAGGCAAAATCTTCCTTGGTGGAAGCCTGGGATGTACAGGGACGAGCCTATTATGATTACAGCCGTTACAATCAGGAACGTCTTCCCGTGTTCGGACAGTTGGATGTGCGGGTAGACAAAACTTTCTATCTGAAAAAATGTATGCTGGGCTTTTATCTCGACATCCAAAACATTACAGGCAGCAAGTTACGCCGACCGGATGCCCTGATGAGTACGGGCCAGATTGAAAACCCTTCCGCTCCGTTGGCCGAGCAGCGTTACGTCATGAAATCCATCCGTCAGGAAAGCGGCACCCTGCTTCCCACATTGGGTATTACTTTTGAATATTAAGAATAAGACGACATAAGAAAACGGTCTGCTTCTTTCTTCGAGGAAAGCGGCAGACCGTTTTCATTATCTGAATGGACGGATTGCTTTTTGCGGTTTATGAGTATTGTTCTCCGAATTTCATTTCCGCGTCATTAACGAACTTCCGGATAGCATTCTGGTCGTCCTTCTTGCAGATGAGCAAGGCATTTCCCTGTTCGGCAATCAGATAATTCTCCAAATCCTGTACTACCACCAGCTTGTCTTTCGGCGTCATGATGATATTTCCCTTGCAGTTGTACAACAATGTGTTGCTTTGTGCCGTCACATTCTGGTTCTCATCCTTTGGCGACGCATCGTAGAGTGAGTTCCACGTGCCGATGTCCGCCCATCCGAAGTCACACAATAACACGTACACATTGTTCGCCTTTTCCATGATGCTGTAGTCGATGGAGCTGTTCGGGCAGGTGCTGAATTTCGGTATGTCACATTCCACTTGCGGACACACATCCGCCATCATTTCATGAAACGCTTTCAGGATGGTATTGACATGCCATACAAAGATGCCCGAGTTCCAGTAGAATTCATTGCTCTGTACGAACACCTCCGCAAATTCCCGTAGCGGTTTCTCGATGAACGTCTTAACCTTATAAAAATCCTCTTCCTGTTCCTCCGAAATCTGGATGTAGCCGTAACCCGTTTCCGGATAGCTGGGTTTGATGCCCAGTGTCAGCAGTTTGTCCGTACGGGAAGCGAATTCCAGTGATTTCAGGATATCCCGTTTAAATTCATCCATTTTGAGAATCAGGTGGTCGGACGGGGCGACGACGATACTTGCGTCAGGATTGATTTTGTGGATGACATACGAAGCATATGCGATAGCTGGAGCCGTATTTCGGTGTTCTTCCTCAATGATGAGTTGTGATTCCTTGAAATCAGGGAGTGAGTTCAGCACCAGCTCCCTGTAATGCTGGTTGGTGGTGATAAAAATGTTCTCCGCAGGAAGTATTTGCTTGTATCTTTCGTAAGTCTGTTGCAAGAGCGTCTGCCCGGTTCCGAAGAAGTCCAGGAACTGTTTGGGTAAGGCTTTCCGGCTATATGGCCAGAACCGACGCCCGGTTCCTCCGGCCATGATGATGCAATAAAAATTCTTACTGTCCATGGTGTAGATGCTAGCGTTAAAGTTTGATGCTAAGATAAAGTTTATTTTGAAAGAAACGCCTGAAAAGGATTCTAAATAGTGTTAGAAAACTTTTTTTCGTTTTTTTTGGCGGGAATCCTTGCAATATCGGAAAAGATGTGTACCTTTGCACTCGCAATCGAAAATTATGCCCAGATGGCGGAATCGGTAGACGCGCTGGTCTCAAACACCAGTGGAGTAACATCCATCCCGGTTCGACCCCGGGTCTGGGTACCACAAGAAGCTAAGCAACTGAGAAATCAATGCTTAGCTTTTTTTCTTTTACTGAAATTTTCCTCATATTTTTTCCAAAAGTATAAAAAATAGAGTAGTAAGTCATTATTTTCTTTGGCTACGCAATGCAAATACACTACCTTTGAAAAGATAAATCCTATTAAATAAGAGTCCATGGAACAAGGTGTTTGGCAGGAGATAGAACAGTTATACCAAAAGTTTCGTCAACTTGGTATCAGTGAAGCGGTGGACTATGAGAAGTACTACCTCTATTCTCTTATTGCCCATTCTACAGCGATTGAGGGTTCCACACTCACCGAAGTGGAGGCACAAATGCTTTTTGATGAGGGGCTGACTGCCAAAGGAAAGCCGCTGGTATATCACTTGATGAATGAGGACTTAAAGAAGGCATACGAGCTTGCTAAAGAGGAAGCCAAGCGTAAAGAGTCAATCACCTCGCCATTTTTGCAAAGATTGAATGCAACGCTGATGCGTACTACAGGCAGCATACATCATGTAATGAGTGGCTCTTTTGATTCTTCCAAAGGTGAATTTCGTTTGTGCGGTGTTACGGCTGGTGTGGGTGGTCGTTCTTATATGAGTTATCAGAAAGTTCCTGCTAAGGTAGATGAATTGTGTATAGTTCTTCAAGAAAAGCAAAGAGCGGCGACAACTTTTCGTGAACGCTACGAGTTGAGTTTTAATGCCCATCTTAATTTAGTAACCATTCATCCGTGGGTAGATGGTAACGGAAGAACTGCTCGCTTGCTGATGAATTACATTCAGTTCTGCTACAACCTATTTCCGACTAAGATATTCAAAGAAGACAGGGAAGAGTATATTTCTGCTTTACAGCAATCACAGGAAGAAGAAACAAATCAGCCCTTCTTGAATTTTATGGCTGGTCAGTTCAAGAAATCGCTTTCTTTGGAAATTGAGCGATTTAAGACTTCTCAGAAGAAAGGGTTTAGCTTTATGTTTTAGTTGCTTCGTGTAGTTTGTATATGAAGAGAACTCTGCTATAGTATCATTAAAGTCCAATCAATGATAAAATTTATCTTCATTGTTGGTTAATATGCTGTCAGATTTATCAGTCTCATCTTGATGTTTTTTAAGGTTAAACGTTTCAAAGTCTGACAGAAAAGAGAATTTTTTTCTTTTTAGTCATTTAAGTTGTTAGAATATAGAAGCAACTGGTCGTAAAAAAATCCCTGATGAAAGGAATATGGGCAATTTTTCTGTTCAGTTCTCGTGGCGACAATCCAAATTTTATTTTGTAGTGAGGATTGACCAACCATAGTTTCCTGTTTTGGATGCGTAGGTTTGTGTTTTTCATTAAACTTTCAAATCCTTCTATTGATATACGTGTCTGCTTGATAGAAAGCAGTTCTTGAATGCAGTCATTATCTTCTCCAAACGCTTTTAATAAAAGTCGGTATGCAGCTGTAGGGAGGAGATGAATAAAAGGGAGATGGGATAAGATTTTGCTCCTGCAAATCTGTTGATGCCCTCCAAATGGCATCTGCCATGCCGGGAACGACATGAATACAATGCCTTGCGGTTTTAAAAAACTGCTCAAAGTAGCTATAAATAACTCTTTTTGAGGAATATGTTCAAGCACATCATGGCAGATGATGATATCGAAACTCCATTCCATTTTATCCAGTAGAAAGATATCTTGTGCAATAAATGTACCTTTGGCATGGGCTGTGTGAAAGAATGTTTTTGCTTCTTTAATCCGGCTTGCTGCGATGTCAATCCCAACCGTATTACAACCCATTTCAGCGAAAGGTAGCAAATTGCCTCCTTCTCCGCAACCAATCTCCAGCACCTTGGTTCCTTTCTCCACCGGATGCCATTGTTGGATATAAGGTATGAAATAATTCTTACTGGTGATAGAAAGTTCCTTGAAATAGATAATCCTGTTTTGATGACGCGCCTGCATGAAATAATATTTGTTTGAGTTACTTTTCTATCACTACGATAAGCTATTTCATGAAAGGCTGCATGAGACCCAGTGCTTTTTTACCAAGACAGACGAATTCCTATAGGCAATGCTACATGGAAAGGCTTTTCTGTCCGGATGGTTTTTATACTATGCTGAGTTTTGAAATAGTAATGTAAATTAGGTTCTGCATAGATTCCGATAGAGGGAGTTATCTGGTATTGTACTCCTATACCCAAATTTGTCGACCATTGTATAGGTGGTTGTATGTAGCTTTTCCGGTCAGAAATGATTTTTCCGTTTTCATCGGATACGATTTCTTCTGAGGTTGCTTTTATGGGAATGTCCAAGGTTACTCCGGCAGACAGATAGAAGGAGAATTGCTGTCGGCTTCCTACGTTGAACAGACCTTTCAGTGGAATCCCGATATAATTGATTTTTTGCGTTTCTTTCCAATGGGAATCGGTGATAGTTGTAAAATCAGCACGCAAATATGTATACTGTAAACCCGTTTCAATGCCCCAACGTTCATTGATTCTCTTGTGCAATGAAAGGGACAAGGTTATAGGAATGTGATAGTAAGTTTTTTTTGTTACTTCTTGCGGCTTTTCGGACGAAGCACCTCCTGGAATCATCATCCTTTGGGTGTTTGTCTGCCTGTTGACGCCTGAAACCGACAAGGCCAGTGACCAATTCTTTCTGTTCTCGGTACCTTGTCTTATTTCTTGTTTTCTACTCATAGGAGGATTGCTTAGCCTTACACTGTCTTTTCTTTCTGTCATATTGTTTGGTGAAATTGTTTCTTCCTCGGGCATTTCTACCTGAGTTGAATCAGAATGTACACAGTGGCAAACAGTTATGTATTTAGGGGCATTATTTGCCGTATCTTTGAATAAAATATTTTTTGATTCTTTTTTTTCTTTAGACTGGGTGATGATTTTTGAAGACGTATGTACGATTTCTTTTGATTTATAGAACAGAATTTGCAAAAGAAGGACGGATGACAACAGGAACAGGGTTATGACTATATAATAGTGTGCCAGCAGTTTACGAAGCAATACTTTTGCTCTTGACAATTGTGAGGAAGAAGAATGAGGCGCAATATTTAACAGCGAACCGATTTCCTTGTGAGATAATCCTTCCAACACTGCCAGCTTGAAAACTTCACGATAACCTTCCGGTAAAATGTCTATCATCTTTCGCATGACGTCATAAGACGGAAAGTCTGTTGAATAGGATTGTGCTTGCGGTAACTCGGATTCTTCTATTTCTTCTAAAGAAACGAGGGTTGTTGAATGAGACTGCTCCAAGTATCTCAATGACATGTTTTTCATTATTTTTCCCATCCAGCTTTCCAGCTTTTCGGGAGAGCGCAGGGTATGGATGGAGGTAAAAATGATAATGAATCCATCATGCAAGAGGTCGTTGACTGTTTGTTTGTCTGAGATGTACTGACTGCAAATGCGTTTCATTTTGTTTGCATAAGTGGTATAGAGCAAACTTAAAGCCTGCTTATTTCCCTCTTTGCACAGATTCACCAGTTCTTCTTTTGTCATATTTTATTTTCCTATATTTATAGGATAGAAGAACTCGGGGTAGGCTGCATACGAATTTAGACTTTAACATATTTTATTTCAGGGTACTTTAATTGTGAAAACTGCCATTCGTGGAACTTTTTCAAAAAAGATTCCATACATTTGCAGAAATGGGCAGCGTGAAACCTGTTTTGTGGTAATGTCTCAAAAAGTAGTTTATGGATATATCTGATACTCATACCGAAGGTCTTGGCCAGTCTATGCTTCCGTTTGTCATGCGTGATTTGGTAGATATGGTAATGAAGAAAAAATCATTGCCATTTGAAGATGCCTTGTATTACATATATACAAGTAGTTTGTATAAATCTTTGCTCGATGAGCGTACAAAATTATGGTATTCAGGTACCTTGCTGTTATATGAAATGCTGGAAAAGGAGAAGGCTAAGCGGAAGAAAATGCAGAACAATGATACCCGAATCTTACTTTTCAAGCTGTTTTGTTTGGAGAATTATAGAGAAGTGCAGCATTTAAGTGGAGAAGAAACTTTGTTACGGTTCTCCAATTATCAGGTTTTCGAGTTTCTGACAGACAATTTCGAGATGCTTCATACTCAAGACGTTGATTATATTATAGATACTATAACTACTTATATCAATAAAAAGAAATGAAACTATATCACGGTTCTACGGTTATTGTAAAGCACCCGAGTGTGCAGAAAGGACGTAAGGCTACGGATTTTGGGAAAGGATTCTATACGACGACCAATTTGGAACAGGCTCAAAAGTGGGCTCTGTTGAAAAAGAATAGAGAACAGAGTGAGAAAGCTGTAGTTTCTGTATATGAAGTGCCTGACAATATTTTTGATAGAGAATTTTCTGTTCTCCGGTTTACAGGAGCCACGAAAGAATGGCTGGAATTTGTGGTCAATAACCGACGAGGGAAAGACGTGGAAAAATATGACCTGGTGATGGGCCCTGTAGCTAATGATCAGTTATATGCTACAATCCGGCTCTATGAACAAGGGGTGATTACAGCCGATGCTGCTATTGAGATGCTGAAAACCCATAAATTGTTCAACCAACTTTCTTTTCATACGGAGCGTGTCGCTTCATTGTTACAATTTGTGGAATCAATGGAAGCGTAACCTCTTGAATTCTCTTTTTTAGTTTGTAATATTGGATGATGGGGAAGACTCATCGGTTGTATCCTTTGGCTGTCTTTCATATAGGTACTTTGCATCTTTTCACTTATAAATTTACGGTAATTCAATGAAGTGACAAATTTTTCATACAAAATACCTGTGAAGACATTTTTATGCGTTTTCTTCATAAATCTTTTTCAGTGCTTCCGTCACTTGGGTTGTGGAAAGCAGGCTGGTATTGAATGTGGCGTGATAATTACGTGAGTCGCCCCATTGTCGTCCGGTGTAATGGAAATAGTGTTCTTTCCGGGATTTGTCTACTTGAGTGATTTTGCTTGGTGCCTGTGCGGCAGAAATGCCATATTCGGAAATGACACGCTCCGTCTTGACTTTCATGTCTCCGAACAAGAAAATATGGAGGGTGTGCGGGCGGTCTCTCAGGATATAGTCGGCGCATCGTCCCACGATGACACATGGTTTTTCTGCTGCCAGACGGCGGATGACCCGGCTTTGGGCCACGAACAAGGCGTCGTCGTACGACAGACTCTTGTCCAGTGGAGCTTCGTAGTCTTGCATGACCATCTGGTAGAGCAGGGCACTGGGCATCTTTTGTTCGTTTTGTGAAATGAATTCTTCACTGAAGCCACTCTCCTTGGCTACGAGGGTAATCAGTTCTTTGTCATAGAAAGTGATGCCTAGTTCTTTGGCCAGTGCTTCACCGATTTGATGTCCGCCGCTGCCGTATTCGCGGGAGATGGTGATGACCAGCGGATAGTGTGCCGGTGCGGCAGCAGGTGAAGTGGCAGGACTGCCCGGTTCGGCCAGCCAGTGACGGACAAATGCCAGACGAGGCATAATCAGCCGGACGAATGGTCCGGTAATCAGGGCGGCAATCACGGTTCCTTCTCTCACTCCTTCAATGCGGCCCGACAGAGCCCATGAACACAAAATGGCGCAGAGCACCAGTGTCACGTCGAAGCAGATTTTGATGTTGCCGAAGTTCTTCTTGAAACGTATGGTGGCAAATTGTATGGTATATTCGGCGCTGATCATCGTTACGTCGGCTATTACTTCCAGACAGATTCCAAGCGCCAGTACTACACAACCGATGACCAGTGAGATGATTTTTACATAATAGGCTTCCGGTGAGAATCCGGCAGTCATCCACATGCCCAGGTCGGTAAAGACAGACAAAACGAAAGCTACCGGAAATTGCATGAGCAGTTCCATTTTCCGTTCCATGATACCTTTTCTGCCCAGCAGCAACAGCTGCATGCATATCAGTACGATGGTAAACAGAAAAAAGTAAGTACCCAGGCTGACGGGGGTGTGAAGACTGGCTACGTAGGGCACACTCGTGATAGGAGAAGTACCAAGGTTTGAACGGGTGATGAGGCTGATGCCACATGCGATGATAAAGAGGGAGATACCAAATACGAGGTATCGCCGAAAGAGTTCGGCTTTGTTCTTTTTACGACTTTCTTCCATTAAATGTTACAGTTTTATTTGACGCCGCAAAGATGTTTATTTATATTTGTTCCTAAATTACATATCAAGACATAAACCATGCAATTTACGCCAGACGATTCAGTGACAGAAGCGCGGATATCCTTGATTGACGGCATGTCGGCCGATGAGGTGCTTACCAAGGTGACCGGGAGGGAAGAAGTGAACCTGCATCCTCATTGCCACGACCGCCATCAGATAATTTATATCCTTTCAGGGACACTTCATGTGGAAGTGGGAGAGGTCAGCTATTTTGTGACCGACCGTCATCTGGTGTGGATACCTGGAGGAACCTTACACCGTCTTTCCAGTAACAACCGGCAGATAACCCTGCTGACCAGTTATGTTTGTCTGGAGCATTCCCATGAAGAAGAATTTGCCATTTACCGTACCGATGAACTGATGGCCCGCAATCTGAAGTTCATCAGTACTTTTCATTGCTTGTCCAAGTGGGCGGAACCGGAAATCTTTTCGTTTGCCAGAAGCTTTTTTCAAGTGTTACCCCGTATCTGTCAGAAAGCCACGTTTCCCACCCAGCCGTTTATTCTGGCAAAGGATAGTCGCCTGTTGCCCGTACTGGAATATATGAAGACAAATCTGCATCAGGACCTGACCCTTGAGCGGGTGGCTTCCCATTTTGGATTCTCGGTGCGCAGTCTGACCCGGTTGTTCACCAGTTCGGGCATCCGTTTCGTACACTATCTCAACTACCAGCGTGTGGTGCGTGCCATCGAGATTCTGACCGATAACGTCCTGAACATTGAGCAGACGGCCTACGAGGTGGGATTTAACTCGCCTAACAGCTTCAGCAGGGTGTTCAAGCAGATTACCGGAGAGGCACCTTCAGCTTATTTGCGCAGGCAATAGTGTTTCAGCGGTTTTTTCGTATCCTTTTGCAGATAAGCAAAATTCCTTCTACCTTTGAATATGGTAATTTTATAAACTGAAATCCTATGAAAACAGAATACGAAAAAATGCGCAGTCAGGAACTCTATTATTTTTCCGACCCTGAAATACACGCCAGCTTGATACATGCCAAGAAAGTCTGTGCCCGGTTGCAGACGATGACCATTTACGACGACGATTACCGCGAGGTGATGGAAGACTTGATTCCCGATTTTCCGAAGACCACTACCATTTGTCCCCCGTTCCATTGTGACCATGGAAATGGCATTATCTTGGGTGAGAATGTGTTCATGAACTACGACTGCATCATGCTCGACGGAGCTTATATCCGTATCGGGAAGAATACGCTGATAGGTCCTCATTGCCAGTTTTACACGCCTCAGCATCCTATGGACTATGTGGAACGCCGTGAGGAGAAGGAAACTTCCTATCCCATTACGGTGGGCGAGGACTGTTGGTTGGGAGGCAATGTGGTGGTCTGTCCGGGAGTAACCATCGGCAACCGCTGTATCATTGCGGCAGGTAGTGTAGTGACTCGTGATATTCCCGATGATTCTCTTGCAGCAGGTGTGCCGGCAGTGGTGAAAAGAAGTCTGAAGAAATAATTTGCTTTCTACGGTGTATAAATCAAAAACGCCTTGAAGCATACTCTTTTTTGTCCTGATAAATTCTCTGTTTCACAGTGTGGGATTTGTATTTCACACTGTGAAATATATATCCCACACTGTGGTTTTTGTATCCCACACTGTGGGACAGAGAAAATGCAAGTAGTGAGAGGCTTTTTTCATCAAGGTGTTTCTCTTTTTGAGGGAGAGAATTTAGTGCTTTTTAGGATAAGGTTAAGTGAAAAAACTTAACTTTGCGCGAAACAAACCTTTAGACTATGAATGCAAGACTCTTCTTGATGGTGGGCTGTGTGGCTGGAATGTGTGCTGCCTGTACCCATAAAGGGACTGGATTTCAGTCAGGTAATCAGACTGTTGTACATACGCTTATCTTGGAGGCAGACAGTTTGATGCGGAGTGATTCTTTGTTCTGGAATGTGCCGGTCGACAGAGCACATCCGCGGGTCTGTATTCATGATTCATTGATTCGGGAAAAATTGGACAGCGCCATTTCGTTGTGTCCCAATAAGCAGACTTACCTTTTGAAATATACTTATTTGCTCCGCAGCTGGCGTCTGCGGGAAGTGTTGGCGTTGCTTCGCGAGATGGATACTTGCATGCGTGATTCCATGTCACCCGAATTGTGGAATATGAAAGCGATGCTGGAGGACTATCAGGGAGATTCGGTGGTAGCAAGGAAGGATTTTGTACGGGCGGATTCAGCCTATGGAGTCAAAGTACAGGAAGTGGCACAAGATTCTCTGATGTACGGGTTTGTTCGTCTGGAGAAGGCTTTTAACCTTGCATTGATGAAAAACGATTTCCGTCCGTTACGAGAAGAAATTGCGTTTTATGAACGGGTACATGGCTCGGTCATCAGCGGAGTGGAGCAGTGGAAGAATCTGACAGATAAAGGCGAATATTATCGGCAGGTGTTTGGTCAGCCGGAATAAGCAGGATAAGCAATGGAACTTACGGAACGGATTATCATAGAGCAACTGAAACGGGGAAATGAGGAAGCTTACAAGCATCTCTATCGTCATCATTATGCATTGTTGTGTCATGTGGCCCGTGAGTATGTGGGCGATGATTTTCTGGCTGAGACCTTGGTGGGCGATGTCATTTTTCATTTGTGGGAAGTGCGTGCGGAACTCGATATTCAGGTTTCGCTACGGAGTTATCTGGTGCGTGCCGTACGGAATCACTGCATGGATTATCTGGGCTCCAAGAAAGAACGGATAGAAGTGGCTTTTTCCACCATGCCGGAAGAAGGAGAGACACGTTATTTTCAGTCTGATGATTATCCGTTGGGGAGCCTGCTGGAGCATGAGCTGGAGGAGAAAATTTATCAGGCCATCCATCATTTACCGGAGGTCTGCCGGAAAGTTTTCGTGAAAAGTCGTTTCGAGGGGAAAAAATACGAAGAGATTGCCACGGAACTGAATATCTCTGTCAATACGGTGAAGTACCACATAAAGAGTGCGTTGGCCTCGCTGCATGCCGAACTGGGGAAATACCTGCTGGCTCTTCTGCTGTTTTTTTTCACCTTCAAATAAAAAAATAATATTTTTCGCCTACCCATGTAAGCGGAATTTTCGTCTCACTTATAGAAACCCTGAAAATGGAAGAAAGGAATTCACATATCGACGAACTGATTGCGGCGTTTCTGAGCAGAGGATTGGACAAGGAAGCGCGTGAGGAACTGGAGGCATGGATCTCTGCGTCCGAAGACAACCGCCGTTATTTCATGCAGCAGCAGGAAATTTGGTTTTCTGCTGTGCAGGAAGAAGAACGCACGCATTACGATGCCGACCGGGCTTTCGAGGTTTTCCGTCAACGGGTGGCAGAACATCGGACCCCGAAACGGCCGAAAAGGGTTATCGGATGGAAGTCTGTGTTCAAATATGCGGCGGCCGTACTGGTGGTAGGGCTTGTTTCTTTCTTCTCTTATCAGAAGGGTGAAAGTAACTTGAAAGAGGCCTTGACTCAGGTAGAGGTGGAAGCTCCTTTGGGAGCACAGACCCGTCTTCGTTTGCCCGATGGTACGCTGGTGGTGCTGAATGCCGGTTCCCGTCTGGTCTATCCGCAGGATTTCGGAGTGGACAATCGGGAAGTGGAACTGAGTGGAGAAGGCTATTTTGAGGTAGCCCGCAACGAAAAGCTTCCTTTTCATGTGCAAACGCCTTCCTTGTCGGTCCGAGTACTGGGTACCAAGTTTAATTTTCGGGACTATCCGAATGATGAGGAGGCTGTGGTTTCCTTGCTGGAGGGTAAGGTAGCCTTGGATAACCGTTTGCATGCAGAAGCAGAGATGATTTTGCTCCCGGATGAACAGGTGACACTAGATAAGGCGGAAGGGCATATGAGGAAGAAATCTACAAAGGTGAAGAATAGCTTGGAATGGACTTCCGGCAGATTGTTCTTTGATGAGATGCCTTTGCCCGAAGTGGCTAAGATTCTGGAACGTAGTTATGGTGTGCATATCACCTTTGCCACGGATTCATTGCGTGATTTCCGTTTCTACGGGAGCTTTAGCCGTAGTGAGCAAGGCATAAAGGATATCTTGCAAGCACTTGTAAAGACAGGAAAGGTACGCTATACACAGACAAACAAGGAAATAACCTTATATTAACCGAATGTGAAACACACTAAAACCTTAAACCAATGGAAAAGTATATTTAATTATTTTCAAGGGAAGATACTAATAATAGCCGGAAGAAAGGCGTTCCTCCGGCTGAACCTTAGTTCTTTCTAACTTGCTAGTTATAAGAGTATTTCTAAGGGATGCGACAAAAGTAGTAAAACATTCCTTGTAAAACATCTTTTATCAAGAGTTTTTTAATCTTAAAATCTTAAGTTTATGAATTACAGGAAAAAAGCCATGTTAATGGCCGGGGCTTTGCTATGCCTTAATTTGAGCATTTATTCGCAAAGTATATCATTGAAAATGAACAATGTATCGGTAAAAAAGGCGATGACGGAATTGCAGACCAAGAGTGGATATTCGTTTGTGTATATTGCCGGTGATGTGGATACAAACCGTACAGTTTCGGTCAATGCGAATGAATTGAAGGATGCGGTCGCTCAGATTCTGAAAGGACAAAATGTGTCGTATGAAATTCAAGGGAAAAATATTGTGATAAAAAAAATCAGTCAAACACAAACTGTTGTTGAAAGAAAGAAAAAGATCTCAGGCTATGTAAGAGATATTCATGGTGAACCAATTATTGGGGCTACAGTACTTGAGGAAGGAACAAATAACGGTACGATTACAGATTTTGATGGTAATTATACATTGGAAATATCGGAGAATGGAGTATTGTCCATTAGTTATATTGGTTATAAAACAGAGACTTATCCTGTTGCTCAGATAAAACAACCTCAATTGACAGTTACCTTGCAAGAGGATACGGAAGTAATGGATGAAGTAGTGGTTGTGGGGTATGGAACACAAAGAAAAGGCGATGTGACAAGTGCTATTTCTGGTGTAAAATCTGATAATTTTGTCCAAGGTGTTGCTACTGATGCAGGTCGACTTATTCAGGGTAAGGTTGCTGGTTTAACAATAACAACGCCTTCTGGTGACCCAACAGAAAAAAGTCAAATAATGTTAAGGGGTATAACTACTTTAATGAGTAGTACAGAGCCTTTAGTTTTAATAGATGGGGTTCCTGGAGATTTAAATACTGTGGCGCCAGAAGATATTGAATCAATAGATGTGCTAAAGGATGGTTCTGCGGCAGCTATTTATGGATCTCGTGGTTCAAATGGGGTAATTATTATTAGTACGAAGAATGTAAGAGGGGAGATGCCTCCTAGTATAGAATATAGTGGGTATGTTAGTACTTCAACGATATATAAAAAACCTGATTTTCTGACAGCAGAGGAAACTCGTCAGTTGATTACAGCTGGAGAAACGAGTTTGGTTGATTATGGATATGAAACAGATTGGTTAAAAGAAATTACTCGTACTCCTATTTCTCATGTGCATAATATTTCTTTAAAAGGAGGAACGAAAAATACAAATTATATATTTTCTGCTAATTATCGTTCGTTACAGGGAGTAATAAAGAAATCAGATAGAACGGGTTTAACAATACGTGGTGATGTTACTCATCGTATGTTTAATAATCATTTAGTAATAACTGCAGGGTTCCTAAATAGTAGCATAGAAGAAGCTAATTTAGATCATTATATTTATCGCCAAGCTGTAATTCGTAATCCTACAGATTGTATATATGATGAAAATGGAAATTATGTTGAAAGACCGTTGTTTGATTATTTTAATCCTGTTGGTTTATTGAATGAGTATGATATGATGAATGAAACTCGAAATATGAGATGGCATTCTACGATAAATTTAACTCCTATTGAAAATTGGAATATAAAACTGCTTTTGTCTTCAGAAAAAACAAATAATAATTATGGCTATTCTACTACATTTAAACATTATGAAACAACAGAAAATGGGAAGAATGCAACAGCAGAACGTTCTGGGTGGTCTGAAAAGACAGATTACTTGGAGTTGACAACGGATTATAGGTTCAATTTAGGAGAACATGCATTTACGGTGTTAGCTGGATATAATTACGAAAAAGGTGGTTATGATAATATGAGAATGTATAATTTTGATTTTCCTTCTGATTTATATTCATATAATAATATGGCTCAAGGAAATGCTTTGTTAGATGGACTTGCGGAAATGGAGTCGTCAAAAACGGAATATACACGTGCCGCTTTTTTAGCTCGTTTAACCTATAATTTTGCGGATAAATATTTATTAATGGCTAGTATTCGTCAGGAGGGATCATCGAAGTTTGGTGCTAACCATAAGTGGGGAACTTTCCCTGCAGCTTCTATTGGATGGAGAATCAATAAAGAAAAATTTTTATCAAACGTTAAGTTTATTGATGATTTAAAATTTCGAGCAGGTATTGGGGTTACAGGAACCGAACCTACAGATTCTTATATGTCATTGGTTAAGATGAATTATAATGGTTATATATTTAGCAATGGAGAGTGGATAAAACAGATTATGCCTTCCAGTAACTCTAATCCTGACTTGAGATGGGAAAAGAAGATAGAATATAATGTAGGTTTAGACTATTCTTTTTTAGGAGGAAGAATTAATGGAGCTTTAGATTATTATATTCGTCGAACGAAGGATATGCTTTGGAATTATTCGGTTCCTGTTCCTCCATATTTATATGGAACAATGGTTGCTAATGTTGGTGAAATGGAGAATAAGGGTTTTGAGTTTTTATTGAATTTTGTACCATTTAGGACAAAGAATTTTGAGTGGAGTTCTTCTATAACATTCTCAATTAATAAAAATAAATTGTTATCATTAAGTAATGATAAGTTTCAGACAAATACATATTTTGATGAAGGTTCTACAGGAACTCCCTTGCAACAGACTACTCATCGTATAGATGTGGGAAAACCTATTGGCAATTTTTATGGCTATAAATCGGTGGATATTACTGATGATGGAATATGGATTTTGGAAAACTCAAAGGGAGAGCGTGTCCCTTTTGAGGAAAGAACGGCAGATGATAGAACTTATTTGGGCAATGGCCTTCCCAAATGGTATGCTAGTTGGAATAATACATTTAAATATAAACAGTTTGATTTGAATATTACGATGCGAGGGGCTTTTGGTTTTCAGATTTTGAACATGCAACGTATGTATTATGAAAATAATACGATTACTTATAATCGTCTTCATTCAGCGTTCGATAAAGTTTATGGAAAGGCTGTGTTACGAGCTGAACATGAGTATGTGAGTTATTATATTGAAGATGGTGATTATTGGAAGATTGATAATGTAACTTTAGGATATACTGTTCCTTTAAATAATAATTTCATTAAGCAAGCTCGTCTTTGGGCTTCAACTTCTAATCTGTTAACAATTACAGGGTATAAAGGTTTAGATCCTGAGGTTAGTACGGCTGGACTTTCTCCTGGAATAGATGATAGGGATAAATATCCAACAACGAGAACATTCACATTTGGTATTAATTTAACTTTCTGATATTATGAAAAAAGAATTGGTAAATATATTTATATTTTCTTTATTTATGTTGGGTGGATTAAACTCCTGTACAAATCTAGATGAACATATATATTCTGAGATTATTGCAGATGATTTGAAACCTACAGAAGAAAATGTTATTTCTGTTGTTGCTCCAGCTTATACAACAATGAGAGATGTATTATTTGGGTGGACTGGCTTTTTTGATGTACAAGAAGAGAGTTCAGATGAAATAGTAACTCCAGGTCGACCAGGAGGATGGGTGGATGGAGGAATTTATAAAACTATGCATTGTCATACGTGGACCTCATTACAATCTCATTTGAGTGGGGTTTGGCAGAATATTTATTCTGGTGTGAATTATTGTAATCGTTATATATATCAGTTGGAATCTGGAGAGCTGCAAGTTAATGAAGATTTGAAAGTTAGTTTAGTCGCTGAATTGCGTGCAATGAGATGTTTGTATTACTATTTACTTCTAGACAACTTTCGAAATGTTGCTTTTATTGATAAGTTTGATGTGCCAGATGGTTATTTACCTGAACAAATTACTGCAAATAAATTGTATGAATGGATTGAGTCAGAGTTAATAGCCGTGATTCCTCAATTGTCAGAGGTTGTCGATGAAAGTACTTATGGAAGAATGACAAAGTGGGCTGCTACTTTTTTGTTAGCACGATTGTATTTAAATTCTGAAGTTTATATAGGAGAAAAACGTTATAATGAATGTGCTCAGCTGTGTACGGATATTATAGAATCAAACAAATATCAATTAGCAGAAAATTTTAAAGATAATTTTGTCACAGAAAATCAGAATTGTCCAGAGATTATTTTTGCTGTTACATTTGATGAATTGTTAGGTGGTAATTTTCATTATCATATGAAAACTTTACATAATGAGAATCAGAAGACTTATAATATGATAGTACAACCATGGGGGGGATCCTGCGCTATTCCTCAGTTTATCGATACGTATGATAGTGATGATGGTCGTCTAAAGGATACTTGGATAATGGGGCAGCAGTATGATTATAAGGGTAATATCCTTTATTGTTCCGTGGAAGCAAGTCGTAAAGATGATCCATTGATATTTACGAATACGGCAACCAATATAGACCTTTGTAAAGAAGATGAAGGGTATCGCTTAGGTAAATTTGAAATCAAAATGGGAGCATTAGGATCATTAAGTAATGACTTCCCTTTTTTCCGATATGCTGATGTTTATTTGATGAAAGCAGAGTGTTTATTACGTATGGGACAGACTGGGGCTGGTAGTTTGGTAACAGAAGTGAGAAAACGAAATTTTAAGACAAATCCTGATAAAGCAATTGTTACTGATGAGGATTTAAAAAAAGGTAGTTGCTATCGATATGGAGAATTTCATGATGGAAGTTTTGTTGTAGAACAAGGAGGGGATGATATTTTGTTTGGACGTCTTTTAGATGAATATGGATGGGAGTTTGCTGGCGAGGCTCATCGTAGAATGGATTTGATTCGTTTTGGCGTTTTTACAACGAAAAAGTGGTTTTGTAAAACAAATATAAATGATATGAAGCGAATATATTTTCCTATTTATGAAACTGTATTAAATGATAATCCAAAATTGAAACAAAATGAAGGTTATTAATATGAGAAGAATTATTATATATATTTTATTTTGTATTTATTGTGTTGGAGTAAATGCACAAAAACTGCAAAAAACGGATTCTGGTATTATTGCAGAAACATGTGGTATGGTTATAGAAATCGATTTCTATACTCCATCGATTGTTAGGGTTATGAAATATCCTGTTCGGACCATACCTAAGAAAGAAAGTTTGGTTGTAATTAAAGAAAAAGAGAAAATAAGTTGGCAGTTAGATAGTTTGTCTGAAAATGAATTATTTTTAATAAGTAATGAAGTTAAAGTTGGGTATAATAGATTGACGGGCAAAGTTTCTTTTTTTTCTATTAATGATTTATCCTTATTGAATGAAAAAGATTATGGAACTCAATTTACAAAACGACATGATGGTAAGGAATGTGCTTATGAAGTAAGACAAGCTTTTATGCTTGAACCTAATGAAGCTATTTATGGTTTAGGGCAACATCAAAAGGGCTTGATGAATCAACGTAATCAGAAGTTATATTTACGTCAGCAAAATACTGAAATTTGTATTCCTTTTTTCCAGTCGATAAAGGGATATGGAGTATATTGGGATAACTATTCACCTACGACTTTTATTGATAATCCTCAAGAATTATCTTTTAATTCAGAAGTCGGAGCTTGTTCTGATTATTATTTTATGTATGGTCAAAATATGGATGGAGTAGTTAAAGATGTTCGTATTTTAACAGGAAGAGCACCAATGTTTCCTCTTTGGACTATGGGGTTTTGGCAGTGTCGTGAGCGTTATAAGAGTCAAGATGAGTTATTAGATGTAGTTTATAATTATCGTCGCTTAAGGATTCCTTTTGATGGAATTGTTCAAGATTGGCAATATTGGGGAGATAATGATAATTGGAATTCAATGCGTTTTGATAATCCTAGATTCCCAAATCCTAAAAAAATGATAGACGAGGTACATCGTAATAATGCTCATATTATGATTTCAGTATGGCCCTCATTTGGCGTTAATACACCGATATATAAAGAATTAGAATCAAGAGGAATGCTGTATGATATTGTCACGTGGCCTATGGAAAATGTAAAGCCTTATGATGCGTTTAATCCAGAGGCGAGAAATATTTATTGGAAGTATCTAAAATATTTACAAGAATTAGGTATTGATGCTTTTTGGACAGATGCAACGGAACCTGATCATTTTGATATTAAAGAAAGTGATTTTGATTTACAGACATATCTGGGGTCATTTAGAAAGGTTAGGAATGCATATTCATTACAAACAAATGGTGGAATCTATGAACATTATCGTAAGATTAATCCAAACAAACGTTTGTTTTTACTGACTCGTTCTTCATTTTTAGGACAACAGCGTTATGCTGCTGCTTCATGGAGTGGAGATGTGGATGCTTCTTGGGAGAACTTTAAGAAGCAGATTCCTGCTGGATTGAATTTCTCACTTTGTGGAATTCCTTATTGGAATACAGATATTGGAGGATTTAGTCCTTGGCAGTATCCAAATGGTTTAAAAGATCCTGCTTATCATGAATTGCATGTACGATGGTTTCAATTTGGGACCTTTTCTGGAATTATGCGATCTCATAATACAATATTTCCAGTAGAATTATATCAGTTTGGTAAGAAAGGTGATTGGGTTTATGATGTACAAGAGAAATTCATAAACTTGAGATATCGGTTATTGCCTTATATTTATAGTATGATGTGGAATGTCACTAGTGCAGGGGGAAGTTTTATGCGTGCATTACCGATGGATTTTCCTGATGATGTAAATGTGTATAATTTGGGAACTGAGTTTTTATTTGGAAAATCAATATTAGTTTCTCCTGTAACAGACTCTCTTTATACAAAAAGAACGGCTAATGGTACGATAGTTTCTATGGATGCAGTAAAATCTGTACCGGTTTATTTACCGATGGGTGAAAAATGGTATAACTTTTGGACAAATGAATCATTTGATGGAGGAAAAATTATTAATTGTAAGGCTCCAATAGATATTATACCTTTATATATTAAATCGGGTAGTATTTTGCCTATGGGGCCTTTTGTTCAATATGCTTCAGAAAAGAAATGGGATGAACTTGAAATAAGAATATATCCAGGTAAAGATGGTAGTTTCATATTATATGAAGATGAATTTGATAATTATAATTATGAAGAAGGTTCCTTTTCAACTATTAAATTTTCTTGGAATGATAAAGAACATACTTTGATTATTGATAATCGTAGTGGAGATTATAAAGGGATGTTGAAAAAAAGGAAATTTAAAATTGCGATTATTTCTTCTGAGAATGCGTGTGGTATAAATGATGCTAAGGAATATAAATCTGTTAATTATGTTGGAAAGCGTATTGTTGTTAAGCTTTAAATGTATGTTACGCTTGTAAGTTTTTTGTTATAAAAGTTTTGCGAATATGCTCCTTGCTATAGTTATTGTTAGTAATCGACTTTAGTAGTAAGCATTCGTTAAACTACAAGTATTGAACTTTATATACAACAATAGCGACTGTCACTATAAACCTAATAGTTGCA
>NZ_CABROP010000010.1:0-81996 GCF_902472605.1 uncultured Bacteroides sp.
ATAATAATTGAGGTTTGATTGTATTCGCTGCCGCAAAGCTACAATCAAACCTCAAGGTGTAAAAGGTGCATTTGTCCGAATGCTTACCTTTAGTAAGGAGCATCTATTTTATAGTTATTTGTGTTTTTGGAGGCAGCCCTTTGGCGTTGGTCGTTCTCCGACCGATGAGTTTTCTGGAGAGAAATAATGCATGGAACAGTTTATTTTACATTGCTTGCTTCTACTTTGTTAGATTTTATTATTTTTTCGGTAAAACGTAGTTTAATCGATTTCCTCCTATAATCCCACATTTTCATCCTATCTTGTTTCAAGGTTTTCTATCTACATTTGTTTTTGTAAATCGAATTACGGGATTATCCGTAAAAAAGCAAATTGTAAATTTTTAGAGAACGAAAAATAGGCATGAATCAATTTGTATTATTAAGCTGTTTGTGGCTGGGAGCCTGTGCAACGGCTTTTTCTCAGCAGGCCAGTGGGGTGAACTATCAGTTGGAACCCATGCCGTCAGTGCATAAACCGCTGCCGGAAAACTCTGTTCCGATGGGGGACAGCCAGACTTTTGAGGAAGTGAAACTGGATTTACCAATTACTGCCGGGCCGTATGAGCCCACGTGGGCATCGATAGAGTCCAATTATCCGGGTACGCCCGAATGGTTGCGGGATTCCAAGTTCGGGATATGGATTCACTTCGGACCGCAGTCGGCCGGAGAAAGTGGCGACTGGTATGCCCGCAAAATGTATGTGGAAGGGACGCCGGCTTACGAGAATCACCTGAAGAATTACGGACATCCTTCGGAAGTGGGCTACAAGGAGGTGCTACGCGACTGGAACCCGAAGAAGTTCAATCCTAAAGAATTAGTGGATATTTACAAGGATGCCGGCGCACGTTTTCTGATTATTCAGGGGGTACACCATGACCAGTTCGACTTATGGAACTCCAAATATCAGGCTTGGAATGCCACCCGCCTGGGACCGAAACGGGACTTGATTGGTGAGTGGGAGAAAGCGGCAAGAGAGGCGGATATCCGTTTCGGACTCACTTTCCATCATGAATACTCTTGGTGGTGGTGGCAGACGGCTTTTCAGTGTGATACGAAGGGCGACAAGAAGGGAGTACCGTATGACGGACACCTGACATTAGCTGATGGAAAAGGAAAATGGTGGGAAGGACTGGACCCCAGATACCTTTACGGCATCAATTTGAGAGAATATGAAACAGTGGCTGAGGCAGCCAACTCGCCTTGGTCACCTCCCAAGGCTGGCATTTTTAGCGGGCATCTGGCGTATGCGAAATGGTATGCGAAATGGTGGGCCTTGCGCATGATGGATGCCGTGGATAAATATAACCCGGATTTCATTTATACGGATGGTACGGACCAGCAGCCTTTCAGCGGTTCCGGTACGGGTACGGGATACAAGTGTGACGCCATGCAGCGGGTGATTGCGGATTTTTATAATAAGACACTGGCCCGTCGTGGAAAGGTGGATGTGTTCAGCATCGTGAAGTTCCGCAAGCAGACGAACGGTACGGTGAATACGTGTGAATCGGGAATTCCTGAGAATATCAAGACCGACCAGGCTTGGATTGCGGAAACCCCGGTAGGCGACTGGTTCTATGGCCCGAATTTCGTATACAGTTCAGATGCGATGATACGTTATCTGCTGGAGATTGTAGCGCGTGATGGTTCGGTGGGTGTTTCTATTCCGCTGCGTCCAGACGGCTCATTGGATGAAGGTTGCGTGAAGATGCTGAAAGAGGTCGGTCAATGGATGCGGGTGAACGGACAAGGCATTTACGGCAGTTCCGCTTGGTGTGTATTGGGTGAAGGTAAGGACGGCAAGCTGAATGTGTTGCCGGGTGGATTCATCGGAGGCAGTCAGGCTAATCATATCTTCTATTCTACGGATTTCCGTTTTACGGTAGGAAAAGACAAAGCTTTGTATGCCTGGTGCATGACGGTGCCGAAACCGGGAGAGACTTTGAAGATTGTGTCTTTGGGTACGAACTCCACAGTGGAAAAGAAGAAGGTGACTTCAGTAGAACTGTTGGGTGTAAAAGGTAATAAATTAGAGTGGAAACAGGAGGCAGACGGATTGCGTATTGTGTATCCGAAGTCTGCTTCTTTGAAGACGGCTGTAGGGTTTAGAATTGTATGTGAATGAGGAAAGCCGTCTGTAGGGTTTGAAACGAAAAATGCGGGATATGAGTGTCCCGCATTTTTTTTGTAGTATAGTCTGGTAAGTTTACAGTTTATACCCCCACTGCTCCAAGGCGAACGACCAGTTCTTTTCAACCAGTTCGACGGTCTCAGGCTTGTATTGGTATTTGTTTTTCTTGTACCCTTTCTTCTTGTTGACGTATGCTTCGATGTCGGCACGGGCTTCGTCAAAGCCGGGGAGGTTCAGTTTCTGGTAAATCTCCTGCGTCATATCGAAGGCGTTCTTCTCGTAATCCTCAAAACGGACTTCCACCAAGTTACCTTCCGGAATGAACTTCTTGTCGGCCTCGTACTTGTGATACAGCTTGGCGTAGACAGAAAGGATGTTGGTCTGCAGTTCTTCGTTACTGATGTCCTGCAATTTCAACGGCTGGATGGTGTTGGTGAAGAAACTGCGGGTTGATTCGAATACCGTGTACGGATTACGCATCAGGTAGATGAACTTGGCGTTCGGGAACATCTTCACCAGTTCTTTCACGCGTCCGGTGTGCGGTGGGTTCTTGCTGAGGAATTGTGTGCCGTGGGTGTTCCACAAGGAAATCTTGATCAGTTTGGTGAAGGTTTCCTCAAACACTTTCAGTTCGGCGTCACTGATGTCATCAAATAGCAGGTATTTGTCGGCGTATTCCTGCATGTATTTCGGCAGGAACCAGAAGTTGTAGTACGTGTAAGGCATCATGTTGGCCAGGGCAAACTCTTCTTCCTGTGGAAGGTCGACGGCCAGCTCCATGTTATCGGTCGGACGTTTGTCCGGCATCAGCCAGCTCATGTTCTTCTTGAAGAAGGGTTGTCCCCACATCATCAGGTGCGGAAACACTGTCTGATAGGTGGTGTTGTAGCCAAAATGCTTGTCGCAGGAGAACACGTTGTGCATGAAGGTGGTTCCGCTGCGCCAGTGTCCGAGAATGAACACAGGGTCGTGTTCCAGGGGATTGTCGGCCAGCAGCTTTTCATACCGTTTGTTCTGCAAGGGAACCAGGGTGGACAACAGACGGCATACGGCCTTGGTCAGGCGGTATTTGCCTTTGTACGCCGGGTCGATGGTACGTCCGGCAGTAATCTGGTTGAAGGTCTTCCAGTCGGCTCCTACCAGGGTATTGATGGGGAGTTTATTAAATTCAAGTAGTCCCATAATCTGTTTTGAGGGTTAATAGATTATTTTTTGATTTCCACGGCAATGCCCTGACGTTCCAGTTCTTTTACGGCACGTTCAATGGCTTCGTAATGTTCCGGACCGATGCCCAGTTTCGGCAGGTTGAGGACAGGCAGTTCCATCTGGTTGTGCATGTCTTTGTCGGCCACCTGGTTGATGATCATACCCACGGCACTGGTGTTGTTGGTAATCGGGTCAATCAGGATGAAGGCACCCGTAGCTTTGTTCTTGGTATAAGGGTCGAAGAACAACTCCTTGGAAGAAGTCAGTACCACATGAGCAATTTGGTTGAGCTGCATGGGCACATCTTCCTTGGCCAGGCGTCCGTTTTCCACAGACAGGTGTTCCATGGTGTTGATATCTACCTTGTACTTGATACTGTCAATGCGGGTACGGCTGGTGTTGGTGGTCTGTTTCAGGAAGAAAGATTTCTCCATGTCCATCTTTTCTTCGTCCATCCATACCAGCATGGCTTCGAAGTTACGTCCAATCATCGGCATGTTGTCGGGGTGTACCAGCATTTCACCACGGGATACGTCAATTTCGTCTTCCAGGGTCAAGGTGACAGACATCGGCGGGAAGGCATAGTCGAGTTCTCCGTCGTAAGTCACGATGCTCTTGATGTGCGAACGCTTGCCGGAAGGCAGGGCTACTACCTCATCACCTTTGTGTACCACGCCGGAAGCTACCTTTCCGCAGAAACCACGGAAGTCGAGATTCGGACGAAGCACATACTGTACCGGATAGCGGAAGTCTTTCAGGTTATGGTCGTTACCGATGTGGACGGTTTCCAGGAATTCCAACAGGGCGGGGCCTTTGTACCAAGGGGTACGGTCGGATTTTGCTACCACATTGTCTCCTTCCAAGGCTGACAGCGGAATGCACTGTACGTCGGGGATACCCAGCGGGGTAATGAAGGCTATATAGTCGGCTACAATCTTGTCGAACACTTCTTTGGAGTAGTCTACCAGGTCCATCTTGTTGACAGCCAGTACCACGTGCTTGATACCCAGCAAGGATACCAGATAGGTATGGCGGCGAGTCTGGGTGATGACGCCGGTACGGGCATCTACCAGGATGACGGCCAGGTTGGCAGTCGAACCGCCAGTAATCATGTTACGGGTATATTGTTCGTGTCCCGGAGTGTCGGCAATGATGAACTTACGGTTGTTGGTAGAGAAATAACGGTAAGCTACGTCGATGGTGATACCTTGTTCACGTTCGGCTTTCAGTCCGTCGAGCAGTAGGGCATAGTCGATGTGTTCGCCGGCGTTACCCATACGCTTGCTGTCGCGTTCCAGGGCATCGAGCTGGTCTTCATACAATTTCTTACTGTCGAACAGCAGACGTCCGATCAGGGTGGACTTTCCGTCGTCAACTGAACCTGCGGTCAGAAAACGGAGCAGGTCCTTTTGTTCGTCTTTTTTCAGGAATTCCTCGATAGACATCTTGCCTCTGGCTTCTCCTTCCATCGGGTTGCCTGATTTGCTTTTATCTAAATGTTCCATGTCGTTGCGTAATTAAAAATATCCTTCACGTTTCTTTTGTTCCATACTGGCTTCCTGGTCGAAGTCGATGACACGGGTGGTACGTTCACTCTTTGTGGTGGTCATCATTTCCTCCACAATCTTTTCGATGGTGTCGGCTTCGCTTTCAATGGCGCCTGTCAGCGGCCAGCATCCCAAGGTACGGAAACGGATTTTCTTCATTTCAATCTTGTCGCGGTATTTTTCCGGCAGACGGTCGTCATCGGGCATAATCAACTGTCCGTCGATGTTGACCACCGGACGTACCTTCGCGAAATACAACGGTACGATGGGGATATTCTCCAGACGGATGTACTGCCAGATATCCAGTTCGGTCCAGTTACTCAACGGGAACACACGGATGCTTTCTCCTTTGCGGATGCGGGCATTGTAGATGTCCCAAAGTTCCGGACGCTGGTTCTTGGGGTCCCACTGGTGGAACTCGTTACGGAAAGAGAAGATACGTTCCTTGGCACGTGATTTCTCCTCGTCACGGCGTGCACCTCCGAAGGCAGCATCGAATTTGTATTTGTCGAGGGCGTGCAGCAGGGCCTGGGTTTTCATCAGGTCGGTGTGTACCTTACTTCCGTGAGTGAAGGGGCCTACGCCTGCGCGGAAGGCTTCCATGTTGCTTTCCACAATCAGGTTCCAGCCGTATTTTTTAGCGTATTCATCGCGGAACTGAATCATTTCCTTGAATTTCCATTTGGAATCGATGTGCATCAGAGGAAAAGGAACTTTTCCCGGAGCGAAGGCTTTTTCTGCCAGACGGACCATGACGGATGAGTCTTTTCCAATGCTGTAGAGCATCACCGGATTCTCAAATTCGGCAGCCACTTCACGGATGATATGAATGGACTCGGCTTCGAGTTCTTTTAAGTGGCTTAATTTATATTCTTCTTGCATGGCTAATATATAATTTATTTTTTAGTGACTTTGGGAAGAATCAGGTCGAGCAGCTGGTCGACGGATTCTTTGAGTGACAGTTTGGAGGTGTCGAGCGAAAGGGCCGGATGCGCCGGTGCCTCGAATGGAGCCGAAATGCCGGTGAAGTTTTTGATTTCTCCCCGGCGGGCCTTGGCGTACAGGCCTTTTACATCGCGGCGCTCACATTCTTCCAGCGGGGTGCTGACGTAGATTTCCAGAAAATCGTCTTTCCCGATGATGCGGGCGGCCATTTCTCGGATTTCGTTATTGGGGCTGATGAAAGCTGCCAAGGTAATGATACCGGTATCGACAAACAGCTTGCCCACTTCGGCAATGCGTCGGATATTCTCTACCCGGTCTTCGGCTGAAAAGCCCAGGTTGTTGTTGATGCCGCTGCGGATGTTGTCTCCGTCAAGAATGCGGCACAACAGTCCACGTTGTTGCAGTTCGCGTTCCAGGGCGATGGCGATGGTGCTCTTTCCCGAACCACTCAGTCCGGTGAACCAGATCATAAGTCCGTGCTGGTGAAGGAGCTCTTCCTTATCTGCACGTCCCAGCATGCGGTCGAATATCGGATAGATATGAGTTGCTTTTGAATCGTTCATATTGTAAGGTTGTCTGTTTATATCTGTTTTAAAACGGCCATATCAGCGGGATGAGAAAGACCGATATCAGGAACGTGATGATGTTCAGCGGCAGTCCGATGCGGACGAAGTCGGTGAACTTGTAGTTTCCTATACCTTGTACAATCAGGTTGGTCTGATAGCCGATAGGGGTGGAGAAACTGGCCGAGGCTGCCATGCAG
Organism: uncultured Bacteroides sp.; assembly: GCF_902472605.1. Lineage (GTDB taxonomy): Bacteria > Bacteroidota > Bacteroidia > Bacteroidales > Bacteroidaceae > Phocaeicola. The sequence goes on from NZ_CABROP010000010.1 coordinate 6,631, forward strand.
ATGACCACGAAGAACGGCATGGGATTGACTCCCAACTGGGTGGACAGTGACAGGGCAATGGGGAAGGACAGGGCCGCCGCCGCATTGTTGGTAATCAGTTCCGTAAAGATGTTCGTAATGATGAACAGCACGGCCAGCAACACATAAGGACCGTAGTCATGGCTCAGGCTGATAATGTAACCGGCCAGCAAGTCGGCCACTCCGGAGTTCTCCATGGCTTTGCTGATGGCAAAGGCACAGGCAATGGTAATCAGAATGTCCCAGGATATATATTTGGTATATTTCTGAGGCGGGAATATCTTGGCCCATGCCATGATGACCGTGGTGATGGATACGAAAAAGAACATATCCAGTTTGATGCCTTCGGGAAGGAATTTCTCAATGCCCGGCAGTTCACCGATGGTGGCTCCCACAATCATGAACAGGAGCAGGAAGAGGGTAAACCAGCGCTTTTTCTTTCCGGCCGGTTCGTATTCTTTTCCGTTGGCCAGCATCAGGAAGACAGAAGATTCTCCCCATGTCTGGATAAAGCTGTCGTCTGTCAGTACCACCAATGTATCGCCTTCGCGGAAACTGACTTTGCTCAGGTTGGTATAGGTACGTCCGTTACGGCGAAGTTCTTTTACTTCCGCTCCATAATGACGCTTGAAGTCGAATTCGCTGACCGTCTTGTTGATACCCGGGAAACGGGGACCGATGACAGCTTCTACCAAATGCCGTGAAGAGTCGTTCTCTTCTTCATTGGCTGTGTCCGGACGGTTGGCGGGTAATAATTTCTTAGAGAACAGAAACAGGTAGATAATGCCTGCCAAAGCGATGAATACACCTACTTTACCCAGCTCGAACATGCTGAATCCTTTCATTCCGGCATCGAGAATCATGCTGTGTACCACCAAGTTGGTAGAGGTACCAATCAGCGTACAGATACCACCGAGAATTGTCACGTATGACAATGGAATCAGAAAGTAAGTGGCCGGAAGCTTGACATAGTTAGCCCACCGCTTGATGATGGGGGCAAATATGACCACCACTGGTGTATTGTTCAGAAAGGCTGATATGAAAGCGATGCTGGGCAGCATGCGCGCCTGTGCCCGGAAGACGGAGGTTGTCTGCTGGGGAAGTAGCTTTTTGATAAGCTGGGTCAAGGCACCGCTTTGACGTACTCCTTCACTGACCAGAAACAGTAAGGCGACCGTAATCATTCCTTTGTTGCTGAAGCCTTCCAGCATTTCTTTCGGGGTGAGAATGCCGGTGCAGAGGAAGACGACGACAACCGAGAATAGAATCATTCCCGGCCGCATCTTGTCCATAATCAATGCGACCAGCATGGCCACAAGTGAAAAAAGTACGATAAGAATCTCGATAGACATACAAATAGTTGGGTTATTCTGCTATGAACCAAGGGTTCAGCAAGTCTGTTTTGTTGTATTGTAGTGGCTCTTTTTTCCCAGCCTGATACACTTCCTTCCCGGAAGCACGGATAATGGCATGGCCGGCAGCGGTATCCCATTCCATGGTCGGGGCAAAACGAGGATATACATCGGCGTTGCCTTCTGCGATGAGGCACAATTTCAGGGAACTTCCTTTGGAGATGGTTTCTACCTGTGCATGCTTCTGCTGCATTTCGTGGATATAGGCTTCCGTCTCAGGAGTCAGGTGTGAACGGGAAGCGACGATGATAAAGTTTTGGTTGGTTCGGTTCGTATACGGCAAACGGTGCGCATGAGCAATCAGCGCATCCAAGGAAGTATATTCACCGGTTTCCGTGATGTGGTCTATCTTGTAGGCTCCTAAGGTGGTGTCGGCAAAATAGAGTTCCTTTTTGACAGGGATATAAATGACTCCTGCTTCGGGGCGACCGTCCTTTACATATGCAATGTTGACGGTAAATTCGCCGTTTCGTTTAATGAATTCCTTGGTGCCGTCCAATGGGTCGACAATCCAGAGTTCTTTCCATTGCTGTCTTTCTTCAGGCGCTATTTTGGCCCCTTCTTCACTCAGTAAGGGGTAGGGAGTGGAAGCCAATGCTTTGGTAATGACAGCATGCGATTTGCGGTCGGCAATGGTTAGCGGAGAATTGTCTGCTTTTCTCTCTATTTCAAAATCTGCGTTCGGGTCTGTATACACCGACATAATTTCTGCTCCGGCGGTAAGTGCGGCCTGGATGGCAGTATATAATATATTTTTATCCATGATAGTATAAATCGCTGTAAAATAACAGCTTTTTTAAATATCGTTTATGGTTGATTATTCGTTTTTTTTGTTCCTGTCCTATTTTTATAACTTCTTTTAAGAAACTACCTCTTTATCAAGTGAATGGAACTTGTCGTGAGGATGTTTCCAAATTCGCCACATGTAGTAAGCACAATGGGTGAAGGCAAACACAAAGGAAATGATTAGCAGGGTTTTATCTTCGTCCCATCCTACGGTTTGCTGGTGCCACAATCCGGTTACTACACTCAGTACTGACAAAATCAATCCCGTAAGGTTTAATACCATATCTCCTTTACGGTGTTTTCGTCCAGGTTCCAGTTTGCTGTGGTGGATACCATAAGACGCATATACATCCAGGCCGATGAGCATCCACAGTACCAGTCGTATCCAGGTATCGGCTGGAAGAAAGCTCATCATGCACAGGCAGGTGAGGATGCCCATGATGGGTACAAAGGGGACGAACGGGGTTTTGAAAGCCCGGTGTACATGGGGCATGGTTTTACGTACTATCAATATGGCAGCACAGACCAGGGTGAAGGCCAGCAGTGTACCGATACTGGTCATTTCGCCGGCAACTTGGGCTGGAATGAAACCGGCCAGCAGGCTGACTACGACCATGAACAAGGCATTGCTATGGACCGGTGTGCGGAAACGGGGATTGATTTTGGAAAAGAACGGAGGTAATAGTCCGTCGCGGCTCATACTCAGGAAAACACGGCTTTGTCCGAGCAGGGTAACCATGATGACCGAGCAGTAGCCGAACAAAATGGCCAGGATGATGGCCTTGTTCAACCATGGATAAACCGGTTGGATGATGCCTTGGGCATCAGGGTATCCCATTTTCTCGATGGCTACGGCTACCGGGGCGATGCCCACTTGTCCACTGAAATCGGTGTAGTGAGCCACTCCCGTCATGACATGAGCAAAGAGAATATATAAAATGGTACATACTAATAAGGATACCAAAATACCGATAGGCATATCTCGTTTGGGGTTTTTGGTTTCCTGGGCTGCGGTACTCACCGCATCAAACCCTAAAAAGGCGAAGAAGACGATGGCGGCCCCTCGGAAAATACCCGAAATACCAAATTCTCCCAATTTACCGGTGTTGGCAGGTATGTAAGGTACGTAATTGTCACTTTGGATGAAACGCCAGCCCAGTACGACGAAAATCAGAATCACCGCAATCTTCAGGAAGACAATCAGTCCGTTGAAGAACGAACTTCCGGCAGTACCCCGCATCAGAATCAGGCTCATGAGTACCACAATGACCATGGCAGGAATATTGACAATACCTCCGTCCCACGGACAGGCCGTGAACGCTTGAGGGAGATCAATGCCTATTCCTTGTAGGAATACGGTCATGTAACGGCTCCAGCTGATACTGACTGTCGTAGCGGCTACGGTATATTCGAGCACAAGGTCCCACCCAATAATCCAGGCGATGAGTTCGCCCATGGTGGCGTATGAATAGGTATAGGCACTTCCTGATACAGGAATCATGGAGGCAAATTCTGCGTAGCAGAGCCCGGCAAAGCAGCATCCGATGGCTGCAATGATGAACGAAAGCGTGATGGCTGGACCTGTATAAGAAGCCGCCACGGTACCGGTAATGGAAAACAGACCGGCTCCAATAATGACTCCCACTCCGAGAGCCACCAGGCTGACAGGACCTAACACACGTTTTAGCGTGCCGCTTCCTGTTTCTTTGGCTTCTGCTTGCAAAGCCTCAATACTTTTTCGAATAAAAAGCCCCATTTTTGCTGTATTTGTGAATTGTGGGGCAAAGATACAAAAAAATATGAAATATTTATTTCAGGTATTGTGTCACCTTTCCACTAAGTTGCAGCAAAGAGATTTCACACATCTTCGTATCATATTCTGCGGAAAGAATACGCTCTTCCGCATCAAGGAGGCTTTTCTGTGCTTCACGCATTTCGATTCCGGACAAATCTCCCAGCAGGTAACGTTCTTTGGCTATCTCATGGTTCTCTTTGGCTGAAATCAGGTTTTGCCGTTCCAAGTTCAACAGTCGGATGTTGTTGCGGTAGGCCTGCCACAGGTTACTCAGGTCGGCCCGGAGTCCTTGTTCCAGTTCGTCGCGGGCCAGCTGGGCGTTGCGGATGGCGAGGCTGGCATTCCGTTTTTCCCGTCGCCGGTTACCGTCAAAGATGTTGAATCCCACGGTGATGCCACCGCTGAATCCCCAGTTACTTCGCTGGCGGGTAGCATTGACATCGTATTTATTTAAGGTATAACCGTAACCTGCATTCAACCGTACATATGGATAGTTGCGCGACAATACTTTTTTATAATCCAGTTGGGCCAGCACGGTATTTTGATCAGCTTGTAGCAAACTGGAGTTGGCTTGGAGGGTACCCTCCCATAAAGCATTGAAATCCAGGTTTTCGTTGACGTCAATCACCGAGTCTTTCACACTGATGGGGCGGTCCATATCTTTGGCGGCCATCAGCTCGTTCAGGTTGATGCGCGAGGTGTGTACCAGTACCCTTTGCTTGATATACTGTGCACGGTCGGCATTGAAGTCCACCGTGGCCTGCTGGTAATCCAGTCGGGAGAAGTTACCGATGTGGTAGCGTTCTTCCACGATGCGCAGACGTTCCCGTGACAGCGACACGGCATAGCGGAAGTTCTTCAATCGGATTTCCTGTTGGATGTAGTTATAGTATTCTGCCGTGAGGGTGGCGATAAAATCCTCGATGGCAATCCGGGTGTTGGTGGCTCCTTGTCGTTCGAGTTCTTTCAGCTGCTTGTAAGTGGTGCTGATGTTGAATCCGTCGAAAATCGTCCAGTTCAAGTCGATACCCGCATCCAGAGTCTGGTCGTATACGCCACGGAGCTTGGTAGTTTCTCCTGTCTCACGCGACTGGCTGTTGCTGTTGTCCGCATTGCCGGTATAGCCAGCGGTCAAATCCACCGTAGGCAGGTACCCCGCATTTCCTAAGGTAGCGTTGTTCTTACTTACCTGTTCTTCGTTGCGGGTGATGCGGAGCGAATAGTTGTTGGCCAATCCTTCTTCCAGGCATTGTTTCAAGGTATAGGTGTACTGGGCCTGCGCCGAAAGTCCCAGGCCGAGCAATAAAAATGCAAGATAAAAAGCCCGTATTCTCATTTCTTTTCTTTTTTAGTGCGGTTAGTCGATATATAAGAATAAATGGCCGGTACGATGTACATGGTCAGGAAGGTAGAAACCAGCATACCGCCCACTACAGCCACTCCCATGGCGATGCGCTGGTTGGCCCCTTCGCCCGAAGCGAAGGCCAGTGGCAACAGGCCGAGGATGGTAGAGGCACTGGTCATCAGGATAGGGCGCAGGCGCTGGAGGGCCGCATCGCGGATGGCCAGCATCTTTTCTTCGCCCGCCTCCTGTTTCTGATTGGCAAATTCCACAATCAGGATACCGTTCTTGGCCACCAGTCCAATCAGCATGATGATACCAATCTGACTGAAGATGTTCATCGTGATGTCGCCGAAGTACATGAAGACCAGGGCACCGGCAATGGCCAGCGGCACGGTAAGCATGATGATGAGCGGGTCCTTGAAACTTTCAAACTGGGCCGAAAGAATCAGGTAAATCAAAATCAGAGCCAGGATGAAGGCGAACATCAGGCTGGAGGAACTTTCGCGGTATTCCTTGGAGTCGCCCGACAAGGCGGTGCGGAACGTGTCATCCAATACCTTGTCGGCAATCTTGTCCATTTCGTCCAGACCGTCTCCGATGGTTTTGCCTTCGGCCAGTCCTGCAGAAATGGTGGCCGAGATGAAACGGTTATAATGATACAGTTTGGGAGGTGCCACGGCTTCCACAAATTCCACTAAGTTGTCCAGCTGTATCATCTCTCCCTTGTCGTTCCGGATATAAATCGACTTGATGTTGGCGGGTTGGTTACGTTGCTGACGGTTGATTTGTCCGAGAATCTCGTATTGCTTTCCGTTCATGTAGAAATAGCCCATGCGCTGCCCGCTCAACCCATATTGCAAGGTTTCTCCGATGTCGCGCACACTTACTCCCATGGTACCGGCTTTGTCGCGGTTGATATTGACACGCATTTCCGGACTGCTGAATTTCAGGTCCACGTCAGCCATCTGGAAGGTAGGGTTGTCGTACACCTGAGCCAGGAACTCCGGCAATACCTCCTGTAGTTTTTCAATACTGACGGCCTGAAGCACGTATTGTACCGGCATGCTGGCTCTTCGTCCGCCGAAAGAAGACTGCTGCTGCACGAAGGAACGGGCTTTGGTGTGTGTACGGATAGCCTTGGAGATTTTTTCAGCTACTTCCATCTGGGTGTAATCGCGTTCCTTGATGTCTTTCAGAGTGACTTGGATGTTTCCGCTTCCACTTGATACGCGGGCGGTGATAAAAGCCGCATCCGGCACGATAGAATCCACCAGGGTATTGATTTCTTCCGTATAGTCACGGATGTATTCATAGCTGGCTCCTTCGGCCGCACTGGTCCGGATGTTGATTTGCGAGCGGTCTTCCAATGGAGCCATTTCGGCTGGAATATGGTTCCATAAGTAGCCGATGAGGGCTAGGGTAATCAGAATGAATGGGATAGCGATGATACGCTTGCGCAGAAAGGCCTGGAGTGAACGGGAGTACAGACGGTTCATGCCTTCAAAAAAAGGTTCTGTTTTCCGGTAAAACCAGTTCTGCTTTTCTCGGCGTTTTAGCAGTTTGGTAGCCAGCATCGGGGTGAAGGTTAAGGCCGAGAAGGCTGAGATAATGACGGAGCCGGCTACTACGAAACTGAATTCGCGGAAGAGGCGTCCGCTGGTTCCTTCCATGAAGACAATCGGGATGAACACGGCGGCCAAGGTAATGGTGGTGGAAATCACGGCAAAGAAAATTTCTTTGGCTCCCTCAATACCTGCCTCAAACGGTTTCATGCCTCTCTCGATGCGGATATAGATGTTTTCGGTCATCACGATGGCGTCGTCGACCACCAATCCCACTGACAGAACGACAGCCAGCATGGTGAGCACGTTGATGGAGAATCCGGCAATGTACATCACGAAGAAGGCACCGATGAGGGAGACCGGAATCACGATACAGGGAATCAAGGTGACACGCCAGTCGCGCAGGAAAAGGAAGATAATGATGATAACCAGTGCAAAAGCCTCGTACACGGTACTTTCCACTTCTGCAATGGAGGCACGGATAAAGCGGGTGTTGTCGAAACCGTACGTGTATTCCACGTCATCGGGCAGGTCCTTCTTCATCTGTTCCATGCGTTCGTACACGGCGTCGGCAATGTCGATGTGGTTGGCGCCCGGTTGAGGAATGACGACAACACCTACCATGGGCACTCCGTTCATCTTCATGTAGCTCTTCAGGTCGGCCGGTCCCAGTTCCGCGTAACCGATGTCACTGAAACGTACCACCTGTCCGTTTTGTTCTTTCAGGATGATGCTGTTGAACTCCTTGGCCGTATGCATCTGTCCCATGGTGCGCAGGGTCAGTTCCACGGTGTTCCCTTCAATGCTACCAGAAGGCAGTTCCAGGTTTTGGTCGTTGATGGCGTTCTTGACATCCACGGGCGTAATGCCGTAGCCAGCCATCTTGACTGGGTCGAGCCACAAGCGCATGGAGTAACGCTTTTCTCCCCAAATGGAGACGCTGCTCACGTCGGGAATGGTTTGCAGTTGCTCCTTGACGGTTAGGTCGGCAATTTCACTCAGTTCCAGCAAGGAACGGGTGTTACTTTGTATGGCCACCATGAGGATGGGGCTGGCATCGGCGTCGGCTTTGGATACGGTAGGAGGGTCGCAGTCGCGGGGCAGGTAGCGCTGGGCGCGCGACACTTTGTCACGCACGTCATTGGCCGCGGTTTCCAGGTCGACCGACAGTTCGAATTCCACGGTGATGCGGCATTGTCCCTGTTGGCTGGTGCTTGACAAAGAACGGATGCCCGGAATTCCGTTGATGTTCTGTTCCAGCGGTTCCGTAATCTGGTTTTCAATCACTTCTGCGTTCGCTCCCGGGTAACTGCAGGTCACGGAAATGATGGGATTGTCCACTGACGGGTATTCGCGTACCCCTAAGGTGGTGTAACCAATCAGTCCGAAAAGCAGGATGATGATGGTGAGCACAGTGGCCAATACGGGCCTTCGTATACTAAGTTCGGAGATGTTCATAAGGCAGAAAGTTAATCGATTTGGTCAAGAATTACCGGCATGCCGGTACGCAGCTGCAAGGTACCGGAGGTCAGGATGGTATCTCCGGCCGACAGTCCTTTCAGTATCTGTACTTCTGCTTCTGTACGAATGCCGATTTCCACATCCACGGGTTCAGCTACTCCCGAACGGTACAGGAATACCTTGTTCTTTCCCATTTCAGGGACGATGGCTTCCGACGGAATGGCGATGGCATTGTGAATTTCTTTCTGCTTCAGTTCGATATCCGCATAGCGTCCGGGCAACAGTTCTCCGTTCCGGTTCGGATAGAGGGCGCGGACGGTCAGCGTATGGGTTTCTTCGTTGATGCGTGATTCCGTGGCATAGACCTGCGAGTTGAAAGCTTCCAGTCGTCCTTCAATCTTGAAAGTCAGGTTTGTACCTTTCTTGATTTCACGGGCATAACGCTCCGGTACGGCAAATTCCACTTTGAGTGGCGTGATTTTCGTCAACTTGGCAATGACCGTTGTGGGGGAGGCGTAGGCTCCTAAACTGACCTGCCGCAATCCGATGATGCCGTCGAACGGGGCCCGGAGTTCCGTCATGGCTATGTTTGCTTTCACGTTCTCGATGTCTGCATTCAGGGTAGCCAGTTCCGTTTTCACCTGCTCATACGCTTCCTTGCTGACCGCATCACGCTGTAGCAAGGCATTCTGGCGGAACACACGGTCTTCGGCCAGCGGCATTTGGGCTTCCAGCCGTTTCAGCTGGGCCTGCAATTGGCTGTCATTTACTTTGGCCAGTAGTTGTCCTTTGGACACGAAAGAACCTTCCGTAAAATCAATGCTCGTGATTTTCCCGGAAGTTTCAAACGACAAGTCTACTTCCTCATCCGGTATCAGCCTGCCGCTGACAAACAGCTGGTCGGTGAGCAAGTGTGGTTTCAGTATTTTGGCATTTACATTGAGTGCCTTTGACTTGTCGGTCGGTACTTGCTTTTCAGCGGCTTCCAGTTCTTCATTCTTTCCAGGAGTAAACGTATGAATGGCCAGGGCGACGATGCCTGCTCCTATCAATACGATGATTCCCCATTTGATTCGTTTGTCCATGTGTGTTTTTCGTAAGGTTTGAGGTTAAATAGGTTAATAGGCCGATCGGTATTTCCCTTCCTCTTTATCTTCCAGTATGTTCAGGTAAGAGGCATACCGTGACTCGCTGATGTAGTGGTTCTCCACGGCTTCGCGTACGGCGCAGCCCGGCTCGTGGCGGTGGGTGCAGTTCCCGTATTTGCAGTGTGCGGAGAATTCGAATATTTCCTTGAAGTAGTGTCCCACTTCCTCGTCTTTCATGTCAAAGGTACCGAACCCTTTGATGCCCGGGGTATCGATGATGTATCCGTCGCCTTCCACCGGAAACATTTCGGAAAAAGTGGTGGTGTGCATGCCTTTGTTGTGTGCCGTGGATATTTCGCCCGTCTTGACATTCTGTTCCGGTAGGATGGCATTGATGAGGGTGGACTTTCCTACACCGGAATGTCCGGAGAACAAGGTCACCTTGCCTTGCAGGGCTTGTTTGATTTCCTCTATGCCAGTACCTTCCAGTGCAGAAATCCGGTAGCAAGGATATCCGATATGGGTGTACAGGTGAATCAGTCCCTCCAGGTAATGCAATTCCTCTTCCGTGTAGCGGTCCACTTTGTTGAATACCAGGCAGACCGGCACGCGATAGGCTTCAGCGGAGGCCAGGAAACGGTCGATGAAGATGGTGGAAGTTTCCGGATAGTTCACTGTGACCACCAGCATGCACTGGTCCAGGTTGGCCGCAATGATGTGCGATTGTTTGGAAAGATTCGAAGAACGGCGGATGATGTAGTTTTTCCGGTCTTCTATTTCGGTAATGAATGCGGTCCCTTCCGCATTGACATTGATTTGTACCCGGTCGCCCACGGCGATAGGGTTTGTGCTGCGTATTCCTTTCAGGCGGAAATTTCCTTTTATCTTACATTCAATCAGCTTTCCCTCGTCGGTTTTGACCAGATACCAGCTTCCTGTATTTTTAATGACCAGACCTTTTTCCAATAGATGTAAATTTAAAAAAAGAGGAGGGAAGAAATCCTGACGGTTCCCTCTCTCCTCTTATGGGGGTGAATAAAATTTATACTGTCATGATTTCTTTGTCCTTGGCAGCCAGCATGTCGTCAATTTGCTTGATGTACTTGTCGTGTACTTTCTGCAACTTGGCTTCCGAGTTCTTCTGTTCGTCTTCCGGCATACCGTCTTTTACGGCTTTCTTCAAGGCATCGATGGCGTCGCGGCGTGCGTTGCGGATGCTTACCTTGGCAGTTTCTCCTTCGCCTTTGCACTGCTTGCTCAGTTGTTTACGGCGTTCCTCGGTCAACGGCGGGATGCCCAGGCGGATGATTTCACCGTTGTTTTCCGGCATGATACCCAGCTCAGAGTCGATAATCGCCTTTTCAATGATGCGAAACATGCTCTTGTCCCACGGTTTGATGGCAATGCTGCGTGCGTCGGGAGTAGTCACTGCGGCTACGTTATTGATGGGCACCATGCTTCCGTAAGAGTCTACGCGGATACCGTCCAGCAGACGTACGTCGGCTTTTCCGGCACGGATGTGAGCCAGCGCGTCTTCCAGGTACATGATTGCCATATCCATTTTCTCTTCAGCTTCGCTGATAATAGTTTTAGAATCTGCCATATATTTCTTGCATTTATAGGTTTTATATTCTCTGATAAGTATTTATGTGAACAAAAATAAGCTATTTTTTATTCTCTTGCAATACTTCGGAACATAAGTTTGTGTCTGTCTGGCCCGAAACTTGCCGGAAACTTCTTATCTTTGTTTGTCAACTTAAAAATCAGTACGGTTTATGATTACACTTTATTTGGCCCGTCACGGACAGACGGAAGAGAATTTGAGTCGGATTTTTCAGGGGCATTTACCGGGTACCTTGACGGAAGAAGGCAAGCGGCAGGCGGTGGAACTGGGACAGGCTCTGCGCGAGATTCCGCTGGATGCGGTGGTGAGCAGTGACCTGAAGCGGGTGGTGGATACAGTACAGCTGGCCGTGGGCGACCGACATCTGCCGTGGCAGCAGACCGCTTTGTTGCGGGAAATCGACTGGGGGCCATGGACTGGACTGACAGTGGGCAGCGTGGATTTGAGTCATCCGCCTGTCGGAGTGGAGACTCCTCAAATGTTGTATGACCGTGCTGGAACTTTTTTGGAGTATCTGTGGCAGCATTATGACGGGAAGCGGGTACTGGTCGTGGCGCACGGGCAAATCAACCGCAGCTTGGAAGCCCGGATAAAAGGGGTGGCATTGGCTGATCTTCGTACGGTTCCCTTGATGAAAAATGCCGAATTCCACCAATATGAACTGACACGTGAATAAATAAAAACGGCAAGGAACAGTGGTTCGCTATTCCTTGCCGTCTGTTTATTTAAAAGGATTGGATAATCAATTGTGTACCAGTGTACCGATGTTTTCGCCCGACATCACTTTCTTCAGGTTACCTACAGTATCCATGTCGAATACAATGATTGGCAGGTTGTTTTCCTTGCACATGCAGGTAGCGGTCAGGTCCATAACCTTCAGGCCGCGTGACAATACTTCATCGTATGTAATGTCGTCAAACTTCGTAGCAGTCGGGTCTTTTTCCGGGTCGGCGGTATAGATTCCGTCCACGCGGGTACCCTTCAGCATCACGTCGGCTTCAATTTCAATGCCTCGCAGTGAAGAGCCGGTGTCGGTGGTGAAGAACGGATTACCTGTACCGGCTGACATGATGACTACTTCTCCGTTTTCCATGGCCTCAATGGCTTTCCATTTGGTATAGAATTCACCGATAGGTTCCATGCGGATGGCGGTCAGTACGCGTGCCTTCACGCCGGCAGCCACCAAGGCAGAACTCAGTCCCAAGCTGTTGATAACTGTAGCCAGCATACCCATCTGGTCGCCTTTCACACGGTCGAAGCCTTTCCCGGCTCCTGATAATCCGCGGAAAATGTTACCTCCACCGATGACGATACCAATTTGTACCCCCATGTCATGGATTTCCTTAATCTGCTGTGCATATTCGCCCAGGCGCTTTTCGTCAATACCGTATTTTTTTTCTCCCATCAAGCTTTCGCCGCTGAGTTTTAACAGGATGCGTTTGAATTTTGCCATAATCGTAGTTGTTTTATTAGTTGGTACAAAGTTAGTAATAATTTCGGATATCCCCGCTTTGTGATGAAAACTATGACAAGGGATGTAAGCCTGTAAGCTGCTTTCGGTAAAGGATGATTCCTTGCACGATACCCCGCAGCGCCAGGTACACGATGAAAGCCATCCAGAGGGCATGGTTTTCCAGCGTGTGGTGCAGGCCGTAGTAAAGGAGGAAGAAGCTGGCGGAGGCAACCAGCATGGCAATCAGCATGAGGCGGGTAGCCGTGGCCCCGATGCAGACCCCGTCGAGCAAAAAGGCGGAGAAACCGGCCAGTGGGATGGCCAATACCCAGTAAATATATTCTTCGGACGCAGTTATGACAGAGGCATCATCCGTCAACAGGCCGAGAAATCCTTTTCCTCCCAATCCGTAGAGCAGGGTAAACAGCAGGGAAAGAGAAATGCCCCACTTGAAAAGATGTTTTACGGTTTGTATCAGGGCCTTGTGGTTCCGTGCTCCGATGTATTTCCCGGTGAGGGCTTCTCCCGCGTAGGCAAATCCGTCCATGAAGTAGGAAAAGAGGGTGAACAATTGCATGAGCAAGGCGTTCACTGCCAGTACCACATCGCCGTATGCGGCTCCCGTGGAGGTGAAAAAGACGGTCACGGCAATCAGGCAGAGGGTACGGAAGAAGATATCCCGATTTACCTGGAAGAAGCGTTTCATTTCGGTTCGGTCGAACAAACCTTTCTGGTGCAAGTATTTCCGAAGCGGACGATAGTAGATAAGCCAGAGCAGGCAGGCCATTCCCAGTCCTGCATATTGTGCCACAAGGGTGCCAAGGGCCACTCCTTCCACTTTCATGCCGAGGGAGAAGACGAAAAACAGGCTGGCAGCAATGTTGACAATGTTTTGGGTAATGGCGATGAACATCGGGAAACGGGAGTTCTGCATGCCGATGTACCAACCGTTGAACCCGTAGAGCCCTAAGGTGGCCGGAGCTCCCCAGATACAGATATGGAAATACAGCGTGGCCAGCTTCTGTACCTCTTCACTCGTATCGATGAAGGTAAAAGCTAAGCTGCGGATGGGAAATTGCAAGATCAGCAGGGCAAGAGCCAGCAGCAGGCTGATGCTCAGTGAGCGGAGCAGGATTCGGGTAGATTCCTGCAAGTCGTGCCGGCCGTAGGCCTGGGCGGTGAGTCCTCCTGTGCCCATACGGAGAAAGCCGAAGAGCCAGTAAATCATATTGAACAGCATGCCTCCCACGGCGATGGCCCCGATGTAGGAAGCCGCTCCCAGGTGGCCTACAATGGTGACGTCAATCAGTCCCAGCAGCGGGACGGTGATGTTGGACACGATGGAGGGCAGGGCGATGTGCAGAATTTGTCTGTCGGTCGTCTTCATAAGATGTACTCCACTTCCTTGAATAAATAACCTCTTATGTTTCCTTGTGCGTCTTCCAATATCAGGCGACCGTTGGGTTCGATGTCCACGATACGGGCCTGGAACTGTCCGTTTTTGTCCTGGAACGGGTGTAAGCCTTCTTTGCGATAGAGGGCTTCCTTATAACGCGTTTCCAGTAAGTCAGTCTGTCCTTCCTTCAGCCGTTGGTAATAGTCGGCGACCTTGTCCATGATTTGCTCTAAAATCTCACGGACGTCATACCGGTTGCCTGTAATCTGGCATAAGGAGACCGGATTGGGGGCATCGCTGTAGAAACGTTCCTGATTCAGGTTCACCCCGGTGCCCGAGATGGAACGGCTGATGTGGATACCGGTCAGGTCATTTTCAATCAGGGTGCCGCAAATCTTTTGGTCTCTCCAGTAGATATCGTTGGGCCATTTGATGGAGATGCCTTCCGTATGACTCGACAGTACATCATACAAGGCCAGGGCAGTGACTTGTGACAGATAGAACTGGCGGTGTGCCTCCAGAAAGTCCGGATACAGCACAAAACTGAAGAGCAGGTTCTTGCCTGCTTCCGACTCCCAGCTGTTGCCCCGTTGTCCGCGGCCGGCCGACTGGAAAGAAGAATATACACTGGTGAGTTCCGGACACGTCTGCGCATTGCAAAGGTCCGACAAATAAGAGTTGGTAGAAGTGGTTTCTGCCAGTACAATAGGTTCGGGATATTTCATGACTTTTTATGCATTAATTAGTTCCACACAGGCGGGAAGAAAGCATCCTCGATGTGTTCTATCCGGAAAGGAGGCTGTATCCCCACCACGGTAATGAGGTCGAAGCGGACAGGAAGGTCGATGGCGAATTTCCGGACATACGCATCAGCAGAAGCCACAATGCTCCGTATTTTCCGGTTGTCCACGGCTTCTTCCGGCTGTCCGAAGCGGTCGTCCCTTCTGGTTTTCACTTCCACGATGACCAGGGTACCGTCTTTTTGCGCCACGATGTCCAGATCGCGGTGCCCGGAGTGCCAGTCCCGGTGCCTGATTTCATACCCTTTTTGGGTCAAGTAGTCTACCGCAGCGTCTTCACCTTCTTTTCCCAGGTCATTATGTAGTGCCATTTTCTGCTTTTTTGCAAAAATACGCATTTTTATGCTTCAATTTTAACGGAATACGCTAATTTTGCAGGACAAATGGTAAATGCCGGGAAAAAAAGAAAGAAAGTACCAGTCAGCAATCCTCCCCGCCGTCAGCGGATGGTTTGCCTGATGAGCGAAGAAGAGGTGCGGATTGTGGACCGTTATCTGGAGAAGTATCAGATAACGAACAAGGCACGCTGGCTTCGTGAGACGGTTTTGTCCTTTATCCATCAGAACATGGAAGACGATTATCCCACACTTTTCAAGGAACATGACATGCGCAGATAACCATGGCAGACGATTCTTTTTACATGAAACAAGCGCTGGCTGAGGCTGCACGGGCCGCAGGCCGAGGAGAGGTACCCGTGGGGGCTGTAGTGGTCTGCCGGGACCGCATCATTGCGCGTGCGCATAACCTGACTGAAACCTTGCACGATGTGACGGCGCATGCGGAGATGCAGGCAGTGACGGCAGCTGCCAATGCATTGGGGGCGAAATACTTGAACGACTGTACCCTGTATGTGACGGTAGAACCTTGTGTGATGTGTGCCGGGGCGATTGCCTGGGCGCAGGTCGGACGTCTCGTATTCGGGGCGGAAGACGAGAAAAGAGGTTACCAGCGGTATGCGCCGCAAGCCTTGCACCCTAAGACGGTGGTCGTAAAAGGGGTGTTGTCCGACGAGTGCGCCGGATTGATGAAAGACTTCTTCCGAAAGAGAAGATGAAAAGTGTTATTTGATTTCTTCGAAATCCACGTATTCCCCTTCTTCTTTGTCGAAAATCTTTTTCCGTCGGCGTACGGAAGTATTTCCTTCGTTGGAATAAGAGTCGAAGTGGTCTTCCTGTGGCTGACTGGAACCGGAGGAATAAGTGGTCCGTTGGGTAGAGCCGTTACGTTGCATACGGCGTTTGAATCCGAATATCATGCCGACAACTCTGGACAGAATGAACAGTCCGATGAGCAGGACGATTAATATGATGAAAAATATAAAGCCTAAAATATGGAACATTTTCTTTCGTTTTTAATTAGAAGAAACAAAAAACGTGCCACAATTCCCTGCCTATTTTTTGCGTGTCAGCAAAGACAAAATAATATACCATACGATGACTGCCGCAAATCCGCTCAATTGGAAGATAATCAGCAACGGGATGCTGACAATCAGGAAGATATAGCTTATCTTATTGTGTCCCCATGACAAATCTTTAAATTTCAGAGAGAACATGGGCAGTTCGGCTACCAGCAGCAATGACATGACAAGTACCAGGATAAACAAGTATAGGGCATTGAAGCTGTCAGAAATCAGAAAGTCGTGTGCTCCTACGGTGAGTGAGCCCCAGAACAAGGCATTGGCCGGAGTTGGCATGCCGATGAATGAACTCGTCTGGCGTTCGTCCAGGTTAAACTTGGCCAGTCGCAGGGCAGAGAATACGGAAATCAGAAAAGCCGTATAGGGTATGATGTCCGATAAGGGAAGGAGAAAATCCGGATAGTGTACCTCCTTGAACAAGGAGAAGGCAATGGCTGCCGGTGCCAGTCCAAAAGTCACATCGTCGGCCAGCGAGTCCAGTTCTTTCCCGATGGGTGACGACACATGCAGCAGGCGGGCTGTCATCCCGTCGAAGAAATCGAACACCGCTCCCAGTACGATGAAAAGCAGTGCCCATTCATATTTGCTATGGAAAGCCATGTAGCAGGCTATACACCCACAGAACAGATTACAGCTGGTAATCGTATTGGGAGTATTCCGGATAATCGCGTGAGCCATGATATTATATATAAATAAGGTATAAAGATGTCGTTTTTCAGGGTTAAGGCAGACGGGCAATCACCGTTTCGTTGCCGGTTGTTTTCTGTCCCATCGACACACATACCTCTGTGCCCAGCGGCAGATACACATCCACCCGCGACCCGAACTTGATGAATCCCATGTGTTCGTCAATGTAGCAGTCTTCTCCCGGCACTGCATAAGTGACAATGCGCCGGGCTACGGCTCCTGCAATCTGACGGGCCATTACCGTATGGCCATCCGGCGTGTCAATGACGACCATCGAACGCTCGTTTTCTGTGCTGGCTTTTGGCAGCCAGGCTTTCATGAAACGTCCGTTGTGGTGGTCTACATGCTTCACCACCCCGTCTACCGGATACCAGTTGGCATGTACGTTTGTAATCCCCATGAAGATAGAAATCATCAGTCGACGGTCATGGAAATATTCATGTTCGTCCACTTCTTCAATGACTACCACATGTCCGTCGGCCGGTGCTACGACTGTTTTTTCTGTATCCCCTTTAAACAAGCGTATCGGGCAGCGGAAAAAGTTGACCATCAGTCCGTAGACGATGATGCTTACAAGTGCTACCAGATAGAATGGTATTTTGCATTCTATTCCCCAGTATAAGGCAATATTTATAAGGAGTAACAGGATTGCACTGGTAATCAGTATGTGGGTACCTTCGTGATGAAGTCGGATTTTTTTTAGTTTCTTTATCTTGTTCATTCGGGTCATAACAAAGTTACATGTATTTATCGTGCGAAGATAGGGCTATTTTAAGAACTCTGCAAATTATGGCAACAGAAAAACGGTTTGGAACGAAGATTTCCTCTTTGTAAGGTGGAAAAACGGGTAATTTTTGTAGCTTTTTGCTACTTTGTGAAAAAGAGGAAAGTCCCACATAAAATATTCTCTCCATACGGTTCCTTAAATTCATTTTTCCCTTGCATCTTCTTCTGAATCATCTTTCATATTCTCTGTTTCACAGTGCGGGATTTGTGTCCCACAGTGTGAAATATATATCCCACACTGTGGTTTTTGTATCCCACAGTGTGGAACAGAGAATTCTTTTTGGCGTTTGAAGGAAAATGGGCTGAAAAAGAGAGGTTTGAGAGGGGGTTCCGGAATAAATCCTCTTTATGTGGAAAATGTGGGTATTTGTGTAAAGATTTCGTCTTTGCCACAGCTTGGTATGCCACTTTACGGTTATAGGAGGATGGGGCAATAAAAAATCCCGTTCTCCGGTATTGCACACAGAGAACGGGATTCCTAATCTTTATAAATTCTGATAAAATCAGTCCTTGTCAATCTTCACGATTCCACCCGTAGTGGGGTTGAATATGACACGGGTATTGACTTTCTTGTCAAACAGGCCGTCTACCAGCACTTCGGTATAGCCGAACTGGGTAAACGACATCTCGTCATCGAAAAGCTTCTTGCCCTGATAGGTGACGGTGACTTTTCCTTTGCCCGGTACGTTGTAGATGATACCGTCTTTTTTCTTTTTCTTGCCGTCTTCCGATACGGGCAGGCTTGAGGTGTTGCGTACGGAAACGTAAATCGGGTCTCCGGCGAGGTTATTGGTGGGGAGCACTCCTAACTGGGTGGAGAAGCGTGCGGCGATTTGTTCCTTTACGTTTTCTCCCGGTTCTACCAAAATGGTGAATACCTTGTCTGTGCGGTCGGTAATGCCGGTAAAGGCTTGCATCAGTGCTTTCTCTTGCTTGTTAAGTTGGTCGATGACCAGTTGCAGGGAGGCACCGTCTTTAGGCATGGTGTCTGCTTGTCCGCGCAGGATAAGATTCTTGCTGTCGCGGATGTTATAGATTTCTCGAGCAGTCAGTTCGGCCATTTTGGCATTGGAACCCGCCATGAGAATGTCTTCGGTCATATATTTGCTGGCATTTTCGTGGGGCTGGGGCGTTTCCAGTTTGTAGTCGGGAAGCGATTCTTGCTCCGTGGAGGTCGTGTTGATGGCTTTCACGATTCCGTTGTCTGTCAGCTGTATATTAGAAGCCACGCTTTTGTCTTTCAGCTTCATGATGTAAGCCTTGGTGGAGTCGGGTACTCCTGCCAGTCGTACGTGGATGTCTTTGATTTCCCAATGAGTTTCGGGTTTCGTACTGATATTATTCAACCGCAGATACCGGCTGGCATAGAGGCAGAAGTCGCCTGGCTGATAATCTACTTTCGTAGCAACAATGTCGATGGCTACTTTTGTCTTCGGCAGAAAGTAGACGATGCCTTCACCTTCCTGTGGCACGTAGCTTTCCTGGGAATAGGCACTCAGAGAGGCCAGCAGTCCCAATGCGATGATTCCTCTTTTCATATTGTCTGTCATTTGGTTTCCGTTAATTGTTTCCAGGCTTCAGGCAAAGCTTCCACGATGTCGCCGGAAGTCATGCTGATAACTCCTTTTTGTTGGCAGGCGATGTCACCGGCCAGGCCGTGTACGTAGACTCCTAAGCGGCACGCCTCCTCTTGCGTATATCCTTGTGAGAGAAGTGAGAGAATGATGCCCGTCAGCACGTCTCCGCTGCCGGCAGTGGCCATTCCCGGATTACCTGTCGGATTGAAATAGGTCTCTCCGTCGGGCGTGATGACAGCGGTCCATGCTCCTTTCAGTACGATGTAGCATTGCAGGTAGGCAGCCAGTTCCTTCGCTTTGGACAGTCTTTCAAAACCGTTGCTGCAACGGCCGATGATACGTTCCAGTTCCTTTACGTGGGGGGTAAGGATGCTGTGGCGGGGAATACGGGTCAGGTAATTGCGGTAGTTGCTGAAAATATTCAAGGCATCCGCATCGAGTACCAAAGGAATGTAGCAGTTGCTGATCTGGTCGAATAGCGCCTGCACGGTTACTTCATCCTGTCCCACTCCCGGACCGATGGCTACGGCTTGGAAATTGTCGAGGTCGGCCGCTTCGGCAAAGTAACGGTCGTGTACGTCGTCTTGTACAATGGCTTCGGGCACATAGGCTTGAACCAGGTCATGGTTGCATACAGGCGTATGTACGGTGAGCAGACCGATGCCCGAGCGAAGGCAGGCCTTTGAGGCCAGTAAGGCGGCTCCTCCCATACCGTAGGAACCGGCTACCAGCAGTCCGTGACCGAACATGCCTTTGTGGGCGAACTTCTTTCGGGGTTTGATCAGGTCATGCATTTCCTTTGCTTCGGTGATGAAGTACGGAGTCTTGGCCTTCTCGATAAACTCACGGCTGATGCCAATGTCGAGCAGTTGCCATTCGCCTACAATGTCGGCATTCTCTGCAAACAGGAAAGAAAGCTTCGGCAGCTGGATGCTCAGGGTCAGGTCGGCCTTGATGATATTCTGACGGATGTTGTGTGTATTATCTTCGCCCATCAGTCCGGAGGGGATATCAATGGATACCACCTGTGAGGGGGAAGCGTTGATATATTGTACTACGGCCGCAAAGCCTCCACTTAACGGCTTGTTGAGGCCGGACCCGAACAGTCCGTCTACTATGACGTCGTGGGTGCCTAATTGTGGAGGGTCAAATTGGCTGCTGACTTCTGTATAATTGGCAAATCCGCTTTCTTTCAACCGCTGTACGTTGGTGAGGCATTCTTCGGAAAGAGTGCCTTTTACGTTGAACAGGTAGACTTCTACCGGATAATGTTTCAGGAAAAGGATGCGGGCTACAGCCAGCGCATCGCCTCCGTTGTTGCCTGGACCGGCAAAGACGATGATGCGGTGTGACTTATCCCAGCGGTCGCTGATGGCTTGTGCCAGCAGGCCAGCTGCTTTTTCCATGAGGTTAATAGACAATATGGATTCGTGGGCGATGGTATATGCATCGGCTTCTTTTTGTTGTGTACAACTTAAAATTTTCATTGTATATATAAAAAGCTATTTTGTCGGTAAAAGTACGAAAAAAGCCCTGAATGGTGTATATGTTCTATTGAAAATATCTTTAAATACTCAAAGGGATGTGTGGCGGTTTTAGGGAAAATCCGTAAATTTGCGCAATTTCTAAAAACTACATCATAACATGGAAACGATTCAGATAAAAGACAAACGTTTTAAGACGTTTATCCCGGAAGCAGATATTTTGAAGGAAGTAGCGCGTGTAGCTAATGAAATTAACCGTGATTTGGAGGGTGAGAAACCACTGTTTTTGAGTGTGTTGAACGGCTCGTTCATGTTCACGGCCGATTTGATGAAACATCTGACGATTCCGTGTGAGATTTCATTCGTGAAACTGGCTTCGTACGAAGGAACGGCTTCTACGGGCAAGGTAAAGGAACTGGTAGGACTGAACGAAGACATTACGGGACGTACGGTAGTCATCGTGGAAGATATTGTGGATACGGGACTGACCATGCAGCGTCTGCTGGAAACCTTGAAGGCACGTAACCCGAAAGAAATTCGCATCGCTACCTTGCTGGTGAAACCGGACAAGCTGAAAGTGGACCTGGACATTCATTATGTAGCCATGAATATTCCGAATGATTTTATTGTGGGATACGGACTGGACTACGACGGGCTGGGCCGGAACTATCGCGACATTTATACGGTGATTGAATAATTTTTTTATAAATCATATCTAAAACAACATGTTGAATATTGTAATTTTTGGTGCTCCGGGTTCAGGTAAAGGAACTCAGAGTGCTCGTATTGTGGAAAAGTATGGTTTGAACCATATTTCTACGGGAGATGTATTGCGTGCAGAAATCAAAAACGGTACAGAACTGGGTAAAACAGCCAAAGGTTATATCGACAATGGTCAGCTGATTCCTGATGCATTGATGATTGACATTCTGGCCAGCGTGTTCGATAGCTTCAAAGACAGCAAAGGTGTAATCTTCGACGGATTTCCTCGTACCATCGCTCAGGCTGAGGCTTTGAAAAAGATGTTGAAGGAACGTGGTCAGGAAGTATCTATCATGCTCGACCTGGAAGTGCCGGAAGATGAACTGATGACTCGTCTGATCAAACGTGGACAGGAATCAGGTCGTGCCGACGATAACGAAGAAACCATCAAGAAACGTCTGGTAGTATATCATTCTCAGACTGCTCCGTTGATTGACTGGTACAAGAACGACGGTAAATATTGCCACATCCAGGGTCTGGGTACCATGGAAGGTATCTTCGCTGACATTTGCGCAGCTATCGATAAACTTTAAATAATGGATAAACTGGCGGGCTGGTGACAGTCTGCCAGTTCTTAAACTTTAAATTATGGCTGAATCGAATTTTGTTGATTATGTAAAAATCTATTGCCGCTCCGGAAAAGGAGGCCGCGGTTCGGTGCACATGCGCCGTGAGAAGTATATGCCCAACGGAGGTCCAGACGGTGGCGACGGTGGTAGAGGAGGTCATGTGATTTTGCGGGGAAACCGCAATTATTGGACGTTGCTGCACCTGAAGTATGACCGTCACGTGTTTGCAGAACATGGTGGAAACGGTTCGAAGAACAAGAGCTTCGGTAAAGACGGGGCAGACAAGGTCATCGAGGTTCCATGCGGAACCGTAGTTTATAATGCCGAAACCGGCGAATATGTGTGCGACGTAACGGAGCACGGACAAGAAGTCATCTTGCTGAAAGGCGGACGTGGCGGACTGGGAAACTGGCATTTCCGTACAGCGACCCGTCAGGCACCTCGTTTTGCGCAACCGGGGGAACCCATGCAGGAGATGACGGTGATTTTGGAATTGAAATTATTGGCAGATGTGGGTCTGGTAGGTTTTCCGAATGCGGGGAAATCGACTTTGCTGGCCGCCGTTTCTGCGGCACGCCCGAAGATAGCCAACTATCCTTTTACCACGCTGGAGCCGAATCTGGGCATCGTGTCTTATCGCGATGGCAAGTCGTTCGTGATGGCGGACATCCCGGGTATCATTGAAGGGGCCAGTGAAGGAAAAGGACTGGGATTGCGCTTCTTGCGTCATATTGAGCGTAACTCTTTGCTGCTGTTCATGGTGCCGGGCGATACGGACGACATCCGGAAGGAGTATGAGATTCTGCTCCATGAGCTGGCTACCTTCAATCCGGAGATGCTGGACAAGCAGCGGGTACTGGCTATTACGAAGTGTGATATGCTGGACGAAGAACTGATGCAGATGCTGGAGCCTACATTGCCTGAAGATATACCTCATGTCTTTATTTCTTCCGTGTCTGGAATGGGTATCCAACAGTTGAAAGACCTGCTGTGGACCGAATTGAATAAAGACAGTAACCAGTTGGAAGCCGTACGCCGGGAAGCCATCGTACATCGTCCGAAAGACCTGAAGAAACTCCAGAAAGAGCTGGAAGATATGGGTGAGGACGAGGACTTCGAGTATGAATACGAGGAGGATACAGACGAAGATGACTTTGATTACGAGTACGAAGAAGAAGATTGGGACGACGAAACACAGAAGTGATGAATAACCTGACAGAGGATAAGAGGATGTGGGTGTACGGGCTGACAAATTCGTGCACCGACATCTTTTGTTTTTCTACTACCCGTCATGGAGGGTACAGTGAAGGAAATTATGCCTCGTTCAACTGTAACCATTATTGTGGGGATGATCCTGAAAAAGTAGAACAGAACCGGGAGTTGTTATGTTCGCTGATGCCGGTCCGTCCGGAAATGCTGGTAATACCTCATCAGACGCATGGCACGGAGGTGAGAGAGATAGATGAGACGTTTGTCGGACTTGCTTCAGAAAAGCAAAAAGAACTTCTGGAAGGGGTGGATGCTTTGGTGAGTGATTGCCCAGGAGTCTGCCTGTGTATCTCTACAGCCGACTGCATTCCGGTGCTTTGTTACGATACGAAGCACAAGGTAATAGCTGCTATTCATGCCGGATGGCGGGGGACGGTGGCTCGGATTGTGGAGAAAACCCTTGACCGGATGAGTGAACTTTACGGTACGAAGGGAGAAGATGTACAAGCTTGCATTGGCCCCGGTATTTCCCTTGAGGCATTTGAGGTGGGCGAGGAAGTGTACGAAGCCTTTAAAATTGCTGGATTCGATATGGAAAGAATAGCTCGACGATATGCGAAGTGGCACATTGATTTATGGGAGGCCAACCGTATACAGTTGCTTTCTAAAGGAGTAAAGGCATCCAATGTGGAATTGGCGGGCATCTGTACCTATCAGCATGCTACGGACTTTTTCTCGGCACGCAGGTTAGGAATTCACTCCGGACGTATTTTGTCGGGAATTATGCGAATGGAAAAATAGGAAGGAGAGTTTTGCGGAATGGATTTGAAAATTGAAGTATCAGAAGAATTGCGGCAGGCTTGGCCGCAGTTTCGCGGAGCAGCCGTTTTTGCAACCGTGAAAAATTCACCGTATAGTGAAGCTTTGTGGAAAAAAATTGATGAGTTTACGGAACTCTATCGCCAGAAATATACGGTAGATTCCATCAAGGAGATGCCGGCTATTCAGGCTACCCGTCAGGCCTATAAAAAATGTGGAAAGGATCCCAGTCGTTATCGGCCTTCTTCGGAAGCCTTGTGCCGCAGGTTGTTGAGAGGACTCTCCCTGTATCAGATAGATACGTTGGTTGATTTGATTAATCTGGCGTCTATCTACAGCGGTCACTCTATCGGTGGTTTCGACCGTGACAAGATTCAGGGCGACAAACTGGTGTTAGGAATCGGAAAGGCGGGTGAGCCTTACGAGGGTATCGGCCGTGGAGAATTGAACATTGAAGGCATGCCAGTGTACCGGGATGCGATAGGAGGTGTCGGCACGCCGACCAGCGACAATGAACGGACGAAAATTTCAGAAAACACCACTCATCTGTTGGCGATTATGAACGGATACAGTGGCAGTGAGGGGCTGGAAGAGTCTGTGAACTACATGGTGAATCTCTTGAAGGAATTTGCGGATGCACAGGATGTAGAACTTTATTATTTTAAGTAAGATGAAGCGGTTGGTATGGTTGATGATTGTTTGGTGCTTCTGGGCTGGAAGTATTCGGGCCAGTGAGCCGGAACCTGTCGGGTTCACGTCTATGGAACGTAATCATGTCAGGGTGCAGACTCCGGGATTGTTTGCTAAAGGGAATCGTTTTGAAATTCATCTGGAATGTTTGGCTGACTCTCAGTTTTGTTTCCCTCTTCGGAACGGAAAGGTGATTTCGGCCTACGGAAGCCGGGGTGGACATTCGGGTGCGGATATTAAAACAAAAGCCAATGATTCCATTGTGTGTGTGTTCGACGGCGTGGTGCGCATGGCCAAGCATTATGGTGGATATGGAAAAGTGATTGTAGTGCGTCATGCCAATGGATTGGAAACCGTGTACAGCCATAACTCTAAGAATTTGGTGCAATCGGGAGATACCGTAAAAGCTGGACAGGTCATTGCGCTGACTGGACGGTCGGGGCGGGCCACTACGGAACATCTTCATTTTGAATTGCGGGTGAACGGACAGCATTTTAGTCCCGGACTCTTGTTTAATATGCAGACGCGCCAGCCTCTGAAACGTACCTTGATTTGTACAAAATCGGGACGGCATGTAAAATTACAACCTAAAAAATAAGCAGATTATGGATATTGAAAAAATATTGACCGAAGGGATTGTCTTTAAGGGAAGCAAATCTTCGGATGGGAAGAAGAAAGAAGAAAAGGTAAAGACGAAAGCCAAGAAGAAAACGTACATCACGGGACTTCATGGCTCGGGTTCTGCCAAGATGAAGGCGGAGTATCGTCGCCGGAGGGCCAACCGACACAAACAGGGTTGAGCATCCGGAATCTTGGAATGAAAAGAGAAAAGTGTATCAAAATAAATTGTAGAACAAAAAAGACGATTATGAAAAAATTATTTTTACTTGTGGTGATTGTCATGGCGGCAATCTCAGCCAGTGCACAGGAAGGTGTGTATCTGGGAGGTGGCATCAGCTTGTGGAGAAACAATGATGTGGATAAGGCTTCATTCTCCATTACCCCGGATGTAGGTTATAATTTAAGTGAGAAATGGGCAGTAGGTGTGGAACTGGCTTATGCATATAAAGGATATGACGGAGAGCATGAAATAGATACCAATGCCTTTGCTTTTGCTCCGTATGCCCGTTATTCATTCTACGAAAATAAAATCGTACGTTTGTTCCTGGATATGGGATTCGGCTTTTCTACCTATAAGGCAAAACATGCGGATGCTGTTAACGGTTTTGAAATTGGTGTAAAGCCCGGTCTGGCCTTGAAATTGAACGACCATTTCAGCTTTATTACAAAAGTGGGCTTTGCCGGTTATCGCGACGATTATTATCGTGATATGGAAGGAAACGGATTTGGTGTCGGTTTGGATATGGAAAACATTTCCATTGGTATCGATTACGAATTCTAAGAAATAACGTTTAAAACCTTGTGAGAAGGGAGCAAAAAGAGGGAAAAACTTCTTTTTTGCTCCCTTTTTATTTGCAGCTTCGCTTTATCTTCTTATTTTTGTGTAAATCATCTATTGTAAGTTTATGAAAAGAATTGCATGTATAGTGGCCTGTTTGTTCACCGTGTTGACAATGGCCGCACAGACGAAAGTGACCTGGAGTATGAAGGTAGGGCTGGGTATGAGTACCTGGATGGGGAAAGATGCTGGAGATTCTTCTCCTCTGTTTAATCAGAAAGTAGGAGTGGGCATTGATGTGCCCTTGAGCGGACTGGTTTCTTTCCAGACCGGATTAAACTGGGTATCCAAAGGGGCTGGTATGGACATGGACTTTGCAGGAGTTAATACGCAGAATAAGGTGAGCGTGCATGTAAATCAGAATTACTTTGAAATGCCTTTGCTGGCAGCCTTTCATGTAGGAACTGCATCCAATTTTGATATGGTTTTTACCGCAGGTCCGTATCTGGCTTACGGTGTGAGCGGTAAACGGGATGCCGATATAGATGATCTTACCATTTCTTATGATACATTTGGCGATTCAAAGGTGGAAGAAGAAGTCCTTCCGGGTCTGCGTCGTTTCGATGCCGGACTGATAGGAGGAGTCGCTTTAGACTTTCCACGTTGGACGGTAGGGCTCGACGGAGAATTTGGTCTCTGTAAGCTGGCCAGTTATTCCAAGACCCGTAACCTTGCCTTCTTCTTTACCGCTGCTTATAAGTTCTGATGTTTAACAGGACGATGAATGCTGGACAGTTTGTATCTCTTCTTGACGGGCAGACTGTGCAGCATTTTTAATGCAGATACGTGACGGTCACGCCATATTCGGTAGGTGACAACAATGGCCAGAAAAACGGTACCGATAATGCAGACCCATCCGAAGAGCTCTTTTAAACTGGTCAGCATGGTTTGAGTGTTCACCTCGTTGTAAAGTTGCATGAGGGAAGCATTATTGGGCATCCATTCGGTCAGGTCGTCCATGTTTCGACTCAGCAAGGCCCAGTTGTCCAGCTGGAGGTGTTTCATCCAACGGTTCAGAATGGCGCTTCCCAGCGGGGTAGCAATACTGGTACGGATGAAGCTGAGTACGCACAATGATTGGAAGAAGTGCTTGAAGGGAATATTTTTGGCCACATAGATGGTTAATGCAATGTACAAAATTCCATGGCCGATTCCTTTTAGAAAGTTAGGTAGATACAGACTTTCAATATTCAGGTCTGGATAAATGAGAAAATACATGTAATACTGGTACACGACAATCAGTGTAAATCCGATTGAAATCAGCAACTTATACCCTTTCTTCCAGACTGCCTGACGTAGAAAGACAATTCCAGCTCCAGCCAGAATACCTACAAACACACACCAGTTTAAGGAAATAGCGTTCAGAGTATCGTACTTCAAAATAGACATCATGAAGGCATTTTGGAGGACGGAAGACGTGGTGAGAAACAGGCAGAGCATGAGGAACAGAAACAATATGACAGGGAATTTCTTGTACTTGAATACCTGTGGGTCAATGTAGGGATGGCGGATGGAGTTCATCCGATTGATGTTGAGCAACAAGGCCACAACGGCAATGACGATGCTGGCACGGATTTGCACGCTGTCCAGCCAGTCATAATAGTCTCCATAGATGCAGATGAAAACAATGGCAAACAGCACGGTAGTCCATAGGGCAAGTCCTTTCCAGTCGATGCCATATAAGGGCATTTTTTTCATCAGGCGGACAGAACGGGTAAGGCACATCACGCAAACCCATACAATCATCAGCATGCCGATGACGAACCAGTGCATATATTGCCAGTTGGCCCAGTCATTGAGGTGCATCGTTACCAGTCCAGACAACTGGATGCTTTCGAGTACGATGATGTAGATGACAGGATAGAACACGGAGAAGTTGCCCGAAGGAGTGATGCTCAGACGGATATTGGAGAAACATTCAAACGTACCCCACATGCGGAAGAATCCCGATACGAAGCATACACAAATCATGAGAAAAATATTTTCCGTGTGCATGGTAATCAGGTTGCAGGCAATCAGTACCGGACATACCGTCATGAAAATGGAACGTGTCGTAAACCGAGCTTTCAGACGGAACAGAATCGGGAAGATGATGGTCATGCCGATGAACGACGCATATCCGGCCATGTTTACATCTTCTTGGATGCAGCCCAAGGCACTCGACATCTGGGTGGCTGCCGGCAAGAATACACCTCCGTTGAACTGAAACACCATGGCAAAGAACATGGATATGGCAATGCAGACAGAGGTGGGAAGAAAATCTTTAAAATATAGGATACGGGGACGTTGTTCAGCCATTTCTTTACTTGTTGTTCAGTTTATTGTTTTACGTAACATTCTACATTCATTCCGGCTCTCAGACGCTGCAGGTCTTCCGGGCGGTTGTTTTTGGTAAATTCAATGCGGACAGGAATACGCTGTTCCACTTTCACAAAGTTTCCGGCAGAGTTGTTTTGCGGAATCAGTGAATAAGAAGCTCCTGTGGCATCTGAGATGGAAGCGATACGTCCTTCAAATTTCACACCCGGAATGGCATCAACTTTCACTTCTACCAACTGATTCCTTTTCATGTCAGTGGTTTGTGTTTCCTTGTAGTTGGCAATCACCCATTTTTCCGTACCGTCTACCAGTGTCACCAAGGCTTGTCCTGGCTGTACCAGTTCTCCTTCGTGGATTTCCTTTCGTCCGGTCACACCGTCAGTGGTAGCCAAGATAACCGTATAAGAAAGATTCAGTTTGGCCAGGTTAAGCGCAGCTTCTGCCAGTTTGATGGCTGATTCATTCTGATCCAGTCGCTGAGTCTGTTCCTGCTTCTGAAGCAAAGTAGACTGTTTTTGGCGTAACAATTGTTCGTAACGTGCCTGAGTGGCTTCGTAGTCTGTTTTGACCCGGTCGAATTGTTGCGGAGTAACTGCTTCTTCTTTCAGCAGTTCCTGGTAGCGTTTGTAATCAGTTTGTGCATTTTTCAGGCGGACCCGTTGTTCATCAATGGCTGCATCCGTGACAAGGATGTTGTTCTGTGTGGTATTGATGGTGGTGTACATGGCACTCTTTCCGGCCAGGGCATTGCGGTAGTCGGCCTCAGCCTGTGCCACTTTCAACCGATATTCCGTGTCTTCGATGATGGCGAGTGTATCTCCTTTTTTCACGGTCTGGTATTCTTCAAAACAAATTTTCTTGATGAATCCCTGTACCCGTGTGCTGACAGGGGTCAGATGCTGTTTCACCTGTGCATTGTCAGTGTATTCCACATTACCCAAGTGGATGAACTTTCCACATACCCAGCTGATACCTGCTGCGAGGACCAGAAGTATAAAGAAATTAGAAATAGCTCTTTTTTTGTTTCGTATCATATCTAGATTTTTTGTGTGAATATAAATGAAGTTAAAGGGTTCCTGTAATCTTTTTCAGCAGATAGTATTGATACAATATACCTATCTGATAGTTGGCCAGCTGAAGTTCCATGTCTAGCTGCATGTTACTGGCATCCAGCATGTCGGTAATCAATGAAAGTCCGTTCAGATAACGTTGGCGGACAATCCGGAAGTTTTCATGGGCCAGCTGCACACTCTTTTGTTGCGTCTGTAGCCGTACGTATGCTTCGTTCAGGTTCACGTACGCTTCATGTACGTTATTCTCGATTTCTTCCTTGGCCAGTTCGTAGTTCTTTTCGGCTTTGGAGGTGGCAATTCGTGCCTGCCGCAGTTTCTTCTTCGTTTTGAAGAGGGCATCCAGGTTGTACGAGATTCCCACACCGGCAAACCAGTAGGTGAAGTTGTTGTTCAATGGCGGCACTTCCACCAGAATCGGTCCGGTGAAGTCGTTCGTTGCTGTCAGGCTGATGTGCGGTCTGCGTTCTGAACGAACCAGGTCCTGCTGGTTATGGCTCAGCTTGATGGCAGTCTGTGCCTGCTGGAGGGTGGGAGATTCTTGCGAGTCTTCCATCCAGGAAATCTCCTGTCGCTTGTCCACATTGATTTGGAACAGAGCGGTAGAATCCGGTACGATGTGTACGGTCGGTTCCAGTCCGATTGTCGTAGTCAGTTTATGGTTCAGCACGTTGAGCTTGTTCACCGTAGAGGTCAGTCCCAGCTGGAGATTCTGGAGCTGGAGTTCATAACGGGTAATGTCACTTTTCAGTGCAGTTCCCTGTTGGTAAGCAGCCCGCATATCTTTTACCAGCAGGCGGGTCTGTTCAATGTTCTTTTCGTATACCGTCTGTTGGTTTCGCAGTTGGAACAAGTCGAGGTAATAACCCAACAACATGAAACGTAAATCCTGCTGGTTGTTGTAGTAAGTCTGTTGCGACAGTTGGTGTTGGAGTTTCGCTTTTTGGATGTTGGCGTTGATGCTTCCTCCCGCATAGATGACTTGTGAAGCCTTGAGCACGAAGGTATTCCCGAAATGAGGCATATCGGCATGTACCCCATTGCTGAGATTTCTGTCAGTCATGCAACCGTCACCGATGTAGTTAAGTTCCAGCTGGGCATTGATAGACGGCAGTTTGGCATCTTTGGCAACCTTTACGGCCTGTGCGCTCTCGTTGATGGCCAGTTCATGCAGCTGAATGCTTTTACTGTTCTGGTCTGCCAGCTGAAACAGCTCGTCAATGGAAAGCACTCGTTCCTGAGCTGCGGTGTACATAAAAAAAGAAAGAATTCCGATGCTTGCAATTAGTCTTTTATTCATTGTTCTGTGTGATATTGAAATACAGTTTGAAACCAGTTGACCACTTTCTCGATAACCGGTTGCTGGAACCAGTACAAGTCGCCGTGTCCAGCACCTTCTACCGTGATATAGGTAGCCTGGTTTCCTTTCTCGGTCAGTGCCTTATATAATTGTTCGCTTTGTACGGGGGATACCAGCTTGTCGTTGCTTCCGTGCATAATCAGAAACGGAGGCATATGTTCTTTTACGTGTCCCAGCGGACTGGCTTTCATGGCCTTTTCCGGGTCTGACAAGATGCTGGCGCCTGCGAAATCTGCAAAGGCTGTACCATGTACGAGTAAAGCTTCTGTCACGGCTGGTGAAGCATGTACCTGTTGTACGTGTGCTGAATATCCTTCGCCGATGTTCAGCAGATTGCTGATACCGTAAATGGTGACGGCTGCTTGTACATCAGACGACTGGTCCAGATAATCCCCTTGGTCGAATTCCTTTTCCCCGTTGGTCGTCCCCACCATTTGTGACAAATATCCTCCGGCAGAATCTCCCAATACTCCGATGCGGGTCGGGTCGATATGGAACTGTGCGGCATGGGCTCTCAGGAAGCGTACAGCCGCTTTACCATCGACTACCAGTGCGGGGAATTTGTCGGGAACTGTACGGTACTCTGCTGCAGCCACCACGAATCCGGCTTTGGCCAATGCCATGCGCATTTCAATAAATTTCTCATAATCTGCCGATGTGAATCCTCCTCCGGGGAAATATACAATTGCAGGTTTGGGCGTACGGGTCCGTGGTACCAGGACGGTCATCCGCAACGCACGGTTGCTTCGGGTGGAGATGACTTGTGAGTAGATAAGGCCGCTTATCACGTCAATTTGTCCTTCAGTGATTTCTACTTTCATGCTTTCCTGCTTGTTTTCAGAAATCTTCTCGGGCGCAGCCGATGCGCTGAAGGTGGTTCCTGCGAGCAAAACTGCAATTGCAAAAATACATTTCATCATAATTTCATCGATAATTTATAGTCTCTTCTATTGCTGGTGCAAAATTAAACCTTTATTTTTATGCGGAATTTGCAGTTTATGCAAAAAGATTACCATTTTAAGCCATTGGGAAAAGATGAATCAAGAACAGAAGAGCTATATTTCATTGATTAACCATACGCGTAAGGAAACCATCCGTATCAAGAAAACGGGTTGGGAGGAAATCAATCTTCCGGGACATACCCACGAAAGGTGTCAGATTATCTATACGCTTTCGGGGACGTTGCATGTGCAGATTGGGGCTACGAATTATTTTGTGCCGGAGAAACACATCGCCTGGATACCCAGCTATATGGGGCATGAACTGAGCAGTAACAACCGGCGGACTTCATTGGTGATATTCTATTTGTCGTTGGATGTCTGTGAAGACGGTACACCGCTGAACGAGTTTTCCATTTACCATGCCGATTCGTTCATTGCAGAGAATCTGAAGTTCATCGCTTCCAAAGGGCGGGAGATAAACCGGGAAGATGCTCCGGACTTGTATGCGTTTGCCCTTGGCTTTTTCCGATTGCTTCCTACTATCTGCCAGAACATGGAATTTCTGCTCAAGACCTTGGCTATTCCTAACGATGCCCGTCTGCACCCCATCCTGGCTTATTTGCAGGAGCATTTGCAAGAAAACCCGAAAATGCCACAACTGGCTGAACATTTCGGTTTCTCAGTGCGCAACCTGAGTCGTTTGTTCAATGAATCGGGGATACGTTTCAGCTATTATGTGAACAACCTTCGGATTATGCGGGCCATTGAATTGTTTGCCGACGGGGGAAAGACCATGCAGCAGATTGCTTACGAAGTGGGATTCAGTACCCCGAATAATTTCAACCGGGTATTTCGGCAGATTACGGGCATGTCGCCTCACAACTTCGTGAAAAATGACTGAGCCTTTTTTCTCGGTCTGCTTGTGAAGAGAGAAAAAAGGCTCAGCGATTTTAAAAAAGTAAAGTATCATACATACGTTTCGAGGAAAGAAACCTCACCGTCCGGCACTACTTCTAAGTTTTGAGTGGTAGCAGGGAACAGCACCGACTCACCAGCTCGCAACGGGATGCTGTGGCCTTCATTGTCGGTCACGGTGCAGCTGCCTTTCATGCAGATGTAGATGACAAAGGAATCCAATTCACTGTAGTCCATCGTCATGGGTTCTGTCAGGTTATAGACAGAAGTGGTGAAATACGGACAGCTGACCAGTTCCACCGGTTCGTCCTTGCGCGGAGTGTAGTGGGTACGATAGTCGTTTTCCACCGTATAGTCGATGGCATCCTTTGAAAGTTCGGTATGCAGTTCACGCAGATTGCCGTTCTTGTCTCTTCGGTTGAAGTCGTAGATACGGTAAGTGATGTTGGAAGTCTGCTGGATTTCAGCCAGGAAGCATCCGGCTCCGATGCTGTGAATACGTCCGGCAGGCAAAAAGAATACATCACCCGGCTGCACGTCATATCGGGCCAGTGCGTCACAAATGGTGTTGTCTTCAATCATCTGGGCATATTCTTCCGGGGTAATCTTTTTCTTCAGTCCGGAATACAGATGAGCCTTTCCACCTGTGTTGTCGATGATGTACCACATCTCCGTTTTTCCCATGGACTGGTGGCGCTTCATGGCCAGTTCGTCGTTCGGGTGTACCTGAATGGATAAGTCTTGTTTGGCATCGATAAATTTGATGAGTAAGGGAAACTTACCCTGGAAACGCTGGTAGTTTTCTTTCCCTACCAATTGTTCCTTATATTCTTGCATCAATTGAGTCAGATTCTTTCCGGCATCTGCTCCGTCGGCTACGACCGATTCGTCGCCCGGTACATCGGATATTTCCCAGCTTTCTCCCACCTGTTCCTGCTGGCAGTCCAGTTGTTTGAAAGGGATAATACGTTCACCGCCCCAAAGGGTGGATTTTAAGATAGGTTTAAATTTAAAAGGATACATCATATGATTTTAATTTAGGTCTGGACAAAAATAAGAAAAACCCTTCATAAAATCAGAAAATAAGGGAAAAAAGAATCTCCGGTTTTCATACGCAGCAGGTGCGTTGCATGAAAAACCGGAGAAAAAAAGAAGAAAAGCAATCTTGTGTGGTGGGGCTTATTTAAAATTGATAGCTTGTCCAACTGAAGGCTGACTAATCGGCTCCTGTATTGCCGTTCACCACTTTGACATTCTAAGTTCTTTGCCACTGAGGGTAGAACTGATATTGTTGGTAACGCTGATGCTGGTTGCTGTAGCGGCGTTTCCTTTGGAGTCGGTCACGGCTCCGATGCTGCTCCCTACAATCTGTACCGTGGCGCCAATCAGTGGCTCTTTTGATTTCTGGTCTGTAATGCAGCCCTTGATATTGACATTTACCTCTACGGCAAACACGTGGGCCGTAATGAGTGAGGTAAAAAGGGCGGCACTGATCCATCTTCTTGTTCTGTTCATGTATCGTTTGCTTTTTCTGCTGCAAAGTTGCAGTCTTCCTGTTACAGGGTAAAAGCAATCCGATGAAGTTGCATTTACGAAGATGTGTCGTCAGGGTTTCCGGCTTTTCATTTCTATTTCAGTAGGAAGCGGAGTGTCTGTGCATCGCTGGAAGCCGTATCGTAGGAAAAGCCTTCCCATTCAAAAGCTTTTAGTTGTTCCGGTTGTTCAATCCGGTTCTTCAGGATGAAGCGGGTCATTTCGCCGCGGCACATCTTGGCATAGACGACCACGGTGGTGGGTTTCCCGTTCTTCAAGGTATAAAATTCGGGAGTGATGACCTGGACTTCCCGGCATACCTTGTCCCAGTGGAACAAGTCTTTCATTTCGCCACTGGCCAGATTAATCAGAATACCTCCTTGCTGGCGGACAGCTTCGATGAAATAGTCGGTCAGAATCGGTTTCCAATAATCGAACTGTGTTTGGTGCTGGTGTTCCGGCAGGCGGACATTCCCTTCCATCCGGTAGTTCTTGATGGCATCCAGCGGACGCAACAACCCATATAAGAAAGAGGTAATGAGCAGGTGCTGCTGGGCAAATTGAAAATCCTCAGGGGTAAAGTCGGCTGGATGGATGCGTTTGAACACCATACCTGTGTAGGCCAGCAGTGCCGGGAGAGACGGGGTATCTGGGGAAAGGAAGTCTTGGTAACGCAGACGGTTCTCTGCTGCCAGTTTGGCATTCACCTTCAGTATCTGTCCCAGTTCTTCGGCAGTGAACTGGTTCATGTACAAGGCATTTTTCCGGGCTTCTTCCTGAAAATGAGGTATTGTGGTTTCGGGATATTTTATCTTGGTGCGTGCTGTCATGGTTTTGGCACACGAAATGAAGGTCATCATATTATGGGTTTATTTTTTTCGTTAAAACTCTTTACAAAGATAGGTTCCCCGGCGGATTTTCCATCGGTTTACGGTATCTTTGTCAGGATTTAACATTTACAGAAAGGAAAAAGACAATGAAAAGCGTACGAATCTGGAGTCTTCTGTGCCTGATTTGGATAGGGGTGCTGGCAGCCTCTGCACAGGATACGGGAAAAGAAAAATTGAAAGTGGGGGATGCGATGCCAGCCATCACGCTCAATTCTGAAGTGTATGGAAAAGTGACCCCGGCCGACTTGAAAGGAAAAGTGGTACTGGTGAGTTTGTTTGCCACGTGGTGCGGTCCTTGCCAGCTGGAATTGGCAGAGGTGCAGAAAACCTTGTGGCCGAAATACAAGGATTGCAAGGATTTCAAACTGCTGGTCATCGGACGTGAACATACCGATGCCGAGTTGAAGAAATACAACGAACGGAAGAAATTTACTTTCCCTCTTTATCCGGACCCGAAACGGGAAGTGTTCTCTCTGTTTGCTGACCAGAGTATTCCCCGTGCTTATCTGTTCGGAAAGGACGGCAAGCTGATTCATGCTTCCGTAGGGTATACAAAAGCTGAGTTTGAAGAGCTGATGAAGACCATTGAAACAGCCTTGAAATAAGCGAAAAAAGGTCCTGAAAAAACGCCTTTGCGTTTCAGGTAAAACGTACTTACGTTTTCCTCCAAACGCAAAGGCGTTTTACTTTAAACGTAAGTGCGTTTTAGTCCAAACGCACTTGCGTTTTTTAGGGCCTCAAAAACCTGCTGAGAAAGCCTCTACAGGCTCCTGATTTACCTTTTTTATTTGTATTCCTGCCAACTTTTGATTTGGATTTCTTCCTGCGTCATGTGGCAGAAAGCTTCAATGAAGGCTTTGGCCAGACGGGCATTCGTAATCAGCGGAATGTTGTGGTCGATGGCACCACGGCGGATGCGGTATCCGTTGGTGAGCTCCCGTTTGGTATGGTTCTTCGGGATGTTCACAATCAGTTCAAACTTGTGTTCCGCAATCATCTTCATCACGTTGTTTTCGGCGTGCGGACGTTCATCGGGCCAGAATACCGGCGTGGTCGGAATGCCGTGGGAGTTCAGGAAGGCAGCCGTGCCAGCAGTGGCATAGATGTCGTATCCTTTCTGGTGCAGCATGTGGCTGGCATCCAACAAGTCCACTTTCGACTTGGTGGCACCGGACGAGAACAGTACCGCTTTTTTCGGAATCTTGTAGCCCGTGGCAATCAGGGCGTTCAGCAAAGCTTCGTCAAAGTCGTCACCTAAGCAGCCTACTTCTCCCGTAGACGACATGTCGACACCTAATACCGGGTCGGCATTTTGCAGACGGGCGAACGAGAACTGGGAGGCCTTGACCCCAATCCAGTCGATGTCGAACGCCAGTTTGTCGGGACGTACGTACGGGGCATCGAGCATGATGCGGGTGGCTGTTTCGATGAAGTTACGTTTCAATACCTTCGATACGAACGGGAAGCTGCGGGAAGCACGCAGGTTACATTCAATTACTTTCACGTCGTTGTTCTTGGCCAGGTACTGGATGTTGAACGGACCCGAAATGTTGAGTTCCTTGGCAATCTTGCGGCTGATTTTCTTAATCTGACGGGCCGTCGCAAAATAAATGTGCTGTGCGGGGAATACCAGTGTGGCGTCACCGGAGTGAACTCCCGCATATTCGATGTGTTCCGAAATGGCGTATTCCACAATCTCTCCGTTCTGTGCCACGGCATCGAATTCGATTTCCTTGGTTTCCTGCATGAACTGCGATACGACCACCGGATATTCCTTGGATACCTCGCTGGCCATTTGCAGGAAGCGTTCCAGTTCCTCTTGGTCGTAGCATACGTTCATGGCCGCTCCGGATAGTACGTACGACGGACGCACCAATACCGGATAGCCCACTTTCTTCACAAACTCTTTCACATCGTCCAAGCTGGTCAGTTCCTGCCAGGCTGGTTGGTCGATGCCGAGCTGGTCGAGCATGGCTGAGAACTTGTTGCGGTTTTCCGCCCGGTCGATGGAAATCGGAGAGGTTCCGAGTACCGGTACCGACTGGCGATACAGTTTCATGGCCAAGTTGTTCGGAATCTGTCCGCCCACGGAAACGATGACACCGCGAGGCTGTTCCAAGTCGATGACATCGAGTACCCGTTCGAAGGAAAGTTCATCGAAGTACAGACGGTCGCACATATCGTAGTCGGTAGATACCGTTTCCGGGTTGTAGTTGATCATGATGGATTTATATCCTAACTTACGGGCGGTCTGGATGGCATTCACCGAGCACCAGTCAAATTCCACGGACGAGCCGATGCGGTAGGCACCCGAACCGAGGACGATGACCGATTTCTCATTCTTATAATAATTGACATCGTAACCTTCCACGGCATACGTCATATACAGGTAGTTGGTCAGTTCCGGATGTTCGGAAGCCACCGTGTTGATGCGTTTCACTGCCGGAAGAATGTTCAGTTTCTTGCGGTAGGCACGTACTTGCAGGTTTTCTTTCTCCATGTTTCCCTGCGTGGGTTTCAGTACGAAGCGGGCAATCTGGAAATCGGAGAAGCCCATCACTTTGGCTTGGCGGAGCACGTCGGCCGGAAGTTCTTCGAGCGAGTTGTATTCTGACAGCTTATGTTTGTAGTCGACAATGTTTTTCAGTTTGCCGATGAACCACGGGTCAATCTTGGTCAGTTCGTAGATGCGCTCGATGGAATAACCTTCTTCCAGCGCCTGTGCGATGGCGAAGATACGCAGGTCGGTCGGGTTGGCCAGTTCGTCGTCCAGGTTCGTGAAGCGGGTATGGTCATTGCCCACGAAGCCGTGCATGCCCTGACCAATCATACGCAGGCCTTTCTGGATAATCTCTTCAAACGTCCGTCCGATGGACATGATTTCGCCCACCGACTTCATGCTGGAGCCGATGCGGTGGGATACGCCGGCAAACTTGTTGAGGTCCCAGCGTGGAATCTTGCAAATCAGGTAATCCAGTTGCGGAGCCACATAGGCCGAGTTCGGGGTCCCCATCTCGCCGATTTCGTCCAAGGTATAGCCCAAGGCAATCTTGGCGGCCACGAAAGCTAATGGGTAACCTGTGGCCTTGGAAGCCAGGGCGGAAGAACGGCTCAGGCGGGCATTTACCTCAATGATGCGGTAGTCGTTGGTTTCGGCATGGAAGGCATATTGGATGTTACATTCACCCACAATGTTCAAATGGCGGATGCATTGCTTCGACAAATCTTGCAGCATGGTTACTTGTGCGTCGGTCAGTGAGCAGGTAGGAGCCACCACGATGGATTCTCCGGTATGAATGCCCAGCGGGTCGAAGTTTTCCATGCTGGCCACGGTGAAGCAATGGTCGTTGGCATCGCGGATTACTTCGAACTCGATTTCTTTCCAGCCTTTCAGGGATTCTTCCACCAGAATCTGCGGAGAGAAGGTGAAGGCACTTTCTGCCAGTTCGATGAATTTTTCTTCATCGGGGCAGATGCCGCTTCCTAAGCCACCCAAGGCATAAGCTGAACGGATCATGACCGGATAGCCGATGGTGCGTGCGGCCTCGAGGGCATCCCGCATGTTTTCCACTGCCCGGCTGACAGGTGTTTTAAGAGGTACTTCATCGAGTTTTTTGACAAACAGGTCGCGGTCTTCGGTGTACATGATGGCTTCCACTGAGGTGCCCAGCACTTCCACGCCATATTCTTTCAGAATGCCTTTCTGGTAAAGTTCCGTACCGCAGTTCAGGGCTGTCTGTCCGCCGAAAGCCAACAGAATACCGTCCGGACGTTCCTTCTTGATGATTTCGGTTACGAAATACGGAGTGACAGGCAGGAAGTAAACTTGGTCGGCAATGCCTTCCGAAGTCTGGATGGTCGCAATATTAGGGTTGATGAGGACGGAACGGATACCTTCTTCGCGCAATGCTTTCAAAGCTTGCGAACCTGAATAGTCGAACTCTCCGGCTTGTCCGATTTTCAGTGCGCCTGATCCGAGAACCAGGACTTTTTTCAATTCTTTCTTCATGGTTATAGATAAATTGGTGTTTTTCTCAAAGGTTGTTTGCGTCCGGCGGCAGTTTTTGTCGTGGAGGACTACTTGCAAAGAAACGATTTATTTTGAAGAAAACAAAGGATTTATATATCTTTGCTGCAATTTAAAAAGTAGATACAATAGCTTATATTATGAAGAAAGAAAAGATTATTTTGACCGGTGACCGCCCTACCGGTAAATTACATATCGGCCACTATGTGGGTTCATTGCGCCGACGTGTGGAGTTGCAGAATTCAGGACTTTACGACAAAATATTTGTGTTCGAGGCCGATGGACAAGCATTGACCGACAACATTGACAATCCGGAAAAGGTGCGTCAGAACGTGATTGAA
This sequence comes from uncultured Bacteroides sp., assembly GCF_902472605.1. Classification (GTDB taxonomy): domain Bacteria; phylum Bacteroidota; class Bacteroidia; order Bacteroidales; family Bacteroidaceae; genus Phocaeicola. The sequence goes on from NZ_CABROP010000010.1 coordinate 46,226, forward strand.
GTGGCATTGGACTATTTGTCTGTGGGACTTGACCCAGCAAAGTCTACCATCTTTATCCAGTCGCAGATTCCGGAACTGTGTGAATTGACGTTCTATTACATGGACCTGGTTACTGTTTCCCGTTTGCAGCGTAACCCGACGGTGAAGACCGAAATCCAGATGCGTAACTTTGAAACGAGCATTCCGGTCGGCTTCTTTACTTATCCTATCAGTCAGGCTGCCGACATCACCGCCTTTAAGGCGACTACCGTACCGGTGGGAGAAGACCAGGAACCGATGATTGAACAGACTCGTGAAATTGTGCGTCGTTTCAACCATATCTATGGGGACACATTGATAGAGCCGGAAATCTTGTTGCCGGATAATGCGGCTTGTCTCCGTTTGCCGGGTACAGACGGAAAGGCCAAAATGAGTAAGTCATTGGGCAACTGTATTTACTTGGCTGATTCAGCAGACGAAGTGGAGAAGAAAGTAAAGAGTATGTATACCGACCCGACACACATCAAGGTGAGCGACCCGGGTAAACTGGAAGGTAACTGTGTGTTTACTTACTTGGATGCATTCTGCCGTCCGGAGCATTTTGGTCGTTATTTGCCGGAATATGCCAGTCTGGACGAACTGAAAGCTCATTATACGCGTGGCGGACTGGGCGACATGAAGGTGAAGAAGTTCCTTGCAGCCGTCATGCAGGAAGAACTGGAACCGATTCGTGAACGTCGTAAGGTATTTGAAAAGGACATTCCGGCTGTCTACGATATGCTGAAGAAAGGTTGTGAAGTAGCCCGTGAGGCGGCTTCCCAAACGCTGGATGAAGTACGCCGTGCCATGAAAATCAACTATTTTGACGATGCCGCGCTGATTGAAGAGCAGGCAAAACGCTTCGCAGAGCAATAAGAATATGGAAATAGAGGAACTATATAACCGCTTTACGGAATGTAACGGACTGACGACCGACAGCCGCCATTGTCCGGAGGGTTCTATGTTTCTGGCTCTGAAAGGAGAAACATTCAACGGGAATGCTTTTGCGGCCCAGTCGTTGACACAGGGCTGCCGCTATGCGGTGGTCGATGAACCGCAATATGCTTCCCCCGAGAATCCGCGGATTATTTTAGTGGACAATTGTTTGGAGACCTTGCAGAAGCTGGCCAATTATCACCGTCGCCGGTTGGGAACCCGCATGATTGGGGTGACCGGTACGAACGGAAAAACCACTACAAAAGAATTGATTGCAACTGTGCTGGGTGAGAAGTTTAAGGTGCTTTATACTCAAGGGAACTTCAACAACCACATCGGAGTGCCGTTGACCTTGTTGCGTCTGAAGCCGGAACATGAAATGGCAGTCATCGAAATGGGGGCCAACCATCCGGGAGAAATCAAGACCTTGGTACACATTGCCGAGCCGGACTATGGTATCATTACCAATGTAGGAAAGGCGCATCTGCAGGGATTCGGTTCCTTTGAAGGGGTTATCCGTACCAAAGGAGAATTGTATGATTTCCTGCGGGAAAAGGAAAATTCCACCATCTTTATCCAGAATGAGAATCCTTACCTGAACAAGATTGCCACAGGATTGACCTGCGTTCGCTACGGACAGACTCCGGGACTGGATGTGACGGGTAAAGTGGTATCCTGTTCTCCATTCCTGCGTTTCAGTTGGACGGCCGAAGGTACTTCTCACGAGGTACAGACGCATTTGATTGGTTCCTATAACTTGGACAATGCCTTGGCTGCGGTAACCATCGGCCGTTATTTCGGGGTAGAGGATGCAAAAATCTGTCATGCATTGTCTTCGTATGTACCGCAGAACAACCGTTCACAGTTGGTACACACTGCTTCCAATACCTTGATTGTGGATGCCTACAATGCCAATCCCACCAGTATGATGGCGGCATTGGAAAACTTCCGTCAGATGGAGGCGGCGCACAAGGTGGCTATCTTGGGCGACATGAAGGAACTCGGAGAAGGAAGTCACGAGGAACACCAGAAGGTGGTCGACTTTTTGAAAGAATGCGGATTTGAACGGGTAATGCTGGTCGGTCCGGAATTTGGAGGTACTGCCTCTTCTTTCGAGCATTATAAAGATGTGAAAGAAGTAGAAGCCCTGTTGGCAGCTCATCCTTTGCAAGGGTGTTGTGTGCTGGTAAAAGGTTCCAACAGCATGAAGCTGAGCGAACTTCCGGCCAGTCTATAACATAAGAAATCGCTTTTAGGCGTGGAGTCCATATTCGAGAGAAAGTCTCTGGAATATGGACTTTTTTTGTGGGGCTGGAGATGAAATGTATGGCAGGATGTGATCATCTTAGTAAAAAAGGAATCAAATTGTGGGCTAAGCGTATATTTGCTCGTTTTTTTCTCTTTCCTTGACGAGATTTTTATCCCTTTCTTGTGTTGAAAATCTTATTTTTGCAGAAAGAACTTAAACACATAGGCTATGAAGCACATCTTTTTTTTATTTCTAATGGGATTCCTTGTATGGGAAGGACTGTCAGCACAACGGCTGGTAGAGGTGGCCGAGGGTTATAGCTCCACCTCTGTGAATACAGCCATTTTCCGGAACAGTTCGTTGGTGACCGACAAGGGAATACAGTATGTATCGTATTATGATGCGGACGGTTACCTGGTAGTGGGTAAACGCGATTTGGGAACGGAGCAATGGACCTTGCACCGCAGCCAGTATAAAGGTAATGTGGCAGATGCGCACAATGTCATCAGTATGATGGTGGATGGTGATGGGTATCTGCATGTGGCTTTTGACCATCACGGCAACGAGTTGAATTATTGCCGGAGTACAGCTCCCGGAGCATTGACTTTGGGAGAAAAGGAACAGATGATAGGAAAGGATGAGTCGGATGTGACGTATCCGGAGTTTTATCGGATGCCCAACGGTGATTTGTTGTTTGCTTATCGTTCGGGGGCTTCCGGGCGGGGAAACCTGGTGTTGAACCGTTATGAGTTGAAAAGTCGCCAATGGACCCGGGTACAGGATATCCTGATTGACGGAGAAAATCAGCGGAACGCTTATTGGCAATTGTATATGGACGCAGACGGCCGGCTTCATCTGTCGTGGGTGTGGCGTGAAACCTGGATGGTAGAGACCAATCATGACCTTTGTTATGCTTATTCTCCCGATGAGGGACGTACATGGTATAAGACAACCGGTGAAAAGTATACGCTGCCTATCCGGAAGGACAATGCAGAGTATGCTTGTTACATTCCGCAAAACAGTGAACTGATTAACCAAACCAGTATGTGTACCGATGCGGAGGGACATCCGTATATTGTCACTTACTGGAGAAATGCCAAAAATGAAGTGCCCCAGTATCGATTGGTGTGGCACGATGGAACCTCTTGGCAACACCGACAGATAGTCAACCGTTCGCAGGACTTTACCCTGAAAGGCGGCGGGACGAAGATGATTCCGATTTCCCGGCCACGTCTTGCAGTAGATGAAGGAAAGGCTTATTTTATGTTCCGTGATGCAGAACGTGGAAGTAAGGTCTCAATGGCCTACACCGATGATGTGAAGTCGGGAGAATGGCAGGTGAAAGACTTGACCGATTTCTCGGTGGATGCCTGGGAGCCCAGTTATGACACGGAGTTATGGAAAGCCCAGAAAAAGTTGCATGTGTTTGTGCAGGAAACACGTCAGGGCGACGGAGAAAGAGTAAAGGCTTCCGCAGCGACTCCTATTTATGTATTGGAAATTGATTAATCTCAAAATAAAACTATGAAACAAACAGGTAAATTTTTATTGGCTTGTGTGATGGGACTGTGCGCCGTGTCGGCAGGGGCCAAGGATTCTGAGGCTGTTCAAGTCCGGAAGATGATTGAGAAAGTAAATCAGCATTGGCAGGTGGAGCATTCGCCGGAGGTACGTGCGTTTTGGGACAATGCCGTATATCATACCGGAAATATGGAAGCATATTTCCTGACGGGTAATGAAACGTATCGCACTTATTCGGAAACATGGGCCAACTACAATCAGTGGAAAGGGGCCAAGAGTGACAACCGGGCAGAGTGGAAATATTCCTACGGAGAGTCGGATGAATACGTACTCTTCGGCGATTATCAGATTTGTTTCCAGACGTATGTCGATTTGTATAACTTAGCTCCGGAAGATCGGAAAATCCGTCGGGCCCGTGAAGTGATGGAATATCAGATGAGTACCTCACAGAATGATTACTGGTGGTGGAGCGATGCGCTCTATATGGTCATGCCCGTGATGACTAAATTATATAAGGTGACGCATAACACACAGTATTTGGATAAGCTGTATGCATATCTGCAACATTCCGACAGCATCATGTTCGACAAGGACGAAAACTTGTATTACCGGGATGCGAAATACGTCTATCCCAAGCATACCACAGCCAACGGAAAGAAGGATTTCTGGGCCAGAGGAGATGCTTGGGTACTGGCCGGACTGGCCAAGGTGTTGAAAGATATGCCGGAAAATTATGTGCATCATTCGTTTTTTGTGAATAAGTTTCAGCACATGGCCCAGGCCGTAGCGGCCATTCAGCAGCCGGAAGGATACTGGACGCGCAGCATGATGGATCCGGATTTTGCTCCGGGGCCGGAAACTAGCGGTACGGCTCTGTTTACCTACGGCTTTTTGTGGGGGATCAATAATGGGTATTTAGCAGAAGATACTTATTTGCCGGTGGTAAAGAAAGCATGGCACTATTTGTCAAAGAAAGCGTTTCAGAAAGATGGTACGGTGGGGTATGTACAACCGATTGGGGAGAAGGCGATTCCTGGACAAGTGCTCGATGCCAATTCTACGGCAAATTTCGGAGTCGGAGCCTTCTTGCTGGCAGCCTGTGAATATGTACGTTATCTGGAAGCTCCGCAGACTGCCGACCGTGCCTACTGGTGTGATTTGGCGTATCGGATGGCCGCTCCCGTATTGCGCAATATGGCCAAGGGAGAATTGCAGAAGAACATGCAGCTGGAGGTTAGTCCTACCTGGGACGGACGCAATAAGAAAGTGGCTTATATGGAAACCTTCGGGCGTCTGATGGCAGGTATTGCTCCTTGGCTGTCCTTGCCGGATGACGATACCAAAGAAGGAAAAATGCGTAAGGAATTGCGTGAGTGGGCCTTGAAAAGCTATGCCAATGCAGTCGATCCACAAAGTCCGGACTACCTGCTGTGGCGTCAGGAAGGACAAACATTGGTCGACGGTGCCTATGTAGCTGAAAGTTTTCTTCGGGCGTACGACCAGCTTTGGATGCCGTTGGATGAAATCACCAAGAAGCGTTACATCGAAGAGTTCCAGCAGCTGCGCCGAATTGATCCGCCTTATACTAACTGGTTGCTGTTTTCGTCTACTATTGAAAGTTTTCTGGCTAAAGTGGGAGTGAAGTTTGACGAATACCGGGTGAACTCCGCCATTCGTAAGGTGGAAGAATGGTATACGGGCGATGGATGGTACTCAGACGGTCCTACTTTTGCCTTCGATTATTACAGCAGTTATGTGTTCCATCCCATGTATCTGGAAACTCTTCAGGCCATGAAGGATGCCGGTATCCGCAGCCGGATTGATTATGGAAAATATTATGACCGAGCCTTGAAGCGTGCCCAGAAGTATAGTCTGATATTGGAACGTTTCATTTCGCCGGAAGGAACTTTCCCTGTGTTTGGCCGTTCCATTCCTTACCGTATGGCTGCCATGCAGCCGCTGGCACTGATGGCTTGGTATGAGGAATTGCCGGCAGGGGTGACAGGTGCACAGGTGCGTTGTGCATTGACTGCCGTCATGAAACGTATGTTTGCAGACGGACGTAATTTTAACGAAGGAGGATTTTTGACCATCGGTTTCACGGGAAGCCAGCCGGATGTGGCCGACTGGTATACCAACAATGGAAGTCTGTATATGACTTCTTTGGCTTTTCTGCCGTTAGGACTTCCGGCGGCTCATCCGTTCTGGACCAATGCCCCTCAGGAGTGGACCAGTATTCGGGTATGGGGTGAAAAACCTTTCCCGAAGGATCATCAGTGGAAAGATGAAATCCGTACGTGGGATTTGTTTTAAAGGAGAAACCTGCTTGTCGGGAAATGAGACAAACGAAAAAATATACCTTAAATAAATAAACATAAAAATGAAAATGAGAAAATTTTGTCTTTTAGGAAGTTTCTGTCTGTTTCTGGCTACCATTTGTTCGGCTGCCAGTCCGAAGAAAATTCGGAGTGGAGAGATTTGGCCCGATAACCATGGAGTGCATATCAATGCGCATGGAGGAGGCATGCTGTATCATGATGGAGTCTATTATTGGTATGGGGAGAATAAATCGGATACAACAAGCAATGCGATGGTAGGCATCATGTGTTATTCTTCTTCCAATCTGACAGACTGGAAAAATGAGGGAGTTGCGCTTTCGGTTGTGAAGGATGACGAGAACAGTGACATTGTGCCAGGTTGTATTATGGAGCGCCCGAAAGTGATTTACAATGCCAAGACAAGCAAGTTTGTCATGTGGTTTCATCTGGAATTGAAAGGGAAGGGATATGAGGCAGCCCGTTCGGCGGTTGCAGTAGCGGATTGTCCGACGGGTCCGTTCCAATACATCCGTTCGGAACGTATCAATGCAGGAAAGTTGCCTTTCGATATGACAGCAGCTCAGCGTGCGGAACTGGATACATTGGATGCCGACAAATACCAAGAGTGGTGGACGCCAGCCTGGCATGAGGCTATTCATAAGGGTTTGTTTGTAAAGCGTGATTTGCCGGGCGGACAGATGGCCCGCGATATGCAACTGTTTGTGGATGATGATGGAAAGGCTTATCACATTTACTCTTCAGAAGACAACCTGACACTACAGATTGCGGAATTGAGTGAAGATTTTCTGAGCCATACAGGCAAGTATGTGCGTGTAGCTCCCGTCGGACACAATGAAGCACCTGCCTTATTCAAAACGAGTGAAGGTACGTATTGGATGATTACTTCCGGATGTACCGGTTGGGCTCCTAACGAGGCCCGCATGTTTTCCGCTCCCAGTATTTGGGGACCGTGGACTCAGCATCCGAATCCTTGTCGGGGACCGAAGTCGGAAATCACGTTTGGCGGTCAGAGTACGTATGTATTGCCGATGCCGGGAAAGAAAGATGCCTTTATTTTCATGGCCGACATCTGGCGCCCGAAACATCCCAGTGATGCCCGTTACATTTGGCTTCCTGTACAGTTTGAACAGGGAATCCCGTATGTGGAATGGATGGACAGCTGGTCGCTTGATTTTTTTGACAAGAAATAATGTTCCGTAAGGAGAATAAATGAAAAGGCCATTGCCTCGTGTCGGTTTAACCGACGGAGGCAATGGCCTTTTTTATCGTGCGATCAGAGGAAGGAAGACCTCTTATCCGATGTTCTTTACTTTAATCAGGTATTCTGCAATCTGTACGGCATTCAGTGCGGCACCTTTCTTGATTTGGTCACCTACAATCCAGAAGGTCAGACCGTTTTCGTTTGACAAGTCCTTGCGGATGCGTCCTACATATACAGGGTCTTTTCCAGCCAGGAACAACGGCATCGGATATTCTTTCTTTTCCGGGTTGTCCATCAGTACCAGGCCTTCTCCGTGAGCAAAGGCTTCGCGGGCTTCTTCTACAGAAACCGGACGTTCAGTTTCAATCCAAATGCTTTCTGAGTGAGAACGAAGAGCCGGTACACGTACGCAAGTGGCACTGACTTTCACGTCAGAATGCATGATTTTACGTGTTTCGTTGTACATCTTCATCTCTTCTTTGGTATATCCGTTGTCGGTGAATACGTCTATCTGAGGAATCAGGTTGAAGGCCAATTGGTAAGCGAACTTTTCTACTTTCACTGGTTCGCCGGCCAATACCTGACGGTATTGCTCGTACAGCTCGTCCATGGCAGCTGCTCCAGCCCCACTGGCAGCCTGGTATGTAGCTACGTGTACACGTTTGATGTGAGTCAGGTTCTCAATGGCTTTCAGGGCTACGACCATCTGGATAGTCGTACAGTTCGGATTCGCAATGATTCCGCGCGGACGGTTCAGGGCATCAGCTGCATTGACCTCGGGTACCACCAAAGGAATGTCATTGTCCATACGGAAGGCACTGGAATTGTCAATCATCACGGCACCATATTTGGTGATGGTTTCTGCAAATTCTTTTGAGGTGCCTGCACCGGCTGAAGTGAATGCAATGTCAACTCCTTTGAAATCATCGTTGTGCTGCAGAAGTTTGACTTCAATTTCTTTTCCACGAAAAGTGTATTTTCGTCCGGCACTTCTGGTTGAGCCGAACAACAGCAGTTCATCTACCGGGAAATTTCTTTCATCAAGCACGCGCAGGAACTCTTGTCCTACGGCTCCGCTTGCACCAACAATTGCTACTTTCATTTTTTATGTTTATTATTTAAGTTAATAGATTTCGTTCTTGCATAGCTTTCTGTGTTTCAGTAAGATTCTTTTTATTCTTCTTACAGCTATTGGAACGCAAAATTAAAACATTTTGGAATACGAAACGGGAAATGCGGAACTTTTTTCGTATTTTTGTCCATAAATTTAAAACCGACCGCTCATTTATATGGAAGAATTGTTAGATTTGTTTCATTTCGATATAGATTTTCCCATTACTGACCCGACCTGGATTTTTTTTCTGGTATTGGTAATCATTTTGTTTGCGCCGATTGTGCTGGAGCGTTTGCGTATTCCGCACATCATCGGGATGATTCTGGCGGGTATTGTGGTCGGTGAACATGGGTTCAACATCCTGGCCCGTGACAGCAGTTTTGAACTTTTTGGAAAAGTAGGATTATACTACATCATGTTTCTGGCGGGTCTGGAAATGAACATGGAAGACTTTAAGAGTATCCGTGTGAAGGCGACCGTATTGGGATTGCTGGCGTTTATTTTCCCGTTGGGCATTGGAGTATGGACCAATTTGAATCTCTTGGGATACGGACTGATAACCTCTGTCTTGCTGGCCAGTATGTATGCTTCTCACACCTTGATAGCCTATCCGATTGTGATTCGTTATGGCATCAACCGGCAGCGGGCGGTAAGTATCGCTGTGGGAGGTACGGCGGTGACCGATACGTTGACATTGCTGGTGCTGGCCGTGATATCCGGTATGTATAAGGGAGAAACGTCGGATATGTTTTGGATTTGGCTGGTGCTGAAGGTGGTGGTGTTGAGTGCCGTCATCATGGTTACTTTCCCCCGTATCGGTCGCTGGTTTTTCCGTCGTTACAGTGATCAGGTAGTACAATATATTTTTGTGATGGCCATGGTCTTCCTGGGAGCGGGCCTGATGGAGTGGGTCGGTATGGAAGGCATTTTGGGCGCTTTCCTGGCCGGACTGGTATTGAACCGGTTGATCCCGCATGTGTCTCCGCTGATGAGTCACCTGGAGTTTGTTGGAAATGCCTTGTTTATTCCTTACTTTTTGATTGGGGTGGGTATGTTGATTAACGTCAATGTACTTTTCGGACATATTGATTCTATCAAGGTGGCTTCGATAATGATTGTGGTGGCTTTGCTGGGTAAATGGATTGCTTCCTGGCTGACACAGAAGATTTATCGCATGAAGCCGGTGGAACGAGAACTGATGTTCGGACTGAGTAACGCACAGGCGGCGGCTACGTTGGCGGCGGTACTGGTAGGCTACAATATTATACTTCCTTCAGGCGAGCGTTTGCTCAATGAGGATGTGCTGAACGGTACCATCCTGTTGATTCTGGTAACTTGTGTGGTCAGCTCCTTCATTACCGAACATGCCGCCAAGCGGATTGCCATGGATGATGCGGAACTGGATGAGGAAAAGGAACAGAAAAAAGAACGGATTCTGATTCCCGTAGCCAATCCGGATACTTTGGAACGGTTGATGCAGTTGGCACTGGTGGTGCGCGATGAGAAACGTACGGATAATCTGGTGGCGTTGAATGTGATTAACGACAATAATGATTCAGTGCGATTGGAAATGCGGGGCAAGCGGAGCCTGGAAAGAGCAGCACAGATTGCGGCTTCGGCCAATGTGCCCTTGAAAACGGTGAGTCGTTTTGATTTGAACATTGCCACGGGAATCTTGCATACAGCCAAGGAAACGGAATCGACCACGATTGTCATCGGTTTGCATAACAAATCCAATCTGGTAGATTCGTTCTTCGGAAATCTGACAGAGGATTTGTTGAAAAATACTTATCAGCAGGTGATGATTGCGCGTTTTCAGATGCCGGTCAATACGCTGCGGCGTATTATTGTGGCTGTACCTCCCAAGTCGGAATTTGAGCATGGATTTGTGAAATGGATTACGCACCTGTGCCGGATGAGCAGTCAGTTAGGATGCCGTCTGCATTTCTTTGCCCATCCGCAGACTTTGGGTTACATCAAGGGATATATCCAGAAAAAGCATAAGGATGTGATGACGGAGTTCCAGGAATTGGACAACTGGGACGATCTGCTGATTATTACCGGACAGGTGAATTTCGATCATCTGCTGGTGATTGTAAGTTCCCGAAGAGGATCTATCTCGTATGATTCTTCGTTTGAGCGTTTGCCGATGCAGGTTTCCAAGTATTTCAATAATAACAGCATCATGCTGTTGTATCCGGACCAGAAAGGTGACCCGAATGAAACGCTGAGTTTTGCCGATCCTCGCGGATGGGCCGAGACCCAGTATTATGACAAGGTGGGCAACTGGTTTTATAAATGGTTTAAGAAAGATTCATGAACGAAAATAACAGTATGGAATGGCAGCAGCGTACGGAACTGCTGTTAGGTAAAGAAAAAATGGACCGCTTGCGAAATGCACACGTGCTGGTCGTCGGCTTGGGCGGTGTAGGTGCCTATGCGGCAGAGATGATTTGCCGTGCTGGAGTAGGGCGTATGACGATTGTGGATGCAGATACGGTGCAGCCGAGTAACATCAACCGTCAGTTGCCAGCTACCCATTCCGTGATTGGCCGACCGAAGGCAGAAGTGCTGGCGGCACGTTTCCGGGATATTAATCCGGACTTGGACTTGACTGTATTGCCGGTCTATTTGAAGGATGAGGCGATTCCGCAGTTGCTGGACAGTGCTTCGTTTGATTTCATCGTAGATGCCATCGATACGGTGGCTCCCAAATGTTACCTGATTTACCATGCACTCCAACGGGGCTTGAAGATTGTCAGCAGCATGGGAGCAGGGGCCAAGAAGGATATTACGCAAGTACGTTTTGCTGATTTGTGGGAAACGTATCATTGTGGGCTGAGTAAGGCCGTGCGGAAGCGTTTGCAGAAGATGGGCATGAAGCGGAAACTGCCGGTAGTTTTCAGTACGGAACAGGCCGACCCGCAGGCAGTGATATTGGTAGACAACGAGCAGAACAAGAAGTCGACAGCGGGTACGGTGAGCTACATGCCGGCGGTGTTTGGCTGTTATCTGGCAGAATATGTGATTCGTAAATTGTAAAGGAATGATTCAGTTAGAAGGAATAACCAAGAGCTTTGGCACGCTTCAGGTGTTGAAAGGAATCGACCTGGAGATTGCCAAAGGGGAAGTGGTGAGCATTGTAGGTCCCAGTGGCGCGGGAAAGACGACGTTGCTGCAGATTATGGGTACGCTGGACAAGCCGGATAGCGGACGCATCGTCTTGAACGGAACGGAGGTGAACCGCTTGAAAGAAAAGGAACTCTCTGCTTTCCGGAACCGGGAAATCGGTTTCGTGTTTCAGTTCCACCAGTTGCTGCCGGAGTTTACGGCAGTGGAGAACGTGATGATGCCGGCCTTGATTCAGGGACAGCCGATGGGTACGGCCCGGAAAGAAGCGTTGGACATTTTGGCGTTTTTGGGACTGTCGGAACGTGCTTCCCATAAGCCGGCCGAGTTGTCGGGAGGCGAGAAACAGCGGGTGGCCGTGGCCCGGGCCTTGATCAATCATCCGTCGGTTATCCTGGCCGATGAACCTTCGGGCAGCTTGGACACACAGAACAAGGGCGAGCTGCATCAGCTGTTCTTTGATTTGCGTGACAAACTGGGACAGACGTTCGTCATCGTGACCCACGATGAAGGACTGGCGGCACAGACCGACCGCACGATTCACATGATAGATGGTAAAATAAAAATGGAAGAATTATGAGTCATATCAAATTAGGAAAATATAATCAGCTGGAAGTGGTGAAGGAAGTCGATTTCGGAGTCTATCTCAATGGGGATGAGGACGGCGAAATTCTGCTTCCGAAACGGTATGTGCCCGAAGGTACAAAACCGGGCGATATCTTGAACGTGTTCATTTACCTCGACATGGAGGAAAGACTGGTGGCTACCACCTTGCAACCGTATGTGCAGGTGGGCGAGTTTGCTTGCTTGGAAGTGGCATGGGTCAATCAGTTCGGGGCCTTCCTGAACTGGGGACTGATGAAGGACTTGTTCGTGCCTTTCCGTGAGCAGAAAATGAAGATGCAGAAGGGAAAACGCTACGTGGTGTATGTGCACCTGGATGAGGAAAGCTACCGTATTGTGGCTTCAGCCAAGGTAGAACATTTCTTGTCGACCGAAAAGCCGGATTACCAGCCGGGGCAAGAGGTCGAGGTGCTGGTATGGCAGCGCACGGAGCTGGGATATAAGGTGATTGTGGAAAATAAGTTCAGCGGTATGCTGTACCACAATGAGATTTTCCAGCCTTTGGAAGTCGGCATGCGGCTGACGGCGTTTATCAAGCAGGTACGTCCGGACGGAAAGATTGATTTGGTTTTGCAGAAAGCTGGTGCCCGGAAGGTGGATGATTTTTCGGAGGTGCTGTGGCAATATATCAAGGACAACGGCGGATTCACTCCGTTGAACGACAAGACGGATGCGGAGGTGATTTACCACACCTTTGGGGTAAGCAAGAAGACTTTCAAGAAGGCCGTCGGCGATTTGTATAAAAAACGTCGCATCGTATTGAAAGAAGACGGTATACATTTGGCTTGAGGTCATCAACCTCAAATAAAAAGTGCTGAAGTTTCTCGGAAAATTCCGGTAGGCTTCAGCACTTTGAGTTTATAGACGCTTAGAGAGAGATTTTCGGTCGTTGGACACTTCTTTTCTTTGATTCTGCCGGGAACGGCTTTGTGCGGGTTTCACCGTGGTACTTTTGTTCGGCCTTGCCTGTGGGCGAGTGGCCGGTCGTCTTTGTGGGGCAGTTTCAGGTCTTCGCTGTGTTTGGCTTTCAGGCCTTTTTTGCGGACGGGCTTCCGGACGAGCCTGAGGCCGGTTGTTCGGCTTTTGTACAGGTCGGTATTCCGGTCTGCCGTTTGCCACGGGTTGGTGTCCCGGGCGGGGAGCCGATGTCCAGTGATTAGCCTTAGGCGGGCGGTTTCCCGGTTTTGGTCTGGCAAAATCCTTGGGACGCAGCTGGGGACTGATATGGCACGGACGGCTGTACACCGGATGACGATAGCGTATCGGATAGTTTCTCCGGTAGAAGCTGGCGCCGCCGAAATGGGCCCGGCAGTGTCCTCCCCGGTAGGTCAGGTAGTGGCGGGGCGGGCCGAAGTAAAAATAGTTCCGGTTGGGGTATACCTGATAAATACGGAGGTAGCACACGCTGTTGAGGGCATAAATGGGGCGGAAGAAGTATTCTATTCCCATGAAGCGTACATATTCCGCATTCGACAGTACCCAGCGGAGGTCATCGTTGCGTTCGTCCAGGTAACGGTAGTACGCATCCAAGGCGCGGCTGTCAGCAATGGCAATGCCTGAAAGGTAAGGATCGACATTGTTCAGAAAGTCGTAGTTGATTTCGTACAGGTCATTGTACTGGTCGGTACTTAAGTGCAATTCAAATGCCATACGGTCGGTCAGGAAACGGGCGTTGAGGCGGAAGTCTCCCCATCCGGAGGCATAGCTGGAAACTGTGGTCAGGCAGAAGGCCAGCAGACAGAGGAAAAATGTACGGGTTCTCATAACTTGTAGTCTTTATCAGCCGAAGGAGGCAACTCTTTCAGCTTTTGTTCATGGTACAAAGTTAGGAGGAGAAAAAACGCCCGTCAAGATGAAAACGCCCATTCTTTGATAGGGTTTTCCCTATCTTGTATAGGAGTTTCGTCACTTTGCTTACCGGATAATCTTGAGAAATTTCTCGATGTCCTTTCGAATCATTTGATAGAGCGGGGAATTGGTGTAGAAGTTGTTCCGGTGGATGACGATTTCCACGCCCACCTGGCTGCGTTGGTAGCTGGTCAGCTCGTTGTGCAGCTGCATGTCGTGGAGTGCCAGGTCATGAATCTGCTGTTCCCGTTCTCGGCGCAGCACGGTGCATACGGGAATCAACAGGCGCAACACCACGTTGTCCATGATGTGATGGCCTTGGATGAACATGTAAGTATTGTCGGGATGTACGCCGAGTTGTTCAAATTCTTTTTTCATGTCTTCAATTTCTCCCAAGGCATCGGGGTGACGGTGTTCCAGGTCGTGCAGTTTCCGGTTGACTTTTTTTGCCATGTTCTCCAGGCTCCGTTCCGGATGGTGGGTGCTGACCTGTTCCAGCTTGACGTACGAACAGAAATCCAGCAGGGAGAATTCCGAGAGAATGTGCCGGCGGTAGAACCACACCGACCAGATGAACAACGGATAAGCAATCTGGGAATACATTTTCATGAATTCCACAAAGTTGATGAGCTTGTGGTCGTTCAGGGTAGCCATGACACAGACTTCGTGCAATCCCTCTGCATAGCAGTGATAGTTCTCAATGGCGTAAGCATAGGTTTGCATCACGTAGGGGCTCTCGATGATGTATTGGGAAGTATGGGTACGTCCTTGCAGGAGGTAATCGTAATCGCTGTCCACGCAGGCAATCATGTTTTCGCCCAACTGCTTGCCGAGCTGGTTCATCAGTACGGTTTTCTTGCCTTTGGCCAATGAGGTCTGCGAGGGCAACATCACTTCGAAGTAGCGGGTGTTGTCTTCGTATTCCGAGAGGATGGTCCTCCAGAAAGAAATATCGTCGTAGCTTTCCACGTAAGCCACGATTTTTCTTCTCGCACGTTTGGGTTTGAGGCGGTTGGCCGCTCCAATGTACAGGGAAGAAAGGTTCTCAGTCAGTCTTTTTCCCATACAGCTACTTAGTTTTAACGGGTGGTAATGTCACTTACTTCGGTCACGGCATCCATCCAGCCGTTCATGATGAGGGCGGGGGAATGGGTGGTCAGAATAATTTGCACATTCGGATTCAGGCTCCGGATGAGGGAGATGAGGCGCTGTTGCCATTCCACATGAAGGGAGATTTCCGGCTCGTCCATGAACAGGGTACACGACTGGTTGTCCTGTACCAGTACGGTGAGCAGAATGACCAGCATCTGCTTTTCGCCGGAAGACAGTTGGTAAGGTGTCAGGATGTCGCCGTCCTGTTCAAACAGGATTTCGTTGTTCTGGCGGAGGATTTTCTTTCCGGTCTCGCTGAACAGGTCGTCCATCAGGTCCTGGAAATGGGTCTTCGGCTGTGAAATTTCAGCCGCTTTCGCCTGGTTCTCCGGCTTCCCGCTTGTCAGCAAGGCAATTATCCGGTTGCCGATGTTCACCTGATAGTCCAGATAGCGCCGCTGAAGCAGATAAAGCTGCCAGTCGAGCTCTGTCTTCACGTTCTGGTTCCCGATTTTATCCAGCAATCCGGCGCTGAGCAGCGGACGGTCGAAACTGCGTATCACATCGAAATGGATGTAGGTGGCATCTTCGGGATAGAAAGTAAATGATACCCCCTCATGCACCCCGTTGCTGAGAGCACCACCTTCCAAGTCGCTCAGACGGCGTACGGAATTGTTCAGGATCGTGCTTTTCCCGATGCCGTTCACTCCGCTCAGGATGTTGACGTCCGGGCGTAAATCCCAGGCAATGTTTTTCCGGCCCCATAAGCCTTTAATCTCAATGCGCTTGATGTATTCAGCTTGCTTTTTCATGGCTGTCTTTGTTTACACGTCAAACAAAAATAGCAAATTGCTTGGAATAAATCAATGGGGAGCCAGTTCTTTTTTTAAAAACCTCGTAACTTTGCAAAAATTAGGGAATAGTAGGCCGTGAGCATGGTAAACCGAGGGTCCCAAGGGGCTTGTGTCTGACGGCTATCCTTCAATTGGGAAAGAGAAAAATATGAAAAAAGAAGATACAGTCATCCAATCGCCGATATTGTATTTGCAGCATCATTATGAGCTGTTGAAGCTGGAGTATGAATACGAGAAAGCGCAGTTCAAGCAGCAGACCGAACTGATGGGCATCGGCCGGAAAATCAAGCGGGGTATGTGCTGGTATCCCTTGTCGCTGGGAAGAAGTTATTACAACGCCTTGAACCAGTTGGTCATCGAGGTAGAACGGAAGGAGGACAAGGAGATTGAGCATCTGTTTGAGTATGGACGTCCGGTGTGTTTCTTTACACAGGACCTGTCGGGCAAGCTGACCTACCTGAACTTTGTGGCCACGGTGAACTATGTGGAGGAAGACCGCATGGTGGTGATTCTGCCGGATGCCAATGCGTTGCTGGCTTTGCAGAGCAAGGAAGTGCTGGGGGTACAGCTGTATTTCGACGAGACCAGCTACCGGCTGATGTTTGAGGCCGTCAAGCAGGTCCTCAGTGCGAAGAACAACCGTCTGGCGGAATTGCGGGATATTTTCCACGGCACACAGCCCGTATCGACTTTCTCGTTTCAGCCGGTACGTTTCCCGTGGTTGAACGCCACACAGGAAGAGGCGGTCAACAAGGTGTTGCATGCCAAGGACGTGGCCATCGTACACGGCCCTCCCGGAACGGGAAAGACGACCACGCTGGTGGAAGCCATTTATGAAACCCTTCATCGGGAAAATCAGGTGCTGGTCTGTGCACAGAGCAACATGGCCGTCGACTGGATCAGTGAGAAGCTGGTCGACCGGGGCGTGAGTGTGTTGCGAATCGGGAATCCCAGTCGGGTCAATGACAAGATGCTGTCGTTTACCTACGAACGGCGTTTCGAGGCCCATCCGGACTATCCTCAACTGTGGAGCATCCGCAAGGCGGTGCGCGAATTGTATGCGCGCAGCCGGAAAGGAGCCGACCGGGAGAGCATCCGGCAGAAAATCAATTCATTGAAAGACCGGGCCACGGAACTGGAAATCCGCATCAACGAAGCCCTGTTCAGTGAGGCGAGGGTGATTGCCTGCACGCTGGTGGGAAGCGCCAACCGTCTGCTGATAGGACAGAAATTCGGAACGGTATTCATTGACGAGGCAGCCCAGGCGTTGGAAGCGGCCTGCTGGATTCCGTTACGGAAAGCCGACCGGGTGATTCTGGCCGGCGACCATTGTCAGTTGCCGCCTACAGTGAAATGTCCGGAGGCCCTGCGTGCCGGATTGGGGCATACGCTGATGCAGTGCATTGTGAAGAACAAGCCGGAGGTGGTGTCGCTGTTGAAGGTGCAGTACCGCATGAACGACGAAATTATGCGCTTTTCGTCCGACTGGTTCTACGGGGGTATGCTTCGCTCGGCGCCCGAAGTGAAATACCGCAGCATCCTGGACTTCGATACTCCGATTGAATGGGTCAATACCGAAGGAATGGATTGCAACGAGGAGTTCGTGGGTGAAAACTACGGGCGCATCAACAAGCCGGAGGCGGAACTGTCCATCGGGCAGTTGAAGGAATACATCACGAAAATCGGACGGGAGCGTTTCCTGGAAGAACGCATCGACGTGGGACTGATTTCACCGTATAAGGCGCAGGTGCAGTACCTCCGCCAGTTAGTCAAGAAAGATGCGTTTTTCAAGCCCTACCGTTCCCTGATTACTATCAATACGGTGGACGGTTTTCAGGGGCAGGAGCGCGACGTCATTCTCATCAGTCTGGTACGCGCCAACGAAGACGGACAGATTGGTTTCCTGAACGATTTGCGCCGTATGAACGTGGCCATCACGCGGGCTCGTATGAAGCTCATCATTTTAGGAGATGCTTCCACTTTGACCAAACATGCTTTTTATAAGAAGCTCTACGAGTATATCCATAGTTTGCAGGAGTGAATTCAGAAGTCGGGATAAGGATATTCGCAAAATTTGTTTATCTTTATCCCGATTTTATTCACACTATTCTAATTTTTTATGTTGACAGACTTACTGCAAACTTCGTATTTTGCAATTTTCTTGATTGTAGCCTTGGGCTTTATGCTCGGACGTATCAAAGTGATGGGCCTATCGCTCGATGTGTCTGCCGTGATTTTTATCGCCCTTGCTTTCGGGCATTGGGGCGTGTCTATTCCAAAGGAACTGGGAACCTTCGGACTGGTGTTGTTCATTTTCACCATCGGCATTCAGGCCGGTCCGGGTTTCTTCCACTCTTTCCGAAGCAAAGGAAAGACCTTGATTCTGATTACCTTGCTGATTGTGGCTTCTGCCTGTCTGACGGGGGTGGCCATGAAGTATCTTTTCGATATCGATACGCCCAGTATCGTGGGACTGATTGCGGGTGCGCTGACCAGTACGCCGGGTTTGGCGGTGGCCATCGACAGCACGCAGTCGCCGTTAGCTTCCATTGCCTACGGTATCGCCTATCCGTTTGGGGTGATTGGGGTAATCTTGTTCGTGAAACTGCTTCCCAAGCTGATGCGCATCGACTTGAATGAAGAGGCCCGGCGCTTGGAAAAGGAACGGCGCAGCCAGTTCCCGGAGCTGAACACGTGTCTGTTCAAAGTGACCAATCCTACCGTTTTCAACCGTACCTTGATTCAGTTGAATATCCGGGCCATGACGGGGGCTGTGATTTCGCGCTTGAAACGAGGCGACGAGATTCTGATTCCGAAAGCCCATACGGTGTTGCAGGAAGGCGACTGCATCCAGGCAGTGGGTAGTGAAGATTCCTTGAAGAATCTGGCCCTGATGTTAGGCGAACGAGAGGAAGGAGAACTTCCGCTGAGCCATACGCAAAGCATTGAATCGTTGTTGCTGACCAAGAAAGACATGATTAACAAGCAGTTGGGAGAACTCAATTTGCAGAAGAACTTCGGTTGTACGGTCACTCGCGTCCGCCGAAGCGGCATCGACCTGTCCCCCTCGCCGGAACTGGCCCTGAAATTTGGCGACAAACTGATGGTGGTGGGCGAAAAGGAAGGTATACAGGGAGTGGCCCGGTTGCTGGGGAATGACGTGAAACGCCTCTCGGATACCGATTTCTTCCCCATTGCCATGGGTATTGTGCTGGGCGTACTGTTCGGCAAACTGCATATCTCTTTCGGAGGAGGAATGACCTTCTCTCCGGGACTGACCGGTGGCGTGCTGATGATGGCGTTGTTCCTGAGTGCCATTGGTAAGACGGGACCGATTATCTGGTCCATGTCGGGACCGGCCAACCAGCTGTTGCGTCAGTTGGGCTTACTGCTGTTCCTGGCCGAAGTGGGAACCTCAGCCGGAAAGACCTTGGTGGCGACCTTCCAGGAGAGCGGTTTTCTGCTTTTCGGGGTAGGTGCTTTGATTACCCTCGTGCCGATGCTGCTGGCGGCTGTCGTAGGACGGCTGGTATTTAAAGTTAGCCTGCTCGATTTATTAGGTACTATTACCGGCGGTATGACCAGTACTCCGGGACTTGCGGCTGCCGACTCCATGACCGACAGCAATATTCCGGGAGTGGCCTACGCTACGGTGTATCCCATCGCCATGGTGTTCCTGATTCTGTTTATCCAGTTGATTGCACTGGCAGTGATATAGTTTGTGAAGGCATTGCGTTGCCTTCGGTGAGAAAATCCTGAAAGTCTGTACCTGTAAAGAGGGCGGCTTTCAGGATTTTTTTGTGGCTTCCGGCGGATACTTTCAGCAGCCCCGGAGATAAAGTTCAGATTCCTTGTCGCATACTTCTTTTTGTCCCGAAATATTCTCTGTTTCACACTGCGGGATTTGTATCCCACACTGTGAAATATATATCCCACACTGTGGTTTTTGTATTTCACAGTGTGGAACAGAGAATTTATCCTGGAGTTTGGGAGAATATGTAAGGAGAAACGGAAGTTTTTGCCGGGGCTGTTTTTATTTGTTCGCTGGAGAAAGTCAGTCTTAAATTTGAAAAAAATAGGATAAATTCTTCTCCTTTTGTTCTTTTCACTTGGTTTCCGTATATTTGCGATTAGCAATCATCCCATCCTTAATTATCAATTGAATCGTATGAAATATCCCATTGGAATACAGAGCTTCGACCAGCTGATAGAAGACGGTTACGTATATGTGGACAAAACCGATTTGGTTTACCGTCTGGTGAAGGAAGGCAAGATTTATTTTCTGAGTCGTCCGCGCCGTTTCGGAAAGAGTCTGCTGGTATCCACGTTGAAAAACTATTTCCTCGGCAGGAAGGAATTGTTCAAGGGACTGAAGATGGAGGCGCTGGAGAAAGATTGGAAGGTGTATCCGGTGTTTCATATCGATTTCAATGGAGGGAACTTTACCCAAAAAGGCGTTTTGCAGCGTTGGATTGACGGGTATGTATCTTCTTGGGAGCGTGAAATAGGGATGGAGGCAGACAAAAGTCTTCCCACCGGATTGAGGTTCATCGAACTGCTGAAAACGGCCTATGAGAAGTCTGGTCTGCGTGCTGTGGTACTGGTGGATGAATACGACAAACCTATTCTCGATGTCTTGGACTATGACAAGGACCTGGAGGAGGAACATCGCAATATCCTGAAAGGGTTTTATTCCACCTTCAAGGGGGCGGATGAATACTTGCAGTTTGTCTTCCTTACCGGTGTGACGAAGTTTTCGCAGGTGAGTGTGTTCAGCGGTTTCAACCAGCCTAAAGACATCAGCATGCACGCCAAGTATGAAACACTGTGCGGTATATCGCAGGCAGAATTTGAGCATTATTTCAGGGAGTCCGTCGGGCAGATGGCAGATGATTACGGATGTGCTTTTGATGAAATGATGAATAGGCTGAAATTGCAGTATGATGGTTATCATTTCAGTGACAGAATGACGGATGTATATAACCCTTTCAGTTTGCTCAATGCGTTTGATTCCGGAAGAATTTATGATTACTGGTTCAAGAGCGGTACTCCTACCTATCTTATCCGTTTGTTGGCGCACTCAAACGAAAATATGAACGAGATTACAGGAAAGTATTATTCTCCGGAGGAATTTATCGATTACAAGGCGAATGTGGAACAGCCTTTGCCGATGATTTATCAGAGCGGCTATTTGACCATCAAGGAGTTTGATAGGGAAGAAATGACGTTCCTGCTTGATTTTCCCAACAACGAAGTGAAGCGCGGCTTCCTTACGATGGTGGCTTCCTCGTATTTTGGTGATAAAATGGAGACTGCCTCATGGATAAGGAAAGCGGCCTCACAATTGAAAAAAGGGGAACTCGATGATTTCCGTGCAGGCCTGACTTCTTTCTTGGCCAGCATTCCTTATACCATGCGCCGTAAGGAGAACGAGCGTGAAAAGGAACGGTATTTCCATTATACCTTCTATCTGATTATGCGTCTGATCAGTGTTTATACGGTTTATACGGAGAAGGTGCAGAGCCAAGGTCGGGTAGACTGCATCGTGGAAACTCCCAATTATGTGTATATCTTTGAGTTCAAGCTCGATGGTACAGCCGAAGAGGCCATGCGGCAGATAGAAGAGAAGGGTTATGCGAAAGAATATGGGGCGGATACCCGTAAACTGTATCAGATAGGAGCGGTATTCTCCTCAGAAACGGGAACAATAGAGGAGTGGATCGTCAGATGACAGACTGATCCACTTTATCTCTTTGGGTTACAGTTTGCTCAAGAAGCGTTCCCGGTCCACAATATATCGGATGTGAACGCCTTCTCCCACCAGTCCCTTGCGGTCGGAGGCACTTACCTTGAAGGTCAGTTTCCGGCCTTCAATTTCGGTGAGTTCTGCGGTGGCGGTGACTTCTTCTCCCAGACCGGAAGGTTTGAGGTGCGAGGTCTGTATCATGGCACCTACGGTGGTGGAGCCTTCCGGAAGAGCCGGTTGGACGGCATGCATGGCTGCATTTTCCATCAAAGCCACCAGGGCGGGAGTGGCAAATACTTCCATGTCGCCCGAGCCGAGCGCCAAGGCGGTGTTGGTGGAATTTACCTGTACGGTACTGCTGTATGTAAGTCCTGTTTCCATTGTTCTTTTATTTTGAAGTTATAAATTCATTTTTCTCATTGGGTTGAAAATCGGTTCCGGCAGGGCGTTGGAAGATGTGCAACCCGAATTCCGGTACCATGGCAATCAGATGGTCGAAGAGTTCGCCTTGCAGGGTTTCGTAGGGGATCCAGTCGGGCGTATTCGAAAAGCAATAGACCTCGACGGGGATGCCTTCGGTGGTAGGTTGCAACTGGCGGACCATCTGCATCAGGTCGTGGTTCACGTCGGGATGGCTACTGATGTACTTGAGGGCATATTCCCGGAATACGTGCAGGTTGACCGGTGGTTCACTACCTTCTGTGGGGGCAGTCATCCAACCTTTTTCCGTGAAACGGGCCACTTCTTCCGGGGTACAGAAATGTACGGTGGTTATATCGATGTATAGCGACCGCTTGATGCGTCGTCCGCCGCTTTCACGCATGCCCCGCCAGTTCTGGAAGGAGTCACTCACCAAGGCGTAGGGAGGGATGGTGGTGATGGTCTTGTCGAAGTTCTGTACCTTGACCGTAGTCAGTGAGACTTCCAGCACATAGCCGTCGGCCCCGTATTTGGTCATGGTAATCCAGTCGCCCGGACGCAGCATGTCGTTGGCCGAAAGCTGTACCCCGGCTACCAGTCCCAGGATACTGTCTTTGAAGATCAACATCAGCACGGCGGCTGAGGCACCGAGTCCGGTCAGGATGGCCGTAGCGTTCTGGTCAATCAGCACGCTGATAATCAGGATGACGCCAATGCCGATGGCCACCAGGTTAATCATCTGGTAGATACCTTTGAGCGGACGGTTTTTCAAGGCTTCGTGTTCGCTGGAAATTTCATACAGTGAGTCCAGGAAACATTTAATTAGCATGAGGGCGGTGATGATGAGGCAAATCAGACTGATCTTCAGTAAAATTTGAAGCAGGTAGGCTGATTGATCATTGAAGGCGAAGGGGAGCAGGATGTACCAGATAATAGGGGGAATCATCCGGCAGAAAGAAGTCATCATCTTGTCGTTAAACAGATAGTCGTCCCACGTAGCCTTGGTGCGAGCCGTGATTTTCCGTACAGCCGGCATAATCAGGTGGCGGAACACCAGAGTGGTGAGATAGGATATCAGTAAAATGGCTAAAATAAGCACCACTTGGGTAGTCCAGCTGAGATCGTTCTTTTCAATGCCGGTCTGCTGGAGAAGTTGTGCGATTTCTTGATTCAGTGTATTCATATTTGCAGTGTCTTTTTATCTTTTCCGGACTCAAAGATAAACAAGTTCTGAGAGTTTGCAAAACTTGTGTTTCTTGTTTATCTTTACCGTATGAAGTGGAATCTGATTTTTTTAGGAATTCTTCTTGGATGCTTGTGCTGTACTTGCATCCGTGAAGATGTGACGGCTGGCGAGGATATTGTGAAGAAGGGAGATTGGTTGCCCGATTTTTCGGTCGTATTGAACGACGGTTCGGTGGTGAGCCGGGAGTCGCTGGAGGGAAAAGTGGCTGTGCTGATCTTTTTTCATACGGGCTGTCCGGATTGTCAGAAAGAACTGCCGGTTATCCAGCAATTGTATGAGGAATATGCTTCCTCGCCCGAGGTCTGTATTTGTGCCATCAGTCGGGAAGAAGGGGAAGCAGAGGTGGCTTCCTATTGGCAGACTCATGCGCTGACTATCCCTTATTCGGCGCAGGAAGACCGGAAGGTTTATGCGCTTTTTTCTACGAGTGGGGTGCCTAAAGTCTATGTGTGCGGGCCAGACGGAAGGGTAGTTTCTGTCTATTCCGATAATCCCATCGCTACCTATTCTGAGTTGAAGGAAGATGTGGAGAATGCACGTATTTTTTCTTCATATCTTTTTGCGGAACAAATGGTTTCACTAAATTTGCCAACAAGAATTTACTAATACCAAAATAAGAATCTAATGAGTTTGAAAATTGTAGTATTGGCAAAACAAGTTCCCGATACACGCTGTGTGGGAAAAGATGCCATGAATGCCGACGGTACGATTAACCGTGCGGCACTTCCGGCGATTTTTAATCCGGAAGACTTGAATGCCCTGGAACAGGCACTCAGACTGAAAGACACACATCCCGGTTCTACTGTGACAATTCTGACAATGGGACCAGGCCGTGCCGCTGAAATCATTCGTGAAGGATTATACCGAGGAGCCGACAACGGTTATCTGCTGACAGACCGTGCCTTTGCCGGTGCCGATACGCTGGCTACTTCGTATGCGTTGGCAACTGCCATCCGCAAGATTGGTGCATACGACATCATCGTGGGCGGACGTCAGGCTATCGATGGAGATACGGCACAGGTAGGTCCGCAGGTGGCCGAAAAATTAGGATTGCCACAGGTAACTTATGTAGAAGAAATTGAAGAGGTAAAAGACGGACGTATCCGCGTGAAACGTCATATCGAAGGTGGTGTGGAAACCGTAGAAGCTCCGCTGCCGATTGTATTGACAGTGAACGGCAGTGCTGCTCCTTGCCGTCCGCGCAATGCGAAGCTGGTGCAGAAATACAAACGTGCACTGGGCGGTCAGGAAAAAGCTGCTCTTACTAAAGACGGGGCTGAACTGCCTTATGCTTCTTTGTATGAAAGCCGTCCTTATCTGAACATCACGGAATGGAGCGTAGCCGATGTAAACGGTGATACGAAGCAATGCGGTCTGTCGGGTTCTCCGACCAAGGTGAAGAAGATTGAAAACATCATCTTCCAGGCGAAGGAAAGCAAGACACTTACCGGCAGCGATGCAGACGTAGAGAATTTGATTGTTGAACTGTTGGCTAACCATACTATCGGATAAAGACTATGAATAACGTATTTGTATATTGTGAGATGGAAGGTGCCCATGTGGCCGATGTCAGTCTCGAACTTTTAACCAAAGGTCGTAAGTTGGCTAACCAGCTGGGATGCCAGTTGGAAACGATTTGTGCCGGCAGTGGCCTTGCAGATGTAGAAAAACAAGTTTTGCCATACGGAGTAGACCGCGTGCATGTGTTCGACGCTCCGGGCTTGTTCCCTTATACTTCACTTCCTCATACTTCTATTCTTGTCAACTTGTTCAAGGAAGAAAAACCGCAGATTTGCCTGATGGGTGCGACAGTCATCGGTCGTGACCTGGGTCCGCGTGTGTCTTCAGCCTTGACAAGCGGTCTGACTGCCGACTGTACGCAGTTGGAAATCGGTAACCACGAAGACAAGAAGAACGGTATCACTTACGAAAACCTGTTGTATCAGATTCGTCCGGCTTTCGGAGGTAACATTGTGGCTACCATCGTCAATCCGGAACATCGTCCGCAGATGGCTACCGTACGTGAGGGTGTGATGAAGAAAGAAATCGTAGATGCCAACTATCAGGGTGAAGTGATTCGTCACGACGTAGCGAAGTACGTGCCCGAAACAGATTATGTGGTGAAGGTTATCGACCGTCACGTGGAAAAAGCGAAACATAATCTGAAAGGAGCGCCTATCGTGGTAGCCGGTGGTTACGGTATGGGCAGCAAGGAAGGTTTTGATATGCTGTTCGAACTGGCCAAGGAACTTCATGCAGAAGTAGGAGCCAGCCGTGCGGCGGTAGATGCCGGTTTCTGTGAACACGACCGTCAGATTGGTCAGACAGGGGTAACGGTACATCCGAAATTGTATATCGCGTGCGGTATTTCCGGACAGATTCAGCACATCGCCGGTATGCAGGATGCAGGTATCATCATCTCTGTGAACAGCGACCCGAATGCGCCAATCAACACCATCGCCGACTATGTTATCAACGGTACGGTAGAAGAAGTAATCCCGAAAATGATTAAGTATTACAAAAAGAACAGTAAATAATGGCAAACTTTTATACAGAACATCCGGAACTCAAGTTTCACTTGAACAATCCGATGATGGAGCGTATCTGTCAGTTGAAAGAACGCGATTACAGAGATAAAGACGAGTACGATTATGCGCCGCAGGATTATGCGGATGCCATCGACTCTTACGATAAAGTGTTGGAAATTACCGGTGAAATCACGGGTGAGGTGATTGCACCCAATGCCGAAGGAGTAGACCAGGAAGGTCCGCATCATGCCAATGGCCGTGTGGAATATGCTTCGGGTACAAAGGCTAACCTGGAGGCTATGGTAGAAGCTGGATTGAACGGAATGACCATGCCGCGCCGTTTCGGTGGTTTGAACTTCCCGATTACACCGTACACCATGTGCGCGGAAATCGTGGCACAGGCCGATGCCGGTTTCGGTAACATCTGGTCTTTGCAGGACTGTATCGAAACTTTGTATGAGTTTGGTAACGAAGACCAGCACAGCCGTTTCATTCCGCGTATCTGTGCGGGCGAAACCATGTCTATGGACTTGACTGAACCGGATGCAGGTTCCGACTTGCAGAGCGTGATGTTGAAGGCTACCTACGATGAGGCTAACAACTGCTGGCGTCTGAACGGAGTGAAACGTTTCATCACGAACGGTGATGCCAATATTCACTTGGTACTGGCTCGTTCGGAAGAAGGAACTCACGACGGTCGTGGTTTGTCTATGTTCATCTACGACAAGAACGATGGCGGAGTAGACGTACGTCGTATTGAAAACAAGCTGGGTATCCATGGTTCTCCGACTTGTGAACTGGTGTACAAGAATGCGAAGGCTGAACTTTGCGGCGACCGCAAGCTCGGTTTGATTAAATACGTCATGGCATTGATGAACGGTGCCCGTCTGGGTATCGCAGCTCAGTCAGTAGGTTTGAGCCAGGCTGCCTACGATGAGGCGTTGGCATACGCAAAAGACCGTAAGCAGTTCGGTAAGGCGATTATCGAATTCCCGGCAGTGTACGACATGCTGGCTACTATCAAGGCAAAACTGGATGCCGGTCGTGCGTTGTTGTACCAGACTTCCCGTTATGTGGATATTTACAAGGCCTTGGACGACATTGCTCGCGAACGAAAGCTGACTCCGGAAGAACGCCAGGAACAGAAACGTTATGCGAAACTGGCCGACAGCTTTACACCGCTGGCAAAAGGTATGAACTCTGAATATGCCAACCAGAATGCTTACGACTGTATTCAGGTACATGGCGGTTCCGGCTTCATGATGGAATATGCGTGCCAGCGTATCTACCGTGATGCCCGTATCACCAGCATCTACGAAGGTACCACTCAGTTGCAGACGGTTGCTGCCATCCGTTATGTGACCAACGGTTCGTATGCGGCTACTTTGCATGAATTTGAAACGGTACCTTGTGCGCCGGAATATGAAGGTTACATGAACCGTATCAAGGACATGACCCGTAAGCTGGAAGCTTGCACCAATGCAGTGAAGGAAGCACAGAACCAGGAACTGCTGGATTTCGTGGCCCGTCGTTTGTATGAAATGGCAGCTGTCTGCGTGATGAGTCACTTGCTGTTGCAGGATGCCACCAAGGCTCCTGAAATGTTCGGTAAGTCATTGAATGTGTATGTGAACTATGCAGAGGCTGAAGTGGAAAAACATTTCAACTTTATCCGCAAGTTCCAGGCTGAAGAACTGACCAGCTACCGGCAATAAGATTTCTGATTGAGATATAAAAAGGCGAATTTCTTTCGAAAGAAGTTCGCCTTTTTTATATGGTACAGTCTTTAAAGCGTTTTATGCATTTTCTTGTGTAGCCATCGGTTGAAGAAGAACAATAGACAGAGCGCACAGAATGTGGGCAAATAGAATAGGAGTGTATGAGAGTCTGGAAGTATTTCCTTGCAGGTTTGCCAATAACTGATGAAAGCTGCTCCGTATTTCCATATAAAAAGTCCGATGCAACTTCCTCCGCTGAGTATGGCGAAGATAAGGAAGAGGATGAACATTCTTTTCTCCTGCCGTTTTTCGCGTAAGATATTTTCCTCTTGTATCTTTTGCATCATGCGGTAACTGAAATTGCTGGGCAGTTTGTAACGAGGCTGCCTCTTTATGGCTTCCTGAAGTCCTTTATCTGTCGTTCTCATGATTTAAATCTCCTCTTTCATTAAAGTACATAGCTTTTTTCGAATGCGGTGCAATCTTACTTTTACATTGCTTTCTGTCAGGTGAAATATGTAGGCTATTTCTTCTATGGTTTTTTCTTCTTCATAGAACAGAGTGACCAGTGCCTGCTCATCGGGTTTGAGCTGGGTGAGTGCCTGCTGTAGTTTCTGAATCTGCACTTCGTTTTCGGTGTCCAGCTCCTCATCAACTTCTTTATCTGAAAGACTGTTCCACATTCGGTCGTCGAATGAAAGCTGTTCTTTATCTTTTTTCCGGAGTGCGGAGGTCGCTTCATTGTAGGCAATGCGGTAAATCCAGGTAGAGAAACTGCTGTCTCCATGAAACGAGGAAAGGTGGGTGAAGGCTTTCATAAAACAGTCTTGTGTCAGTTCTTCGGCATCTTCCGGTGAGCCTACCATGCGGACTATCAGGTGGAAAACCTGTGGTCCGTAGGTGTCGAGAAAATAGGCGAACTGTTCGGTTCGTCCGCTCAGGATAGATGCGATGATATGTAGTTCCTCGTGATTCATGATGCCCTTTAGACGCAGAGCAAAGTAAAAGGTTACACTGAAATTAGAAAAATATTTTTCTCGGTAAAAGTGTAACCTTTCTGTGTGGGTTGCGTCTAAAGGGCAAAGTAACAAATTAAAAACCGAATAAAATGGAAGAATTGATGATTGTGGCCAATGTGGCAATTGTTTTTGGAGTGATTTATAAATTGTTTGAACTGTTTGTCTGTCGAAGAGAGCGGATGATGCTGATTGAAAAGATGGGCGACAAACTGACGCCAGAAACCTTTAAGAATGGTATTATGTATCGTCCCAGCTTGTATTCGTTTGGAGGACTGCGTATAGGATGCTTGCTGCTTGGATTGGGGGCAGGACTTTTGGTAGGATACGTGTTGACATGTACCACCCAACCGGATTACTTGTCTGATAATTACCCTTATACCGTAAAAGAGGCCGTTTCTATAATTTACGGAGCGTGCGTTCTGTTGGGAGGCGGTTTAGGTCTGGTCATCTCTTATTTGATTGAAAAAAAGCAGCTGGACAAGGAAAAATAAAAATTCATTTTACTTTCAGACAAAGCGGTTTGATGCAGGATTGAGGTATCAAATCGCTTTTTTTATGGCGTGATTTACCTTAAAGATGTGCATTTATTCTTTATTTATCCAAACAGATGTAACATATAAAGGTATTCGTCGTAACTTTACAGAGAGGTTAAAATGGAGGTTTTGGGTTATGAAATGGAATTACATAGCAGGAGTGGTATGTGCTTTCATGCTGTTTGCGGGTCAGGTACATGCACAAGTGGAAGGAACGGATTCGCTTCGGATGGTGATGTACCATGACGGTGAGAATGAGTTAAAGGAGATGATAATCTGTCCGCCCGTATTTTGTTCCTTGCCCGACGGAAAGCGCGTGAAGATGAAAATCTGTAACAACGGAGAAGAAACGGTGCGGAAAGTCTCTTTTTGTTTATTCTATAAGAAGAAAAGGGTTTGTAGGGTTCGTCTGCCGCATATGCAGAAAGGAGAAACCTATGAGTTTGCGGTGAATATCCACGAAAGACTGTCGCGGAAAGACCGGGAGAATCTGGAGTTTGAGTTGAAAAAAGGCCGATGCTACCGAATGTACAAGCTTCCGTCTTATTAGAGGGAGGATGTCTCTGCACTTTTTAGCTTTGCTTCTTTACTTGTTAAGAGATTTAATCAAAGAGGAGGAGGTTGTTAATGTATGTTGTAAAACATTCTTTTTTAGCTTCAGGCTTTGCTATTCCAAATAAAATAAATACTTTTGCACTGTGTTTTTCATAGTATTAGATTTAAGGTTAACAAAAGGTTGGAGTTCAGCGGAACTCCTTTTTTTATGTCCGTACGTCTGGGCCTGAAAAAAGGCCATTTCCATGGGTGATGGAAACAGCCTTTTCAAAGTAATTCACTATTGTTTTTCTGATTGATTTTATTCTGATTTCAAGCAGTCTACCGGATTGCTGGTGGCTGTCCGATAATTCTGTATCGTAATGGTGACCAAGGTGATGGCGCTGATAAGCAGGCAGGTACAGAGGAAGACCCAAGGCGAGATGGGAATCCGTTCATTGAACTGCTTCAGCCATTCTGAGACGGCATACCAGGCGATAGGACTGGCGATGAGGGAACATACCACTGAGAGAATCAGATAGGAACGTCCGAACATCCAGAGGATTTGCTGGATGGAGGCTCCGTAGACCTTGCGCACGCCAATTTCCTTCTGCCGGTGTTCAGCCTCGAATATAATCAAGCCGAATACGCCTACCAAGGAAATGAGAATGGCCAGCAGACTGAACCAGGTTATGATTTTTTGCTGGTCGGTTTCTTTCTGATACAGTTGTCCGTAGACCTGGTCATAGAACTTCACTTCGGTGGGATAACCGGTGAAGCAGTCGCTGATGGTCTTGCGGATGTGTTTCAGGGCGGTATCCATGTCGCTCCCGGCTTTTACGCGGATATAGGCAAACGGCAAGACTTGGTTGCTGTAGGTACCGTTGGGACAGAATACGTAAGGCACGGGATTCATCTTTAATGAAGTAAACTGCACGTTGTTCACATACCCTTTGAGAAGGGCTTTCATTCCCCACGGGAAAAAGTCGAGTGTCTCTCCTGCCGGAATCCCGCTTTCTTGCTGCAAGTCTTGTGTGGCGATGAAGTTCAGCTGGGAGGTGTAAATGGAATCGCTGGGCAGGAAGTCACTTCCCGACAGGATGTGCATGCCCATGACGCGGCAGAAATTGGGAGTGACGTCAATATACTGATGCCCATATTGATTCCCTTTGTAGGTGAAAGAATATTGCGTGTATCCTTCGCTGGCCCCCAGTTCCCATTTGGCGTAGGCGATGTCGTCGATTTCCGCAAAACTCTTCAGCTGGCTGTCGAACTTACGGTACGGACTGCTGTGGAAAGGCTGTTGGGGGAGGGAAGCTACCAGTATCTGGTCTTTGTCGATGCCTAGGTCATGGTTGCGCATGAAGCGGTTTTGCAGGAAGATGAAAGCGGCAGTAGTAATCAGGGCGAACGAAACGATGTACTGGAAGCCGATGAGTATTGTACGCAACCGTTGTCCTTTTCCACTCAGGGCGTAGTTGCCTTTCAGCACGAGGGCAGGCGGGAAGGAGGTCATGTACCACGCCGGATACAGTCCTGCCACGATGCCGGTGAGCAGGGCTATCAGGCCCGTGTAGACCACGTATTTCCAGTAGACAAGCAGGGAGGGCGTAAAGCCCATGAAGGATAGCACGTTCAAGTGAATCAGGGCGGCCACGATGCACAATGACAGCAACCAGCTGACCAGTACGATGACGACCGATTCGAGGGTCAAGGCACGGCGCAGTTCTCCGTTGGTACTTCCCAGCACTTTCTGGGTGTTGATGCTGCGCATGCGCATCGGAGCCAGTGCCGTACTGAAATTGATGAGGTTGATGCATGCAATGAGGATAATCAGGAAGCCGATGCTTACCAGTAAGGTCATGGTGCTGCGGCTGCCCGTCTTGAAATAGTAGGGGGAATACATGTCATAATACAGTTTCTGTATCGGGAAGACATAGAGTTTCTGTGTACCTGGATCTCCTGTGAACAGTCGTTCGTCGACCCCTGTAGCCGTAATCTGTTGGTTGACTTCTTCTACGCTGACGCCCGGCTTCAGCAGAAAGAACGCATAGAAGTTCTGGCTGCCCCAGTCGTTCTCCTGCAGCTTTCCCATCGGTACGAAAAGGTCGTTCTTGAACTGGCAGTTCTCGGGGAGGTCTTCAAAAATACCGCATATCCGGAACTTCGTGGCTTCCGGACTTCGCCAGTCTGGGGTGTCTGCATACAGATAGGAGCCCAAGGCATTTCCTTTGGGGAACAGCTTGCGGGCATAGCTCTCGGAGATAATGACACTTTCCGGCTGGTTCATCTCCTGGTCGCTGCCTTCCACGAACTTCAGTCCGATGATTTTGCCGAAGTCCGGATATACGGCCCATGGTTCCTCGTAGAAATATTGCGGATTCTTGGGGTCGGTGTAGAAAGCCTGCTTGGACCAGGCAGGGGAATAGATGGTACCGTATTCGATGCCGGGCACTTGCTGGATGAGGTAGTCGATAGGACCTCGGGGAAGGATACTGACATGATTGCTTCCTTTGGCTTCTGACAGGTTCAGCATGACCAAGCGGTCGGCATGGGGATAGCAGGTATCGAAATTGCGCTCGTAGCTCACCTTCATCATGAGTAGGACAAAGGCGGCAAAGGCGGCCGAAAGTCCCAGGAGGTTCAGCACGGAGGCGGTCCGGAAGCGCTTCAGGGTGTAAAATAGGTTTCGTAAAATGGTTCTCATATCGTTGTTATTTTATGTTTTGGGTTTGATAGATATTATTCAGTCTTCAGGTTGCATACCGGATTTTCCCGTACTGCCTTTCGGCTGATGAGCCAGACGGAGGCCAGGGAGATGAGGCTCACAATCAGGAAGGCGGCAATCGGTACCCACCAGGGAAAACTGCTCTCGTAGGTTACAATCTTGTCTATCTGGCAGATTCCCATATACATCAGCGGGAGCGCAATTAGCAGACTGATAACGAGCGAGATGAAAGAGAATTTCATCAGTTGCAGCATCTCGTGGCGGCTGTCGGAACCGAATACTTTGCGGATGGCAATGTCGCGTTTCCGCTGGGCGATGAAATAGATGCTCATGGCAGTCAGTCCCAGCAGGGAGATGACCAGTGCTGCACAGGTGAAGATGCGGATCAACTGGCTCATGCGGGTAATATTCTCATAGATGTCCTGCATCAGGGTGTCATACCATTCCGATTCAAACGGGTATCCGTCTATGATTTTGGAATAGAGCTGGTCGAGTTGCTTTTTATATACATCAGGTTGGTCGTCAAGTACTTCTACCAGAATGTTCCAAGGGCTGATGCTGTCGGCAGGAGCAATCTGCATGCGCAGCGGATGAGGGTCTTTTTCCAGCAGAGAGCGGACTTGAAAATCCTTGAATTCGCCGGTGATGTTCCAGGAATAGTTCCCGTCACTGCTGTGGACATGGTCGGTAAATCCCAGTTGTTTTAGCCTTTTCATGGCCGATTGGCTCACCAGATAATTGTGCGTATCAAATCCGGCATGACGGTCGTCCGTGATTTGGATGTGAAACATGTCGATAAAGGCAGAGTCAACGATAAAACTCTGGAAGCTCAGTACTTCTGTACTGTCGGCAGAGTTAAAGTTCATCGTGTCGTTGTTGCCTCCGTCCAAGGGGGTACCCTTTGAAAAACTGACGTGCTTCACAAAAGGAAGTTTCTGGGCTTCGTGGCGGAAGAGTTGCAGCTTCTGGTCGCTGGCCATAGGAGGGTAGTAAATGACGTGTCCGTATTCATATCCTAATGGGGCGTGCAGGATGCGGTAAATCTGTACAGTCAGATAGAGGGCACATCCCAACATGGCGATGGTCAGTCCGTTTTGCACGATGTTCAGCAAGCGGAGATATAACGTCTTGGTCTTCCGGCGGAAGGTACCTTTCACGATGTCCAGCGGATGGTAGTGCGACAGCATCGTGGCGGGTACGAAACCGGAAAGCAGGGAAAGTACGACAATCAGCAGCAGATAGCAGGATACGGTGACGGGATTTAACCCTCCTACAATATCGAGCCGTGTGTGAAGCAAGTCCATGGCGGTCGGTTCTGCGGCTTTGGCGAGCAAGAACCCCACTAGGAAAGCGAAGGTGGTCATCAGGAACGACTCGGCAATCATGCGCCAGAAAATATTCTTCCTGGAAGAACCTAACAGGCGGCGGGTAGCCATTTCCTTTGCCCGGTAGCTGGTCTGAGCCACACTCATACTGATGTAGTTGAAGGTGGCCATGCACAGAATCAAGATGCTGATGGTCAGGAAAATGAGTACCAGTTTCCGGCTGTACTGGTTAAGGGTTGCTCCGGCAGCAGAAATATCGGAGAAATAAAAATCGTGCACAGGAATAAAGCGTACTTCTTTGAGAATGTCAAATTGGTAAACCCAGAAGAATTCCTTGAAGAAGCGGGCAATGTCACCGGCCTTGTTGTTGGGATTGACACCCGGATGGAAACGCAGGAAGAAGATGCAGCTGGCGGCGTTACCTAACTCAGTATTTTCTTCACTGGCACTCCATTGGACGTATCGTATGTTTTTATGCGGGCTGAATGCTTCAATGTTGGAAGGAAAGATGGAGTTATCAATGTCTTCGATGATACCGCTTACTGTACATTTCTGGTTGTCGAATGCCTGTTCTGTGAGGGTTTTACCCAGCGCATGCTCTGTACCGAACAGCTTGATGGCGCAGGAACGTGTCAGCACGATGTTATTTTCATTGCTCAGTAAGGTCTCGGGATTCCCTTCCAGCAGATGGAAATTAAAGAACCGGAAGAAATTTTCGCGGACAAACATTATTTGTATATTCACGGGCTTGTCATTGGTTTTGACAAACTGTTCGTAGGAACCGCTCACGGCGCACCAGTCTTCTATTTCCGGATAACGGCTTTGTAGTTTGTCGCCCAGCAGGATATGACCTCCTGCCCATATTTCGCTGGCCAGTACGTAAGTGTGGTCTGCGTCTTTCATGTCTTTGTCTACAGTGAGTTGTCGGGTTACCATGTGGCTGATCAGCAGGAAGAACATCAGGGAGATGCTCAATCCGATGACGTTGACAAAAGTGAAGAGTTTGTTGCGTTGTAAGAATGTAAGGTAAGTTTTCATGCGCTATGGTTATATTTTTGTTTGTTGTCATTCTTGATACAATTTCCGTGCCATTATCGCAAGTAGCTGATTGATAGAATTATGATGATTTTGCGATGAAGAAGGAGTGTCTAATTTTTTGACAATGAGTGTATGATTTTTAGACAACCGTAAGTCTTATTTCAAGAGTATAATATCCCGCATCGTGGAGTGTTGCACTTTTTCAGTTTTAATCCTTGTTCTGTTAATGGATTTTATCGGGCCATGTCAGATGGTTAATATGTGTTGTAAAACATGATTTTCCAGTGGTTTCTTTTGTGGTTTCAACCGGAATGTTTACTTTTGCACTGTGTTTTTCATAGTATTAGATTTAAGGTTAACAAAGGTTGGAGTTCAGCGGAACTCCTTTTTTTATGTCCTTATGTGAGGTTTCCTTTTTCCTGATTGCTGAGTCGTTGTTTTATTTGTTCGTTTTTCTGTAAGTTTTCCTTCAAGCTGTTTCTTCAGTTTTTCCTGTAAGCACCTACTTATTTTTCCTTGTAAGCACCCCATTTGTTTTTCAAACTCTTCGTTTTTCCTCCTTCAAGCGTTCCGTATTGAAGAAATGCCGGTGAGATAATCCTTTGTTATAGTTATGATTTCTATGTTTCCGGCATGAGAAACGTATGTTTTCCTTTCGGGAAACGTACGTTTTCCAGGGCGGAAACCTACGTTTTCCGAGAGGAAAACATAGAAAATGCCGGGAGTCTCTAGAAAAAATGTGCTGGCGGTGCGAGTTTTTCAGGTCGTTATTTGTCATGCCGCCTGCGAAAATCACGGATTTTATGGCGGACTGGTGACTCCGTTTCCTGCGTTTTCGGGCGTTTTTCCGGTTTATAGCCTTCGTGCAGGAAAGTTTCGTGCAGGATTTTTCCGTGTTTCCGCTGTTTTTTATACCGGTTCGGCGTGCATCTTTGCCTTTCCCTTTTACACATGCGCCCATGTGCGCGTATACACGCCCGCGCGAAATACATAATGTAGTGCCTTTTCCGT
>NZ_CABROP010000011.1:0-72447 GCF_902472605.1 uncultured Bacteroides sp.
GACCATAATCATTTCATATGCCATCTTATTTTGGGGACATTTACTGAATATCCCCAACTAATCCACAATGCTTTGTGTGTGAGTTAGTTGGCTGACTTTATAACATTTAATGAGTAGCCTTTTTTATATCCTTAAATTTGTTTCCTTTGCCAACTTCCTTTTTTCAGGTAAATATAACTCAGTAGGCCGATGGCTCCGGCATATACATGTTCGGAGAACCAGCAGACGGCTACGTTCATCCTAAGAATCAGGATGATGAGGACGATGAAAATCAGGTAGCAGCTCAGGGCAATCATCTCCAGCAAGAAAGCGGCCCGGGTATCACCTGTGCCCGATACAGACTGGAAGAAAATGAATCCGGCACACTGGAAGAGGTAGCTGGAACAGAGTACCCAAAGCGTAGGGACGGCAGCATCCACTAAGTCGGGCATATCGGTGTAGATACGGAGTACATACGTGGGCAGACAGGCTATCAGCAGGATGACGGGCCAGACAATGTAGGTGCAGAGCCGTACGTGTTGCCGGATGGTCGGCATGACGTAGCGGGCTTCTCCGGCCCCAATCAGGTTGCTGACCAGAGCGCTGCAGGTGGAGGCAAAAGCCGTAATGGTCATGAACGGCACGCTCGACACGTTTCGCACGATGTTGGTGATGGCCAATGAACGTTCGCCCAAATGCTCGATGAAGATGAAGAACAGAAACCAGGTGCTGATGGATACCGCATTTTGTATCATGGTCCATAGCGATACGCCCATGATGCGTTTTAACTCTGTCCATTGGAAGCTCACCAGTTGGTTCAGTCCGTATTTAGTGCAATCTACTCGTCGGGTGGTGTAGATAATGAAAAAGAGCATGGACACCAGTTCGGCCAGTGAAGAGCCGATGGCCGCCCCGGCAATGCCCAATGCTGGAAATCCTAATTTCCCGAATACCAGAATATAATTGAATACCACGTTCGATGTCACCATGACAATGGAGTTGAGCGTGAGGGTCTTGGTTTGGGTGGTGCCCACAAAGAAGGCCCGGAACATGATGGCCACGAACGAGAAGAAAAATCCGAATACCCGCCAGTTGATGTAGCTCACGGCCGCCTCACAGACGCGGGGAGACGCTACCACGTGCGACAAGATCCAGGGAGAAAACAGTTGAGACAGGGTGAACATGACCAAGGCCATGGCCAGCAGGAAATAAATGCCCTGGTAGAAGATGGAACCGATTTTCCGGAAATTGCCTTCCCCGTTGCGACGGGCAATCAGAATCTGTGAACCGATGCTGAACCCGAATCCTAACATGAAGATGGCCAGGTAATATACGCCCGCAATGGCCGAGGCCCCCAGTTCCACTTCGCCTACACGTCCCATAAAAGCTGTATCGGTCATGCCGATAAGCTGTTCCATGAGCAGGCTGATCAGGATGGGGTAGGCCACCTTCCATATTTCGCGGTTGGTATATTTTGTATGCATAAAAACGAGTATTGGATGATTGGGGAATGCGGTGCAAAGATACGACAATTCTGTACAAAAAAAGACCATCCTTTTGCAAGGACAGTCTTTTGTTTGTCTTTTTCTGAAAGAAGAATTATGCTTCAGCAGGAGCTTCAGTTGCAGCTTCTTCAGCAGGAGCAGCTTCTGCGTTGGCAGCAGCTTCAGCCTCAGCTTTTGCAGCAGCTTCAGCAGCTTTCTTTTCAGCTACCTTCTTAGCGATTTCTTCGTTTACTTTCTTTTCAGCTTCCAGACGTGCTTTAGCTTCAGCTTTCTTAGCTTCTTCTTCTTTAGCTTTCAAAGCAGCCAGACCTGACTGTTTGTTTTCTTTCCAAGCGTTGAATTTAGCTTCAGCCTGTGCTTCATCGAATGCGCCTTTAGCTACACCGCCCAGCAGGTGTTTCTTCATGTATACACCTTCACGAGACAGGATGTTGCGTACTGTGTCAGTAGGCTGTGCACCTACCAATACCCAGTGTAATGCACGTTCAAAATTCAAATCTACTGTGGCAGGATTGGTGTTCGGATTGTAAGTACCAATTTTTTCAGTAAATCTACCATCACGTGGTGCTCTTGCGTCTGCAATAACAATTGAATAGAACGCATATCCTTTGCGTCCGTTTCTTTGCAATCTGATTTTAGTTGCCATTTTTCTTAATTAGTTTTTTAATGTAAATGATTTGAATTATGCTAATAACCCGTATTAGCGGGTGCAAAGGTACAACTTTTCTTTTGTTCTACAAATAGTTGCGCAAATTATTTATTGATTTCACGCAGCCATTTCTCGAGTTCGCCCGTCCATTGGCGTTTATAGGGGAAACTGTCGTTGTATCCCCAGCCGTGTCCTCCCACCGGATAGATGTGCAGGCTGGCAGAGACCTTCTGCTTGACGAGGGCGGTATAGTAGTTCACGCTGTTGGCCACAGGCACTACCGTGTCGTCGCTGCTGTGCAGAATGAAGGCCGGTGGGGTTTGTGGAGTAACCTGTAGTTCGTTGGAATATTTCTGTTCCAATTCCTT
The DNA here is from genome assembly GCF_902472605.1 of uncultured Bacteroides sp. GTDB lineage: Bacteria > Bacteroidota > Bacteroidia > Bacteroidales > Bacteroidaceae > Phocaeicola. The sequence goes on from NZ_CABROP010000011.1 coordinate 2,502, forward strand.
CGATGGATTCTTGCCTAACAAATCATCATGAGAGCCCATGTGTGTATAGCTCGGGTCCATGGTGATGACCGGATAGAACAGAATCTGGAAATCCGGGCGGGTTTCCGTATCGGTGAAATGAGTGGCAGCCGTACTGGCCAGATGGCCTCCTGCCGATGACCCCATGATACCTAACTTCTTCACGTTCCATTCCGTGGCGTGCTGCCGCATGATGCGCAGGGCTTGCTGGGCATCGCTCAGCGGCACTTCGTGATGTCCGTTGGGCATGCGGTAGCGGAGTACGGCGTAGGTAATACCTTGGCTGTTGAACCAGGCGGCCATGTCGTGCCCTTCGTGTCCCATGGCCAACGTCCAGTATCCTCCTCCGGGACAGGCCACGATGGCCATTCCGTTACTTTTTTCTGCCGGATAGACGGTCAATACGGGTTCTTCCACGTAAAGCGGTCCATCTTTTACCTGTTGGGTCATTTCGTTGGTGTTCGGAGCACCATCGGGCCATATCTTGATTTCAATGCCTTTTTGGGCAAAGAGGTGGCTGGATACCAACAGCCACCCCATAAGCAGTAGTTTTTTCATGTGTCAGATGTTATTTTTTCAGTTTCATGCTGGCCTTGACCAAGTAGGCAATCAACAACAGATACACAATCAGTGATACCAGTTCACTCATCGGATTGCTCAGCCATTCTTCGTGGATGAGGTTGATGTTGCAATAGCGCATAATGGCACTTACCACTCCCATCAGGGCACCTCCGGCAATGAATCCGGAAGCCAGCAGCGTACCTTTTTCACCACGTGCCGTGTTGACGGCTTCGTCCTTGCTGCGGGAAGTCACGTACCAGTTGATGGCACCACCCACCAGCAACGGGAGGTTCAGTTCCAAGGGAATGAACATACCCAGCGCGAAAGCCAGGGCAGGCACCTTGCAGAAGGTCAGTACCAGTGCCAGTACCGCACCGATGCCATAGAGCAGCCACGGGGCACCCACTCCGTTCATCAGCGGGTCGATGACAGCTGCCATGGCGTTGGCCTGTGGGGCAGCCAGTTGTCCGCTGGTGAATCCATACGAATCGTTCAGCACCATGATGACACCGCCTACGGTAGCTGCCGAAACCAGGGTGCCGAGGAACTTCCAGCTTTCCTGCTTCTTGGGTGTGCTACCCAGCCAGTAACCTATTTTCAAGTCGGTGATGAAACCACCGGCCATGGACAGTGCGGTGCAGACCACGCCACCCATCACCAGGGAAGCGACCATACCCGTAGCTCCTTTCAATCCTACGGCCACCATGATGACGGAAGCTAAAATCAAAGTCATCAGGGTCATACCCGATACCGGGTTCGTACCAACGATGGCGATGGCATTGGCCGCCACGGTGGTGAAGAGGAAGGAAATTCCGGCTACCAGCAGAATGGCTACGATGGTATGCAGGAGGTTACCTTGCATCACGTCGAAATAGAAGAAGAGTACCACGAGCAGCAAGGTGAACAAAGAACCGAAGGCGATGATTTTCATGGACAGGTCTTTCTGTGTACGTTCCACTTTTTCTACCGTTTTCTTTCCTTTCATCTCATTGGCAGCCAGGCTGACTGCACTCTTGATGATACCCCATGAACGTACGATACCGATGATACCTGCCATGGCGATGCCTCCGATACCGATGCTCTTGGCATATTCCTTGAAGATAAGTTCGGGCGACATGTCTTTCACGGCCATGGTGATGTCCGGGTTCCAGGCATTCAGCACCTGGTCGCCCCAGAACAGGGAGATACCCGGCACGATGACCCACCATACCACCAGCGAACCGGCGCAGATGATGGCCGCATATTTCAATCCGACGATATAACCGAGTCCCAATACGGCAGCTCCCGTATTGATTTTGAATACCAGCTTGAATTTGTCGGCGACGGTTTCGCCCCATCCACAGATACGGCTTGTAAAGTTCTCGTTCCACCAGCCGAAGGTACCCACGATAAAGTCGTACAGACCGCCCACCAGTCCGGCAACCAGCAATGGTTTGGCCTGGTCGCCTCCTTTTTCACCCGACACGAGTACTTGGGTACTGGCCGTAGCTTCCGGGAAGGGATATTCGCCGTGTTTGTCTTTCACGAAATATTTACGGAAGGGAATCAGGAACAGAATGCCCAGCACACCGCCCAGCAGGGAGCTGATGAACATCTGCATGAAGTTGACCGTCATTTCCGGATATTTTTCCTGCAGGATGTAGAGGGCCGGCAGGGTAAAGATGGCTCCTGCCACGATGACACCCGAGCAGGCACCGATGGACTGGATCATGACGTTTTCACCCAGTGCGCCTTTGCGTTTAGTGGCACTGGAGATACCCACGGCGATGATGGCGATAGGGATGGCGGCTTCAAACACCTGTCCCACTTTCAGGCCCAGGTAAGCGGCGGCAGCTGAGAAGATGACGGCCATGACGAGTCCCCATGTCACAGACCAGAGGTTTACTTCAGGATACGTTTTCCCGGGCGACATGAGCGGTTCATACTTTTCCCCGGGTTTGAGCGGACGGAACGCGTTTTCTGGCAATCCCGTCGGTTTTTCTTGTGTCTCTTTCATGAATAATATTGCATTATGATTTGATTAATATTCTTTTGAGTGTCCAAAAGTAGTAAAAATCATTCATATTCATGCAAAAGGCACCTTATTTTTGCGCGTTGGAAAAACGCAAGTGCGTTTCAGATAAAACGCCTTTACGTTTCAACTTAAACGCAAGTGCGTTTGAAGTAAAACGTCCTTGCGTTTGGATCAAAACGCTTTGGCGTTTGAAACAAAACACAAGGACGTTTTTTGAACGGCTTTTGGGGCATAAAAAAACAGGAGAAACACCCCTTGGATGTCTCTCCTGAATGAGTATGAAAAACAATTGCTTTCTTATTTGTTTGCATCAGCCGATGCCGGAGTCATGTCTCCTTCCACTACCAAGCGGGTGATTTCGTTCTTGGAATTGGTACGAAGGGTGATGGTCTTGCGGAAATGTCCCGGAAATTTTCCGGCTCCGTTGTAAGTCACTGTCACTTCACCGCTTTCACCTGGTTTGATGGGCTCTTTCGGGTACTGGGGTACAGTACATCCGCAAGAAGCGATGGCCTGATGAATTACCAGCGGTCCGTCGCCTGTATTGGTGAATTTGAATTTGCAAGTCACTTTCGGGCTGTTTTCAGAGAAAGAGCCAAAGTTGTATGAAGTTTTTTCAAACGTAATCTGTGCCGTTCCCTGTGCGATGACGAACAGGATGTTCAGTACGCACAACAAAGTAGTAAATAAAATCTTTTTCATTTTCTTTTGTTTTAATCCTTACTCTTGACAACTTCGCAAAGATAGTGTTTTTATGCTAAAAGAATGTGTCCGTGCAGTTTTATTAACATACTTGAAGTGTTGTTATCGGTTCACCTGCTTCACTCCTTTCACGGTTTTTATCTTCTTGATCAGCGATTCCAGCTTGGTATTGTCGTCTACCGTCACGGTCAGCATGCCCGAGAACAGTCCGTCGTGCGAGTCAATGCTGATAGACCGCAGCAGGATGTTGTTTTCCTTATTGATGATGGACGTGATGTTGGTCACGATGCCGATATCGTCATGTCCGATGATACGGAGGGTGATGGGATACTGCTTTCCCTGGCTCTTCCCGGCCCAGCGTGCCTTGACGATACGGTAGGGGAAGCGGGAGCGCATTTCCTTGGCATTCGGACAGTCGCAACGGTGAATCTTGATACCTCCGTTGATGCTTACAAAGCCGAACACTTCGTCGCCGTAAATCGGGTTGCAGCATTTGGCCAGAGTGAAATCCAGTCCCTTCAGGTTCTGGTCGATGACCAGTACGTCGTCCTTGTAGTCCTTGGCATCAGTCGGCTGCTGGATGTTGAACGATTCCGCACTGCGGTAGCTGATTTCTTCGCGCTGCTCGGTCTCCTTCTTCTGCATGTCGAGGTACTTGTCGATGATGTCGTTCACATCAATCGACTCGTCGGCAATGCTTTGGTAGAAATCGGTTACGGTCTTGAAGCCCAGTTTCCGGATGAGGCGCATCAGGATGGCTTCATCGTATTCCATTTTCCGGTTCTTGAATTTCCGTTCCAGGGTTTCCTTGGCAAACTGGGTCTGTCGGGCTGCAATTTCTTTCAGTGCCTGACGTATCTTGTTGCGGGCTTTCGCCGTGGTGACGAAGGTCAGCCAGTCGCGTTTCGGCGTCTGGGTATTCGAGGTCATGATTTCCACCTGGTCGCCGCTGTTCAACTTCTGACGGAGCTGTACGTTCTTTCCGTTCACGCGGGCACCCGTACACCGGCATCCTAAGTTAGAGTGGATGGAGAAGGCAAAGTCGAGCACGGTGGCTCCCTGCGGCAGCTTGTACAAATCGCCTTTGGGAGTGAAGACGAACACCTCGTCTTTGTATAAGTCCAGCTTGAACTGGTCCATGGCATCCAGGTCGTTGTCGGAGTTTTCCAGGGTTTCCCGGATGGAGTTCAGCCATTCGTCCAGACCGCTTTCTCCCTTGATGCCTTTGTATCGCCAGTGAGCGGCAAGACCTTTTTCAGCAATCTCATCCATACGTTCCGTACGAATCTGTACTTCTACCCATTTTCCTTCTGGTCCCATGACGGTGATGTGCAAGGACTCGTATCCGTTGCTCTTCGGCACGGAAAGCCAGTCGCGCAGACGTTTGGGGTTAGGCAGGTACATATCGGTCACGATGGAGTAGGCCTGCCAGCATTCCTGTTTCTCCTTGTCGAGCGGAGAATCGAGGATGATACGGATGGCAAACAGGTCGTACACACCTTCGAAGGGGCATCCCTGCTTCTTCATCTTCTGGTAGATGGAGTGGATAGACTTGGTACGTCCCTTCATATGGAACTTAAGTCCGGCCTCTTCCAGTTTTTTCTTGATCGGTTCGATGAATGCGTCAATGTAGCGGTCGCGCGCCTGCTTGGTGGCATTCAGTTTCTCCTTTATATAATAGTACACGTCGTGTTGCGTGTATTTCAGTGATAAATCTTCCAGTTCCGATTTCAGTTTGTACAGTCCCAGTTTGTGTGCCAGCGGCGCATACAGATAAGCCGCTTCATTGGCCACTTCCAGTCGGGCTTCTTCGTTCGGACTGTCTTTGATTTGCCGCATCAGGTTCACACGGTCGGCAATGATGATCAGAATCACCCGCATGTCTTCGGCAAACGACAAAAGCAGGTTACGGAAGTTTTCTGATTCGACGATGGGACTCTTGGAATACAGTTCGTTGATTTTTACAAGCCCTCGGATAATGCCGGCCACGTCTTCTCCGTATTCCTCTTTGACAGACTCCAGGCTGCACAAGTTGTATTTCACAGACTCATGAAGCATGATGCCCAGAATCGAAGCTCGGCGCATACCGATTTCTTCAGCCACAATAACGGCTGTCTGCATGTCTTTGATGATGGGGTTCATCTGGAAGACATTCCGAGGAATGGTTCCTTCCGACATGGCTTTTATGAGGTGGTTCTTCAGTTTGCGGCAGTCATCTTTTTGTAACGTGTCTTTTGACAGCAATAACAATCTTTTGTAAAGCTGTATCAGTTGTTTGTGCTCTTCCGGCGTGAAAAATTCATTGTTCTCCATAATGCCTCGTTTTGTTGTTTGTGGGTAAAGTTACTTTTTTTTCATCGATATGGTGCATTCTTACCGTATTTTTTCTATTTTTGAGCATGATTCTGAATAAAGGAAGAATATTCATTACCTAAATAAAACAATATGTTAACACACGAAGACAAAGAATTGTTGGCCAAGAAAGGCATTTCGGAAGAGAAAATTGCCGAACAGTTGGCTTGTTTTGAAAAGGGTTTTCCGTATTTGAAATTGTCAGCAGCGGCTTCTGTAGAAAACGGAGGCATCATGAAAGCCGAGGACAAAGATGTGGAACGGTATCTTGCGGCATGGGATGCTTACAAAGATGGAGATAAGAAGATTGTCAAGTTTGTGCCGGCTTCAGGGGCTGCCAGCCGTATGTTCAAGAATATGTTTGAATTCTTAGGGGCGGATTACGACAAACCGACAACGGATTTCGAGAAGAAGTTCTTCGACCATATTCATGACTTTGCATTCTATAACGACTTGAATGCGGCTTGCATGGATAATACGGGCAAGAACATCGATGCTTTGTTGTCGGAACAGAACTACAAAGCCATTGTATCCAACCTGTTGGAAGCTGCCGGTCTGAACTACGGTGCCCTGCCGAAGGGATTGCTCAAGTTCCACCGCTATGCCGATGGCGTGCGTACTCCGTTGGAAGAACATCTGGTAGAAGGTGCGTTGTATGCAGCCGGAAAGACAGGTGAAGTGAACGTACATTTCACAGTATCTACCGAACACCGGGCTTTGTTTGAAAAACTGGTGGCTGCCAAGGTGGGTGAATATGAGGCGAAATATGGTACAAAATTCCATATCAGTTTCTCAGAACAGAAACCGAGTACCGATACGGTAGCAGCCGATATGGACAACAAACCTTTCCGCGACAAAGACGGCAAGCTGTTGTTCCGTCCGGGTGGTCACGGGGCTTTGATTGAGAACTTGAATGATTTGGATGCCGATATCGTATTCATCAAGAATATTGATAACGTGGTGCCCGACCGTCTGAAGGCGGACACTGTGACTTACAAGAAATTGCTGGCCGGTGTACTGGTCACTTTGCAGAAACAGGCCTTCGAATATTTGGAACTGTTAGACAGCGGTCACTATAGCCACGAACAGCTGGAAACCATCATTCGTTTTGTACAGCAGCAGTTGCGTTGCCGCAGAACCGACCTGAAAGAACTGGAAGATGCCGATTTGGTAATCTATCTGCGTAAGAAACTGAACCGTCCGATGCGTGTGTGCGGTATGGTGAAGAATGTGGGCGAACCGGGCGGCGGTCCGTTCCTGGCTTACAATCCGGATGGAACCATCTCTCTCCAGATTCTGGAAAGCTCACAGATTGACATGAAAGATCCGGAAAAGAAGGCCATGTTCGAGAAGGGTACCCACTTCAATCCGGTGGATTTGGTATGCGCCATCCGCGATTACAAAGGAAACAAGTTTAACTTGCTGGAACACGTGGACAAGGCTACCGGTTTCATCTCTTACAAGTCGAAGAACGGAAAGGACTTGAAAGCCCTCGAATTGCCGGGTTTGTGGAACGGTTCCATGAGCGACTGGAACACGGTATTCGTAGAAGTACCGTTGAGTACCTTCAATCCGGTAAAGACCGTGAACGATTTGTTGCGTGAACAGCATCAGTAAGTAGTGATTGACTGAATCATAAAAAAAGTCCGCTTGTCTGCATAAGACGGGCGGACTTTTTTGTCTTCATGTATACCGATTTTCTATTTTTACTGCGCCTCTTCGTTTTGCAGCGACAGCTTTTCCCGGTATTCTTTGGGAGAGATACCTAAGTTCCTTTTCACGTATTTGCCGAAGAACGACAGCGTGGCGAAATTCAGTTCGTTGGCAATTTCCTTGATGCTCTTTTCGGGGCGTCTCAGTAAGTATTCCACATCTTTCATGACGTAGCTGGTAATCAGGTCGGAGGCGGTTTCCCCGGAATTTTCCTTGCAGATGGACGACAGGTATTTGGGGGTAACAAACAGCCGGCTGGCATAGTAGCTCACGGCGCGTTCCTTGGGGTAGGACGAAATCAGCAGTTCGATGAAAGCATTGAACAAGTTGCTGGAGGAATTGAAGCTGGTGGGACGCAGCTGGATATATTTTTCCAATGCATCCTGAAACTCATAAATGAATGCTTGCAGGAGGGAGTTGATGAGTTCTCTCTGGTGGCGATGGGGAGCTCCGGTCAGTTTGGAATACAATAGGTTGTAGTATTGATAAAAAAGCTGACTTTCTTCTTCATTGAGCGACATAATGGGATGCTGTTCCAGATACAACCGTGAACACCAGTTGCTGGTGGAAGATGACATGACAAAGATACGTTTGGCATATTCAGAGGAAAGACAGAATCCATAGCAAATAAAGTCTTTGTCTACGGTTCCGTGTTTGAGTAAAGTCTGCGGATGACATATCAGCAGGTCATTGGGACGTATATCATAAGATTGGTTATTGATGGACAGGGAGGCTGTCCCTTTTTGGCACAGGATGGCTAAAAAGAACCCGGCTCTTATCATTGAGGTTGATTTGTTTCCATTCTGTTCGCTTGTTTGGTTCATTCTGATAATTTCTTCGTCCTTGTAGGCAGCTACTTTCTCCATAATTTCGATGCTGGACATCCTGATAAGTTCGATTTCCTTTTCCATAACTCCTTTAGTTCTGATTCGGATGCAAATGAACAGAATGTTTTCCATTTATTAGTGTTCTATTTTTCTTTAGGAATATTCTATTCGGCGTATTTCATGGGGGGACGGAAAAATGGAACACTTCTAAGGTGTTCTATCTATCCTATGTAGTGTGTAATGCCTTTTTCTTTGCGCTCACAAATCGTAGACATACTAAATAGGATAAGATTTATGAAAGAATTGCATTGGATGGCCATAGGCTCATTGGTGGTCTTGATGTCAGGATGCGGAAGCAGAGAGCAGGCTTCGCAGCAGGTGGAACCTGTAAAGGTAAAGGTCATGACCGTAGCGTCATCAGTTCGGAATGAAACCGTCCGTTTTTCGGGTACGGTACAAGAGGAAAACGGGAGCGCGTTGAGTTTTCCGCTGATGGGAAGAGTGAAGTCGGTACAGGTGGATTTAGGAAGCCGGGTGCGGCAGGGACAGTTGCTGGCTACTTTGGACGAAGCGTCCGTAGAAAGCACGTATCAGGCGGCAAAGGCGGCCTTGAAGCAGGCGGAAGATGCCTACCGGCGTATGAAGGAGCTGCATGAAAAAGGAAGTCTGGCCGACATGAAGTGGGTAGAAGTGCAGAGTAAGTTGCAGCAGGCCCAGTCCATGGAGGCAGTGGCCCGGAAGAACCTGACAGACTGTCGGCTGGTGGCTCCGTTTGCCGGGGTGATTGCCGAAAAGAACCTGGAAGTAGGGCAGAATGTAGTGCCCGGGGTACAGGTTATGAAGCTGGTGTCCGACGATCGTCTGAAAGTACGGATTGCCGTGCCGGAAACGGAAATCATGCACGTAACGAAAGGTCAGAAAGCAGTAATAGAGGCTCCTGTGTTGAACGGCAGACAGGTAGAAGGGGTGGTGATGGAGAAAGGTATCCAGGCCAATCCGCTGTCACGGTCGTACGAGGTGAACATCGGTATTCAGACGCCGCACACGGGCTTGCTTCCCGGTATGGTGACGGAGGTATGGCTGCAGGATGCCGACAAAAGTCAGGCCTGCGTACTTCCTGCCAGCGTGATTCAGCTGGATGAAAGCAACCACTATTTCGTGTGGGTGAAGGGGGCAGACGGCAAAGCCTCCAAGCGCGTGGTGACGTGTGGCAAGTTCACGGCAAGCGGAGTAACGGTGGTGGCCGGATTGAGTGAAGGAGAGGAAGTGATTGTGGAAGGCCAGCAGAAGGTGTGTGAAGGCACGCCGTTGGCTATATAAATAGGTTAAGCACATGGAAAAGAAACGGAACATAGTAGAGTGGGCCATGCATTATCGCCAGATTGTGATACTGGTGACATGCTGCCTGGTGGCATTCGGTATATACAGTCTGCCGCAGATGCAGAAAAATGAGTTCCCGGATTTTACCATACGACAGGGAATGGTGATTGCCGTGGCTCCCGGGAACACGGTCAATGAGATGGTGGAACAGGTGACGAAGCCATTGGAAAACTATATCTTTACCTACAAGGAGGTGAAGAAGGAGAAGACTTTTTCGACCACCCGCGACGGAATTGTCTTTGTGCAGGTGGAACTGAACGACGACCTGAACAACAAGGATGAGTTCTGGAGCAAGTTCAAGCACGGAGTGGCCGCGTTCAAGTCGGAGCTGCCGCCGAATGTGCTGGCCGTGCAGGTGATGGATGATTTCGGCGATACCTCGGCGTTGCTGATTACCATGGAGAGCAAGGACAAGACCTATCGGGAACTGTCGGACTACATGGACGAACTGGAAAACCGCTTGCGCCGTATCCCCAGTGTGGGCCGTTTGAGTGTGAGCGGAGAAAGGCAGGAGCAGATTTCCATTTACCTGGATCCCGAACGCCTTTCGCATTACGGGCTGAATGAACAGCTCATCGCCGGACAGTTGTTCGCCAAGGGCTTTGTGACCACCGGCGGACGCATACAGACTCCTGAGTATGTCTTGCCGGTACACGTGGAGAAGACGTTCAACACGCTCTACGACGTGCAGCAGCAGATTGTGTACAGCGACCCCTCGGGCAATGTGGTACGCCTGCAGGATGTAGCCCGCGTGGTGAAGGAATACCCTCATGCCGACAGTTACATCAAGAACAACGGCACGAAATGCATCTTGCTGAGTGTGGAAATGAAAAAAGGCAAGAACATCGTGCAGATGGGCGATGATATTAACCAGGTGCTGGAAGAGTTCAAGAAGGAACTGCCTTCGGAAGTCAATATGTACCGCATCACGGACCAGGCACAGGTGGTGGGCGACAGTGTCTATGACTTTTTGCGCGAGCTGGTCATTGCCATTGTGGCCGTGGTGATTGTGGTGATGCTGCTGTTGCCGCTTCGGGTAGCACTGGTGGCTGCTTCCACCATTCCGATTACCATCTTTATTTCGTTGGGGCTTTTTTATGCCTTTGGCATCGAACTGAACACCGTGACGCTGGCGGCCCTGATTGTGACCTTGGGAATGATTGTGGACAATTCCATCGTCATTATCGACAGCTACCTGGAGAAAATCGGAGAAGGGATGTCGCGCTGGCATGCATCCATTTACAGTGCCACGCATTTCTTCAAATCCATCTTCTCGGCTACGCTGGCCATCAGTATCACGTTCTTCCCCTTCCTGATTGTGATTCCGGGCATGATACACGACTTCCTGCTGAGCTTCCCTTGGTCCATTACGCTGATTCTGAGCATCTCCCTGCTGGTAGCCATGCTGCTGGTACCGTTCATGCAGTTCTGGTTCATCCGGAAGCCGGTGCCTTCGCACAAAAAGGGATTCTCGTTCATGGAGTTTCTGCAGACCTATTACAACAAACTATTGGACAAATGTTTCGCTCATCCTTATATCACCCTGATGGGAGGGGTGGCTTCCGTCGTCATCGGTATCTTCCTGATGGGAAAACTGCCGCAGAAACTGATGCCGGCGGCCGACCGTAACCAGTTTGCCGTAGAGATTTATCTGCCTACAGGAACGGCGGTGGAAAAGACCGCCTGGGCGGCCGATACGATGGAACAGGTGTTCCGCAAGGACCCGAGGGTGGTCTCCGTCACTTCGTTTGTGGGTTGTTCTTCGCCCCGTTTCCATACGGCATACGCCCCTCAGTTAGGAGGAACCAACTATGCCCAGCTGATTGTGAACACCAAGGGCAACAAGGAAACCGAGGAACTGCTGGATGAATATTCTCCGCGTTACACCGATGCCTTCCCCGATGTGCGGGTAAGGTTCAAGCAAATCAGTTTCAGTCAGGCGGTTTATCCGATTGAGCTCCGTCTGAGTGGCGAGAACCTGGATTCATTGAAAACCGTAGCCGGAAAATACCTGAGCCTGTTGCGCCAGATGCCGGAAATACGGCTGGCACAGACCAATTTCAGTGAGCCGCAGACATCGGCCAAGGTGGTGCTGAAAGAAGATGAGGCTTCACGCCTGGGCATCCAGAACGCCCAGCTGGAAACCACGCTGGCCATGCGCTACGGCGACGGACTGAAGGTGGCCCACGTGTGGGAAGGCGATTATGACATTCCGGTAGCCCTGAAAAGCGAGAAAGCCGACTGTGCCGGTTTCTCCGACCTGGAAAACGAACTGATTCCGGTGTTGGGAGGTACGCAGGTGCCTTTGCGTCAGGTGGCAGAAGTCGTGCCCTCTGTGAAAGACGGGCAGCTGGTCCGCCGGAACGGAGTCTATACGATTACGGTGATGGCCGATGTGCGCCGGGATGTGAATGTGGCTTCCCTGACCAGCGTCATCAAGGAAAAACTGGCTTCTATCCCTTTGCCGGAGAAAGTGACACTGACTTACGGGGGTGACGACGAGCAGGACAACGAGAATCTTCCTCCCATCATGGGAGCGCTGGCCATTGCCGCCTTCATCATCTTCTTCATCCTGCTGGCCCATTTCCGGCGCATCAGCATTGCTCTGCTGATTTTTGCCAGCATGACGCTCTGCCTTTTCGGAACGGCTGTAGGTGTGCTGATTCAGGGGGTAGACTTTGGTGTGACCTGTACGCTGGGTATCATCAGCCTGATGGGTATCATTGTACGTAACGGCATTATCATGATTGACTATGCCGAAGAGTTGCGGGCTACGGAGAAACTCTGTGTGCGCGATGCCATTTACCATTCGGCCCGCCGCCGTATGCGGCCTATCTTCCTGACTTCGGCTGCGGCTTCCATGGGAGTCATCCCGATGATATTGGGCAAGAGCGGACTTTGGATGCCGATGGGTACGGTGATTTGCTACGGTACGCTGATTACCATGCTCTTCCTGCTGACGGTGCTTCCGGTGGCTTATCTGGTGATATTCAGGGGAAGTACTCGGAAACGTGCCCGGTTGGAAGCTTTGGAAAATGCCTGACGGGGCAATTAGGAATCAAGATAAAGAAGAATCATTATGAAAACGAATCGAAACAGAATCATAGCTTTTCTATTGATAGGTGGGGCGTGTGTGAATCTGGCCTTCGGGCAGAAAGCCTACACCCTGGATGAATGTATTCAGGCTGCCTTGACAAACAATGTGAAGATGAAGAATGCCCGTAACGAACTGGAAATGGCCCGACAGGACAAGAAGAAGGCGTTTACCAATTATTTTCCGAGTGTCATGGCGGCGGGTACCGGTCTTATGGCCGATAAAGGGCTGATGCAGATGGATCTGGCTCCGGACATGCACATGTCGATGCTTAAGAACGGAATTGCGGGAGGAGTGAGCGCCTCCCTGCCGCTCTTTACCGGCGGACAGATTGTCAACGGGAACCAGTTGGCCAAAGTGGGGGTAGAGGTGAAACGCCTGCAGCGGAACTTGTCCGACAACGAGGTGACGCTGACCACGGAACAGTATTTCTGGCGGGTGGTCACTCTGCAGGAGAAACTCAAGACTTTGGGCAAGGTGGAAACGCAACTGGAGCGTATCTTGCGCGATGTGGAGGCCTCGGTGGAGGCAGGCGTGGTGACACGCAACGATTTGTTGCAGGTGCAGCTTCGCCGGAACGAGACCAAGAGCAGCCGCCTGCAGCTGGAGAATGCGTTGTCCATTTCGCGGAACATGCTGGCGCAATATACGGGCCTTGGCTCCGATTCCCTGGCGGTGGCCTTTTCCATCGACGACCAGCTGCCTTCCCGTCCGGATAGTCTTTACTGCGACCCGGAGTCAGCTTTGGGACTGACCAGTGAATATGCGTTGTTGCAACAGAATGTGAAGGCCAGCCGTCTGCAATACAAGATGGAGTTGGGCAAGAATCTGCCTACGGTGGCCATTGGCGGAGGGTATGTGTATCATAACTTCTTGCCGGAAGACCAGCGCTTCTGGGTGGGGTTTGCCACGGTGACCGTTCCTCTGACTGGATGGTGGGGAGGCAGTCATGCCCTCAAGAAGGAGAAACTCCAGGTGAAGAACACAGAAAACCAGTTGGCCGACCAGGGAGAGCTGCTGGTTATCCGCATGAAAAATGCGTGGAACGGGGTGAATGAGGCCTACGAACAGATGAAGATTGCCCGTCTGTCCATTGAACAGGCCACAGAGAACCTGCGTTTGAACACCGATTATTACAAGTCGGGCACCTGTACGATGAGTGATTTGCTCGATGCGCAGACCTTGTTTCAGCAAAGCTGTGACAAATACGTGGAAAGTTACACGGATTATGAACTGAAAAAACGGGAATATCTGCAAGTCACGGGGCGCCGTTGATTGTTTTTTCTTGGTGCGAAAGGCCGTCTGGAAGTACTTCTGGCGGCCTTTTCTTATAAAATGTTGCATATTAATTGCATATTAATTTAAAATGGCTTACCTTTGCACCGTGATTCAGAACCTGAGGGAGCGGATGGGACCGCTTGCTTGCGAAGAGGTTCGTCACATAAAATAAAAAATCCCTTGGAGAAGAAAGACTGCCTTCGAGGTCTTTTTTATGTTTCCCATGAGGGAAACGTACGTTTTCCTATCGGGAAACTTATGTTTCTGGGAGCGGAAACGTACGTTTTCGGGCTGAAAAACATAGAAGGTGGGCAGAAGTTTTTCTTATATCATAGGGAGAGTTTGGAGAATAATAAAAGAGTAAAGTATGAAAGTGTACGGAGCACATAAGGTCATTCAGCGGAAAGCGGGTACGGCGATGTACCGGCTGTGCCTTTCACGTGCACATTGGTTCAGCGGATTCCTTCACGAAAGTTTGTAAGACAGGAAGTGGCGTCTTCCTGACGTGTGGTAGAAATTGCTTATAAACTTTTAATTTCGATTTTGTTATGTGGAGTATTATATTGACTGTCCTGGCAGGGGTTCTGTTGGGATATGTCCTTCGTACGTGTGATTTTTTGAAGAAAGTGAATCAAACCATTTCGGTCACCATTTGTCTGATGCTGTTTGTGTTGGGACTTTCCGTGGGCTATAACCCGTTGATTGTGAAGAATCTGGGCTCGTTCGGCGGACAGGCCCTGCTGCTCAGTGTGGCCGGCATTACGGGAAGCGTGCTGCTGGCACGGCTGGTGTATCTGTGGTTTTTCAAGGAAGGAGGTGAAAAATGAAAGGAAGTCTGTTGGTACTGTCCATGTTCTTCATGGGCTGTCTGTTAGGTTACGTGTGGAATGTGTCTGGTTGGGAAATGGGAGATATGCACCAGTTGTCGCTGTATATCCTGTATGCCCTGATGTTTCAGGTAGGTGTCAGCATTGGAGGAGGTGAAGATTTCAAGGCGCTGATCCACGGTTTCCGGTGGAAGATGCTGCTGATTCCCTTGGCTACGATTGGGGGAACCTTGTTATTCTCCGCCTTGGTCAGTGTGCTGCTGACCCGCTGGAGCGTGTTCGACTGTATGGCCATCGGTAGCGGATTGGGATATTACTCCCTGGCCTCCATTCTGATTGTGGAACTGAAAGCCCCGGTCATCGGGACACAGTTGGCCACGGAACTGGCTACCATCGCCCTCTTGACGAATGTCATCCGCGAACTTGTGGCGCTGGTGGGAGCCCCGCTGATTTGCAAGTATTTCGGGAAACTGGCCCCTATTTCGGTTGCCGGGGTGACCTCTGTCGATGTGGCCCTGCCCTCCATTATCCGGGTGGCCGGCAAGGAGGTGGTGCCGATAGCCATTTTCCATGGCATCCTGGTGGATATGTCCGTTCCGTTCTTCATCTCTTTGTTCTGCAAGCTGTAAGAACCTGATTCTTGCCCGCCGCGCAAAGAGATGAACAGAACGGGGCAGCCCGCTTAGATGTCCAGCCCCATGATGTAATCGTTCATATAATATCCGTTGCCGATGGGGAAGTCACCTTCGCGCACCTTCTTCATGCCCATGTGCTCATAAAATCCCAGTGCCGGATTGTGGCGGTTCACGTTCAGTTCCATCCGGCAAGGTTCCGGATGAAGTTCCTTGATGCCTTTGATGGCCTGCTGGAACAGTTGCCGTCCGAGTTTGTATTTTTGGAAGTAGGGGAGCACATAAATCTTCTGCAGGTGAAAGAGGTCGGGTCCTTCCTGCTGGATGGATACGTAGCCGGCCGGTTCGCATTCCTCGTAGGCGAGGTAGTAAATGTGGTGCTCCTTCTCCATCTGGTTTTTCAGGCTTTCGGCAGAATACATCCACTCCATCATGTAATCAATTTGTTCCGGGGTCAGAATCTTCTGGTATGTGACCGGAAAGGTCTGCTTGGCCAGTCCCCGGATAATCTCAATGTCTTCGATTGTCGCTTTTCTGATATTAAACATAGGCGTTTTGTTATAAAATAAGTGTGTTTTCTACAAAAGTACTTTTTCTTTCGATTGCTTTGCTTTTATGGAGATAGAATCTTGTTAAATGTTCTAAAATTATAATACCTTGCAATACATAGTATCTATATAAAGCCTATATTTGTGTCATACAAGATAAATGAGATGAAATGAATGTAGACAACGTAAAATCACAAATGCGCAAAGGAATGCTGGAATACTGCATCCTGCTGCTATTGCACCGGGAGTCTGCCTATTCGTCCGACATCATCCAGAAGCTGAAGGAGGCCCGGTTGATTGTGGTGGAAGGCACGCTCTATCCGTTGCTGACCCGTCTGAAGAACGACGGACTCCTGTCGTACGAGTGGGTGGAGTCTACCCAGGGACCTCCCCGCAAGTATTACGGACTGACTCCGGAAGGAGAGAATTTCCTGAAAGAACTGGAAAGCGCCTGGGATGGACTTTCTGATACGGTAAACCATTTAAGACAGAACATTTAAAACCTGCATGACATGAAAAAGACACTGACTGTAAATTTAGGAGGCACCGTATATCACATTGATGAAGATGCCTATATCCTGCTGGATAATTATTTGAATAACCTCCGCTATCATTTCCGCAAGGAAGAAGGGGCGGATGAGATTGTGCGCGACATGGAAGCCCGCATCGCCGAACTGTTTGACGAAGCCTTGCGCGGCGGCTTGCAGGTGATTACGATAAAAGAGGTGGAAGAGGTCATAGCCCGGATGGGCAAGCCTGAAGAGCTAAACGACGGGGAGGAGGAAAATGCATCCGCCTCGGGCGAGAAGGCTTATGGCACCGAATCGACGGGAACCAGCCGCCGTCTGTTCCGTAATCCGGACGACCGTGTCTTGGGTGGAGTTGTATCCGGTCTCGCGGCCTATTTTGGCTGGGACGTGACTTGGACCCGTATCGTCTTTATCCTGGCCGGTTTCCTGATTCATGGATTGATTCTAGCCTATCTGCTGGCCTGGATTATCATTCCACAGGCACGAACAGCTACGGAGAAATTGCAGATGCGGGGGGAGCCCATCAATGTGGAGAACATCGGCCGGACGGTGACCGATGGTTTTGAGAAAGTGAACGACTACGTACATTCCGGACGGCCCCGTTCGGCCTTGCATAAGTTGGGAAACGGGGTGGTGGCCGTGTTCGGTTTCTTGCTGAAACTGTGTCTGGTGCTGTTGTTGATTTGCTGCGCGCCTTTCCTACTGGTCGGTTTGGTGGTATTGTTTGCCTTGCTGATGGCTGCCACAGGGGTGATTGTCAACCTGCCTACCTTTATATATAATATCATACCTTGGGTAGACTGGAGCAGTGTGCATACCATTCCGGGTGTGATTGTCGGGCTGACCGTGTGCGGACTACTGGTGGTGGGTATCCCTATTGCCGGACTGATTCAGGCCGTCATGCAGTCGTTTGGAAGCTGGAAGCCCATGGGTACCTCCGCTAAAGTGGTGCTGGTGTTGTTGTGGATGGTGGCCCTGGCCATAGGAATCGTGTTGATTTTCCAAGTGCCTTTCCTGACGGAACCCCTTCTGAGTACTCCTCTTTGGGGAGAGTTCCTCTGATTTTGTCAGTCTCCATAGTGTGTCTGGAGACAAGAATGTCACATAAAACAGCCAAAATGGCAGTCCGTGTCAGAAAAAAATGCTGGCACGGACTTTTTTTTCTTCTGGCATGACATTTGTCTTTTATAGGGCGTAACGCTTCGGCGCTACAGAATTAACTGATTAGAAAATAATAAAAAATAGATACAATTATGGGAAAGATTATTGGTATTGACTTAGGAACAACAAACTCATGTGTTGCAGTATTCGAAGGTAACGAACCGGTGGTAATTGCCAACAGCGAAGGTAAACGTACCACTCCTTCAGTAGTAGGTTTCGTGGACGGCGGTGAACGTAAGGTAGGTGATCCTGCTAAACGTCAGGCTATCACAAACCCGAAACGTACGGTATATTCTATCAAACGTTTCATGGGTGAAACTTACGATCAGGTTCAGAAAGAAATTGCACGTGTACCTTACTCAGTAGTAAGAGGCGATAATAATACTCCGCGTGTAGACATCGACGGACGTCTGTATACTCCGCAGGAAATCTCAGCAATGATTCTTCAGAAAATGAAAAAGACTGCTGAAGATTATCTGGGACAGGAAGTTACAGAAGCTGTCATCACCGTTCCGGCATACTTCTCAGATTCTCAGCGTCAGGCTACTAAGGAAGCTGGTCAGATTGCAGGTCTGGATGTAAAACGTATTGTGAACGAACCGACTGCTGCCGCTCTGGCTTACGGTGTCGACAAATCTAACAAGGATATGAAGGTTGCCGTATTCGACCTTGGTGGTGGTACATTCGATATCTCTATCCTGGAATTCGGTGGCGGTGTATTCGAAGTTTTGTCAACTAACGGTGATACTCACCTGGGTGGTGATGATTTCGACCAGGTTATCATCGACTGGTTGGTACAGGAATTCAAGAATGATGAAGGTGCTGACTTGACAACTGATCCGATGGCTATGCAGCGTTTGAAAGAGGCTGCTGAAAAAGCTAAGATTGAATTGTCTTCTTCTACATCAACTGAAATCAACCTGCCGTACATCATGCCGGTGGCCGGTGTTCCTAAACACTTGGTTAAGACATTGACTCGTGCTAAATTCGAAGCTTTGGCTCACAACTTGATTCAGGCTTGTCTTGAACCATGTAAGAAAGCTATGAGCGATGCTGGTTTGAACAATGCAGATATCGATGAAGTCATCTTGGTTGGTGGTTCTTCACGTATCCCGGCTGTACAGAAACTGGTTGAAGACTTCTTCGGCAAAGTTCCTTCTAAGGGTGTAAATCCGGATGAAGTAGTAGCCGTAGGTGCTTGTATCCAGGGTGCCGTTTTGAACAAGGAAGCCGGTGTAGGTAACATCGTATTGCTGGATGTCACTCCGTTGACATTGGGTATTGAAACAATGGGTGGAGTAATGACCAAGCTGATTGATGCCAACACGACTATTCCGTGCAAGAAGAGTGAAGTCTTCTCTACTGCCGCTGATAACCAGACAGAAGTTACCATCCACGTATTGCAGGGTGAACGTCCGATGGCTGCTCAGAACAAGTCAATCGGTCAGTTCAACTTGACAGGTATCGCTCCGGCTCGTCGTGGTGTGCCTCAGATTGAAGTTACATTCGATATCGATGCCAACGGTATCTTGAAGGTATCTGCTAAGGATAAGGCTACGGGTAAGGAACAGGCCATCCGTATCGAAGCTTCGTCTGGTTTGAGCAAGGAAGAAATCGACCGTATGAAGGCTGAAGCTGAAGCTAACGCAGAAGCTGATAAGAAGGAAAAGGAACGTATCGACAAGCTGAACCAGGCAGATAGCTTGATCTTTACTACTGAAAATCAGTTGAAAGACCTTGGCGATAAGATTCCGGCCGACAAGAAAGCTCCTATCGAAGCTGCCCTTCAGAAACTGAAAGACGCTCACAAGGCTCAGGATTTGGCTGGTATCGATGCAGCAAGTGCTGAATTGCAGACCGCTTTCCAGGCTGCAAGTGCAGAAATGTACGCTCAGACCGGTGCACAGGGCGGTGCCCAGGCTGGTCCTAATGCAGGTCAGGCAAACAATGGTCAGAGTTCAAACAGCAAGAACAATGACAATGTACAGGATGCTGACTTCGAGGAAGTGAAATAATTATCGATAAACATCCATAAGAAAAGGTGTGGAACCCAAGTGGTTTCACACCTTTTTTCGTTTTTATTAGAATATGTATGCTATAGATAGTGCTTACTTTAATGGATCTTATTCCATAAACAATGTGACATCATGTCCTAAGTACTGTTCTTTTTCCTCTGGGCCAATGATGAAAAACGTAGCTTCTATTCTATCATTCCGTAAGTAACCGATGAAGCTAAGTATATAACTGTCGGTAGTTTCATTGGGTTTCAGTCTTTTTCCATAAGGATTTTTTATGACGATGGTGTCATTATTCATTTCATATTTTGATTTTCCTTTCAAAAGATATAACGTATTTTTGCTTTGGAAAGAAACTGAATCACTGCTTGTAAAGGTGAAGGAAAGACTCTGAGTACTAAAAGTTTTTCCTATAAGCCTCGTTGAGTTTTGTGTACTTTGATTTTCTGGTAAATCTTTAGAACAAGAAAAAATAAATGCACACAATGAAATAATTAATAGAGATTTTTTCATAATGTTCAGGTTGGTAAAAAATATGGTTCTTTATAGCCCTGGATTCTTGGTGATTCAAGGAACTTATTATTTTTATGATAACAAAATAATAGAAGAGAAGGTTCATTGCAAATTTACAAATGAATAGATGTTTATAATTTGGTTTATGATTTTAATAAAAAACTGTCTTAAAGTGAACCGCATCCCAAAAGTTTTGTATCTAACTTTTGGGGGGTAATTCACTTTGAGACAGCCTTACTTTTTTAGGATAGGATTAATGTTGCTTGTAATTATATACCTTCAAGTTGTTGATGCGACTGGAGAATTTTCCTGCCTGTTCCAATGGAAATACTAAAGTGCATGAGCGGTACATCTTGTCCTTTCCACCTTCATTATAGTATAAAGTCTGCTTGTCCAGTTCTTCTACCAACTTTCCGTTTACGTAGAGACGGGTAGACTGATTGTCGCCTTCAATGGCCAAGTTTGCTTTACCCGGTTTTACCCGATAGTCGAAAGTATAGAGGTAACCGTCGCGGGCATAACCTAACATACCGCTGAGTGGGTCTGACAGATAAAATACAGCATCGCGTGAACGGAACAGCTCGGTACCTTTAGTTTCATTGGTTCCTTCGATGTCAAAGCTTACGGTGTAATCATAGCCTATTTCGCGGTGTGGAGTCTTCATGTTCGGATATACAACATCTGTTTCATAAACCAGTTCTTTTCCGTTTCCGATACGCCCCAGAATATTCACTCCCGGAGCCTCGCTCAAAGTGATGCGTTTCTGGTTGAATTCAGTATAAGGCAGTTTGGTGTCCTTGCCGGTCCACATCTTTACCGCCATGGTCTGCATAGCCGGGAACGCGCGGTGGTGTACATCCTGCATGGAGATACCGTTACCCACATGGTCGTTCCATAAGGCAAACATACCGCCTAAAATGGCCGGATCCTTATCGTCAAACACCTCATCGCCCACTATGACCGGAGTCCAGTTCTCATACAGATACTGGTAGTTCAGATAGTCGTTGTAATAGCCTGCCTGAGGTACGATATAAACCAGTCCGTTAGGAATATTAATGATTTTATAGCCCAGCTTCTTCATCTCGTGTGGCTTTGAGAAGGCATTGTGCCAGACGTTTAGAATCACGTTGCTCGCCTTCACCGGAGTGTCGCCCTGTGCGTGAGTCAGCGCACCCCAGGCGCAGGCCTGCTTGCCATACTTCTCCACAAACTTGATATAATGGTCGGTAAAGGCACGGAACTGCTCCACTACCTTTTTGTCCTTGTTGGAATATTCGTCGGTACCGATATTCACCCGTTTGCCGCGGAACACCGGATTGTCGCCTTCAAGATATTCCTTGAACAGACCATCCATGAACTTGTAGGTTTCCGGATTGCCCAGGTCCAGATGGTCCATGCCATAAGTCTGGCTGCCAATTTCAGGCTTATAGTGTGTGAAAGCCAGGGAATGAGCTGGAGCATCAATTTCCGGAATGATTTCTACATAGTTGTTCTCGGCCAGTTTCTGTAGGTCGATGAACTCCTGCTTGGTGTAGTAACCGTCCTCGGCGGTCAGGCCCGGATAGGTGTCGCACTCCAGACGGAAGGCGGCATAGGTCTTGTTCCAGTCATTTTCGAAATACTGCTTGAAACCATTGTCGTTCAGGTGAAGCTGGAAGGTGTTCATCTTATAGTAAGCCATGAACTTCACATAATCGCGCAGAAAGTCGATGGTAAAGAACTTACGTGCACAGTCGAACATGAAGCCGCGCACGGCATAGCTCGGGAAGTCGCGTATACTGCCCTTGGCCAGACTGCGGGTGTCTGACTGCTCGGTCATCTGCAACAGGGTGCGGGTGGCCCAGAAAGCACCTGAAGTCTCTGGGGTGGAAATCAGTACGCGGTCGGTGATTCGGATGTCATAGCCTTCCTTTGGCATCTTGCGATCGGCCTTGAGCTGGAACACAAAGTCACCAGCGGCGGCCTTGCCGACTGATACCGGCATGCGTACTCCGAACATCTCCTCATAGTCGGCTGCAAAGGCCTCGGCTACACGGAGCAGCTCCGCCTCGCCCGAGATACATACAATTCTGGAAGCCGCCGTGGGTACAAACTGTCCGTCGCCACCTTTCCATTCCTTCAGTTCCGGAATGACGAAAGGCTTAGGGTTCTGTGCCCATACGGCACCCGACAGGCAGAACACACTGCATGCCAGCAAAACGATTCTTTTGATTTTTCTCATAATAGTATTTACAATCGTAGAATTAGTATATAAATAGTTTATAGAGTTTCTGATAAAGATTTTCAAACCCTTTCACAAAGAGCCGTACCGAGTTTCCTTCGGGCTCAATCAACACCTTGGTCGGGGATGCCGGACAAGGCATGGCGCTTCAATCCATTTCTGTCTGTATGGAGAAGAATGAGGGTAATAATAGAAAAAGTACAGATGCTTTCATGCTTTTCATGCAGGAACCGGAGATTACGGCATCTGTACTGAACTGAATATGAAAGACTTGTTTTTATTCTCCCAATCTGGAATCTTTTACATGATCAGTAGTTAGCTGTAAATTCTCAAAGGTCGAGATACATTCGTCCGATTGAGGAGCCTGACTGCAGATACCCAGATAAATTTTATCTCCGTATTCGTTTTTATAGAGACGGACCATTTGCCATGTCTTGCCGTCCAACGAATAGTAATTGGCTATGGTTTGCGTATCGGAAGATATTTTAAAATAAATGGATTCTGTATCCTCGTTTACCACTTCATGGTTGTTGTCATCGGAGGTGCCGATGGTACGCACACTTACCACCCGGTGCGTTCCTCTTTCATCCTGTTCGAAACACAGTTTCTGCCACAACGTGTCATTGGCATACGCAAAGAGTACGGCCGCATTGTAGGTCCCTTCCAGAGTGAATCCCGTTTTGACCTTGGCAGAATACGTGAAAGGTTTCTGGTTGTCTATTTCCATAAAAAGGATGGCGGCATCATCTTGTGATATTTTTCCGTTAGGATCACAGAAAAAGTCTGCCTGAGGTTTGGCACGGAAGGTGACAATACCTGCCGAATCACTCACTTGTTTTTCAGCTCCGTTAAGTGATTTGGTAAAATGAAGGCCATTTAAAGAAACGTTACAGTCTGTCAGTCTGGAACTTTCTACAGTTGGTTCGGTTTTGTCTGCTGTTGGATGAGAGCAAGCGGCTGCCATCATTGCAGCCATAGCTAAAAAAAGAGATTTTTTCATGGTTCTTTAATATTTTGATAATGAATAAATCAAGTGAATACTTTTCCCTTTTGAAGGCATTATTTTGACAGGACTTCATTTATGCTGATAAAGATCGTTTACTATACAATAAAACCGACTTTATCTTTCTCGGTGATTTTTCTTAATACACGGCAAGGGTTCCCGGCGGCCACGACTCCTGAAGGTATGTCATGAGTCACGACACTTCCAGCACCAATCACGGTATCATCGCCTATCGTAACGCCACTGAGGAGTATGCTGCCGCCTCCAATCCAAACACGATTACCTATCGTAATAGGTCCCGGAACTAAGGCACCGGCTATCCGTTCATCCGGATCGAGTGAATGATTGGCCGAGTATGCACTTACATTCGGTCCTAATAACGTGTGATTGCCTATTGTGATCTGTCCGCAATCGAGCAATGTACATCCGAAATTAATATAGACATCGTTTCCAATCGTAATGTTTTTTCCGAATTCGCAGGTAAAGTCAGGCTCCAGCCAAACGCGTTTACCCACTTTCTTGAAGAGTTGCCGCATGATTTCCTGACGACGTTCAATTTCGTCGTCTTCGGTACGGTTAAATTCTTTAAATAGTTTTTTGGCTTTCACTCTTCGTTCAAACAAATCGGCATCAAAGTCATTGCAGATTTGATGTGCTTGCATTTTATCCCATTCTGTCATTTTTGTTTTGATAGGTTTTATTTTAAGTAAGTGATTAAAAATGTGCTTATATCCCTATAAAATAGTAGTATCGTTTATATGAAAGAGATACGGGTGTCGCCATCGCATCCATGTGGAGATGGTGAAACCTTTCGCCTTTTGGGCAATGTTTGGGCTGTTTGCTTAATCAATCAATCCCAACCTTTTTGCTTTATGACATGCTTCTGTGGTGTTATTTACTTGTAGTTTGGCTATGATATTCTGCCTGTGGCGGTCTACCGTATGTTTGCTGATTCCCAGTTTTTCTGCAATCATTTTGCTGGATTTCCCATTTTGTATCATTTGCAATATGATTTTTTCCCGAGCAGAAAGAAGTTGATTCTCATCCGTGAGAAGAATTTTTTTCTCGCCCGTCATCGTATTTATCAGATAAGCTGCTTCGCTGTCTTCGGATGTCAGATTGTACAGGCAGAGAGAATAACTTATTCCCTGCTGTCCGTCGCCTGAGAAATAAAAGATACGATGCTTCCAATAGTGGTATTCCCCCTCTTTGTCACACATTCTTATGGTATTCTCAAGATACCAGGAAAATATATCTTTTGAATGAGAGGATGATACCTTTCGGAAAAAAGTTAATTCTTGCAGACATCGCTTTTTCCAGTCGTCCGGATGAATCCGGTTGTAAATCTCTTCTTCCCATACGGAATCCACTGTTTGGATGGTGCTTGGTCTACCTAGTCCCAATATTTTGCAGGACTTTCCGAAGAAGATATGGCTTTTCCCCGTACGCAAATTACTTAATACGGCAATGGAGTTTTCGCAGATAGAGTAGGACTGCGCGATAAGGCACAGGCGTTGTTCCTCGTCTTGTGCGTATATCCCATCCATTTGTTGATGGAACTTTTGTTTTAACCTCTCATCTATTTCTATCATACATTCAGTTTACAGTGTCACAAAAGTATACAAAGTTTTTTCGAGCAAAGATGAAATGAGGGTGTTCCTGATAGGGTATGGTTATAAATCAGTATAGCGAAAGAGCTTGTTTTTATTTTTATTTTTTGATTTTGGATACTGACAAAGGGATGTGGGCTGTGGAAGTCTTTCTTCTTATTTCTTTTTGTTCAGTCCTGCCCGTATGCGGCTGAGCGACTGAGGCGTAATCATCAGATAAGAGGCGATGTGCTTGAGCGGAACATGTTGCAGCAATTCTGGATTCTGTTCCAGCAGGGCAAGGTAACGCTGTTTTGCCTGTGCAGCTCCTCCGTTTATCATCCAGTTTTCCATGTCCAGAAACTGCCGCTCGAAGATGATTCTTCCGATGTTGGCAAAGGCGATGGAAGAGGCGAAAAAAGTCTCCATCTTTTGCTTGGAGATGCGGAAGACCGTGCTGTCGCTCATGGCTTCGATGGAGGTAAGAGAGGGACGGTCGGCCACGTAGCTCCACGAAGAGAAGAGCGTGTCTCCTTCGGATGCAAACCAGAGTGAGATGTCCACTCCGTCGCGCAGATAATGTCCTCTCCAGATACCTTGGGCCACCAGGTAGAGACTGCTGTTGCGTTCTCCTTCCCGTACGATGTGTTCCCCTTTTCGGTAAGTGAGCCGTTCCATCTGTGCCAGCAATTGCTCGGATTCCGAGGCACTCAGTCCATATTTTTCGTGCAGTATCTCGCTAAAAGTTTTCATTCCTTTGGGTATCTATGTCGCTACAAAGGTAATAAAATCTTAGCTTCGTTTGCCGCGGCAGTAGAGAGTGAGGACAAAAAGGAAGGTCAGCAGCTCGGAAACGGGGACGGCCAACCAGATGCCCGGTACGCCACATATCAGGGGTATCAGCCAGAAACAGAGCAGCACGAGGATGAAGCCGCGCAGCAGGGTGATGGCCATGGCGGGGCGGTCGCGTTCCACACTCTGGAAGTAGCCGATAGACACGATGTTGATGCCAAAGCAGATGAAGCCGGAGGCAAACAGGGGAAGTCCTTCTACGGCGAGGTCGTGTGCCGGATAGCGGCTGTCGATGAACCAGGAGGCTATTTGGGAAGAGAACAAGGCTGTGACGGCGAATACCACGACACCGCAGGAGATGGCAGTCAGCAGGGCCAGTCGGAAGGCTGCCCGCACGCGTTCCGGATGTCCGGCCCCGAAGTTGTAGCTGAGAATAGGTTGGGCCGACTGGGCGATGGCGTTGTACACCATGAAGATGATGGGGAAGAAATAGCAGGCGATGCTGTAGGCGGCTACCCCATCTTCTCCCAGGTAGTGGATAAAGACGTAGTTTCCGGCAAACATCATGGTGGCGATGGCTGCCTCGCAGAGGAAACTGGACACTCCTAACTTGCACATATAGCCGGTGTTGCGGAGGGTGAGCCGCAGGCTTTTCCAGGACAGCTTGACTTTACACAAACGGAGAACTCGCTGAGGCTGCATCAGATAAACCAGAATCATCGCGGCGCCGACAATGTAGCCCAGGCTGGTGGCCAAGGCGGCTCCGAACATGCCCCACTTGAAGATGAAGATAAATAAGTAGTCCAGGCCGATGTTGAGCAGGGCCGGGATGATGTTGCACACCATGGCATAGTTGGGTGAGCCGTCCAGCCGCACGAAGAACATGCCCGAACTTAGCAGGGCACTGAATACCAGGAAAGGGACGAACCAGTACATGTATTCGGCGGCGAGGGGCAGCAGGCGGGGCGAGCTTCCCAGCAGCAAGGCGATTTTCTCCACGTTGCAGAGAATGACTGCGGCGTAGGCGATGAGCAATAAGGAGGAAACCACGACAGCCTGCGTGATATTGATGCGGGCCACTTTTATTTTTCCTTGCGACAGGTGAATGGAGGCCACGACCGAGGCACCGATGCCGAACATCAGTCCCACGCCTGTATTAATCAGGAAAAGGGGAGCCGTGATGTTGACGGCCGCCAGGGCATCGCTGCCGATGCCTTTCCCTACGAAGATGCCGTCGGTGATGATGAAGATGGCTGAGAAAATCATTCCCAGTACGGTAGGAATAAGTAATTTCCGGAACAATTTCGAAATATTCATGCTTCCGAAGTCAATACTGTCTTTCATGTCTTTTCTCTGTTTCTTTGATTTGGCTGCGAAGGTAAGTCAATTCCGGCACTAAAAAATTCACAAATGATAATAAATCACTGCCGAAAAGGGGGGCGAAAACGCAAGGACGTTTGGATTCAAATGCACTTGCGTTTGAAGTAAAACGTAAAGGCGTTTCAGATAAAACGTACTTGCGTTTGGGTGGAAACGCACTTGTGTTTTTTTAAGGGCCTGATTTAAGGCAAAAAAGCTGCTCGGGTTAGCTAATTTAACGCGAGGATTTTCTTTGGTATCACAACTTTAGTGTAATTTTGCACGCTTATTAGATTTTAAGGATATCGAGAGAATATATGGCACAGTCGAGAGAGATGACATCAGGGCCGAGTCTGCCACTGATTTTGAATTTTACTTTTCCTTTGTTGCTGGGCAACCTGCTTCAGCAGACGTATTCGCTGGTGGATGCGGCCATTGTGGGACGATTCTTAGGTATTAATGCCTTGGCTTCCGTGGGAGCCAGCACATCGGTGGTTTTCCTGATACTGGGATTTTGCAACGGGTGTTGTGGTGGTTTCGGCATTCCGGTGGCCCAGAAGTTCGGGGCCCGCGATTATGTCACGATGCGGCGCTATGTGTCGGTCAGCCTGAAGCTGGCGGCCGTGATGTCGGTGGCGGTGGCCATTGTTACGAGTCTACTCTGCGGATTTATCCTACGTTCCATGCAGACACCTGAGAATATTTTTGAAGGGGCTTACATCTATCTGCTCATCACGTTTATCGGCGTACCGTGTACGTTTTTCTACAACCTGCTTTCCAGCATCATCCGTGCGCTGGGGGATAGCAAGACTCCGTTCTGGTTCCTGCTGTTCTCCACGTTGCTGAACATTGTACTCGATTTGTTCTGTATCCTAACACTGGGATGGGGCGTTGCAGGTGCGGCCATTGCCACGGTCTTCTCGCAAGGACTTTCGGCTTTGCTGTGCTACATCTATATGTACCGCAAGTTTGACATCCTGAAAACCGAGCCGTCCGACCGCCGTTTCCGGAAAGATCTGGCCCGTCAACTTTTGTCCATCGGGGTGCCGATGGGCTTGCAGTTTTCCATCACGGCTATCGGCAGCATCATGTTGCAGAGTGCAAACAATGCACTGGGTACGGCCTGTGTAGCTGCCTTTACTGCGGCCATGCGTATCAAGATGTTCGTGATGTGTCCGCTGGACAGCTTGGGTATGGCTATGGCCACGTATTCCGGACAGAACTATGGTGCCGGAAAGCCCGACCGCATCTGGATGGGCATCAAGTCGGCCACGCTGATGATGCTGGTCTATTCCGTAGTGATTGCCATCGTGATGTGGGGACTGGCCGACAAGTTTGCCTTGCTGTTTATCTCCCCCGATGAAACAGAGATTATGAAAGATACCGTGCTGTTCCTGCACATCAATACCTCTTTCTTCATCCTGTTGGGTTCGTTGAGCATCCTTCGCTACAGCATTCAGGGAGCAGGTTATACACGGCTGGCCATGTTTTCGGGCGTAGCCGAAATGATAGCCCGTGTGCTGGTCAGCCTTATTTTTGTACCGGCTTGGAAGTTCTGGGGTGTCTGCTTCGGCGACCCGACGGCTTGGCTGTTTGCCAATTTGTTCCTGGTGCCGGCTTTCATCTATGTATATCGCCGTTTGAAGGAGATTGTGGCGAAGGAAAGACGGGTGCCCGTCAATTCCTGATGGGCAGTTGTTTCCAGATGAAAGGGGGGATCAGGTGCCAGAGGGCTACCATGATGCGGTAGCGCCAGTCGATAAGGGCGATGCGTTTCTTTTTCTCCAAGGCTCGCACGATGTGACGGGCCACTTTCTCCGTGGACATCAGCATGGGATAGTGCTTGCCGTCGTTCAGCAGGCCGGTGGCCACGAATCCGGGTCGGATGTCGGTAAACCGGATAGGGAGATGCTGCATGTAGGCCAGCTGTTCCAAGGAGTCGATGTAGATATTCTGGAAACGCTTGGTAGCGGAGTAGGCCGGGGCGGCTCCCAGTCCTTTGGTTCCGGCAATGGAACTAATGACCGCGAGATGTCCTCCTTGTTGCCGGGCAAAGTAGCGGAATGCCGCGGTGACCATCCGTACGAATCCCGTTCCATTGGTTTCCAGTGTCTGGAGTTCGATGTCCGGTGCCAGTGCGTAATTCTGGTGGCCGATGCCTGAACAGTGCAGGTAGAGGTCCATGCCTCCCATTTCTTCAATCAGTTCCTGCAGGCGGTCGGGAGCCTCCGCCTGACAAATGTCGATGGCCCGGATGTGGATGCGGTCCGGAGCCAGCTGCTGCAATTCTTTCAGTTTTTCTTCGCGTCGGCCTGCCAGTCCGAGTATCCACCCCTTTTGGAGCAGTTGCAAGGCCGTTTCTTTTCCGATGCCGGAAGTGGCCCCTACGATGAGGGCCCGCTGGATAGGTTTCTTTTTCATCAGTTGGTACGTATTTCATAAAGGAATTCTTGCGAAAGAGGAAGTCCTTCGGTCGGGTTACAATGGATTTTTCCATACAGGGGCATCTGCGGCTGGAGCGGTTTCAGCTCCGGTGAAAGGTGGTTGCAGAAGGCCGTATAGGAGTGGTTGTTCCTGCAAGGTCCTGCATCGTCGCGATACACCAGCACGTAATGGTTCAAAGGACGGGCATGCACCAGCTGGTTGATTTGCAGGGCCAGGTCGCGTGCTTCCTGCGGTGAAATGCGGTCGAACAGGCTGGAGAGATTGAAAATCACCAGCTCGGTCAGTACGGAATGGGCCTGCCAGAACGTCGGTTTTACGGCCGATAACCGGGAATATGAGCTTGTCTGAATGTGCTTGTAAGCCGAGGTCTGGAAAAAGGCTTCGGTGGTTTCCCCCATCTCCTGCATCGGATAGATACCCACATAGGTCAGGTCCAGGTGAGGCAGGGAACGGCACACATCGGCAAAGGCCAGTCCCGAAGCGCCTGCCTCACAGGAAAGGTCGCAGAATACCACCCGGCCGGAAACTTTCCGAATCAGGTCGTACAGCCAGTTGCCGCTTCCGGTAAAAAGGGCCTGTGCCGCTGCATATTGTTTTCGCAGGTAGAAATAATTGTATACCTGGCAGAAGGTTTGCGGAGTCATCTCTTCAGGCTGGGTACGGAAGTCGCACCGGCCGTAAGCCGTGACTTCGCGGTAGTGGGCCACGTTCGCTTCCCAATCCTGCGGGGGTGGAACCAGTTGCTCGAAAGCCTGCTGGAAGTGGGCGGGCAAAGAATAGCTTCCTTCCTCCAGTTCCCAGTTCCGGCGGTAAGACGGGAGGGTGAAATTGCCTTGACAGAACGATTCGGCATCCGTTTCCAGGTAACCGTTGTGCAGGCGGATGTATTCCAACAGTTTGTAGAATGTGATGTTGGCCCCGAGAATGTGCGGGTTGCCGGTCAGCAGCAATTGCTTGCGGGCGCGAGTTAGTGCCACATTCAGCTTGCGGTCTATCAGGAAGGTACCTTCTTGAAACGTATTGGCTGTCAGAAAATTGAGCTGACTGAAATTCTGTACGGTGAATGAATAGATGATTACATCCCGCTGGCTGCCCTGGTAGCGTTCCACCGTGTCGATGGAGATGTCCAGCAAGGCGGGCAGTTGGAGGCTGGCTATTTCTTTCCGAATCATGGCAATCTGGTTGCGGTAGGGCACGATGACGCCCACCGTCCGGTTGGGGTCGAAATGAGACTCCGTCAGGCGGTAGATATGAGCCAGCAGAGTGGCCACGATGCGGGCCTCGTGCGGGTTGGTCTTGTCGGAGCCGCTGAGACTTTCGGGAACTTCTGCCGGGATGAAGACCATTCTCCGTTCCAGCAGCAGGCGGTCGATGGGGTCTTGAGCGGTTAGTCCGGCTTCGTAGGGTGTTTCTTCCAGCTGGTGGGGTAGCGGCACACACTCCAGTTGCTCCCAGTAGTAGAAGGTCTGGTTGGGGAACTCGGCAATGGCCGGGTGCATGCGTCCTTGCTGGCGGAGCACACTGCGGCACGTGTCGGGACTCGACTTATACAGGCGTTCGAAGAGGGAGTTGCGGCAGTCCTCCAGTCCGATTTGTCGCAGGAGCGGGTCGGTGACAGCCGCTTCTTCGGCGCTTTGTTGGGCAATGGCCGGAAGCTGTTTGTAATCGCCCACTAATACGAACTTGTCGATGGCGTTATGCTGCTGGTGGCGGGCTGAGAGGATACCAATCAGGTCGGGTTCCAGTATCTGTGAGGCCTCGTCGATGAGTGCCAGCTGGAAATGCTTCAACGTGAAGAGGTTGAGGCGACTGTTGAGAGAGGTCGTCGTACTCACGAAGATACGGGTGCGGTCGATTTTCTGCCGGATGTCAGTCAGCTTGGGGCAGTCGGCCAGGCTGTGCTTCAGCAGGTAAGGCACGAAACGCTTGTCGCACGACAGTTCGCTGCCGATGCGGATGAACGGGGTCTTCTCGGCAATACCGGAGTCGAGGAGCATGCCGCAGATTTCATCTACCGCCCGGTTGGTGTACGACAGGAGCAGGATGGACGTATCAGGGTCACTCAAGGCTTCTTCCACCATGTAGCGCAGGGCACACGAAGTCTTTCCGGTACCCGGGGGACCTACTAACAGAAAGTAATCCTTGGCTTGTTTCTCTTTTTGGATGAGTTCGTTGAAACGGCCGTATTCGCCGTTCAGGGTGACTTCCTCCTCTTTCAGTTCGGGGGTACGTACGCCCAACAGCAACTCTTTCCGGTCGGCACGGGCGGACAGAAAGGCGTACAGTCCGCGGAACCCATTGTAGGCCGAGGTATCAGAAAAATCATGTTCGATGGCGAAAAGGTCGTCTCCGCCCCCGATAATATCTTTGTTCTGCTGCCCGTTGCGCAAGACCAGTGTCATGCGGTCCGGGTGCAGTTCGAGGATGTTTCCCTTCATGAGGATGTGTTTCCGCAGGTCAGGTTCTCCCTGATAAGCATACAGAATCACCATGTCACCTGTACGGAAATTAGGCAGGAAGTCTTCTTCCTGTGTCGGAATGTGCAGTTCGATGAGGTCGTATCCTTTGCCCGGTCCGCTGCTTTGTTTCTGCAGGATGGTCAGTCCCAGCAAGATGTTGCCGGCCTCCAGTTTCTCGTGCAGCGGGATGTGCCAGTTGCCGGCAAATCCGTGCGAAGCATCGCTGCTTCCTCCGGTCTTGCTGAGAATTTGTTCCTTTGCCACGAACGTGAAGAAACGGTTGAAGTACGCCCGTTCCAGCGGGGTACAGCGTTTCAAGGTATTGATGGCCGTCTGCAACTGCGGTTCCTGGTAGTCGTTCCACAGCTTTCCGCTCACCTGCAACTCGTTCAGGAGGTCGGTGCTGAGGGAATCCACCACCTCGCCGATGGCTCCTTCGCCCAGCTGCATCTCGTTGTGTACGATGTAGTTGCGGAGCTTGATGCTTTCCCGGAACAGATTTTCGGCAAAATGCTCTAATAGCAGTCCGTCGGCATACTTGGAATAGAGCAGGAAGGTCTGCATGTGCTCTGTTTCCTGTCCGAAGTTGTATCGCAGCACGCCCTGATAGAGCATCATCTGGATGAAATGGTCTTCCTTGTGGCGGTGGTTGTATTCGTCGCGCTTCCCGGCCTTTTGTTCGATGAGCACCTGAAAGTCTTTCTGCATCATGTCCACACGTCCCTGCAGCCCCAGTTTTTCGCAGATGAAAGAGGCCTCGAGTAGGGTGCTTTTCTTGTTGAAATGCCGGATGTTGCGGGGCAATACATCATGTACAAACGAGCGGATGTTCATCATCTGGGCCTGCGCTTGGGCATGGAAATCAGCCGGAATCTGACAGGTACAGAAATCGAGGGCCGAGGCGGCAAAGAATTTCTGGATGGTACGGGGATAGGTGACCGGCTCTTGGGGCTGCTCGTTGATGTAGTCGTCGAGAAACTGGCTGGCCAGGTTACCCATCAGGATGGGGGCCGTATAGGCTTTCGGCTTGATTTTGTTCATGAAATAGTTGAGCGGATGGTGCCCGTATTCCCGGAAACAGGCCGCCAGCGAACTGATGTCAATCAGGTAATCGGGATGGATGACGATGAGGTTCGGAATGTAATGGTTCTCTTCATCCACCCGCACATCGAGCAGGTTCAGGGGCAGGTTCTCTGTCAGCAGGTCTTTCAGATACAGCAAGTCGCCTTGATACCCTCCCTTGGCATAGTTGATGATGATGAAGGGATCTGTGTCACTGTCGGTGGCTGCAAATATCTGGGTGTCGTTCCAACTGGTCACGGAAGCCCGCACGTAGGGAATGTGTGATAGCCGTGTGCCTTGATAGGGACGGTTGGAGTGGGGGATCTCCGGAAGAATGGAAGCCGGAATGTCTTCTTCAAAACCCAGCGAGACAAAACGTACCAAGGCACGCAGGTCATAAAGGTATTCCTGCATGTCGGCCTGAAAACGGTCGCCCATGGCAGCGTTGCAGTTGCGGCGCATGGTCTGGATGGCATATCGGTCGGAAGGCGTCATCTTCTTTTCCTTGCAGATGTAATCCAAACGGGAAAACAAGTTGGCAAAGGAGAGAGTGACCCCCGTGGTCAATTCATAACAAGCCTGCTCCAGCACTTTGTGGAGCAGGATGTATTTGGCTTGTAAATTGTCGGGAGCGGCCGTCGGCTGACGGTGAATCTGTTCGATGCGACGGAACAGATCGAAAGATTGGAGTTCGATACGGGACATGTGCGAAAAAGCAGACCGGCGTTACTGTTTGATTAAGTGATAGATACGGTAAGCCTTGGTCAGTCCGTTGAATTCTCCTTTGTACTGGTCGGTCACGTCTTCCTTGATGAGGCTGACAGAGGTTGTTTCTTCAGCTGTCGTTTCGTCTTCAAACAGCATGAAAGTATATTGCTGTTTGGTACTTCCGGCCATGGTGGCCTCAATACGCAGGTAGGGTTCTCCCGTATCTTCTGCATATTTAAGGGTACGTTCAAAAATACCGAGTTGATAGTTGTTGGTACTGTTCGGGAAAATTCTCAGTTCTCCATATGACAGGGAGGAATCTGAATAAATGAGAGAGAAGCGTCCTTCTGCCTGAATAGGGGATTCTTCTACGATGCGTGCCTTCAAGGTCGCTTCGTCTCCTTTAGTGAGGTTGTCACCTTCCACCTCGGCATCCAGACTTTCTACCCGATATTCATCGGTAGGATTGCTGACCAAGATGGAGACGGTGTAGCTGTTGCCTTCCCGGTCGGAAATGGTGGTAGAAGTCTGGCCGATGCTGACTGGAAGAAAGGTCAGGGTTTCTCCATCGTAGCGGTAGTCTGCGATGGTGGCATCTTCATTTTTGATAGTGTAGTTTCCTTCTCCTCCCCGGATGAAGAATTTTTCGCCCGTACCGAACAAACTGAGTTCTATGGTGCCGTTGGTTATTTTTTGCTGGTTGTCCGCGTTGACGAGATAAATCGGACCGTTATTGTCTTTGCAGGCTGCAAAGAGAAGAATGCAGGTGGTTAAGAGCATTCCTTGGATAAATTGCATAAGTTTCATAAGTCGTATAGTTGAATTCTTGCTTCAAATATACGACTTTTTTGGAACTTGTGAAGGGTATGGAGTAAAAACTAAGGTCAGTCTGTCTGGCTTTTTTATGTAAAAGCGGAGTGAGTGTCTGAGTACTTCCCTTGCAGTACTGTGGTACTCCCTTGGCAGTACTGTAGTACTTTCTCAGCAGTACTGCAGTACTTCCCAGAAAGTACTGGATTCGGATAAAATACTTTTAATCAGTTCTTTTCTTTTAGCGTATAGTCGCCGGCTTTTTCGTCAATCAGGTGCTGCAACTCTTCCAGTGACGGAACTTTTCCTTGGAAGGTAATGACAGCCTCCGGAGGAGTCAGGGTGACTTGGGCGGTGGCGCCTTCTACGGTGTTCAGCACTTTTTCTACCCGCGTGCGGCAGTGGTCGCACATCATGCCTTCCACCAAGTAGGTCTTCTGGACGCCGGAAACGGTTGGGGCAGGAGAGGGAGCGGCTGCCGGCTGTGCGGGTTCCGGCTGTACTTCTATGGGGCGTGTTTCCACTGCTTGTACTTCCACGGGCTGTATCGTTTCTTTGATGGCTGCGGATGTGTGAGTATGTGTGAATTTTTTCCGCTTCAACCGCAAACTGTTGCTTACTACGCTCACACTGCTCATGGCCATGGCCGCACCGGCAATCATCGGGTTCAGTAGGAAGCCGTTGATGGGATACAGGATACCTGCTGCCACGGGAACGCCAATCAGGTTGTAGATGAATGCCCAGAAAAGGTTTTCGCGGATGGTGCGTACGGTGGCTTGGGAAAGGCGGATGGCATCGGTGATTTTGTTCAAATCGGAGGAAATCAGCGTCATCTTGGCTACGTCCATAGCAATGTCACTGCCTTTTCCCATGGCGATGCTGAGGTCGGCCTGGGCCAGTGCGGCACTGTCATTGATGCCGTCGCCCACCATGGCTACTACTTTCCCTTGGCGTTGCAGTTCCTGAATGAACTGGGCTTTCTGCTGAGGAAGCACTTCTGCCTGGAAATAGGTGATGCCACATTGTTCCGCAATCTTCCGGGCGGTTTCCGGATTGTCGCCGGTCAGCATGTAGGTGGAGATTCCCATTTCCTGCAATTGTGCTACGGCTTCTTTGGAGGTTGGCTTGATGCGGTCGGCTATGGCCACCACTCCCAAGGCTTGCTTCTCATCGGCCAGCCAGATAACCGTCTTGGCTTCTTCGCTTAGGCGGGTCGCTTCTTCGGTCAGGGAGGCGGGAATGGCAAGTCCGTGTTGCTCCAGCAGGCGACGGTTGCCGGCATAATAATAGGTTCCGTTGATTTTTCCACGTACCCCCAGTCCCGTCAGACTTTCAAAGCCTTCCATAGGGAGAGGTTGCGCAGCGAGATGGTGTACGATGGCCTGTGCCAACGGATGTTCCGATGCACTTTCCAGGGTGAAAAGGATGCGTGACAGGGGGGCTTGCGACAGGCCGGCGGAGAGGTCGGTCACGGTCGGGTGTCCTTCGGTCAGGGTACCGGTCTTGTCGAGGACGATGGCATTGACCTTGCGAGCGGTCTCCAGACTGTCGGCATCTTTAATCAGGATACCGTTTTCGGCTCCTTTCCCGATGCCCACCATGATGGCAGTCGGCGTGGCCAATCCTAACGCGCACGGACAGGCAATGATGGTCACGGTGACAGCGGCCAGTAGCCCGTGGGTAAATCCGTTGTGGCTGTCCAGTAATATCCACGCAAGAAAGGCCAGTACGGCGATGCTCAGGATGGTAGGGACAAAAATAGCGGCAATGCGGTCGACCAATTGTTGCACGGGAGCCTTGCTGCCTTGTGCCTCTTGCACCATGCGGATGATATGAGCCAGCACGGTTTCACTGCTCACCTTGTCGGCGGTGAAACTGAAACTTCCTTTCTGGTTGATGGTGCCGGCATAGACTTTCTCGCCGGGGACTTTTTCCGTGGGGAGCGGTTCGCCGGTGAGCATGCTCTCGTCTACATACGAACGTCCCTCATCTACCGTACCGTCTACCGGTATGCGGGCACCGGGTTTCACTAATAGGCGTTGTCCGGCTTGTACTTGTTCTACAGGTATTTCTTTTTGGGTACCGTTCGGACTCAGGAGAGTAACGGTGGCCGGTTGCAGGCCCATCAGTTTCTTGATAGCCTCGGAAGTGTTGCCTTTGGCTCTTTCTTCCAGTAGTCGTCCGAGCAGAATGAACGAGATGATGACACTGGCGGCTTCAAAATAGACATGGGGATGAATGCCGCGGCTCATCCAGAATTCCGGCCAGAACAGGTTGAAGAGGCTGAAGGCATAGGCGATGCCCGTGCTGACGGCCACCAGCGTGTCCATGTTCGAGGTGCGGTGTTTCAGCTGTTTCCAGGCATTGCGATAGAAATCCCTACCCAGCCAGAAGACCACGGGGGTAGCTAGTATCCACATCACGTAGTTGGCATAAGTCCAGTCCATGAAGCACATGCCGATGATGGCTACCGGGATAGACAGAGCCAGGGAGCAGAGGGTGCGGAATTTCAGTTTACGGTATTTCTGTATGTGCGCGTCTTCTGCTATTTTTTCTTTGTTTGCACGGGTTTCGATGACCAGGTCGTAACCGGCTGCCTGGATGGCACTCTTCAGTGTTTCCGGTGAGCAGCTCTCGGGATTGTATTCCACGGTGGCGGTAGCAGCCGCATAGTTCACGCTGGCATGATAAACTCCAGCCTGTCGGTTTAAAGTCTTTTCTACTCGTGCGGCACAGGCGGCACAACTCATTTCGAGTACAGGGAATATTTGTGTAGTTTTAGATGTGTCCATAACGTCTTTATTTAGAATGGGACAAAATTATAACATTCTTGTTGGATTCTAAAATTTCTGTTTCATATTTATTTATTGGAACGACGAACGATTCTTGAACAGAATTAGTTACATTTGCGCAAAAATAAAATACAACTAATTATGTCGGAATTGGCCCCTCTTATCAGTGATTTGGCATTAATATTGATTAGTGCCGGAGTTATCACATTGATCTTTAAAAAATTAAAGCAGCCCCTTGTGTTGGGATATATTGTAGCGGGATTTGTGTGCAGTCCTCATTTCACGTTTACTCCTTCAGTGTCGGATGCAGACAATATCCAGACCTGGTCGGAGATTGGCGTGATTTTCTTGCTCTTTGCCTTGGGACTGGAGTTCAGCTTCAAGAAACTGATGAAGGTGGGTGGTTCGGCGGTCATCTCGGCCTGTACCATTATTTTCTGTATGATTATGGTCGGGATTTTCGTAGGATGGCTGTTCGGTTGGAAACAGATGGACTGCATTTACTTAGGAGGTATGCTGGCCATGTCGTCTACTACCATTATTTATAAGGCATTCGATGATTTGGGATTGCGGCAGCAACGTTTTGCGGGCTTGGTGCTTAGTATCCTGATTCTGGAAGATATATTGGCTATCGTACTGATGGTGATGCTGTCCACAATGGCGGTGAGCAAGAATTTTGAAGGCAGTGAGATGATTTACAGCATTGGAAAATTGGTGTTCTTCCTGATTTTGTGGTTTGTGGTGGGAATCTACCTCATCCCGTTGTTCTTGAAGAAAGCCCGCAAACTGATGAGTGATGAGACGTTGCTGATTGTGTCGTTGGCACTGTGTTTCGGCATGGTGGTGCTGGCAGCCCGGGTGGGATTCTCTCCCGCCTTCGGAGCTTTTATCATGGGTTCAATTTTAGCGGAAACCATAGAATCGGAGCATATCGACAAACTGGTGGCTCCGGTGAAAGACTTGTTTGGGGCTATCTTCTTCGTATCGGTCGGTATGATGGTGGATCCAAACATGATTGTGGAATATATCTGGCCGATTCTCGCTATTGTGGTGGCCATTCTGGTGGGGCAGACCATTTTCGGTACGGGAGGTGTGTTACTGTCCGGTCAGCCGTTGAAGATAGCCATGCAGTGCGGATTCAGTCTGACGCAGATTGGTGAATTTGCGTTCATCATTGCCGCATTGGGTGTCAGCCTGCATGTCACGAGTCATTTCCTGTATCCGATTGTAGTGGCGGTGTCCGTTATTACGACCTTTCTCACTCCGTATATGATTCGTCTG
This sequence comes from uncultured Bacteroides sp., assembly GCF_902472605.1. Lineage (GTDB taxonomy): Bacteria > Bacteroidota > Bacteroidia > Bacteroidales > Bacteroidaceae > Phocaeicola. The sequence continues at coordinate 41,188 of NZ_CABROP010000011.1, forward strand.
TCAGGACCGGCTTATACCTTTGTCGACCGCCATCTGCCTCTGTTCTGGCGGCGTTTGCTGGAGCGGTATACCGCAGGAGGACAACCGGTGAACCACCAGAACAACTGGAAAAAGCTGCTGCTTTCCATTGTACGCATTACGCTGATTTATTTTGTGCTTTCGGTGGCTATGGTAGTACTTTCTTTCAATTTGTTCCTGCCGTTGCTGGTATCTGCTACCGGAGATTTTTGGGGGAAGATAATCGGTGCAGTGGTCACTATTGCATTGATTGCTCCTTTCCTGCGGGCCATGATCATGAAGAAAAATCATTCCATTGAGTTTAAGGCCTTGTGGGCGGACAGCCGTTTCAATCATGCGCCACTGATATCCATTGTGTTGCTGCGTATTGTACTGGCGGTGTTGTTTGTGATTTACATCATCCAGCACCTGTTCCAGGCTTCGGTGGCATTGATGGCAGGTATTGCCATTTTGGTGGTGCTGTTCATGATTGCGTCGCGTTTCCTGAAAAAACAGTCCATCGGGTTGGAACGTACGTTTGTACAGAATCTTCGTTCGAAAGAAGTGCGGAAGGCTTACTTGGGCGAAAGTCAGCCGGAATATGCCGGGCGCTTGCTCGACAGAGATTTGCACTTGTCGGATTTTGTCATCCCGGCCGATTCGCTTTGGGGCGGGAAAACCTTGATGGAGCTGGATTTAGGAAAGAAATATGGAGTACATGTGGCTTCGATTATTCGTGGAACACATCGAATCAATATTCCGGGAGGTGGAAATCGCATCTTCCCCAATGATAAATTGCAGGTTATCGGTACGGATGATCAATTGTCGGTATTTTCCAGTCAGTTGGAGAAAGTGGCAGAAAGGCATGCGGATGAAGATTTTGAAGAACATGAAATGTATTTGAAGCAATTTGTGGTATCCCGCAAATCACCGTTCTGCGGACGTACCATTCGTGAAAGCGGCATCCGGAATAAGTATCACTGCCTGATAGTGGGTATTGAATCGGCCGATGACAGTAATTTGCGTCAGCCGGAAGTCTCTTTTACCTTACAGAAAGGAGATGTGGTATGGGTAGTCGGGGAAGAGAAAGACTTGAAGACCTTGTTTAAGGTGTCGGAAATGCCGGAACCGGAACTTGCCGAATGAAATATAGTAGTGAATAAGGTAAAAAAGAACTGGTCCTACAAAGTGGAAAAGCTTTGTAGAACCAGTTTTTTTGAGTAAGCTTTGATTTTATTCTTCCTCGTTATCATCTTCGTCATCGAAGTCGAAGTCAAAATCGTCCATATATTCCGGGGTGAAGAACTCATCCAAGTCTCTGCGCTCTTTCTTGGTAGGACGTCCGGTTCCTCTGGCCCGGTCTACGAATCCGCTGATTTTGCTCATTTCCAGCAGTTCATACTGGTCGGGAGTTGTGACATTCTCCATGACATCAGGAACCAGTTTGGCTCCTACCCGTTTTTCGATGGCCTGCAACACCTTGAAGGAATAGGTAACGGGTGGTTTCCGGACCTGTACCACATCCCCCGGTTTGACTGTCCGGGCCGGTTTGGCCTGGGCTCCGTTGATGGAGATTCTGCCTTTTTTGCAGGCTTCGGCTGCAATCGTTCTTGTTTTGAAGATACGTGCGGCCCACATCCATTTATCTATTCTTGCTTCCGGCATACGCTTATTTGTTGTTATACTGGTTCATCGTATTGTTCAGTCCGGCCAAACAAAAGCTCTTGATGATTTCCTGTGCCACTTCCAGACGTTCCGGCATCAGTTTCATGGCTTCTTCATCGAAATGTCCCAATACGAAATCAATTTGTCCTCCTTTTGGAAAGTCGTTGCCGATGCCAAAGCGAAGGCGGGCATAGTTTTGAGTTCCTAGGGTAGCGGCGATATGTTTCAGACCGTTGTGTCCGGCGTCACTTCCTTTTCCTTTTAGTCGCAACGTCCCGAAGGGAAGGGCCAGGTCATCCACTACGATAAGCACATTTTCCAGAGGAATTTTCTCCTGTTGCATCCAGTAGCGTACAGCGTTTCCACTGAGGTTCATATAGGTGGACGGTTTGAGCAGGATTAACTGTTGTCCTTTTAACGACAGGTGTGCAGTTGCCCCATAACGTCCATCGCTAAAAACAATATTGGACGCCTTAGCCAAGGCGTCCAATACCATAAATCCTATATTATGACGGGTTTCACGGTATTCTTCACCGATATTCCCCAGTCCAACAATCAAATATTTCATTGAAAGGATTCTTGTGTGTTTAGGTTACTGAATTATTTACCTGCAGCAGCCTGAGCACCACGAGCGGCACGAGTCAATTTAACTGCGCAAACCACAGCTTCTTTTGCGTTCAGCAGTTCCAGACCTTCATAGTGCAATTCGCCAACTTTTACAGTCTTACCCAATCCCAGCGGAGTTACGTCGATAACCAGACGTTCCGGAATTACGTTGTACAAAGCTTTCACTTTCAGTTTGCGAATCTGCAGAGCCAATTTACCACCGGCTTTCACACCTTCTGCCAAACCTTCCAGTTTTACAGGAACTTCCATAACGATAGGTTTGTTTTCGTCAATCTGATAGAAGTCTACGTGCAGAATCTTATCTGTTACAGGGTGGAACTGGATATCTTTCATGATAGCGTTTACTACTTTGCCATCAATGTTCAGGTCTACTACATAGATATGCGGTGTGTATACCAAGTTACGCAAGCCTTCAGTAGAAACAGTAAAGTGAGTAGCAACTTGATTGCCGTTTTCATCTTTCTGGATTCCGTACAATACGCAAGGAACACCATTTTCTTTACGAAGTTCACGAGTGGCTTTTTTACCAGTTTCTGTTCTCAAAGAACCTTTGATTTCAATTGATTTCATTTTTCTAAAATTTTTGTGTTACTCTAAATTAAGTTGATTTTGTGCTTAATTCGCCATCACACGATGTGGTATATCACACGATGAGCTTGAAAAAGCGGTGCAAAGGTATGCATTCTTTTTTGATTTTCCAAATTTTCCCCTTAATAAAATCCTGTAATTCAGCTGGAAATTGGTGAACTGACTGTCTTTTTTAAAAGTCAATGTCGATTTTGATTTCTCCAGACTGTGATGGAGTTTCTTCTTCAGTAACGGTTTCTGCATGGCTTTCCAAGTGTAGTCCGCCTTGTTCATGATCAATGAAGTCGATGGCTTGCTGTAGGCCGTGCATGAATTTCTCAAAATCTTCTTTATACAAGAAAATCTTGTGTTTTTCAAAATTCACTTGAGGATCGTCTTTGTCCATCGACACCACTTTCTTGCTTTCCGTGATGGCAATGAACATCTCCTCTTTCCGATTCTTCTTTACATCCAGGTAGTAAATGCGTTTTCCTGCCTTGATGGCTTTAGAGAATACGATTTCTTTGTCGTTTTCAATAGCTGTACTTTTCTTCTTCAGTTCTTCCATAACTCACTGTTACTAATAAAAATGCGTTCAAATTTGAATATTTTTTTGCAATGTGCCAAGAGAGAGCAAGGAAAAAATGTCGAATCTCTGAAAAAAAGAAAAAATATGGCACCCTATGGTGGGGTGTAAAAGAAATTTGCTTATTTTTGCACACCTAAAATTGTAGTTTTGTTTATATATTATGATCAACAGAGTTCTTATTCGTCTGAAGATAGTTCAGATAATTTATGCGTATTATCAGAACGGTGGTAAAAACTTGGATACTGCAGAAAAGGAGTTGTTCTTCAGTCTGTCCAAAGCATATGATTTGTACAACTATCTTTTGCTTCTCATGGTGGAAGTGACGAAGTATGCCAGCAAGCGGCTGGATGCAGCAAAAAACAAACTGGTGCCTACCAAAGAAGATTTGTCTCCTAACATGAAATTTGTGGAAAATCGTTTCATCGCACAGTTGGAAGTCAATAAACAACTGAATGCTTTTTCTGCTTCTCAAAAGAAAACCTGGGAAAATGAAGGGGATTTTATTAAAAACCTGTGCGAGCAAATCATGCAGAGTGATATATATAAGGAATATATGGCCAGTGAAACCTCTTCTTATGATGAGGATCGTGAACTGTGGCGGAAAATCTATAAGAAGATGATTTTTAACAATGCAGCACTCGATGAGGTTTTGGAAGATCAGAGTCTGTATTGGAATGATGATAAGGAAATCGTGGATACGTTTGTGTTGAAAACCATCAAGCGTTTTAATCCTGAAAATGGGGAAAAACAGGAACTTCTTCCGGAATTCAAGGATGAGGAAGACAAGGATTTTGCCCGCCGTTTGTTCCGCCGTGCCATTTTGAACGCTGATTATTATCGTCATTTGATTAGTGAAAACTCGAAGAACTGGGATTTGGACCGTGTGGCTGTGATGGATGTCGTGATTATGCAGATTGCATTGGCTGAAATCTTAAGTTTCCCGAATATTCCGGTAAATGTTTCTTTGAATGAATATGTGGAAATTGCCAAGTTGTACAGCACTCCGAAGAGTGGCGGCTTTATCAATGGAACATTGGACGGAATTGTTAATCAATTGAAAAAGGAAAATAAGCTGACTAAAAACTAATATATTTGTCAGGCTATTATTAATCTAAACCGAGAAAACGTATGAATTTGTTAGCTGTTGTTTTAGAGGCTCAGGGAGGAGCAGATTACTCTTTCCTTATTATGATGGTGGCTATTTTCGCCATTATGTACTTTTTTATGATTCGTCCCCAGAACAAGAAACAGAAAGAAATTGCCAAGTTCCGCAAGAGCTTGGAAGTAGGCCAGTCTGTAGTTACTGCAGGGGGAATTTATGGAAAGATCAAGGAAGTAGAAGACAATACAGTTGTAGTGGAAATAGCTGCGGGTGTAAAAATTAAAGTAGATAAGAACTCAATTTATGCAGACGCACAGGCTCAGCCTGCAAAATAATTGTCAATGGATCTGTTCGATAGAAAGAACATAAAGAGATATTACTTGATATTCGTACGACAAATCAGGAACTTCTTGCTCAGTACAAAGAGCAGGGAGTTTCTGATTTTTCTGTTTTTTGTCTTTGTGTCTTTGTGTTTCTGGTTCCTTCAGACAATGAATGACACTTACCAGACAGAATTTAAAATTCCTGTCCGTTTGAAGAATGTACCGAAGGAAGTGGTAATGACTTCTGAACTGCCCAAGGAGATTCGGGTGAAAGTGGAGGACAGGGGTACGGTACTGTTGAATTATATGTTGGGGCGTACGTTTTTCCCGCTGACATTTAATTTTGAAGATTATCAGGAGAAAGGATCTTATGTGCGCATTCCGCAGGAAGAGGTTCTGAAGAAAATCAGTACTCAATTAAATAACTCTACCCAGTTGCTTTCGGTATATCCGGATACGTTGGATTTCATTTACTCCAAAGGGGTGGCCAAGAAAGTACCAGTGGCAGTCGGAGGAGAGGTTTCGGCCGGAAGACAGTATTATGTGTCTGAAATTCGGGTGATTCCTGATTCTGTAGTGGTGTATGCGCCTCAAGGCGTATTGAATACGGTATTGACTGCCTATACCCAGCCTTTTCATTGGACCAATGTGACGGATACATTAAGAAAGCATCTTAATTTGCAGAAGTTGCATGGGGTGAAGTTTGTTCCTTCTTCGGTCGATGTCATGGCTTGTGTGGACATGTATTCGGAGAAGACTTTTGAAGTACCGGTGGTCGGCATAGGTTTCCCGCAGGGAAAAGTGTTGCGTACTTTTCCCTCGAAGGTACAGGTGACCTGTCAGGTAGGGTTGAAGAACTTTAAGTCGGTGAAAGCAAGCGACTTCTTAGTAGGAGTATCTTATGCGGATGTGTTGGACAATAAGTCTGAAAAGCTGACACTTACGTTGAGAAGATATCCGGATGTGGCCACTCACATCCGTATCAGTCCTTTGTCCGTCGATTACTTGATTGAGCAACAGACCGTGGAGAAGGTCGTCAAGAAAGAGGAGATTGCTGAATGATCAGACTGGGAATTACAGGTGGAATAGGCAGTGGAAAATCCTATGTAGCGCATTTGCTGGAGGAGAAAGGTTTTCCATTGTATGATACCGACCGGGAGGCCAAGCGACTGACCCTGACACATCCCCGGATACGGGAGGCACTTTCAACTTTGCTTGGAACAGAGGTTTATCAGGCGGATGGCACCTTGAACAAACCACTGCTTGCCAGCTATTTGTTCTCTTCACCGGAGCATGCCGAACAAATCAATGGAATTATTCATCCCTGTGTGTATGAGGATTTCCAGGTGTGGGCCCATCGGCAGGAAGAGGCGGGCGCAAAGGTCGTGATGATGGAAAGTGCCATTCTGTTTGAGTCAGGCTTTCAGAAAACAGTGGATTATGTGGTAATGGTTTATGCGCCTTTGGAATTACGTATCAAGCGGGCCATACAGCGGGATTCGGCTTCGGAGGCACAGATCAGAGCCCGGATTTCTGCGCAGATGGACGATGAAGAAAAGAAAAGGAAAGCCGATTATGTGCTCTATAATGAGGAGAAAATGCCATTGGAGACACAGATTGCCGCATTGGAAGCTTGGCTTGCCAATAGAAAAACGGGCAGATAGTTTGTGTATTTCATTCGTCCGTTGTATTTTTGTCACTCGTAATCAAATTTTAATCATAGAGAAAAGAATATGTTGAAGACTATTTTAGCTATTTCTGGAAAACCCGGTTTGTACAAACTGATTTCTCAGGCAAAGAATATGCTGATTGTGGAAACTGTCAGTGCAGAAAAGAAAAGAGTTCCAGTTTATGCCAGCGATAAAGTAATCTCATTAGGTGATATCGCCATGTATACTGATGCAGAGGAAGTACCTCTGGGTGAAGTACTGGAATCTGTCAAGAAAAAAGAAAACGGTAATGTGACTGCTTTGGATTACAAAAAGGCTTCTGCAGAAGAATTGCATGCTTTCATGGCGGAAGTATTGCCGAATTATGACCGTGATCGTGTACATACCAGCGATATCAAGAAGTTGATTCAGTGGTACAACCTGCTGGTATCAAACGGAGAAACTGATTTTGTAGAAACAGAAAAAGCAGCTGAATAAACGGAAAAATACGTACGGTGTAGATCGTACGATGAGAAGTAAGGAAACTGTCTCAGGACAAACGGTGCGTTGTTCCGGCTACGGACTGCGGCATTTGTCCTGAGACAGTTTTTTATATATACCTACGGAAGCAAGGAACAGCGCGAAGGAAGAAATGAAGAAAATAATCTTGATAACAGGTGGCGAACGGTCGGGAAAGAGCAGTTATGCCGAACGGCTGGCCCATGAACTGACCTCTTCGCCGGTGTATATGGCCACGGCGAAAATCTGGGATGAGGAATTCCGGAAGCGGGTGGAGCGTCACCAGCAGAATCGTGGTCCCGAATGGACGAACATCGAGGAAGAAAAGGAACTGAGTCGTCACGATATCACCGGCCGGGTAGCCGTAATCGACTGTGTGACGCTTTGGTGTACGAACTATTTTGTGGAGCAGCAGGACGTGGCCTTGGCCTTGGAGGCCTTGAAGCAGGAATTCGACCGTTTTACCGCACAGGAGGCGACGTTTATCTTCGTGACCAATGAGATAGGAATGGGAGGCGTATCTCCCAATGAAGTACAGCGCCGGTTTACCGACCTGCAGGGCTGGATGAATCAATACATCGCGTCCAAAGCAGACCAGGTAGTTCTGATGGTTTCTGGTATTCCGCTTAAAGTGAAAGGATAAATTATGCGTAAATTTATTATTCCCTCTATAGCCTGTCCGGAGTTGGAACAGGCAGCCCGAGAAAAGATTGACAACCTGACGAAGCCCAAGGGTTCTTTAGGGCGTTTGGAAGAACTGGCTTTGCAGGTGTGTATGATACAGCAGACTTTGTCACCCTCCTTGAAGTGTCCGCACAACCTGCTTTTTGCGGCCGACCACGGCATTGTGGAAGAAGGCGTCAGCGCCTCTCCTAAAGAAATCACCTGGCAGCAAATCAGCAATTTCCTTCACGGAGGGGCCGGCATCAATTTCTTGTGTCGCCAGCACGGTTTCCGACTGGTGATTGTCGATGCCGGAGTAGATTATGACTTGCCTTACGAAAAAGGGATTGTGAATATGAAGGTGCGTAGGGGTACCCGTAATTTCCTGTATGGCGATGCGATGACTCCCGAAGAGATGGATTTGTGCTTGGAGCGAGGTGCACAATGTGTGGACCGAGTGAAGGAAGCCGGTTGCAATGTAATCAGTTTTGGTGAGATGGGAGTGGGAAACACTTCCGCTTCCTCTCTGTGGATGAGCTGCCTGACGGGAATTCCGTTGGAACAGTGCGTCGGTGCCGGCAGCGGCTTGTACGGCGAAGCCATGACCCATAAGTTCAAAGTGCTTCAGCAGGCCCTCCAACATTTCCCGGGAGAGCATACGGTGGAAGAAATCCTGTGCCGTTTCGGAGGGTATGAGATGATGATGGCCGTAGGCGGCATGCTGCGTGCAGCCGAGCTGCGCATGGTGATTTTGGTGGACGGATTTATCATGACCAACTGCATGCTGGCAGCTTCTCGTTTGTATCCGGAAGTGCTTTCGTATGCCGTGTACGGGCATCAGGGCGATGAGAGTGGTCACAAACTCTTGTTGGACTATCTGCATGCCCGTCCGTTGCTGAACTTAGGATTGCGTCTGGGAGAAGGAAGCGGTTCGGTCTGTGCCTATCCAATACTCGATTCTGCGGTGCGGATGTTGAACGAGATGGACACTTTTGCGCATGCTTCCATTACCAAATATTTCTGAGCGTATGCATAATCTGTTGGCTGCTTTGATGTTTTTCACCCGTCTTCCTTTTTGGCGGATTTGCTCCGTGCCCTCCGAATGTTTCCGGCACGTGGTGAGCTACTGGAGCCTGTGCGGATGGCTCACGGGTGGGGTGATGGCCCTTGCCTTCTGGCTTTTTTCCCTGTGGTTCCCAATCCCCGTAGCGGTGCTGTTAGCATTGTGTGCCCGTCTTTTCCTGACGGGAGCCTTGCATGAGGACGGCTTGGCCGATTTCTTCGACGGCTTTGGCGGTGGACGCGACCGGGAAGGGATTCTTCGCATCATGAAGGATTCCCACATCGGGAGTTACGGAGTGTTAGGGCTGATTCTGTATTACCTGCTGTCGTTCTCTTTGCTCGTTTCTCTGCCGGTGCCGCTTATTCCCTGGGTGTTGTGGGTGGCCGACCCTTTTTGCAAGTTTGTCTGTAGTTTCATGTTGGTGTTCTTGCCTTACGCCCGGAAGGTGGAAGAAAGCAAGGCCAAGGTGGTCTACACCCGCATGAGTACCTCGGAGTGGGTGGCCAATGCGGTAGGGGGACTGTTGCCGCTGTGTTTGCTGCCATTCTCTTATTGGGGGATGCTGTTGTTCCCCTGCGTGCTTTTTGTCGCGTTGGTGTGTTTGCTCAAGCGTCGGCTGGGAGGATATACCGGCGATTGTTGCGGAGCCCTTTTCCTGTTGTGCGAGCTTGCGTGCTGGCTGGGAGCGGTGGCAGTGACTTATAATTTTTAAGGATGAATAGAAGATGAAAGTATATTTGGTTCGACATACTTCAGTCGATGTGCCATCTGGTACATGTTATGGTCAGACCGATGTGCCTCTGAGGGTCTCGTTTGAAGAAGAGGCGGCGGTGTGCAAGGAAGCCATCCGGCGCACCGGCATCGACTTTACCCGTGTATATGCCAGTCCGTTGTCTCGTTGCACGCGCCTGGCTGCCTATTGCGGTTTCCCGGATGCGGAACGTGACGACCGGTTGAAAGAGATGCACATGGGTGAGTGGGAGATGCAGCGGTTTGATGAGATTACCGACCCGCGTATTCAGGAATGGTACCAGGATTACCTGCGGGTGCGTACTACGAGTGGAGAGTCTTTCATGGACGTGCTGGCCCGGGTATCCGATTTTCTGGACCATTTGAACCGTACGTCAGGCCCGGTGCTGATTTTTGCCCATGGCGGGGTACTGGTAGCCGCGCAAGTGTATGCGGGAAAGGTGAAGCTGGAAGATGCCATGAAGGCATTGCCTCCTTACGGAGGAATGGTGGAAATCGATTTGCCGCTTCCCCGCTTGCATCCGGTCATGTTGGCCGGTACGGGCAGTGACGTGGGGAAGAGTGTGCTGGCTGCGGCCTTATGCCGTATATTCCGGCAGGATGGGTATCATCCGGCTCCGTTCAAGGCACAGAACATGGCACTCAATTCGTATGCTACGCCCGAAGGACTGGAAATTGGCCGGGCACAGGCGGTGCAGGCCGAAGCGGCGGGCGTACCGTGTCATACCGATATGAATCCCTTGTTGCTGAAACCTACTTCTGACCAGACTACGCAAGTGGTGCTGAACGGCAAGCCCATCGGCAACCGGAGTGCGTATGAATATTTCCGTGCCGAAGGGCGTGAGGAGTTGCGTCGGGAAGTCAATCAGGCCTTCGACCGACTGGCAGCCCGCTACAATCCGATTGTGATGGAGGGGGCCGGCAGCATTTCGGAATTGAATTTGAAGGATATTGATTTAGTAAATCTGCCCATGGCACGTCATGCCGATGCCGATGTGATTTTAGTAGCCGACATCGATCGGGGAGGTGTGTTTGCCAGTGCTTATGGCTCGGTGGCACTGCAGACTCCGGAAGACCGCAAGCGCATCAAGGGGATCATCGTCAACAAGTTCCGTGGCGATCTCCGTCTGTTTGAGCCGGGCGTGAAGATGCTGGAAGAAATCTGTGGCATTCCGGTACTGGGCGTGATACCGTATTATCAGGATATTTACATTGAAGAAGAGGATTCGGTGGAACTTTCCCTGAAGCAGCGGAAAGCGGTGCAGGGAAAAGTCAATGTGGCGGTGGTCTTGCTCCGTCACCTTTCTAATTTTACCGATTTCAATATGTTGGAGCATGATGAGCGGGTGAATCTGTACTACACGAATAACGTGGACGATTTGCTGAAAGCCGATATCATCCTGTTGCCGGGAAGCAAGAATACGCTTGGCGATTTGTACGAACTGCGCCGTAACGGGGTGGCACAGGCCATTCTTCAGGCCCGCCGCAAGGGAGCGACCGTCATGGGAATCTGTGGCGGATACCAGATGATGGGGCAACGCATTGCCGACCCCGACGGGGTGGAAGGTGATGTTTGTCAGTTGCCGGGACTGGGATTGTTGCCGGTGGAAACGGTCATGGAGGGAGAGAAGATCACGCGGCAGGTGCGTTTCTCTTTCTTGGAATCCGATACACCGGACTGTACGGGGTATGAAATCCACATGGGACGTACCTCGGCGCTAGAGGGGGAAACCATGACTCCACTGGTCTATTTGGAGGATGGAACTCCAGACGGATGTGTGACAGACCGGAAGTGTGCCGGCTCTTACATTCATGGGATACTGGATAATCCGGCAGTCATCGAATGGCTGTTGGCACCCTATGCCGAAAAACTGACGCAACCGGCATTGGATTATGCCGCCTTTAAGGAAGAACAATACAACAAACTGGCAGACCATGTGCGGAAACACCTGAACTTGCCGTTGCTTTACCAAATACTGACGAAAAATGATTAACGGACACGGAGACGATGCCTTTCGCTATGCGCATATTCGGGCTAATTTCAGTTCGAATGTGTATCATCGGGTGAATCATGACGGATTGAACCGTTATCTGGCCGAACGGTTCTCTTGCATCCGTTCTTATCCGGAACCGGAACCCTATACGTTAGGAACTGAACTGGCTCGTCTGTATGGAGTGCGTCCGGAGGAAGTGTGCGTGACCAACGGGGCTACGGAGGCCATTTACCTCATTGCGCAGACTTTCCGGGGCAGTCGTTCCCGGGTGTGGATACCCACGTTCAGCGAGTATGCCGATGCCTGTCGTCTGCATGCCCATCGGGTAGAAGGTATCTCCCGCGTGGAGGCCTTGACGGAGGAAGAAGGAATATGCTGGTTGTGCAATCCGAACAATCCGACGGGGCAGACGTGGGAGGCAGATACGTTGCGGCGTTTGATTACGCAGTATCCCCGGACCTTGTTTGTCATCGACCAGTCGTACGCGCTTTTTACGGAGAAAGAGGTGCTTTCCGTGGCCGAGACCGTGGCCCGTCCCAATGTCTTGTTGTTGCATTCCATGACTAAATGTTTTGCGGTACCGGGATTGAGGCTGGGTGCCGTGACGGGAAACGAAGCCCTTCTTCAGCGGATACGGGCCTGTCGTATGCCGTGGTCGGTGAATGCGTTGGCCGTGGAAGCCGGACAGTATTTGTTGCAGCACTTGGACGAGTACCGGATGGATGTGTCGGCGTTGTTAGCTGAACGGAAACGGGTAGCTGAGGCTTTAGAAGCGACTGGTGGGGTAGAGGTGCTCCCTTCGGATACCCACTATTTTCTGGCCCGTTTGCGGAAGGGAAGTGCGTCTGACTTGAAAGCCTATTTGGCCGAACGTCACGGGCTGCTCATTCGGGATGCATCCAATTTTGAAGGGCTGGACGCCCGTTATTTCCGCATTGCGATACAGACAGAAGAAGAAAACAATTTATTAATTGAAGGCATACGCGAATGGATACGTGGATAGGAATGGGACTGATTCCCTTGTTGGGAGGATTCCTGCTCGATAAGTTATTGGGCGACCCTTTGTGGCTGCCCCATCCGGTGGTGGGCTTCGGAATGTTGATAGCCCGGTGTGAACGGCGGGGCAATCGGGAAACGCACCGCAAACGGAACGGAGCGCTGACAGCCGTGGGCCTGATTCTGCTGGTCTTTCTGGTGAGCTGGGGGCTGCTGGAAGCTGCCAATTGGGTGCATCCTTGGTTAAAGTTAGTTCTTTCGGTAGTAGCCGTATTCTATTGCCTGGCTGGAAAAACTTTGATAGACGAAGTACGGATGGTATTTGAAGCCGCCGACATCTCCTTGGAAGCCGGACGGAAACAAGTGTCGCGCATCGTGGGACGGGATACTTCCGCCCTGTCGGACCAAGAGGTACGTACGGCGGCCTTGGAAACCTTGGCCGAGAACCTGAGCGATGGGGTGATTGCCCCTCTTTTCTGGTTTTTTCTGCTGGGCGTGCCCGGCATGCTGGCATACAAGATGGTGAATACCCTCGATTCCATGATAGGCTACCGGAACGCGCGTTACAAGGATTTCGGATGTTGGGCGGCCCGTATAGACGATGTGGCCAATTACATTCCGGCCCGACTGACCGCTCTGCTCATGGCATTGGTGTCCGGTCGCTGGACGTTGCTGAAGTTTGTGGCCCATTACGGACGGATGCATGCCAGTCCCAATTCCGGTTATCCGGAGGCGGCTTTGGCCGGTATCTTGAACTGTCGTTTTGGCGGTCCGCACGATTATTTCGGGGAAACAGTCTACAAGCCCTTCATCGGCAGTAATCCTCGTCCGGTAAATAGTGACGACATGCGTCGGGCCATCCGTATCAACCGGCTGGCCGAAGGAGGGATGGTGTTGCTGATGGTGGCAGGTTATGTGTGCTTTTGGGGAAACGTCCTTGGATAGTATTTTACTTTTTGCGAATCATTAATTTATCAATCCATTAATAAGATGAAGAAAATAGCTTTACCTACTCGTAGCGGAGTAGTAGACGACCATTTCGGTCATTGTGAGTTTTATACGATTTTTACGGTAGACGAAGAGAACCGCATCACACGTACGCAGGTACTTCCTTCTCCACAAGGATGTGGTTGCAAGTCGGACATTGCGTCCAAGTTACAGGCTGATGGCGTGACGGTGATGCTGGCGGGAAACATGGGAGCTGGTGCGTTGGCCAAGCTCTCGGCTTGTGGTATTACGGTCATCCGGGGCTGTCAAGGCTCGGTGATGCAGGTAGCTGAAGATTACCTGGCCGGAAAGATACAGGATTCCGGAGTGGAATGCGCGCATCATCATGAAGGGGAAGACCATCAATGCGCACATCATTAATTTCTTTCTCCCTTTCATTTAAGATGAAATGAAGGGGTGTATTCTCTGTCCCACACTGTGAAATACAAAAACCACAGTGTGGGATATATATTTCACACTGTGGGATACAAATCCCACACAGTGGTACAGAGAATTCTTGCAGGCATTTGAAAGAAAATATAGGGATGCGGAAAAGAATGTGGCAGCGGTTTTACATTCAATAAAATTCGTATCTTTGTGCTTGATTTTCAATCATGCTTTTATGAATAAGATTTATTCCTTGTTGCTTGCAGCAGTTTTGGGAGGAATGACGCTGACGGGCAACGCACAGACACAGATTGCGTTTATTTCGGACGCACATATTCAGGATATTGACGGACATCCGGAACGAGTACGTTCCATGGAGGTACAGGTGCAGTCCACCCGTTTGTTCAATGAAAATTATTATGCCTTTCTGACCGCGTTGGACGACGTAGCCCGAAGAAACATCCAGTTGGTAGTATTGTCGGGTGATCTGACCGACAACGGGCAGTTCTTCAACCAGCAGAAAATGAAAGAAATTCTCGACGACTATGCCCGTCGGAAAGGGATGCGCTTTTTTGTGACCACCGGCAATCATGATCCGGCGCTTCCGTTTGGGTTGAAACAGAAGAATGTGAATTATCTGGCTGCGGATGGCAGTCGCGTGACGCGGGAAGATTCGTGTGCCGGTTATGCCGACCAGATGAAGTGTTACGCGACATTCGGTTTTTTCCCGAGGAAAGAATATCGGTACTGGGAAACTCCTTTCACTTCTTATGCGTATGAGAAATACAGTTATAAAGAAGCGCAGAAAGAAGGGAGATTGGAAAAAAGAACCTACACTCTGTGTGACTCACTGACTGCAATGGATGCCAGTTATCTGGTAGAGCCGATAGACGGACTCTGGCTGCTGGCCATCGATGGCGGTGCTTATCTGCCGAAAGGGATGAAAGAGGGTAAGATGGTGTATCAAGGTTCCAGTATAGGATATAATAATGTATTGGCACATAAACCTTTTTTATTGCCGTGGGTACGGAAGGTCGTAGCCGAAGCCAAGCGCTTGCATAAAACGCTGGTCGCTTTTTCACATTATCCGTTAGTAGATTTCAACGACGGCGTGTCGGACTATGTGAAGAAGATATGGGGCAACCGTCGTTTCGATTTGGACCGTGTGCCGGAATCAGAGGTGAGCGAAGCTTTTCTGGAGGCGGGTATCCGTCTGCATTTTGCCGGACACATGCACGTGAACGATACAGGTATTTGGGAAGGGAAGGATGGAAAGAAGTTGTATAATATACAGATTCCTTCATTGGCTACCTACATACCGGCCTATAAGATTCTGACCATTGAAAACAGCGACGACTTTCGGGTGAATACTGTGACGCTCGATTCAGTGGCAGGATTCAATCAGCTGTTTCCCTTGTATCAGGCTGAATATCGTTCCGATTCCTTGAAAGCTCATCTGCCAGTGTGGAACAAGGAAATTCTTTCTTCCCGTACGTATCGTGAATTCTGCGATTACCAGTTCCGTGACTTGGTACGTGTGCGTTTCATTCCGCGCGATTTGCCGGATAGCTGGAAGCCTTACTTGAAGTTTACGGGAGCCCGTTTGTTGCAGGAAGTGGCTGGAGAAGATAAATCGGCGGAGGCCGAGTGGACGCAATGGTGCATGGAAGACATGATTCTCGACCTTTATCGCTTGCGTTATGCCGACCAGCTTGCCTTGAGGGATATTCCGGCATCACGTCTGGCTGCCTATCGTTATTTGTTTGACCGTGCGCAGACCTCTGCATCATCTTCACCGGCGGTGGAATATGTGCGGGATCTTTCTACTTTGTTTCAGAAATTTTTGAACGGGGAACCGTGCGTGAATTTCCGGATTGACCTGAAAAATGAAGATATAGAAGTGGTGGAATAGGCAGTATTTTTATTGTACCTTTTCATTAGAGAATGAAAAGATTTTTGTCTCGTTGATTCTGTTTGTTCGAGAAGTGTAGTAAATACAATCTTAATAGTTGAGAAATATTTCTGTAACAAGGACAATTTACTTTTGCCGTCGAAAAAAGATATTTCTAACTAAAAATTTGTATTATGCTTAATGTACAATCAGAGAGGAAAAGAACATGGATGCAAGGCTTGTGCTTTGTGTTGTTTTTATTGAGTAGTACCTTGGCATTTGCTCAGAACCAGGTGAGAGGTGTGGTAACCGATAAAGCTGGTGAGCCTTTGATCGGGGTAAATGTGCTTGAAAAAGGAACTACGAACGGTACGGTGACAGACATTGACGGGAAATATACAGTAAATGTGCCGAAGGGAAAAACACTGGTGTTTTCTTTTATTGGTTTTGCCACTCAGGAAATAAAGGTCGATTCGAAAGTGTTGAATGTCACTTTGAATGAAGACACCGAGACACTGGATGAGGTAGTGGTGGTTGGTTATGGTAGCATGACGCGTAAAGATGTGACCAGTTCCATCACTACGGTGAAAGCGGAAGACTTGAATGTGGGGGTGTATACTTCTCCGGCTCAGTTGCTTCAAGGAAAAGTGCCTGGATTGACTATCGCCAATACGAGTGACCCGAACGGTGCGGCTTCCATTTCCTTGCGTGGTGCTTCTTCACTTCGTAGCGGTGAGGCGATGGAACCTTATTATGTGATTGACGGGGTGCCGGGCGTGAGCTTGTCGCTGGTGGCACCGGAAGACATTGAGAGCATTGATGTGTTGCGTGATGCTTCTGCTACTGCTATCTATGGTTCAAAGGCTGCCAATGGGGTGATTATCGTAACTACCAAGAAAGGAAATAAGAATGGCAAAACCAATGTAAGCTATAGCGGATATGTGGCATGGGATAAGACCATGAAAACATTGGACATGATGACGGCCGATGAAGTGCTGGCTTATGCAGATGCAAATGATTTGGACTTGTCCAGTTATTACGATGTGAATCATCCGGCTAATACAGACTGGCAGAGTGAAGTGCTTCGCACGGGTTTCAGTCACAATCATAATATTTCAATTAATGGTGGTAATGAAAAGACTTCTTATAATGCGTCTTTAAATTATCTGGATCGTCAGGGAACGGTTCGCGGTACGGGGATGGATCGTCTGACTGCCCGTTCTTTCTTGCAGAGCAAGGCCTTTAATGACCGGCTCGATTTCTCTATCAGTTTGAATGCCAGTGTGACAAACAGCGAAAACGGTCCTACAAGCAATGAAGGAAGAAGTGCACTGGATGCCATGAACTATTATTTGCCGTTGAATCCAGTGACAAACGAAGATGGTTCCTGGTATGGTAGAACTACCTCACAATATTATAATCCGGCTTCACTCATCAATGAAGACCGTTATAAGACTACACAAAAACTGTTGCAGGGAGTGGCTAAGGCTACCGTACATATTCTTGACGGACTCGACTGGAACTTAAACCTGTCTTACCAGAACGAACAGTACATCTATAATAATTATCATTCTTCAAAGTCACAGATTGTAGATTATGCTTCTCGTAACGGTCAGGCTGACCGCAGTACGGTAGAAAACATCAAGAAACAGATGGAGACCTATATCAATTGGGACCACACTTTCAACGAGGCGCATAAGGTTGGTGTCATGCTGGGATACTCTTGGGAACAGTCGGACAACAATGATGGTTTTGGTTTGGTGGCCTATAATTTCTATAATGATGATTTGTCATATTATAATATGTCCTTGGCCAATAATATCTCATTGGATGACATCAGCAGTCTGAATAGTAGCTATTTGTTGTCTACTCTGCGTATGATTTCATATTACGGACGTGTGAACTACAGCTATAAGAGTAAATATTTGCTGCAAGCTACGGTACGTCGTGACGGTTCTTCTGCTTTTGGTGTAAACAATCGCTGGGGTACTTTCCCTTCTGTCTCTGCTTCTTGGCGAATCATTGAGGAAGATTTTATGAAAGATCAGAATGTCTTTGACGATTTGAAGTTGCGTGTCGGTTATGGAGTCAGCGGTAACTCATTGGGATTTGATGCTTTCTATGCACGTCAGGTATATGGTTCTACCGGTTGGTTTACACCTTCTGCCGGAGGAAATTATCGTGTGTTAGGAGCCACACGTAATGCCAATCCGGATTTGAAGTGGGAAAAGACAGGTATGTTGAATGTCGGTTTGGATTTTGGTTTCTTCAAGAACCGGTTGACAGGTACGATTGAGTATTATGACAAACGTACCAGTGATTTGATTTATAACTATAAAGTTTCCACTTTGCTTTATCCTTACAGTGAAATGTGGGCCAATGTGGGAGACATCAGTAACAAGGGTTTTGAAATTACCATCAATGCGGTTCCCGTGCAGACAAAAGATTTTACTTGGAGTACGACGCTGAATTTATCACACAATAAGAATAAAGTAGAGTCTTTGTCTAATTCAGAATATTCAGTGAAATACATTGAAATGGCCGATCCGAACATTAACAGTTATTCTAATCAGCATGTACAGCGCCTGATGGAAGGGGCTCCTATCGGTCAGTTCTATTTGTGGGAGTGGGCTGGATACGATGAGAATGGCATGTCTGTATTCAATGACTATGATGAGAACGGCAATCTGGTAGGTACGACTGATGCTCCGGATGATGGAGACCGTAGGATGGCAGGTTCTGCACAGCCCAAGCTGACTTATGGATGGAACAATGAATTTACATGGAAGAAATGGTCATTGAGTGCATTCTTCCAAGGTGTGGCAGGCAATAAGATTTTCAATGCGATTCGTGCTTCTTATAGCGATCCTTCCTTGTTGAGCAGTTTTGGTAAAAATATTCTGGCCGATGTCGCTACGGAACAACATGCTAATGATTCGCGTGCGCAAGCTCCTTCTACCCGCTACTTGGAGAATGGTTCTTACCTGCGTTTGTCTACGTTGACGTTAGGGTATAATTTCGGAAAGCTTGGCAATTATGTGAACAATCTGCGTGTGTATGCCACTTGTAACAATGTGTTCACTATTACCGGTTATAAAGGTATTGACCCTGAAGTAAATCTGGGAGGATTGGAGCCCGGTATGGATATGCGCAATAGCAACTATCCAAGAACCAGAAGTTTTATGGTGGGCGTAAATATGAACTTCTAATTTAAAAAAGGAGAATAACTTATATGAAAACGAAGATAATGCTTACTTGTGCCTTGGCGGCACTTACCACAATCAGTTGTAATGATTTGGATGTAGATATTAAATCTCAATATACAGAATATCCGATTGATTCGGACATTGCGCTTGAAGCGAGAGTCAGCAATGCCTACTACGCTTTCCGTGCACCCCTGAACCGACGTTACGATGAGCTGCTTTCTTTGAGTTCCGATGAATATTCAGCGGTTTGTTTCAATGGTGGATGGCTGGACGGACGTCAGTATTCCAATTGTTCCACTCATTCCTGGGAAGCTTCTGCCAATAATAACCAGTTGAATGTATGTAGTGATCTCTTGGCCGGCATCACCAATTGCAATCAGTTGTTGCAGGACTTGGGAGAAACCAATCCGGAAACGTCCAGTACAGTGCGTGCGGCACGTGCGTTTTATACTTTCCTTTTGATGGATAATTTTGGTGATACGCCGATTGTGGACTACAAGCTGACACAAGGCTCAAAGACCATCAATCGTTCTCCGCGTGCAGACGTGGCTCGCTGGATTGAATCTGAGCTGCTGGATGTGCGTGATAAATGTCCGAGTGAGGTAAATGAGTCTACTTATGGTACACCTACCTGTTGGATGGTGGACGCGTTGTTGGCTAAATTGTATATCAACTGGAATGTCTATACACAAGATGTGACCAGTGCCTCCTGGAATCCGAATGCATCCAATGAAAAGTTAGACGATTGCATTGCGGCATGCGACCGGATCATTCAGTCTGGCTTATTTAATCTGAACGATGATTACAAAGAAAAATTCATGTACAACAACGGGCCTCAGATTAAAGACTTTATTTATGCGGTTCCTTATGAAGCCACTCTTAACCAAGGAATGTGTTATGCACGTTACCGTACATGGCGATATGGAGGAGCCAGTGGCTTTTATACCACCGTACTGACCCCCAGCTGTGGTGGCAACTTTGCAATGAATCCGGAATTTGCTGACTTGTTCTGTTTACCGGGCGACCGTCGTAACGATGTGGTAGTGGGTGACCCTTCAAAGGAAACGACTCCGGTGTATGAGTATGATCCGGTGACAGGAGAGGTAACCAATACGCCTCACATGTATGAAGGCAAACAGGTGGTTTTTACGAAACATATCACTTTGATTCGTGAAGATGGAGACCTGGATGTGGGAGCTGACGGTACGCGACAAGGTTATCGTTCCATTAAATTCTATCCGGATCCGAACGATTACAATGTGTACGAACGTAATCAGGACAATGACATTCCAATTTTCCGTTATGCGGATATTATTCTGACAAAATGTGAAGCGATTACTCGTGGAGGGGCTGCTACTTTAGGGGATACGCCGAAGAGTTTGTTCAACCAGATTCGTACGTACGTTTCTCCTAATCGTGACGGTTCATTAGACATTGATCATAATCCTTCGTTGCAGGAAATTCTGGATGAACGTGGACGTGAATTTTTGGATGAGCATTGGCGTCGTAATGACTTGATTCGTTTTGGAGATTATGAACGGGCATGGGGATTCAAATATATCAATCCGGACAACGCTCAATTGACCAGACGTATTTTCCCTTTGAGTCAGGATGTGTTGAACAGTAATACAAACTGGACACAGAATGCAGGATATTGATCTGAGGGTTCTGTATTGTAGTAATTGTTTTTAAAAAAGCCGAAAGCTTCGTGTATAGAGAAGGCAGGTGGAGACCTCGTTTTCTCAGGTGCACGAAGCTTTTTATATTTAAGAAATCACTTTCATTTATTTTCAATGATTTTAGAGTAGATGAAATGAAATTTTGTAATTTAGCGGTCAATTTGGAATCTTAAAATAAATTTTGGAGAGCATGAACACACTTTTCAGGCTGTTTGCCTTTGTTATTGTAATTTTTTTGGCAGGTACAAGTAATGCTAAACTGTCAGGAAAAGGCACTTCTACTATGAAAACGATTGAAGTAGTAGTGCATCGTGGGGCTAATTATCTGGCTCCGGAAAATACAGTTCCTTCTGCGCTGAAAGCACTTGAACATGGAGCTACCTGGGTAGAACTGGATGTAAGGAAAAGTAAGGACGGCGTTTTGTATAATTTGCATGATGAAACCTTGGACCGGACGACCGACGGACACGGCCCCATTCAGGCGGCTGTTTCAGCTGAAATAGATCGTTTGGATGCTGGATCATGGTTCAGTCCATCCTATCGAGGGGTGAAGCTCCCTCGCATTGAAACGATGCTGGATACGCTGAAGGGAAAAGCAAAAGTCTTTTTTGATGTGAAAAAGGGAACTCCTGTGGGAGAACTGGTGCAACTGGTACGCCAAAAAGGATTTGAACAGCAAAGCTTTTTCTGGTTTGCTGATGCACAGATGATTCCCGAGTTTGTGAAACTGGCTCCTGAGATGAAAATCAAAGTCAATGCTTCTGATATCGCAGGGCTTAAGAAATGGCAGGAAGTTTGTAAACCGGCCTATGTGGAAATAGATCCGGAGAAAATTACCAAGGAATTTACAAATTATTGTCGTAAGAATGGCATTCTTATTATGGCTGCCATACAGAATGGAACTGAGGACGCATATAAAAAAGCGATTCAGGCTCAACCGGATTTGGTCAATATTGACCAGCCAGAACTTTGGGAACGCGTAGTAGCCGAAAGTAAAGGAATATATAAATATGATTACGCTTCATACGTCGACCCTCGCATCGGATCGGAAGGACTGGGGCGTGTATTTATCGGGCCGTCGTGTCCGTTTGGAATGGTGAAACCTTCACCGGATTGTACGCCTTCGCCCAACAGCGGGTGGTTGCCGATGCCGGAACGGGTGGACGGTTTTGCGCAGGTGCACGTCAGTGGTACAGGTGGCGGACCGAAATATGGTAATGTGCTGGTGATGCCGTTTGGTGACGGTATGGACCGGGTAAGCCATATTGATTACCGTGACTATGAAACGATTCAGCTGGGATACTATGATACCCGTTTCAAACAGAGTGGTATTCGTACGGAAATCACTACTTCGAACCGGGCTTCTTTCTATCGTTTCACGTATCCGGAAGATTCCTTGAAGTCGTTGGCTGTGGATGCAGGTTTCTTTTTAGGGGAAAGCCCAATTCCAGATGAACGGGAAGCACAGCAGTTTATTGGTTCTGAAATACAGGTGCTGTCAGACCATGAAGTGGCGGGTTACACCCGTATTCGTGGCGGATGGAACAATGGAAAGGCGTATACGGTATATTTCTATGCGGAAACCGACCGTCCGTTTGTGCAGTCACTCACTTGGAAGGGTAACCGCATCACTGATGCACAGTCGCAGTATGATTCAGCCGAAAAGACTGGTGCTTTGTTGCGCTTTGCGAAATCTGACAAGGTGGTACAGCTGAAAGTGGGCATCTCTTTCCTGAGCAGCCAAAAGGCTAAGTTCAATGCCCATTCAGAAATTCCTCACTGGTCGTTCGAAGAGGTGCATAATGGCGTGTTGGCGCAGTGGGAAGATCTGTTCCAGAAAATAGAAATCGATCCGTCTACTCCGGATGCGAAGAAACGAATGTTCTATACTGCTTTGTATCACACTATGCTGATGCCGGTGGACCGTTCAGGGGAAAACCCACTTTGGAGTGATCCGGAACCCTACTATGATGACTTTTATGCCATTTGGGATACGTATCGTAGTTCTTTCCCGTTGATTACCTTGATTGACCCACAACGTCAGGTGGATATCGTACGTTCTCTGATTAATATTTACAAACGTGACGGTTATATGCCGGATTCTCGTAGCGGAAACAGCAACGGACGTACACAAGGAGGTTCCAATGCGGAAATCGTGATTGCCGATGCCTTTGCGAAAGGATTGAAAGGGATTGATTACGAACTGGGCTTACAGGCTATGCTGAAGGATGCCACAGTTCCTCCTGGCGACAATGAAGAAGCTGAAGGACGCGGAGGATTGATTCCTTATCTGGAACTGGGTTATATTCCTCACGGTATTGACCGGGCCGGTAACCGTACTATTGAATATTCTTATTGTGATTATGCCATTGCACAGGTGGCTAAGGGACTGGGTAAAGAAGACTTGTATCAGCAATATATGAAACAGTCTGAGAATTGGAAGAATCTGTGGCGCAGCGATTATGAGCATGCAGGAGCCAAAGGGTTCATCATGCCGCGCGACAAGGAAGGCAACTGGCTGGATTCCATTCCTATCGGTCATTCTACCCGTTGGCAGCCGAAATTCAAATATACACCGGTCATTTTCGAAGGGCCGTGGTACACTAAGTGGTGGAGTATGTTCTTCTATGAAGCCAGTTCCTGGGAATATTCCTTGAGTATCCCGCACGACGTACCGGGCCTGATTGAAAAATGTGGGGGAGCTGAAGCATTTGAAAAGCGCTTGGATATTTTCTTTGACAAAGGTTTCTTCAATGTCAATAATGAACCTTCGTTCCTGACTTCTTGTCTGTATCACTGGCTCGGGAAACCGTGGCGTACGAGCGACCGCGTCCGCGAAATCATTGCGAAAAATTACAATGACGGTCCGATTGGATTGCCGGGTAATGACGATTCAGGAGCTATGTCATCTTGGCTGGCTTTCCACATGGTAGGTTTGTATCCCAATGCCGGACAGGACTACTATTTGATTCACACACCGTTGCTGGATTCTGCTACCTTCCATCTTGCAGGCGGTAAAGATTTCAAGATTATAGCGAAGGGACTTTCTGACAAGAACTGCTACATTCAGAGCGTGACATTGAATGGAAAAGATTATCCGTATTCTACGTTGCGTCACAAGGATGTCATTGCCGGTGGTGAACTGGTATTGAAAATGGGAAAGAAACCCGGAAACTGGGGAAAGGAAATGGGACTGGATAAATAAAGAATGCGTATGAAAAAGAAATATCTTATCGGTTTTTTTGCGGCATGCCTGTTGGGTACGGGCATGCTGCCGGCACAGACCGTAGTGTCAGACACATTGAAGTTCGTGTTTAAGTTGCACGGACAGACCCGCCGTTATCAGGTGGTTTTCTGTGAACAGGGTGACCGCTTGCAGATGAATTGGGGTATAGAACGCAACATGCACTGGCAGTCGGGCAGTTATACCATGACACCGAAGGCCTTGGAAAGTGGAAGCCAGTTGTGCTTTTTGCAGCCGGAAGATGGAAATCACTTGCAGTTATCGGATGCGGAAACTGTATATGTAGTGTCACAGAAGGCATTGAAGCAGTTGAAGGAGACCGGAAGCATGGATTTTAACCACACAATCTATGACCGGGCGGAAGATGCGTCGGAGAAGAATGCCGGACGTCCGTTGCTCCACGTGGTCGACCGTTACGAAGGTGGAGAGATGTGGATATGGGACAACCCGTCGCTGCCCATCATCTGGCGGATGGCGAACAATCCGCTGGAAGTAAACTGGCAGGTGGAATTGATGAAGAAGTGATGAAATAGAATATATCGCAGATTTTGTTTTTTTGTCGTACCTTTGCAGGGCAAAAACGGAAAGAATTTAATCATGCATACAAGAGAAGAAAAACTGGAAGCGTTCGGACGTCTGCTCGACGTGTTGGACGAGTTGAGGGTGAAATGCCCGTGGGACCGTAAACAGACCAACGAGAGTCTGCGTCCGAACACCATTGAAGAAGTGTATGAACTCTGTGATGCCCTGATGAAGGACGACAAGAAAAACATCTGCAAGGAATTGGGCGACGTGTTGCTCCATGTGGTGTTCTATGCCAAGATTGGCAGTGAGACCGGCGACTTTGACATCAAGGACGTGTGCGACAAGTTGTGCGACAAACTGATATTCCGTCATCCGCACGTGTTTGGAGAAGTGAAGGCAGAAACCGCAGAGCAGGTGTCTGAGAACTGGGAGCAAATCAAACTGAAGGAAAAGGACGGCAATAAGTCGGTCTTGAGCGGTGTGCCCGAGGCTCTTCCTTCCTTGATTAAGGCCTATCGTATTCAGGACAAGGCCCGCAACGTAGGCTTCGATTGGGAAGAACGTGAGCAGGTGTGGAACAAGGTAAAAGAAGAAATCGGAGAGTTTGAGGCAGAAGTAGGTCAGATGGACAAAGACAAGGCAGAGGCCGAGTTCGGTGACGTGATGTTCAGCTTGATCAATGCAGCCCGGCTCTATAAAATCAATCCGGACAATGCGTTGGAGCGGACCAATCAGAAGTTTATCCGCCGTTTCAATTATTTGGAAGCACATACCATCAAGGAAGGAAAGAATCTGAATGATATGTCGCTGGAAGAGATGGATGCCATCTGGAACGAGGCAAAGGCAAAAGGGCTCTGAGAGGAGGCATAGGTCTGCAATGTGTTTCAAAATGTCGTTCTTTTAATATCAATAGATATTTTCAGAAAAATATCTTTCTGAGAGAGTGACATATTGAAGCTTTTTTCTACCTTTGCGAAACATAAACAAAAAATTTAAAAAGACAATGGTGAACAAAGCTATTATTACAGTCGTAGGAAAGGATACCGTGGGTATTATTGCTCAGGTATGTACCTATTTGGCAGAAAACAAAGTGAATATTCTGGATATCTCACAGACTATTGTGCAGGAATATTTCACGATGATGATGATTGTGGACATGACCAAGCTGGAAAAACCTTTTGAACAGGTTGTGACAGAACTGACGGAAGTCGGTACGAAGATTGGTGTACAGATTAAGTGCCAGCGTGAGGAAATCTTTGACAAAATGCATCGTATCTAACGAAAAGGAGAAACGGTATGATCAATATAACAGAGGTTCTTGAAACCAACAAGATGATTGAGCAGGAAAACCTGGATGTGCGTACCATTACGATGGGTATCAACCTGTTGGATTGTGCGGACAGCAACCTGGAGGTGCTTTGTCAGAATATATACAATAAGATTACCGGACTGGCAAAAGACCTGGTCAGAACGGGAGAGGACATTTCCAAGGAATTTGGTATTCCTATCGTGAACAAGCGAATTTCCATCACACCGATTGCATTGGTGGGGGGAACGGCCTGCAAGACGCCGGATGATTATGTGCAGATTGCCAAAACTTTGGACAAGGTGGCCGGAGAACTGGGGGTCAATTTTATTGGCGGTTATTCTGCGATTGTTTCTAAAGGAATGAGCCGCAGCGATGAATTGCTGATTCGTTCTATTCCGAAAGCGCTGGCTTGTACGGAGCGTATCTGTAGTTCCGTGAATGTAGGTTCTACCAAGACGGGTATCAACATGGATGCGGTGAGACTGATGGGTGAAATCATCAAGGAAACGGCCGAAATGACCAAGGAACGCGACTCGTTGGGTTGTGCCAAACTGGTGGTGCTCTGCAACGCTCCTGACGACAATCCGTTTATGGCAGGTGCTTTCCACGGGGTTTCCGAACCGGATGCGGTAATTAATGTCGGTGTCAGCGGTCCGGGCGTGGTAAAATATGCCTTGGAACAGATTCGCGGAAAAAGTTTTGAAGTGCTTTGTGAAACTATCAAGCGTACGGCTTTCAAGATTACCCGTGTGGGACAGTTGGTAGCACAGGAAGCTTCACGCCGTTTGAACGTACCGTTCGGTATCATCGACCTTTCATTGGCTCCGACGCCGGCGGTGGGCGATAGTGTGGCTGAAATCTTGCAGGAAATAGGATTGGATTATCCGGGAGCTCCGGGCACCACGGCTGCTTTGGCTTTGCTGAACGACCAGGTGAAAAAAGGTGGCGTAATGGCTTCTTCGTATGTGGGCGGACTGAGCGGTGCCTTTATTCCGGTCAGTGAAGACCAGGGAATGATTGATGCCGTAGAAGCTGGTGCTTTGACCATTGAGAAACTGGAAGCCATGACTTGTGTTTGCTCTGTGGGCTTGGATATGATTGCCATTCCGGGAAGTACTTCTGCCGCTACGATTTCGGGTATAATTGCTGATGAGGCAGCCATTGGAATGGTGAACCAGAAGACCACAGCGGTGCGCGTGATTCCGGTTGTAGGCAAGGAAGTGGGCGATACAGTGGAATTCGGCGGCTTGCTGGGATATGCTCCGGTAATGCCAGTCAACCGTTACAGCTGTGAGGCTTTCGTGAACCGTGGCGGACGGATTCCGGCTCCGATTCATAGCTTTAAGAACTGATGTCGAAATAAAATAACAGATAGAAAAGAGGGAGGCTCAGCTGGTTGGACAACCGTTGAGCCTCCCTTTCTCTTATAACCTTAATACGATGTGGTAATTGTATTTACTCCTATCATATAACAACAGAATGAGGAAAATGTTTTGGCTGAGGTGAGAAAATGTAATAGGACACTGCCGGATTTGTGCTATCTTTGCGACGGAAATATTTAAACCTGTATGACAGATTATTTGAATGAACTGAATGACAGTCAACGCGAGGCGGTGATGTACAATGAAGGACCCTCCCTGGTAATTGCCGGAGCCGGTTCTGGAAAGACGCGCGTGCTGACCTACAAGATAGCTTATCTGCTGGACAACGGATATGAACCGTGGTCCATCCTGGCATTGACCTTTACCAACAAGGCGGCCCGCGAGATGAAGGAGCGTATCGCCCGTCAGGTGGGGCCGGAGCGTGCCCGATATCTTTGGATGGGGACTTTCCATTCTATCTTTTCTCGTATCCTGCGGGCGGAGGCTGAAGCGCTGGGCTTTACGTCCAATTTCACGATTTACGACGCGACGGATTCCAAGAGCTTGGTGAAGACCATTATCAAGGAAATGAACCTGGACGACAAGGTATACAAGCCGGGTATGGTACAGGGACGCATCAGTCAGGCCAAAAATCACTTGGTGCTGCCGGAGGCATACGCGGCGAATGCCGAACTGGTGGAGGCGGACCAGGCAGCGAAAGTGCCGTTGGTGCGGGAAATTTATGCGCGTTACTGGAACCGCTGCCGGCAGAGTGATGCCATGGATTTCGACGATTTGCTGCTGTACACCTATTTGCTGTTCCACACGCGTCCTGACATCTGCGACAAGTATGCGGCCCGTTTCCGTTATATTTTGGTGGACGAGTACCAGGATACGAACTTTGCCCAGCACAGCATTGTGCTCCAGCTTACGCAGAAACAGCAGTTCGTGTGCGTGGTGGGCGATGATGCACAGAGCATCTATTCCTTCCGTGGAGCTAATATCGATAATATCCTGAACTTTACTCATACGTATAAGAATGCTCGTTTGTTCAAGTTGGAGCAGAATTACCGTTCCACGCAGACCATCGTCAATGCGGCCAACAGCCTGATTGCGAAAAACCGCGACCAGATTCGGAAAGAGGTGTTCTCGGAAAAAGATAAAGGAGAGCCTATCGGCGTGTTTGCGGCCTACAGCGACGTGGAAGAAGGAGAGATTGTGGCCAATAAGATTGTGCAGTTGCATGCAAAGGAAGACTATGCTTATCACGATTGTGCCATTCTGTACCGTACGAATGCCCAGAGCCGTATTTTTGAAGAGGCGTTGCGAAAGCGTGGCATTCCGTACCGTATTTATGGGGGACTGTCGTTCTACCAGCGCAAGGAAGTGAAAGACGTTGTGGCTTATTTCCGATTGGTGGTGAATCCGAACGATGAAGAGGCTTTCAAGCGGGTCATCAATTATCCGGCACGGGGTATCGGGAATACTACATTAGGGAAGTTGGTGGAGGCGGCCACCCGTTATCAGGTAAGTTTGTGGAAGGTGTTGTGCGAACCGCTGAGCTATGGACTGACCTTGAACAAGGGTACCCACACCAAGTTGCAGGGTTTCCGCGATTTGATTGCGGAGTTCGTGACGATGGCTCAGGAAAAGGATGCCTATACGGTGGGCATGGAACTGGTACGTCGTTCGGGTATCATGGCGGAGATTTACCAGGACCGCTCGCCGGAGAACTTGAGCCGGCAGGAAAACATCGAGGAATTGATGAATGGTATGCGAGACTTCTGTGAGGGACGACAGGAGGAGGGGAATCCCCATCTGTTGCTGACCGATTACTTGTCGGAGATTGCCTTGCTGACCGACCAGGATGAAGACAAGGGAGAAACACAGTCGAAGGTGACGCTGATGACCATCCATTCAGCCAAGGGACTGGAGTTCCGCAATGTGTTTGTGGTGGGGATGGAAGAGAATCTGTTTCCCAGTCCGCTGTCGTCGGCATCTTATCGGGCGTTGGAGGAAGAACGCCGCCTGTTTTATGTAGCCGTCACCCGGGCAGAAGACCACTGCTACCTGTCGTACGCCAAGAGCCGTTTCAAGTATGGCAAGATGGAGTTCTGTAATCCGAGTCGTTTCCTGAAAGATATTGACGTGCGTTACCTGAAACTGCCGCAGGAGGAACTAATGGCCGGACGCATTGAGGAGACGGCCAGCCGTTTCCGGAAGGAGGCCAGTCGCGCTTCTTACGAACGTGAACCTCGTGAAAGCGGGCCGTCGATGTTCGACGGAGGTCCGATGCCGGAAGAACCCCATCGCTTTGTGCCTCCTCGTACGTTGCGGCGGATTCCCGAGGCAGCTCCATCGGCTATGCCGTCACGTCCGTCGGCTGGAGGATTGTCGGCGGGTATGTGGATAGAGCACGAACGTTTCGGCAAGGGAGAAGTGACCAAGGTAGAAGGCAGCGGAGACAACTGCAAGGCGACGGTGCAGTTCCAGCATGCCGGGGTGAAACAGTTGTTGTTGAAGTTCGCCCGTTTTAAAATAATTGATGAAACAAATAAATAAGAAAGACAATGATAAAAGACTGGGACAAGATACCCTCTCCGTGTTATGTCATGGAGGAGGAGTTGCTGAGAAAGAATCTTACGCTGATCAAGCACGTGGCCGATACGGCAGGTGTGGAAATCATTCTGGCGTTTAAAGCTTTTGCCATGTGGAAATCGTTCCCGATATTCCGGGAATACATCCGTTACACCACGGCCAGTTCCGAATACGAGGCTCGTTTGGCTTTTGAAGAATTCGGCAGCAAGGCGCATACCTATTCGCCGGCTTATACGGCACAGAACTTTCCGGCTTTTCTGAAATACAGCAGCCACATCACCTTCAACTCGCTGTCACAGTACGAACGATTCTATCCGATGGTCAAGGCGAATCCGGAACCGGTGTCCTGCGGTATCCGTGTCAATCCCGAATATTCGGAAGTGGAGGTGGAATTGTATAACCCTTGTGCACCGGGCACCCGTTTCGGAGTGACGGCCGATCAGTTACCGGATCAGTTGCCGGAAGGAATCGAAGGGTTCCACTGTCATTGCCATTGCGAATCGAGTTCCTATGAACTGGAGCGCACGCTTCAGCATATTGAGGAGAAGTTTAGTCGCTGGTTCCCGCAGCTGAAATGGCTGAATTTAGGGGGAGGTCATCTGATGACACGGGCCGATTACGATGTGGACCACCTGATTCGCCTGCTGCAAGGACTGAAATCACGTTATCCGCACTTGCAAATCATTTTGGAACCAGGTTCGGCCTTCACTTGGCAGACAGGTCCGCTGGTAGCCTCTGTAGTCGATGTGGTAGAAAACCGGGGCATACGGACAGCCATTCTCGATGTCAGCTTCACCTGTCATATGCCCGACTGTCTGGAGATGCCTTACCAGCCACGGGTGCGTGATGCCGAGTCGTTGCCGGCTGATGCCGTGAAAACCGCTCCGAAAGAAGAGCATGTGTATCGCCTGGGCGGAAACAGTTGTCTGAGCGGGGACTACATGGGAAGCTGGAAGTTCGACCACGAGCTGCAGGTGGGTGAGCGGATTGTGTTTGAAGACATGATTCACTATACCATGGTCAAGACGAACATGTTCAATGGTATCCACCATCCGTCGATAGCCATTCTGCATACCGACGGCGAACTGGAAGTGTATCGTACTTTCCATTATGAAGACTATCGTGACCGGATGTGTTGACCCTGTTTAAAAACGTCTAAGCGTTTGCTGGAAAACGCTTAGGCGTTTTAGTTCAAACGCAAGTGCGTTTGAGTCAAAACACAAGGACGTTTGGATTGAAACGCAAGTACGTTTTCGTTCAAACGTCCTTGCGTTTTTTTGAAGGATGCAAAGGCTTTCTTTTGCCTCTCAAAAAGTCTTCATTTCCAACTTCTTCCGCTCGAAAATGCGGCAGGAGTGCCTTGGGGCGGCGAAATGGCTTCACTCAAAAATGTCACTTTTTTTCAAAAAAGATGCCCGATAGTTTTGGTAGTTTCAAAAAAAGGACTACCTTTGCACTCGCAATCGGGAAAATGATGAACGGTTGTAGAAATGATGCGGAAATAGCTCAGTTGGTAGAGCATAACCTTGCCAAGGTTAGGGTCGCGAGTTCGAGTCTCGTTTTCCGCTC
>NZ_CABROP010000012.1:0-63573 GCF_902472605.1 uncultured Bacteroides sp.
TCATTCTCAGCGGCTCTCCCTCTCGAAAGCGGTTGCAAAGGTACGCACTTTTTCCGGTTCTGCAACTTTTACGCAATACTTTTTTGCGGATTTTTTGAAGATTTTTTGTAAATCGCTGTTAACAAGGCGGTTGCAGGTGAAAGTTTTTTGATGCTTTCAAAAACGGACGGAAACGGTACTACATTATGTATTTCGCGCGGGCGTGTGTACGCGCATGTATAAAACTCACACCGCAGGCACATTTTTTCCAGAGACTCCCGACATTTTCTATGTTTTCCTCTCGTGAAACGTAGGTTTCCGCCGTGGGAAACGTACGTTTCCCGGCAGGGAAACATACGTCTCCCCGGACGGAAACATAGAAAACCTAAATACAACAAAGGATTATCTCACCGACATTTCTTCAATACGACACGCCTGAAGAGGAAAAAACGAAGCGCTTGAAAAACAAACGGGACGCTTACAAGGAGGAACAAGAAGAAGCTTACGAAAAAACAGAAGAAACGGCTTGAAGGAAAACTTACAGAAAAACGAACAAATAAAAGAACGGCTCAGCAAACAGAAAAAAAGGAAACCTCACCTACGGACATAAAAAAAGGAGTTCCGCTGAACTCCAACCTTTGTTAACCTTAAATCTAATACTATGAAAAACACAGTGCAAAAGTAAACATTCCGGTTGAAACCACAAAAGAAACAGCTGAAAAACCATGTTTTACAACACATATTAACCTTCAAGGAATCATATTCAAAGTGATTAACAAATTGCATAAAATAAAAAAGAGGCCTCTCATCACTGAGAAACCCCTTCAAAATGCAAATTAAAAGAGAGACATATACATCAGGGTCTATTTAAATAATCCCCCCTTCAGTCCAATGTCAACTTTAAGAGTAGATTAATATACACCCTCTCTGGTGTCCCACCACATAGGTTTACCCCATAAGTTATCCACGACTTCAGCATTATAAGGTGCATTATTGGCCGCGTTCAAATTTAGTTCGGTTGAAGGATACGGCGAACGCAATGGGGGCACATTATGGTTCGCGTACTGAGCAGGACGTCCCGGAGCAATATAGTTGTTTTCAGGAACTCCCGTACGACGGTACAACGACCAACCTTCCATCGCCTGCTTAAACATAGCGACCCATTCTTCGTACCATATTTTCTTTAACGTGTTGTCAAATTTACCTCCATTTTCCAGGTACTCGGTTGCGTCTGCATCACTTACTTCATTTTCAACCATAGAAAAACGCACGGCTTTTTCATAGTTGGCAGCCGCAGTAGCGTAACTACCAGTATCATAGTTCAGCATGGCAGCCTCAGCAATATGGAAATACACTTCGGCTACACGCATCCAAGGAGAAAATCCTCCTAAGTCCTGCCCGTATTTATAATTCCATACCGAGTATAATTTAGAAACCGCATTTGAGGAAGCTCCGATAGTATATCCTCTATACACAGGAGTTCCATCGGTATAATCATCATCACCCTCCGTTTGACTTGCCGGCGTAGGAGTGAAATAAATGCCAATACGGGGATCGTCGGCCGCCAACAAATTGTCGACCATCACGTCGGACGCACAATATTCCGTTTTACGTGTACGATACTGGTCGGCTATCGGTTCGAAAAAGTTGGAATCGGAACCCTGCCACCAGAAGAATGCATTGTCATCATTAGAGTCCATAATCGGATAGCGTGAAGGATCACCCAACACTTCCTCCACAGTTGATTGTGCCAGCTCAGGACTAACCTCAGATATGCGAATAGCCAAACGAAGACGCAGTGAGTTGCAATACTTCTGCCATTTAGTGACATCCCCACCAAACAATAAGTCACCGTCACTGATATCATCAGTTCCCTCGTTGCTGGCAAAACTATCGGCAGCTTCTTTCAACTTCGCAAGCAAGGCCGGATAAATGTCTTCCTGCTTATCGTATTTAGGAGTCAGAATACCTTCACTCATTTTTACGGCATCGCTGTAAGGAACGTCACGCCATCTGTCGGTAGCGACCTGCATGACAGTTACTTCCATCACTTTGGCCACATTCAAAAGATTCGAACCGGGCGTGGCACGTCCCTGCAAATCCATCACATTATTCAGGATACGATATACATACTCCCAGTTACTATCTTGTATATTTGTACGATAGCTGTAACGCGATTCATCGATGTAACTCATCTTTGCCGCATAACCGCAGAAAGTCATAGGCTCATCCATCGCAAACCAGCGGTCATTGAATCGATAGGAAGTGTAGTAAATAACATAAGCAAGAAGGTTCCCATTTGGAACATTGGTTGCATTGTCCGGGTCTTGGTTGATTTCCTCGAACGAGTTCGTACATCCGGTAGCACCCCAAATTAAAACTCCAGCCATGAATGCCATGGTGATTTTCTTAATATATCTTTTCATATAGTCAGTTCCTTTTAAATTAATTTTATCAGAATGTCACTCCTAACTTTAAACCAATGCTTCGTGAAGGAGGGTAAGAGTTTGATTCAAAACCTACGTCTCCATTGCTTGAACCCGTTGTAGATTCCGGATCAAGGTGAGTGAGGTTCGAACTATGTACCCATAACAGTGCCAAGTTTGTTCCAACCAGTGAAATCTTCGCTGATTTGATGAATGTATTCTTCAACAACTGTTTAGGGAAGGTATAAGTAAGATGTGCTTCACGCAACTTCAAGTAAGAACCATCAAAGACTGACATTTCACAAATGGTATAGAAGTTATAGAAGAAGTCTTCCGCATTCACTGCCACATCATTGATTTTACCGTCGGCTGTCTTGAACACTTTGTCGGTCAACACATTCTTACCTGCAATAACACCGTTTTCACGAATATCTCCCGCTGCAGTAAAATCATATATACCGGTCTGTGTACCAAAAGCCTGTGAGATAGAGTAAACATCTCCCCCTTTGCGGAAGTCAAGCAAGAACCCGAAGCTCCAGTCTTTGTAGGTAAATTCGTTGCTCCAGCCAGCCAACCAGTCCGGACTTACATTTCCGATTTTTTGTGCACTTTCATATACCGGCATTCCGTTTTCTACCCGAATGGAACCATCGTCATTATATACATATCCTGTTCCCACAAGTGTTCCCCAGCTTTCACCTGGTATTGCATAGCTGGTACAGCTCCAGCTGCTTCCGATTTCATAAGCGTCCAGTTTCTGTCCGGTAACAGGATCAGTATAAAGTTCGTCGATACGGCTTTTATCCTTTGCCCAGTTTAATGTGGTAGTCCAGCTGAATCCTTTTGGATTACGGAAAATATCGGCTGACAACTGAAGTTCAACACCTTTGTTGCTTACCTTACCCGCATTGATATACATAGAACTATAACCGGTGGAAGTTGCGACATTAGCTTGCACAATCTGATCGGTAGTAACTTTCTGGTAATAAGCTCCATCAAAGTGAATACGGTTATCCAACAAGCTTGCCTCAAGACCGACTTCCCATGTCTTTATCATTTCAGGACGCAGATCGCGTGCAGGATAAGTCGTAGGATTGTAGTAAAGCGTAGTACCGTTAAACGGTGCAGACACTACTGAATAATATGAGTTAGATACATATGGATCTGTGGCATTACCGATTTTAGCCCATCCACCACGAAGCTTCAGGAAATTGAGAATACCCCCTCTGGTCAGCATCGGAAGTGTTTCTGTCAAAATCCAGCTACCGCTAAATGACGGATAGAAGAACGCATCCTTAATGGTAGAATCCCAGTCGTTACGTACACTGATATCTGCATAAAGCTGATTTTTCCACCCCAATGAAAGATTGGCGTACACAGAGTTCGAACGCCGTGTTTCATGGTTCTGTGCAGTATAAGCTGTTCCTTTTGCGTTCGCTACGGTATAAAGTCCGGGAACGGTCAACTGGTCAGCTCCTATTGTATTAATTTCGTACGCATAATCACGATAGTTAGCTCCAGCTAACGCATTCACATTGAGGTCACCGAATTGTTTGGTGAAGTAAGCGATGAAATCGGCATTGATTTCCGTGGTACGACGATCGTAGTTACGGAAATATCCATCCGGATAATCCACACTCCATTCTATATTAGACAACTGATTTGAATCGAAGTGATCAAAACCAAGACGTCCTTCAAACTTCAACCAGTCAGTAGGCTTGATAAAAATAGAAGACTTGCCATAGAAACGGTCACGGGTGTATTTGTTCAAGTTATGGTTCAGCACCCAGTACGGGTTCGTGGCATAAGCCTGCTGCCAATTGTAATGAGTATAATTACCCATCTCGTCCTTCTGGTCATAATTTGCCTTCAAATCCTCTATGTCAATCTGACGTCCATGCCATTGCAGCAAAGACTGCAGTACGTTTGAACCGCTGTATCCGGTTCCAGGAAGATTGTCACTCTTGGTGCGGACAAAGTTTGCAGACAAATCGAAGTCAAGATACTTGTTTACACTCATCTTCGAGTTTATGGCAATAGAGTAACGTTTTTGGTCTGTGTTGGGTGTAGTACCTTTCTGATCGCGGTATCCCAACGAAGCACGAGTGGATGATCTTTCATTGGAAGTAGTCAATGAAATCATGTGGCTCTGTGAGTAACCCGTTTCAAAGAAATCTTTGATATTGTCCGGATGAGATACCCACGGAGTAGCTTGGCGCACACCATTCACAACCGGGCTATTAAATTGTGGAATCATCAGACCGATATCCAAACGTGGTCCCCAAGACTCGTCAGCATTATCATTCACCCCATTTCCCATACCGTCGTAGTAGGAGAATCCATGCTGTACAGCAAAATCTGCGTATGACATAGTATCGCTGTAACCTCCTTCTTTCCAGTCAAACTCACTTCCGTAATATCCTTGCCCGTATTTGTTCTGAAGTTTTGGCAAGTTGTAAATCTGGTCAACCGTAAAACTTCCGTCATACGAGATTTGTACGCCTTTGTCTTTTTTACCCGACTTGGTTGTGATAAGGATAACACCGTTTCCAGCACGCATACCATAAAGGGCTGCCGAACCACCTTTCAATACTGATATGGATTCAATATCTTCCGGATTAATATCGTTCAAACCTGAACCCAAATTGACAGATGAACCTGTTCCGTTATCATTCTGCACAGGTACCCCATCCACCACAATCAAAGGCGCATTGTTTCCAAATGAAGAATTACCACGAATCACAATATTTTGAGAGGCTCCAACCTGTCCACCTTGTGAAGTAATCTGTATTCCGGCAATCTTACCTGAAAGTGCATTAGCCACATTCAACGGTGCGGCTTGAGTAATTTCATCCGATTTTACTTCTTGCAAGGCGTATCCTAATGCTTTCTTCTCTCTTGAAATACCCATTGCAGTAACCACTACCTCATCCAAGGTTTCCGTATCCGACTGCAATACAATCTTCATGTTGGGCTTTATCGCTACCTCCTGACTTTTCATTCCCACAAATGAAACAATCAAGGTCTTGCTTCCAGCCTTCACACCTGAAATCTCAAAATTACCATCCACATCGGTGATGGTTCCTTGGGTAGTACCTTTCACCAGCACTGATGCTCCTACAATAGGAAGCCCATCTTCTTCTGAAGTCACCACACCTTTCACCGTTAATCCTTGTGACCATGCTACTCCCATCCATACAAACAGAAAGGTCAGCATCAATGTAAGTTTCCTTTTCATAAATCCCTCCTTTGATTAAACATGAATAAACCTCGTTTAGTTAATAAAATACATTATAAATACATATTAAAACCTATTAACAACACCACAAAGATATATATTTAATCTAATAAACAACAAAATATCACAGAAAAATAATAAAAATCACCAAAAAGACACAATAAAAACGAATATCAATCCACCTTTAATACAGCAATCAGATGGATAAACAGTAAGAAAAAGAAATGGAATAAACAAAAGATAACAGAAAAATCCGTGAAATAAAAACAAAATCAAAAAACGACATATAGATAATTATATCTATCAAAAAGATAGTAACAACAAAAGAATTAAGCGATAATCAGTTTCATTAAAAGAAACAAAAAAAGCCATCCTCAAAAGGATGGCTTTCCCAATTTATTCAGATAAATAAATCAATCCACGTAGCGTTCAATTGTCTGTTCACGGTCAGGACCTACAGACACAATCTTTATCGGAGTACCCAACTGTTCTTCCAGGAAAGTGATATAAGCATTGAATTCTTCGGGGAATTCATCTTCACTGGTCATCTTGGTCATATCCGTCTTCCAGCCCGGAAGTTCTGCATACACAGGTTCAACTCCTTCTGTAATATCGAACGGGAAGTAATCAATTTCCTCTCCATTGACTTTGTATGCCACACAAGCCTTGATGGTATCGAAATCGTCCAAAACATCACTCTTCATCAAAATCAACTGAGTAACCCCATTGATCATAATAGCATAACGCAATGCCACCAAGTCAACCCATCCGCAACGACGTTCACGACCCGTTACAGCTCCATATTCATGTCCCAAGTCACGAATCTTCTTTCCGGTTTCATCAAAAAGTTCAGTAGGGAACGGACCTGAACCGACACGTGTACAATAAGCTTTCATGATACCATACACTTCACCGATTTTGTTAGGACCTAATCCCAAAC
This sequence comes from uncultured Bacteroides sp., assembly GCF_902472605.1. Taxonomy (GTDB): domain Bacteria; phylum Bacteroidota; class Bacteroidia; order Bacteroidales; family Bacteroidaceae; genus Phocaeicola. The sequence goes on from NZ_CABROP010000012.1 coordinate 6,584, forward strand.
CCGTACAAGCACCGGCACAGATGGTATTGGAAGAAGTGACAAACGGATAAGAACCGAAGTCTACATCCAACATGGTACCCTGAGCACCTTCACAAAGTACAGACTTGCCTTCATTCAGCAGACGATTGATTTCATGCTCACTATCCACCAAATGGAACTGACGAAGGTATTCAATGCCTTCCATCCACTGTTTTTCAAGTTCCGTTATATCATATTCATAATTCAGGCTCTTCAGGATTGCTTCATGACGTGCTTTGGCAGCTGCATATTTAGCCTCGAAGTTATGCAGGATATCTCCCACACGCAGTCCGTTACGGCTCACCTTATCTGTATAAGTCGGGCCAATACCCTTTCCGGTAGTTCCCACTTTAGAAGCACCTTTGGCAGCTTCGTATGCAGCATCCAGGATACGGTGAGTAGGCAAAATCAGATGGGCCTTCTTGGAAATATGCAAACGTTCCTTCAAAGGGTGACCGCTTGCTTCCAATGCTTCCGCTTCCGCCTTAAACAAGGCCGGGTCAAGCACTACTCCATTACCAATGATATTTACTTTATCTCCCTGAAAAATTCCAGAAGGAATGGAACGGAGTACATATTTCTGACCTTCAAATTCAAGAGTATGTCCGGCGTTCGGGCCTCCCTGAAAACGGGCAACCACATCGTAACGGGGAGTCAACACATCGACTACTTTGCCTTTTCCTTCGTCGCCCCACTGTAAACCTAGCAAAACATCTACTTTCATGATTCTTTTTGTTTTATATATTCTTTGGTATTATTTCTTCTTCCGTTTCGCCGCCATGCACTTATTGCACAAGCCATAGATGTATAAAGAGTAATGCGAAGCATAAAATCCCTTCAGTTTTGTCTGCGCAATAGCCTGCTTCAGGTTCTCGTCTTCAAACTCCGACACCTTTCCACAGCTGGTACAAATCATGTGATGATGGGTTTCATTGTTATACGAGCGTTCATACTGGGAAGTATTGCCAAACTGGTGCTTGATGACCAGACCAGCATCTATGAGTAAAATGATGGTATTATACAGGGTAGCACGACTCACCCGGAACTTTTCCTTTTCCGCCATATAACTATACAACTCATCCACATCAAAATGTCCTTTGATGGAATAAATCGTTTCCAGTATGGCATAGCGTTCTGGCGTCTTCCGATGTCCGTTCTTCTGCAAATACTCGGTAAGGATTTGCTTGACTGTATCTTTTATATTCTCTTCCATCCCAATAATCGTTCAGCGGTCAAAGTTATATTTTTTTGAGTAATTTAGAAAGATTACAGGCTATATTCTATCTCATTTTTTAATTCTTCAGCCACCATACGGACCTCAGGCTTTGATGATTTTATAAGATTTCCCAACATACGGAGTACCTTACGTGCGTTTGCTTTCGACTGCAAGGCAAATTTACAAACCGCCTTTCCCGCCACATTGCGCATATCTGAATCTCCTTCCAATACGGTAAAAGCCTGGTCCAGAAATTCCTCCTCTGCCCGCTCGTTCAATGTCCATCCTTTCATCAGCAGACGGGCCATCAACAGATACCCGCAAAGCTGAAAATATTCACGTTCGTCGGCCATCCATGGGAAAACAACCTCTGAAGCGTATGGCAAACGTTGGAAAAGATTCATTACAGTATACTCAGCCAGTTCCGGATAGTGCATGTCTTCTATCCATATCTCGGCAATCTCCCGATAAAAGGTTTCTACAGGCTGGAGCAAACCTGCCATTATTTTACACTCACGGATATTCTCCTTCCACAATGCCTGAGCCAGTTCATGATTGGGCTCATACTCCGCTGCAATTTCTTTAATGCGGGGATATTCAATGCCAAAATTCAATTTATAATCAAATCCTTTCTCCCGCATACTTTGAGAAATCACTCCATTCATAAACAAGCGGAACTTTGACTTGATTTCTCTTATCGTTTCATGTATTTCTGCTTCTGTCATCTTCAAATTTTCAAATTAGAATAATCGCGGCCATAACGAAGCATCTGCTCCTTATAACCTTCTGTATAATCTACTTTCACGTCTACAATCCGGCCTTCCGCATCGTATTCCGGACGATATACCGGATTGACAAATCCCTTGTAAGGAGCCAGATGCAGGGCACGGTAACGAGCCAGCACTTCTTCGTGAAGCGACACATCCAGTTTCACGGCATATTTTTCTACCAACGTACGAGCTACTTCGTAATCGCCTTCACTCTTGATACGCTGAATCTCGCTCAGCAACCTGCCGAACAATTTGCGCAACTGAGTATAATCATTGATTTTCACATACGTCTTTCCTTCTTTTTGCACCAGTTCCACCACATTCATCGACTTGCCGTTTTCAAGGGCCCAACGGGCAATCAACTGACGGTTACGCATGTGTGCCTCTTCCAGATCGCATCCCGGTTCAATGCGCACCATTTGGGTAAGCAATCCGTTCATCATATACGCATAATATTCCGCTTTATAGGCTTCTTCATCAGGAGTCAGCCCCAGTTCCACCAGCTTTTTGTCAGGCAGATAATACAAACCGAACAAATCGGCACGGGCTTCTTCAATGGTAGAACCATACGCTTTCAAGGCATCCGGATCTACTCCCGGCAACAATTTGCCGGAGCCATGCCCTACACATTCGTGCAGGTCGGTATGAAGGTCACCAGTAATGTCGGCATATTTCTCGAGCAAGTCCTTTTCCGCCTGACTGTACACAAACTCATCGCGGAAACCATTGCCTTTGGCAGCCTTATTATAAGCATCCGTAAGGTTTCCAATCGTCACCGACTTAGAACCATGCACACTACGAATCCAGTTGGAATTAGGCAGATTGATGCCAATGGCCGAACTCGGATACAAATCGCCGCCCAGCATTGCAGCCGTAATCACCTTAGCTGAAACTCCCTTTACCACCTCTTTCTTGAAAGAAGGAGACACCGGAGAATGATCTTCAAACCATTGAGCATGCTGGCTGATGATTTCTGTACGCCGGGTAGCTTCCTCATCCTTGAAATTGACGATAGACTCCCAGCTGGCCTTCATACCCAGCGGATCGCCGTAGTTTTCAATAAATCCGTTGACGAAATCCACCTTCGAGTCCGTATCTTTCAGCCAAGCAATTGAGTACGCATCAAACACTTTCAGGTCGCCGGTACGATAGAAATCCACCAACAGTCGAATCACCTCGCGCTGTGAATCGTTCTCTGCCACCTTTTCCGCTTTTTCCAGCCAGGCAATAATCTTTTCAATGGCTTCCCCATACATTCCATCCAGTTTCCATACTTCTTCCTGCAAGACACCCTCTTTCTTCACCAGACGGCTGTTCATTCCATACATCACCGGATGCAAATCTCCCTGCGACTTCTGCTGTGCATAAAACTGTTCAGCTTCCTGCTGCGTCACCCCTTCATAATAGTTGGCTGCTGAAGTCACCACCAGGTCTTCCCCATCCGCCTGATTCACCCGTTTAGGCATGACTTTCGGATCAAATATCACCGGGAACAACTCCTGACACATGTCCTCCACCGATTGTCCAGCCCTCAATGGAAGCTGTGACACATCCACTTTGTCAATCCATTTCCGTAAGAATTCCGGCGAAAAACCCGGCACAAACTTATCACAGGCATAATGATGGTATATGCCACTGGAAAACCAAACCCGTTCCAAATAGACTTCCAGTCCTTGGAACTCTTTATCATTCTTGTCGCCCGAATAAGTGGTATAAACCACTTCCAGCAATTTCCGGATTTGCAGATTATACTTTCCGTTCTGATCAAACAGGATGTCTCTTCCCTCCAATGCGGCTTGTGACAAATAATACACCAGTTCTTTCTGCCTTAAAGACAGGTGCTCAAAACCGGCCACACAATAGCGCAACAATTGCAGATCGGCAAATTGTTCTACGATATAATCGAATTTTTCTTTTGTACTCATTCCTGATTTATTTTAACAAGCATTGTTCGTTCGTACATAATTATACAAAAATCGCAGAAGTTTTTCAATCTCACAACAATCCCCCCGAAAAGTTTACCAAAAAACTTCACCTCCGGACAAAAATAAGAGAAAGCGGCAAGTCTCTAATTTTTTACCTATCTTTGTATCTAAATTTAGAATCATGAGAGAAAAAATGCTGAAAACGCTCAAATCTTATTTTGGGTATACTTCTTTCCGTCCGCTTCAAGAACAAATCATTTCCACTATACTGCAAAAGAAAGACACACTGGTACTTATGCCCACCGGAGGCGGAAAATCCATGTGTTACCAACTTCCGGCACTCCTGATGGAAGGAACCGCCATTGTGGTTTCTCCACTGATATCTCTCATGAAAGACCAGGTGGAATCCTTACAAGCCAACGGTATCGTAGCCCGTGCGTTAAACAGTACCAACGACGACGCGACCAACGCCCAACTTTACTTTGAATGCGTACAAGGAAGAGTCAAACTGCTTTATATATCGCCCGAAAGACTGATGTCTGAAATGAACTATCTGCTGCGCGACATCAACATCTCCCTGTTCGCCATCGACGAGGCGCATTGTATTTCTCACTGGGGACATGACTTCCGTCCGGAATATACCCAATTGAAGAACATCCGACGTTTCTTCCCCCACGTGCCGGTAGTGGCCTTGACTGCCACGGCCGACAAGATTACCCGTGAAGACATCATACAGCAACTGGAAATGCGCAATCCGGAAATCTTCATTTCTTCCTTTGACCGTCCGAACCTGAGTCTGGAGGTGAAACGAGGCTATCCGCAGAAAGAAAAAATAAAAACCATTGTCAAATTCTTGCGACGCCACCGGAACGAAAGCGGCATCATCTACTGCATGAGCCGCAACGGGACAGAAAAGGTAGCCAGCCTCCTTGAAAACGAAGGATTCGATGTAGGAGTCTACCATGCAGGATTATCGAACGAACAGCGGGAAATGATGCAGGATGATTTCATCAACGACCGCATACAGATTATCTGCGCCACCATTGCTTTCGGCATGGGAATTGACAAGTCGAATGTCAGATGGGTCATCCACTACAATCTTCCCAAAAGCATTGAGAACTTTTACCAGGAAATCGGACGGGCAGGACGCGACGGACTTCCCAGCGAGACCTTGCTGTTCTATTCCTTCAGCGACATCATCCTCTTGTCGCGCTTTGCCGCCGAAAGCCATCAGCAAAGCATCAACCTGGAAAAACTGAACCGCATGCAGCAGTATGCGGAATCCGACATCTGCCGCCGCAGAATCCTGCTGAACTACTTTGGAGAGACCATGGACCACGATTGTGGCAACTGCGATGTGTGCAAAAATCCGCCGGAACGCTTTGACGGTACCATCATCGTACAAAAAGCCCTGAGTGCCATAGCCCGTACCGACCAACAAATCGGTACCCGTACGCTCATTGACATTCTGAAAGGTTACGCCTCTTCCGAAGTCCTTGAAAAAGGCTACGACAAACTGAAGACGTATGGCGTAGGTCGCGATGTACCTGGAAAGGACTGGCAAGATTACCTGCTCCAGATGCTGAACCTCGGATATTTTGAAATTGCCTACAACGAAAACAATCACCTGAAAATTACCCCCTCTGGGAAAAAGGTCCTCTTCGGAAAAGAACGTGCCCCACTGGTGGTCATCAAACGGGAGGAATCGCACAGCAAGAAAACCTCGGCAAAAGGTCACAAAGCGGCGGCTCCCGTACCCATGTTCTCCTCTACCGTCTTTGAAGAAGAAGATGCAGAACTGTTTGAAAAGCTCCGTTTGCTCCGGAAAGACCTGGCTGACCAGCTGGCTATTCCTGCCTACATCGTCTTATCAGACAAGACCTTGCATCTGCTGGCGTTCAAGAAACCCCAAAGCATAGAAGAGTTCGGTGAAATCAGCGGCATCGGTGAGTTCAAGAAAGAAAGATACGGCAAAGACTTCCTCACCGTCATCCACAACCATTTGCAGAAAAAAGCAGATTGAACCCTCCTCTTCAGGATATCCATAACAAAAAAGGATTGCAAAGCGACTCTTTCACTTTGCAATCCTTTTTTATTTTACTGAAGTTCCACCCAGATTATCCGAGGAAGGAAATCAGCACACCGGCTGCTACGGCAGAACCGATTACACCGGAAATATTACTTGCCATGCAATATTGCAGCACGTGGTTCTTCGGGTCATATTTCAAGGCAATTTCATTGGCTACACGGCTGGCCATCGGCACAGCACTCAATCCGGTAGCACCAATCAGCGGATTGATTTTCTTCTTGGTGAAGAGGTTGACCACCTTCACAAACAAGATACCACCAGAGATAGACAAAGCGAAAGCCAGGAAACCACCAATCACGATACCGATGGTTGTCCAGTTCAGGAAGGCATCGGTTGTCATGGTTGCTCCTACAGAAATACCCAGGAAGATAGTAGCCGCATTCATGATGCTGTTGGAAGCGGCATCGAACAAACGGGAAGTGTTGCTACCGATTTCCTTCACCAGGTTACCGAACATCAGCATACCAATCAAAGGCACTGCACTCGGCACGAACAAAGCCACAATCGTAGTACATGCAATCGGGAAAATGATTTTCAGTACACGCAGGTTCTTGATTTCTGTCTTTGAAGGATATTTCTTTTCCTGTTCCTTCATATTGATGGACAATTCCTTCTTCGTACACCAGATACGTACCACCAGCGGCACGATAACCGGGACCAGAGCCATGTAGGAATAAGCCGCAATGGCAATCGGACCCAGCAAATGAGGAGCCAGCTTAATAGTGGTAAAGATAGCTGTCGGACCGTCGGCACCACCGATGATACCCAGAGAAGCAGCTTCTCTCGGAGTGAAACCCATCAGGATAGAAACCAGCAGTACGGCAAAAATACCCAGCTGGGCAGCCGCGCCGAAGATAGAAAGACGAAGATTACGCAACATCGGACCAAAGTCGGTCAGCGCACCTACACCCATGAAAATAATCGGCGGCAGGAATCCTGTCTTAATCAACATATAATAAATGAAGTTCATCAGTCCCAGGTCGTGCGCAATTTCATGCAGCGGCATTTCCCAGATGTTCTTCATCACACCGTTCACCATGACCATTCCGTTCTCGTCGGCCTGCACGACTCCCATGTCGCCTCCCGGGAAGTTGGCCAGCAACACACCGAAAGCGATAGGCACCAGCAACAGCGGTTCATACTGTTTCTTGATACCCAGATAGAGCAGGACGAAAGCGATGGCATACATGATGAGAAACCGCGGGTCAGCAGCAATGTTGCTGAAAGCGGTCATATCATATAATCTTTCTAATATATCTTCCATCACAAAATCTTCATTAATACGTCATCTTCTGATACGGAATCACCGGAATTTACACAAATAGCGGTAATCGTTCCACTAAATTCTGCCCGGATGGCATTGTAAGTCTTCATTGCCTCCACGTAGCAAATCACATCTCCCTTGTTCACCTTGTCGCCCACTTTCAGCGGAGTTTCCTGGGCACCTTTGGTCAGGAAGAATTTACCTTCCAGCGGAGAAAGAACTTCTTTTCCTTCACCAGCCGGCACCTGAGCTGCCGGAGCGGCTTCAGCACCTGCCTGCCCTGCCAGTTTCGCCGGATTGACATCACCGAAGGCAACGGTTACCCGATAAGCCTGTCCGTTAACGTCTACCGTCAATACCTTGGTCTGGTCGTTGGCCATGTGGACTTCTTCCTTGGCTTCACGACGTTTCTTCACGTCTTCCAGGAAGTCAGCCTTAGCCTTTCCACTCTTGTAGGCTTCATACTGAGCTGGATGCATGGCATATTCGAAGAGTTCTTCGTCGTCCTGTCCGGTATCCCATTTCTTTTCCCACATCATCTGGCGATATTTCTCCAACTGGTCCGGATAGTTGTCCTGCGGATTACCTGTAAAGAACTTACGTCCTTCACGCTCTGCCTTTTCTACGATTTCAGGAGCCAGCTTGCCCGGCAATTGTCCGGCCTTGCCCAAAATCATGTCCCAGATATCGTCGGCAATCATACCCCAGCGTTCCTTGCCTTTTTCCATCTGGATGACGTTCATCATGGCCAGGTTCTTTACATACTGACTGAACGGAGTTACCAGACACGGATAACCGACACGCGGCCATACGTAAGCTACTTCGTCGAACAGCTTGATCAGCAGCTCATCCTGAGTCATGAACGGCAGGTTTCGTTTTGCCTTATATTTGTTAATAGATTCCAAGTTCGTATCCAAGTCGGCCATCAAGCTACCCATCATACCGCCCGGCAGTCCCGGTCCAATCAACAGAGAGTTCATCAGACGGTTTCTCGGACTGATGTACAAGCCCAAAAAGTCGTCCATGAATTCCTGAATCAATGAACGAACCTTCATGTAAGCCTGCATATTGATTTCAGGCACTTTGAAGCCCGCATCTTTCAGCATGGCCTGTACACTGATGACATCTGCATGTCCTGTACCCCAAGACAACGGATCCATGCCTACGTCCACGTAATCGCAACCTGCCTTACAAACTTCCAGGATAGAAGCCATGTTGAAACCCGGTCCCGCATGTGAGTGATACTGAATCGTGATATCTTTAATCTTCTTGATACCGGCTACCAGCTTGCCCAAGAATACCGGACGGCCAATACCTGCCATATCCTTGATACAGATTTCATCGCATCCTGCATCAATCAGCTTCTTGGCCATATCCAGGTAATATTCTACAGTATGAATCGGAGAATAAGTGATGCAAAGACAGCACTGAGAAATCATGCCGGCATCGTGCGCATAACCGATAGAAGGAATAATGTTGCGCACATCATTCAGTCCGCAGAATGTACGGGTAATATCTGTACCTTGTGCTTTCTTGACTTTATAGAACAATTTTCGTACATCGGCGGGTACCGGACTCATTCGCAAACCGTTCAACGCACGGTCGAGCATGTGCGTCTGAATGCCGGCTTCGTGAAAAGGCTTCGTCCACTCGCGGACTGCCTTGTTCGGATTCTCCCCGAACAACAGGTTAACTTGTTCAAAACCTCCCCCGTTTGTCTCTACACGGGCAAAACACCCCATTTCAATAATGGCTGGGGCTACCTTTACCAACTGGTCTACACGCGGTACGTATTTCCCGGCACTCTGCCACATATCGCGGAAAACCAAACTAAATTTGACTTCTTTCTGTTCCATGATTTTACATGCGTGTTTTTCTAATGGACTACTGCAATTTTTCTACCTTTATCACCTGGCCTTTTCCGGCTGTCAGAATATCAACGGCTGCCTTGATGGCATCCATGGCCCCTGCATCTGTAGATGCTCCCGATGAAGTGTTTTTCTTTTTGGGAGCCTCCTCTGGAGCTACCTTGTTGACGACGGAAATCAAAAGTTTACTCAACCAGATAACGATGAGCAGAATTACAAAGACAGTGACCATTCCAACCACCATCAGCAATAATCCCAGTTCAAAGTTTTCCATCTTTTAATTAATTTGAATGTATATAAAAAGGCGCTCTCCAGGAAATACCTCCCAAAGAGCGTCCCAAAAGTAGAAATTTCAAACAAATATTGTAGCTAAAACTCGTTAAATATTTGATAATTTGTTTACGAATCCGCTAAATCACTATCAAAATAAAATTTCTTCCAGCGATTTGCGTTTTTTAGTTGACATTTCCTGTTCAGCTGAATACCCCACCGGAATCAACACCGCAGGCTCTATATGGGCGGGCAACTGAAGTACTTCCCGGCATAGAGGAACGTCAAAATTACAAACCCAGCAGGTACCCAAACCCTGTTCCGTAGCAGCCAGGCAAAGATGTTCCACGGCGATGGCAATATCAATGTCGGCATGGTCTTTCCCGTCCGACTTCCGGTGCCATGATTCTTCATGATTCACACAGGCCACAATGAGGCAAGGCACATTGGCCATCCATTCTCTCGGATAGGCTTTTTTCAGCTGTGACAAACGAGGTTCGTCCGTCACCACTGCAAACTTCCACGGCTGGAAGTTCACGGCTGAAGGAGCCATGCGCACACACTCCATCACATAGTCCAGTTTTTCTTTCGCTACCGCACGCGATTCATAGTTCCGCACAGAATGACGCAGCTTTACTAATTCTAAAAAATTCATCTTATACTTTCTTTATAACGTGATTTCCAAATTGATACCTAACACATTCAGACATCGCTTCACATCATACTGACGACAGTAATACACGTCCAGCATCGTCCTCCGCGACAAAATCCATTGTACTCCAGGGCGATAACGCACACGAGGCAACGAAAAGAACGCCTCCCCACCTACCGGCTGAAAGGATTCTATCGAAAAGTAAGGATGCAAACGCCAGTCTGCCGGCTCATACACGGCCTGCAACCGGGAACGGAGCTGGGCTTCTTTTCCACCTCCGATAAATGTATGCTGGAACAACTCCCTCCAGCCCAGTTTGAAATCTCCTGTAGGACCGGATACGACAAAACCTACCTGATAGCGATGCCCTGTTTTCCATCCCGCCTTTCCGCGGTCACGGTACTGCAGTTCATAATATCCCTTCAACTGCATCAGCGGAAGCACCCGGTAATTCAACCCTACATTCAGCCGTTCCCGTTCCATCTCTTTCAACCCATGTTGGGTTCTTGCCTGAAAGGTTCCCCTGAATTTCAGACGCTTGTCCACCTGCCAATTCACCCGGACGCCTGTCCATGCGGCAAACTCTCCGGACGCCACAGCATACGTCTGTACCGGCAGCATCCATCCCCCGCATAGTACAACCACGCCTATGATTATTTGACACAGTGTCCACCTCTTCATTTCACCTCCGGAATTTCCGTTTATTTTCTCTGCAAGGTATTAAGAAAATCCTGAATCTGCAAGCCTTCCTACCCCATTCCTCCACATTCGTAGATTTTTTATCCGACTTTGTAGATTTTATTTGTCCAACATCATGTAACGACATAAATTCGATACGTCCCTTTAAATATCAATGTTTCATGAAACAGTATCTATTATCTTTCGTTTTCATCATTCTGGCCATCAGTTGTACCGAACAAGAAATAGAGCCTAATTTTTCTTTCCAAGCGGATACGGACGAGATTACCTTGCCTGCCACAGCAAACTCTCAAACTGTAATTCGTTTTACCAGCACCCGCGAGTGGCAAGCTTCCACAAACAGCCAATGGCTGGGTGTGACTCCCGCGTCTGGAGAAGCTGGTACTTGTGAAGTAACCCTGACTGCCTATAGTACAAACCAAGAAAAAACATCCAGAAGCGCAATTCTTCAACTTGTCTCCGACGGATTAACCCAGTCGCTCACCGTCACCCAATCTGCGGCCGACTATGTAGAACCCGAACAGACCATTTACTATGTGGGAGCAGAAGAAACCCCGCTCCAAATCCATTTTACCACCAACATAAGTACGGATGAATTGTCAATCTACAAAACAAGTTCCTGGCTCGTACAAGAAGAAGAGGAAAGTCGCTCAGTTCAAGAGTATATACTCAATATCACTGCACAAGCCAACCCAAATGAAACTCCACGAATCGCTCACATTAATTTCTACAAGAATACGCAGAATACTTACAAAGACCTTCCGATAAACAGCATCACCATCATACAAGATGGCAAAGGGGCCACGACCTCTACCGACTATTCAGCCGATAAAACTGTACAGACTCTCCAACAGGCCAGTGAAGGAAAAGGGCTTCCCATCGTACTCATGGGAGACGGTTTCTTGGATACGGAAATAGCAGACGGCACCTACGACAAGGTCATGAACAAGGCCATGGAAAATCTGTTCACAGAAGAACCTTTGAAATCCCTGCGCAACTATTTCAATGTCTATTCCGTCACAGCCGTTTCCAGCAGCACAAAATTTGATGGCCTCAGCACTACTTTCGGATGCCAAATGGAAGGTGGTTCAAGCACCCTCGTATTCGGCAACGATGAAACCGTCATGGAATATGCGAAATGTGTAGAAGGGCTCGACCTGTCCGAAACGCTGGCAGTGGTGATACTCAATTCATCCGCTTATGCAGGGACCACTTATTTCGGATATAGCACTTCCGACCAGATGAGCGAACTGGCCATATCCTACTGCCCCATCATTGAGGACCTGGAAAACGACATGTTCCGAGAAGTACTTGTGCACGAAGCGGTAGGACACGGATTTGCCAAGTTGGAAGACGAATACAGTTACGATGGGAAAATTTCTTCTACCGAAATCCAGCAAGTGCAGACACTGCAAAGTTACGGATGGGCCCAAAATGTAGATTTCACCCAGGATGAAAGCGCTGTACTATGGACCTCTTTCCTGAACGACAGCCGCTACGAAGATGAAAAAATAGGTATCTATGAAGGAGCCTGTACGTATATGTATGGAGCATATCGCCCCACCGAAGACAGCATGATGAACAGCAACACCTGCGGCTTCAACGCTCCGTCACGAAAAGCAATTTACGACATGGTCATGGAAAGAGGAGAAAACCGTACTCCTGACTACGAGGAGTTTGTCACATTCGACCAGTCACGAAGCACGCAGGCACAAAGCCGCAGCCGGACTTCCACACAAAGTCACCGTGCATTCGCCCGGCCACATTTTGTCAACAAGCCACTTCCCACCCGGTGAGTATTCGAGGTAAATCCACTATTTCCAAAGAGTTATTATGCAAACGCTTTGCTCTTTTTTATGTTTTCCATGGCGGAAACGTATGTTTTCCTTCCGCGAAACGTAGGTTTCCGCCGTAGGAAACGTACGTTTTCCCATCGGGAAACATAGAAAACAAAACGGAGAATAACGCTTTATGTACTGGCATTTACAAAAAGAACGCCCCGAACCTTTTCAGATTCAGGGCGTTCTTTCTATTTTAATTCTACTATATTATCCCGCCATCAGCAAAACAAGCAACTGTGCGGTCAGAATACGCAAGAACATAGCCAACGGATATACTGTAGAATAACCTACGGCCGGTGCGTCGTTTCCCGCAATCTGGTTGGCATAAGCCAAGGCTGGAGGGTCAGTATTACTACCGGCAATCAAACCCATTAGCGTGAAATAGTTCACCCGATGATGCCAGCGAGCTATAATACCCGTAATAATCAATGGAATAAAGGTAATCAGAAAACCGATTCCGACGTAAAGTACGCCATCGCCTTCCACGACCATCTGCACAAAGTTCTCACCTGCCTTGATTCCCACACTGGCCAGGAAGAGTACCAATCCCACTTCACGTAGCATCAGGTTAGCACTCATTGTAGTATAGGTGACCAGTTTTACCTTATGACCGAAACGGCCAATCAGGATGGAAATAATCAGCGGACCACCGGCCAGACCCAGTTTCACCGGAGTCGGCATGCCCGGAATAGCAATCGGCAGACTACCGAACAAGATACCACAGAGGATACCCACAAAGATAGTCACGATGTTCGGATGGTCCAGACGGCGCAACTGGTTACCCAACAAGTTAGCTACCCGTTCAATGGCATCCTGCGGACCAACCACCATCACACGGTCGCCCACCTGCAAACGAAGCTGACGGGCCGCAAACAAGTCCATACCCGAACGGTTGGCACGGGTCACGTTCACCCCATACATGCTGCTGAAGTGAAGCTCTCCCAAAGTCTTTCCGTTGATGTTCGGCTGCGTCACCAAAATACGACGGGAAACCATCGGTTTGTCCTGCTGGTTCGTCACATCCCAGTCCTGTTCAATCTTCGGACCGATGAAAGCCATAATAGCCTCGGAATCATCTTCGGCACACACCACGAACATACGGTCGCCCAAGCGAAGCACTGTATTGGCATTTGGCGTAATCATGTGTCCGTCCTGAATGATACGTGTACAGACAAAGTCACGTGCCAGGAAGTTTTGCACCTGCGACAAGGTTTTGCCACTCAGAGCCTCATTCTGAACCTTCAGGGAAATGGTATAAGGTTTCATGTGTGGATTTGCCTCCTCTTCTTTCTGGATTTCATCACTGTCCTGCTTCACGTCTACCCGGCAGATATAACGGATAAGAATCATGGAAAGGATGATACCCATCACGCCCAGCGGGTAAGCACAAGCATATCCCATAGCGATTTCAGGGCCTTGGTAATGCAACTGCTGCAATGCTTCGTTGGCCGCACCAAGTCCCGGGGTATTGGTCACCGCTCCACAAAGGATACCCACCATCATCGGAATATCAACCCTTCCCTGCAAGGCAAAATACAGAATCAGTGCCACGGCAATGTTCAGCACCACAATTCCCACCGCCAGCAAATTAAGCGTGATACCCCCTCGTTTAAACGAAGAAAAGAAAGAAGGGCCGACCTGAAGTCCGATACAGAAGACAAAGAGAATCAGTCCGAAGTCTTGTACGAAAGAAAGAATAGCCGGATTTCCGGTAAACCCGAAGTGTCCTGCCAAGATTCCGACAAACAAGACGAATGTAACTCCCAGCGAAATGCCGAAGAATTTAATTTTTCCCAACAACACCCCCGCCGCAATCACAAAAGCATAAAGTGCCACGATATGCGCTATAGAGTTGGGATTTGTAAACAAATCTTGTAGCCAATTCATAGTTATTAAATTTTTTATTCGGAAGGCAAATGTAACCAATTAAAAACAATAGGGCAAACTTTTCTTTCTTTTTTCCTGACAGAGAATCCGAATAAGTATCTTATGTACACTTTTTTCTTTAACATGTACCAAAACTATCATGCTGGTAGTTTCACGTTTTTAGGCTTTCAAGACTGTAAAAAAAGAAAGAATGTAAGATAAACAACCGGAAAATTTGTATATTTGCCCATGCAGGTTACTCACCTACACTATAATTTTAAATCTGAATATCAACAAAAACACTAATTCACTATGGCAGATAGTAAAGAAAAACTCTTTTCAGATTTTCCGCCCGTGTCTACCCAAGAATGGATGGACAAAATCATGGTCGACCTGAAAGGAGCCGATTTTGAGAAAAAGTTGGTATGGAAAACCAACGAAGGTTTCAAAGTGAAGCCGTTCTACCGTCAAGAAGATTTGGAAGGACTAAAAACCACTGAAGGACTTCCCGGACAATACCCATATATAAGAGGTATAAAGAAAGACGACAACACGTGGTTTATCCGTCAGGACATTGTGGTGGAGGATGCTGCCGAAGCCAATGCAAAAGCCCTTGACATATTGAATAAAGGAGTCGATTCACTCGGATTCCAGATTAAGGCCAAAGAACTCAGTGCTGAATACCTCGACACTCTGCTGAAGGATATCTGCTGCGAGTGTATCGAACTGAACTTCTCTACCTGCCAACGCCATACCCTGCAACTGGCACAACTGCTGGTAGCGTATTTCCAGAAAAAAGGCTATGCACCTGAGAAGCTGAAAGGCTCGCTGAACTTCGACCCCATCAGTAAAATGATGCAGAAAGGAAAAGATGTGAGTGCGGTCATCGCCACCGGAAAGGAACTGGTGGAAACACTGGCCGGATATCCGCATTTCCGTTGCATCGCCGTCAACTCGGTACAGCTGAACAATGCTGGAGCCTATATTTACCAGGAATTAGGATATGCCTTGGCTTGGGGAAATGAATACCTCAACCAGCTGGTGGAAGCCGGTGTACCCGCCGCACTGGCTGCCAAGAAAATCAAATTCAATTTCGGCATCACCTCCAACTATTTCATGGAAATTGCCAAATTCCGTGCGGCACGCATGTTGTGGGCTGACATCGTGAAACAATACCAACCGAAATGTCCGCGCACGGACTGCAAAAATACAGGAGCAGACGGTACCTGCTACTGCGCCTGCAAGATGGTAGCCCATGCCGAAACTTCCAACTTCAACCTCACTCTGTTCGATGCGCATGTCAACCTGCTCCGCACGCAGACGGAAGCCATGAGTGCGGCCATCGCCGGTGTGAACTCCATCACCGTTTCGCCGTTTGACAAGACCTATGAAACACCGAACGATTTCTCTGAACGTATCGCCCGCAACCAGCAACTGCTGTTGAAAGAAGAATCTCATCTGAACCGCATCGTCGACCCAGCTGCCGGTTCTTATTATATTGAAAACCTGACTGTCTCCATCGCGAAAGAGGCTTGGAAACTTTTCCTGGCTGTGGAAGAAGCGGGAGGCATGCTGCAAGCGGTCAAAGCGGGCAGCGTACAGGAGGCCGTGAACCAGAGTAACAAGGCTCGTCACGAAGCGGTATCCAAACGGAAAGAGATTCTGTTAGGTACCAACCAATATCCGAACTTCAACGAACTGGCCGGCGACAAACGCCCACTGGACGGATGTACGAAATGCGGATGCGGCGGTCATGAAGAAGAGGAAACAGCCCTGGTTAAATTGCAGACGGCACGTGCAGCCAGCGAGTTCGAGGCTCTCCGCCTGGAAACAGAAACTTCCGGCAAACGTCCGAAGGCATTCATGCTGACCATCGGTAACCTGGCCATGCGTCAGGCCCGTGCCCAGTTCTCCTGCAACTTCCTGGCTTGTGCGGGGTATCAGGTCATCGACAACTTAGGATTTGCCAGCATTGAAGAAGGTATCGAAGCAGCCATGAAGGCGCAAGCCGACATCGTGGTGCTCTGCTCCAGTGACGATGAATATGCCGAATATGCCATTCCAGCCTTCAAGGCCCTCAACGGACGTGCCATGTTTATCGTGGCAGGTGCTCCGGCCTGCATGGAAGAACTGAAAGCTGCCGGCATTGAGAACTTCATCCATGTACGCTGCAACGTGCTGGAAACTTTACGCGAATACAACCGCAAACTCTTATCTTGAATTGCACACTATGAGACAGAATTTTACACAAATCGATATATTTGCCGGTTTCCATCCGCAGAACGGTATGGAATGGCAGAAAGAGAATGGCATCACCGCCAACTGGAAAACACCTGAACAGATTCAGGTGAAGCCTGTATATACCAAGGAAGACCTGGAGGGCATGGAACACCTGAACTATGCAGCAGGTATTCCTCCTTATCTTCGTGGCCCATACTCCATGATGTACACCTTCCGTCCGTGGACCATCCGTCAGTATGCCGGATTCTCTACCGCAGAAGAATCCAACGCCTTTTACCGTCGTAACCTGGCTTCCGGACAGAAAGGTCTGTCGGTCGCCTTCGACCTTCCGACTCACCGAGGCTACGACCCGGACCATCCGCGCGTAGTGGGCGATGTAGGTAAGGCCGGTGTGTCTATCTGCTCATTGGAAAACATGAAAGTGCTTTTCGATGGTATTCCCTTGAACAAGATGTCTGTATCCATGACCATGAACGGGGCGGTACTTCCCATCATGGCGTTCTACATCAATGCAGGACTGGAACAGGGTGCCAAACTGGAAGAAATGGCCGGAACCATCCAGAACGATATTCTGAAGGAATTCATGGTGCGCAACACCTATATTTATCCGCCTGCCTTCTCCATGAAGATTATTTCCGACATCTTTGAATACACATCTCAGAAGATGCCGAAATTCAACTCCATCTCTATCTCGGGATACCACATGCAGGAAGCAGGTGCTACAGCCGACATCGAACTGGCTTATACTTTGGCCGATGGATTGGAATACCTTCGTGCGGGAGTAGCTGCCGGCATTGACATCGATGCCTTTGCTCCCCGTCTGTCGTTCTTCTGGGCCATCGGTATGAACCATTTCATGGAAATCGCCAAGATGCGTGCCGCCCGTATGCTGTGGGCCAAGATTGTAAAACAGTTCCATCCGAAGAACCCGAAATCACTGGCTCTGCGTACACACTCTCAGACTTCCGGATGGTCACTGACCGAACAGGACCCGTTCAACAACGTGGGACGTACTTGTATCGAGGCCATGGCTGCCGCACTGGGACACACGCAATCACTGCATACCAACGCGCTGGATGAAGCCATCGCCTTGCCGACGGACTTCTCGGCCCGTATCGCCCGAAACACGCAGATTTACATTCAGGAAGAAACACAGATTTGCAAGAACGTAGACCCGTGGGGCGGTTCATACTACGTGGAAGCTCTGACCAACGAGCTGGCTCACAAGGCATGGGAACACATTCAGGAAATTGAGAAACTGGGTGGTATGGCCAAGGCCATCGAAACAGGTATTCCGAAGATGCGTATCGAAGAAGCGGCTGCCCGCACACAGGCTCGTATCGACTCCGGCGAGCAGACCATTGTGGGAACCAACAAATACCGTTTGGAAAAGGAAGACCCGATTGACATTCTGGAAGTGGACAACACCGCCGTACGTCAGGAACAGATTGAAAACCTGCGTCGCCTGAAAGAAGGGCGTAATCAGGCCGAGGTGGACAAGGCACTGGAGGCTATCACCGAATGCGTACGCACCGGCAAGGGCAACCTGCTGGAACTGGCTGTTGAAGCTGCGCGCGTACGGGCCACCCTGGGAGAAATATCCGATGCCTGCGAAAAAGTCGTAGGACGTTATAAAGCAATTATCAGAACCATATCAGGAGTGTATTCATCAGAAAGTAAAAAAGACGCAGATTTCGCACGGGCTTGCGAACTGACCGAAGAATTTGCCAAGAAAGAAGGCCGCCGTCCACGTGTCATGATTGCCAAAATGGGACAGGACGGACACGACCGTGGTGCCAAAGTAGTAGCAACCGGATTTGCCGACTGTGGCTTCGACGTGGATATGGGACCGTTGTTCCAGACACCGGAAGAAGCAGCCCGCGAAGCCGTGGAAAACGACGTACATGCAGTAGGTGTATCGTCACTGGCTGCCGGACACAAGACCTTGATTCCGCAAATCATTGCCGAATTAAAGCGTCTGGGACGTGAAGACATTCTGGTCTTTGCCGGAGGTGTCATCCCGGCACAGGATTATGACTTCCTGTATAAAGCCGGCGTAATGGCTATCTTTGGCCCGGGTACTTCCGTTGCCAAATCGGCCTGTCAGGTAATGGAACTATTGCTGGAAGCAGAAGAGGAATAAAAGAAGGATTTCTATAAAAAAGCAGAGGCGTCTCAGATTTTGAGATGCCTCTGCTTTTTTTATACTTCCTCCATTGTTTTTTCAACTTGATGTAAAAGAAACTCTTTACAGCCCTTTAGGCAATATCAGTACTTCCTAAACAGTACTAAAGTACTTCACTGAAAGTACTGCAGTACTGCCTTGAAAGTACTACGGTACTGCCCTGGAAGTACTGAAAAGTCATTTATACGTAATCCAACGAATCATTTCCTTGAAAGAAGGTTTCTTGCCGTACATCAGAATACCTACCCGGTAAATCTTTCCCGCTATCCAAATCATACCGAAAGCAGCGGCATACAAAATCACCACCGACAGCACGGTTTCCCATACCGGTACATCGAAAGGCAAACGCACCATCATGACAATAGGAGAAGTAAACGGAATCATAGAGCACCAGATAGCCAGCGGTCCGTCAGGATTATCGGAACTATAGATACCCGCATACAGCGCAAAAATCAGCAACAGAATAATCGGAGTCATAAACTGCTGGGAATCTTCCTGCCCGTTGATGGCCGCCCCGATGGCCGCAAAGATAGACGCATATACCAGATACCCCCCGATGAAGTTCAAGACAAAGAAGCCTCCCATTTTGGCTAAATTCAATCCGTGAAGTGTAGCCAGTAACCCGGAAGCCTCTCCCATCAACTCCGGGGAACTGCCGGACAAGCTACCCGCAATGCCCAACAACACCACAATCAACAGAATCCAAATGGCCAGCTGGGCCACACCTACCAGCCCGATACCCACAATCTTTCCAATCATCAGCTGGAAAGGACGTACAGAAGACACAATGACTTCCACAATGCGGTTGGTCTTTTCCTCCATCACACTTTGCATCACCATACCTCCGTATGACATTACAAACATATAAATAAGGAAAGTCAATACCATGCCGGCGGCCATGGCTGCTCCCGCATTCGATTCGCTTTCCGTACCGTCGTCACTCCATTTCACCGTACGGATATTCAGCTTACGGTTCATATCCTGCATGATGGAAGGTAACTGTGGAATATCATAGTGAAGCAGTTTATCCTGGCGTACCTGTTCATCAAGTGTCTCTCCTACCAGTCGAGAAAGGCTGTTCGGCACTTCTTTCCGTGAATAAATGGTCACGGCTTCCGGATGAGCCGCCAGGTCGGCCTTGATTTCCACCACAGCCTCAAACGCACTGGAATCTGTGCGGAAAGAAGCCTCCATTTGAGGCACACCGACAAAATGCCAGGATTCATCGTCCTTGAACTGAGGCAGGTATTTCATGGTGGCATCAATGACCGCTACCTGTTTCTGGTCACCACCCTTAACGGTAGACAACCATAAAGGAACAAAAATAAGTGCCGCAAACACAAACGGCATCAGGATGGTGAGCAAAATGAATGATTTCTTGCTCACTCGATTTATAAATTCACGTTGAATAATAATCCAAGTCTTGTTCATAGCGAAATAGATTTAATTAGATTTTACCTTCTACCGTACGGATAAAAATATCGTTCATGGAAGGAATACATTCTGAGAACTGAATGATTTCGGTTTGGGCGCCAATCAGTGACAACATTTCCGAATTGGAGATGGAAGTCAGCTTACGCAATTTGTAGCTGACCGTTTGCGCATCGACGACTTGACTATCAACCACCTCAAAAGCATCCGATTCCGGCAAAGGATTGCCCGACCGTACCGTCAGTTCATATTGATTGCTCTTATACTGAGAACGTATGTCTTGCACAGCTCCCTGCAACACCACCTGGGAATGATTAATCAAAGCAATATGGTCACAGATTTCTTCTACGGACGCCATATTATGAGTAGAAAAAATAATCGTATGCCCTTCTTCTTTCAGTTTCAGGATTTCGCGTTTCAACAATTCGGCATTTACCGGGTCGAAACCGGAAAAAGGTTCATCGAAAATCAACAAAGGAGGACGGTGGAGTACCGTGATGACAAACTGTACCTTCTGCTGCATCCCTTTGGAAAGTTCTTCCAGCTTCTTGTTCCACCAAGGCATAATGTCAAACCGATCGAACCAGTCGGTCAGACGTTTTTTTGCTTCCTGACGGCTCAATCCTTTCAGTTGGGCCAGATACACAGCCTGTTCCCCTACTTTCATTTTCTTGTAAAGTCCCCGTTCTTCCGGAAGATAACCGATAGAATAAATATCCTGCGGCTGGGAAAGATGCCCATCAAACCATACTTCCCCCGCATCGGGTGCCGTAATACGGTTAATAATACGAATCAGCGTGGTTTTCCCTGCCCCATTGGGCCCCAGCAAACCAAAGACTTGCCCCTTAGGAACCTGAATGCTTACCTCCTCCAATGCCGTATGGTTGGCATAGCGTTTAGTGACTTGTCGTGCTTCTAAAAAAGATTCATTCATGCCTTAGATTTTAAAAGTTTAATTATATAATACATTTACATTTAACAAAGGTAGAAAAATCCCTTTTATGACCAACATTCAATTACATTTTGTACATAAAAAAACGGAAATACCGATACTTGTTACATCGGTATTTCCGTTATCTATCAGGATAGATTAAGCTTACAAGAAGAACTTAAAGACAAAGATGACCGACAAGATGTACATGGCCGGCGTCAGTTTCTTGGTATGTCCGCACAACAAGTTAATCAAGACATAACTGATCATTCCAAGCACAATACCATCGGAGATACTATAAGCCAACGGCATGAAGATGATACAGATGAAAGCCGGAATGGCCTCGGAATAATCCAGAAAATCTACCTTCTTGACGGAAGACATCATCATCAGTCCCACCAAAATCAGTACCGGAGCCGTAGCAGCTCCCGGAACAGCCAGGAAGAAAGGAGCCAAAAACAAAGACAACAGGAAGCAAACAGCTGTCACAAACGAAGTCAGTCCGCTACGTCCGCCTTCTCCCACTCCGGAAGCACTCTCCACGAAAGTTGTAATGGTACTAGTTCCCAATACGGCTCCAGCTGTCGTACCTACCGCATCTACCAAGAAAGCCTGCTTCAAATGAGGAATCTTTCCGTCTTTTGTCACCATACCTGCCTTTGTGGTTACACCCACCAAAGTACCAATGGTATCAAACATATCCACAAACAGGAAAGTGAAAACGACAATGACCATTTCCTTGGTGAAGATATGTTCCCACTGGAACTGACAGAAAATCGGAGCTATGGAAGGAGGTGTACTGAATACGCCATCCAGATGAGTCTGCCCCATCGGAATGCCAATCACGGTAGTCAGCAGGATACCAATCAGCAAGGCACCACGTACTCTTTTAATCAGCAGGATAGAAGTGACCAGCAGGCCGATAATTCCCAGTAAGGCAGAGCCTGAAGTGATATCTCCCAGTGAAAGCAAAGTCGCATCGTTGTTTACAATAATACCGGCATTCTGCAAACCGATGAAAGCGATAAACAGACCGATACCTGCCCCAATGGCATTTCGAAGCGTGAGCGGAAGTGCATCCACAATCTTTTCACGCAGATTGGTAATCGTCAAGAGAATAAAGATAATACCTTCCAGCAGCACAGCCGTCAGAGCAAACTGCCAGGAATATCCCAGCGTCAGACATACCGTATAGGCAAAAAACGCGTTCAATCCCATCCCCGGAGCCAGTCCGAAAGGAAGTTTCGCATACAAGGCCATCAACAAGGTGGCAAAAGCAGAAGCCACGACCGTCGTCGTAAACAAGGCTCCTTTGTCCATCCCCGTAGCCGACAGGATATTCGGATTGACCGCCAGAATATAGGCCATGGTCAAAAAGGTGGTAATACCTGCCAGGATTTCCGTGCGTACACGGGTTTCCCGGGGATTAAAACCAAATAATTTTTCCAGCATTTTCATTGTATAATTGCTTTAAGTCTATTTCCTTATCAGAAACTCCATTTCATGGCCAGTGTCGGAATGAAATAGAAACCGTCTCGAGTAGCAAAATTGGTACTCAACTCCCATTCCGAACCCACACTCAGGTTCAGATTGTCGTTCACGTGCTTGAATTTGTTCAGGTTAATCCAAAACTGCGGCTCACTGATGAAAACAAAATTGTGATTCTGACCATTTACATCGGTATGTTTCTCTCGCCAAAAGTCGGCAAATCCGCTAAACGTAAATTTTTCCTGCCAGAAATTCAGCGTCCACGTACCCGTCAACTGGAAATTGTGGGGCTTCGCATTCTTCTGGATGTATTTATAGAGCACCTGAATACCAAAAGTCTTTGAGAAGTCACTGTTGTTCCAAGAATAAGTGGCACCTCCCAAGAACGCATTATTGATATAATTTAAACCACCATTATATTCTACGTGTGCAGAAAAAGGAGCTTTCCAGAATTTCAGTTCTCGACTGATTTCCCAATAGGCTGAAGCCACTCCCTTATCCGTGTAATCCATATCGACAAAGAAATACGTGCTTCCCCAATTGTCGGCCTTGAACATTTCGACCGTAGTGGTTACCCAAGGACGTTCGTCGAGTGATTTGTACAAGGCACGTCCCAAGTCGTAGTGTAACTGAATGTTCTGCGCCACGGCTCCTCCCACAAAGGCAGACAGGAGAAGAACGAAAAGAAATAATTTTTTCATTTGAATTTAACTTGTTTTTAATGGTTTTTAAATCGGCTGCAAAATTACATAAAAAAGCACTATAAAAACAAAGAACTCCTTATCTTTGCTTAAACGAATTCAGCAAAGCCCATGAAAAAGCTATTTATCACCTTATTAGTGTGTGTAATCGGTCTGGGAGTGAAAGGCCAAGTTTCTCCACAAGCTTTCCAGCAATGGCACGGAGATAAGTTTTCCATGTTCATCCATTTTGGACTTTATTCACAACTGGGAGGAGTTTGGAACCATAAACAAATTCAAGATGGATACAGTGAACAGATTCGGGCTTTTGCACAAATACCTCAAGAGGAATACGAAAAATTAGCCAGTGAGTTTAATCCCACTGCGTTCAATGCAGACTCTATCGCCTTGCTGGCCAAGAAGGCAGGTATGCACTCCATTATCTTTACCAGCAAGCA
Organism: uncultured Bacteroides sp.; assembly: GCF_902472605.1. Lineage (GTDB taxonomy): Bacteria > Bacteroidota > Bacteroidia > Bacteroidales > Bacteroidaceae > Phocaeicola. The sequence goes on from NZ_CABROP010000012.1 coordinate 30,476, forward strand.
CCACGATGGATTCTGCCTGTTCAAAACCGCCACCACTCCGTTCAATTCATACGATGCCAGCCCTTGCAAACGGGATTTCGTCAAAGAATTGGCAGAAGCAGCCCGCCGACAAGGGTTACGGTTCGGACTATACTTTTCACTCATCGACTGGCACTATCCGTATGCTTCGCCCATGTCACCACATAATGCGGATTTCATTACGGAAGCTCACCACAATTATACCAAGCAACAGTTGAAGGAGCTGCTGACTCGCTACGGAACTATCTCAGAGCTTTGGTTCGACATGGGTTCCAACACTCCTGCACAAAGTAAAGAACTTTACGAAATGGTTCACCAGTACCAACCCGACTGCATGGTCAGCGGACGACTGGGAAACGACCAGTACGATTTTTGTGTAATGGCCGACAATGACTATCCGGAAAAAACACTGCATGCTCCTTGGCAAAGCGCCGCTTCCATGTTCAATGAGACTTGGGGCTACCGCTCCTGGCAGGAACGCGGCAAGGTGGAAGACAAAGTACGGGAGAAAATTCTCAGTTTGATTAACGTAGTTTCCAGAGGAGGAAACTATTTGCTCAACATCGGCCCTAAAGGAAACGGCGAAGTGGTTGATTTTGAAAAAAAAGTACTGGAACAAATGGGCAACTGGCTTTCTCGTTATGGTTACGCTGTATATCAAACAGAAGCATCTCCATTCCAGCAAGAATTTGACTGGGGAGCAGTGACCCGCAAAGACAACCACTTATATCTGTTCCTTTCAGGCACTTATCCGAAAGAAGGAAAAATTACCTTCCAGATGCCGGGATATGTCTTGCAAAAAGGAGACGGGAAAATGGCTACTTACCTGCAATATGGAGATGAAGTGGTGCTCACCATACCGGCCTCAGCCTATAAGGACAAACAGATTCATGTACTGACACTTGATTTCGACAAGAAAATTGAACCGTTGCCCGGGAATACGGTCAGAAGCATAATACTGACTGCGCAGAATGCGACTCCACAATACAGCTATTCCTGCTTTGACTATTACACCAACTACCGGAGTGTCATCGGTTATAGCTGGAACTTTGAACAACTGCTTTTAAAGCAGTTGGAAGTGGTTTATACCTCCCAGGAAGCAGGACGTGAAATTGATTTGACCCTTGACGGAAAGACTTATCACGTCACTTTAAACAAAGGTAAAGAACAAAAAATAAATTCACTCTCAAGCCCCACATGGGGAGAAACCTATGTATGCGGACCTGGAAACGGAATTTTCCATGCCAAAGACTCCTTATCTGCCAACCTGCAGCACTCTCCCCTTACCGGTAAAGCCTGGAAACAAACAAAAGAAGAAGGTACACTCGATTGTCCTCAGTTTGCGAGCTACTATATTCTGCGAGAAATCGAAGCCCCCCGTTCACAATATGTGCTGGCAGAAGTAGGAGCTGGAAACGGTATGGAAATCTACGTAAACGGAAAATTGATTGCCAAACACTTGAATCCATACCGTACGAAGTTCCGTACTGAAAAAGTACTTCTTCCTCTTGAAAAAGGAAAGAATGTGGTCATTCTTCGCTCTTACAACCGATTCGAAACTCAGGCAACCTACCTGTTGCGCCCAGCCGAAGAGCAAAAGGTCTACCGTCAGGATGTGGTGCTTCCAGATGCCTTGAACGGAAAAGATCATAGCCTTGTATTAAAACCACACAATCCTTCTTCCCCGCATACTGATGCAGAATTATCCAATCTGCGCATCCGGTTAAGAAGGATTGCCCTCAACAAAGGTCAAAGAGATCAATAAATCTCTTTGGCTACTTTATATACACTGTCGGAAGCCATAAAGGTATAGAAATGCAGGCCGGGGACCCCATGTGCCAGCAAGTCTTTGCACTGGGCCTTGCACCATTCCACTCCTACCGCCTTCACTTCATCGTCATTCTCACATTTGCGGAGTTCTGAAGCAAAGGCTTCCGGTATATCGGTGCGGAACACTTTAGGCAACACATTCAACTGGTTCTTGAATACGACCGGCTTGATACCCGGAATGATAGGTACCTCAATGCCTTCCTGCCGGCAACGGTCGACAAAAGCATAGTATTTCTCGTTGTCAAAGAACATCTGTGTCACCACGTAATCGGCCCCGTTGCGTACTTTCTCTTTCAAGTAAAACAAGTCTGATTCCATGTTGGGCGCTTCTTCATGCTTCTCCGGATAGCAGGCCATGCCATAAGAGAAAGGAGTCTCAATGCCTTCAATTTTCGAACCGTCCAGCGAAATACCCTGATTAAAACGATTCACCTGCTGCTGCAAGTCGGTAGCATGTTCGTTGTATAGATACAAGTCCTTCGCTGCAATGTCCAACGGTTTGGAGTCGCCTCTCAGCAACAACAGATTGGTAATGCCTAAAAAGTTCAAGTCGAGCAAAGCATATTCCGTTTCTTCCTTGGTAAATCCCTTACAGATAATATGAGGCACCGCCTGAATGCCGTACTTGTTCTGAATGGCTGCTGCGATGGCCACTGTACCCGGACGTTTCCGGACCGTGGTCTTCTTCAGGTTACCATCGGGTTGCGGCAGATACACAATCTCACTGTGGTGAGCCGTGATGTTGATGTACTTGGGGTCAAACTCACGCAACTTGTCGATGACGTGATATACTTTTTGTATGCTGTTTCCTTTCAAAGGTGGCAAAATCTCAAAGGAAAATATCGGTTCCTTACTATTCTTGATTAAATCTATTACTTTCATCGTGCATTTGTTAATTGATTGCGACAAAGATACAAGCAATTGATTTATCCACCAACATTCAAAGAATATTTAGAAAAAAGGGATTGTTTAGCCCATAAAACACGCCTCAAAATAGAATAATATTCTATTCAGAACTCCGATTATAGAATAAAAGAGCAGTAAACCATACAGAAGCTTAAATATGAAGTCCGTAGTCGTGCTTCACTTCATCCATCACAAACATGCTTTCCAACGAACCCAGACTGTCGACCGTTCCTAATACATTAATGATAAACTCCTGATAGTACTTCATGTTTGGGGCATGGATTTTCAACAGGTAATCATAGCTTCCTGAAATGTTGTAACACTCCGTCACCTCCGGTATCTGCTGGATGATACGGGTAAACTCCATGGCGATGTCCTTGTTCATCCGACGCAACTTCACGTTGCAGAACACCACAAACCCCTGATTTAACTTGTCGGCATCGAGCACAGCAATGTATTTCTTGATGTATCCTTCCCGCTCCAGTCTTTTCAAACGCTCGAATACGGGCGTGGACGACAGACTGACTTGTGCCGCCAGTTCCTTGGTAGTCAACCGGGCATTCTCCTGCAATGTGCGGAGAATCTGCAAATCTACTTTATCCAATCTTTCGGTCATAAGAATTTTATTCTATCAAAGTTCATTTTATACATACAAAACTAATTGTTTTTTCTTTTACAACAGCACTTGATAGATGAATTTTCCATATTTCCCGTATATATTGGAGGATATGTCCATCAGAACTACTTTTGCATTGTATTTAAAACCTCTAAAAACTCACAGCAATGGAAAAGACTAAGCTACACTTCGAAACACTCCAACTACACGTAGGACAAGAAACGCCAGATCCGGCTACCGATGCACGGGCTGTACCTATTTATCAGACCACTTCGTATGTATTCCAAGATTCGGCTCATGCAGCCGCCCGTTTCAGTCTGGAAGAGGGTGGAAACATTTACGGACGCCTGACCAATCCCACACAAGGTGTACTGGAACAGCGGGTGGCCGCACTGGAAGGCGGAGTCGCAGCCTTGGCCGTTGCCTCAGGAGCCGCCGCCATCAGTTACGCGTTTGAAAATATCACCCAACAAGGTGACCATATCGTATCCGCCTGCACCATTTATGGAGGCACCTACAACCTGCTGGCACATACCTTCCCCACCCGGGGTGTACATACCACCTTCGTAGACCCGGAAGACCCGGAGAACTTCGAACGGGCTATCCAGCCGAACACCAAAGCGTTATTCATTGAAAGTTTAGGAAATCCCAACAGTACACTGGTGGACATTGAACGTATTGCGGAAATCGCCCACCGGCATCAGATTCCCCTCTTGATAGACAACACCTTTGCCACCCCCTACCTGTTGCGCCCCATTGAGCACGGAGCCGACATCGTAATTCACTCGGCTACCAAATTCATCGGCGGGCACGGCACTTCTCTGGGAGGTATCATTGTGGACTCCGGAAAATTCGACTGGAAGGCTTCCGGAAAGTTCCCTCAACTGACCGATCCCGACCCATGTTACCACGGCCTCTGCTTTGCCGAGGTAGCCGGAGCTGCTGCCTACGTGACCCGCATCCGGGCCATCCTGCTCCGCGATACCGGAGCCGCCCTCAGTCCGTTCAATGCCTTCCTTCTCCTGCAGGGGCTGGAAACGCTTTCACTGAGAGTGGAACGTCATGTAGAAAATGCCTTGAAGGTAGTAGACTTCCTGCAGCATCACCCCAAAGTGACAAAAGTCAACCATCCATCGTTGCCCTCACACACCTCTCCGGCACTCTACCAGAAGTATTTCCCGAAAGGAGCTGGCTCTATCTTTACCTTTGAAATCAAAGGAGGACGCGCCGAAGCGCACCGCTTCATCGACCACCTGAAGATTTTCTCCTTGCTGGCCAATGTAGCCGATGTGAAATCACTGGTCATCCACCCGGCCAGCACCACTCACTCCCAGCTCAATGACGAGGAGTTGGCCGCACAAGGCATCTCACAAGCTACCATCCGTTTATCAATAGGTACCGAACATATCGATGATTTGATTGCCGACTTGACGCAAGCTTTTGCACAAATCTGACAAACGAGTAAAAAATCCCCCTTGCTTCTGAATTGAAGTAATCCCAAAAGTTTTGTATTCCACTTTTTAGGGGTGCTTCAAATTCCTGAAAGCAAGGGGGATTTTTCATCATTCAGGAGCGGGAATACTCCCGACAATTTCTTTTCACTTTATTCCAGCTCGTCTACCTCCAACTCCTCACTTTTCCGGTAACCCGAACTGGTCAGTACGGCAATCAGCTGCTGCTGTTCATCCACCAAGTGTACCTCAATAAAAGGCACCCGGGCATGATTGTACGTCTCAGTAGCCTCCGCATACACATAACCTTGGCTCACCGCACGTAAGAACGTGATGTTCGCATTCAGCGACAAAGTCAGCCGCCCCCGGCTGTTTGCCACCGCGGCGAAAGCCAGGTCAGCCAGTGTGAACAACGCACCTCCCTGGCAAACCCCTCCGGCATTCAAATGCTTCTCGGTCACTTTCATCCGCGCCTTGGCATATCCCGGACTGATTTCCAACAATTCCACTCCTGCCTCCGCCGCAAAACGGTCGGCCGACAGCAATTCTTTCAAAGTTCCCATATCTCTTAACGTATTGTCACCATCGTAGCCCCAAATCCGTATTCCCGGAAAGAAGCATCCTGCCATTGGTAAGTCTTGTACTTCCGCTTCAGTTCATCCAGGATGGCCCGGCGCAGCACGCCGTCTCCCTTGCCATGGATAAACACAATCCGCTGGCCTTTCTTCTGCTTATACTCTTCCAGCGTCTTGCGGAACACATCCAACTGATAGTTCAACATTTCCGCATTACCCATACCGGTGGTATCGTCCAATAATTCATGGATGTGCAAGTCCACCTCCACAATCTCATTTTTCACCACATGCTGCTTTTTCTGCACCTTGGCCGGTACGTCCTGCACGTCCTTCTGCAACAACGCATTCTTGATGTCATCGGCCGATACGAAGACCTGCTTCACGGCCTCATCGTCTTTCACAACCTCATAAATCAAGGCCGGTTCTTCAAAGAAATCGGAAGGCTGGAACGTATGTAGCTTGTAGAACTTCACCGTATCGATGCGCAATTCCTGACTCACCGCCGGCTTGAACAGGAAGGTACGGTCGTCTTTATACACCATCAACTGTACCGCCACACGCTCCATTTCGTTCAGGTCACTTTTTTCAAACTCTTCCAGATGCAACTTCATGTTCGGTTTCACCGTTCCCCGGCTGCGCAACGTCCAGCTGTTGCCTTCTGCCGAAAGGTACAGGTAATCCACGAAATAATTGCTGTCGTTCACCAGGTAAGCATCAAAGGCTGTAGAAGAAATAGCCTTCACATCCTGCGGCACGTAGGCCAGGAACACGTTCAGCACATCGTTCCCACGAATCTCAGGAGCCCGATACGTAATCGGTTTTTCTTCTTCCACTTCTTCTTCCTCTTCCACCTCCGGAGCCGAAGGCTTCTTGGTCGACTTCAACGGAATATTATAGTCATCTGTCTGAATCACCACACATTCCTTAATCAGCATGGGAATTTCAAACCCATCTTCTCCTTCTACCAATGCCACATCTTTTCCCTGAAAGCCACGGACAATTCCTCCGCCCACTTCGCTCAGGAAACGTACTTTATCTCCTATTTTCATAACTTTCTCCAATTTTATAACTCTGACAAATGTAACGACTTTCATCGGAATATGGAAATTATTCAAAGAGCCATGAAACGAAGTCCACGAAAAAATTATTCTGTTAGGAGGATTCTGCTAATTATTGTACTTTTGCAAAAAAATAAAAAGACATGGAAGATACCAAGCATATAAAAATCAGCGATTACAACTATCCGCTACCGGATGACCGCATCGCGAAATTTCCGCTGCCGGTCCGCGACCAGTCCAAGCTGCTGGTATATCAGCACGGACAAATCAGTGAAACCCATTTCACTTCCCTTCCGGATTACCTGGAACCCGGTACCCTCATGATTTTCAACAATACGAAAGTGATTCAGGCCCGTCTGCATTTCCGCAAGGAAACCGGTGCCCTGATTGAAATATTCTGTCTGGAGCCCATCGAGCCCAACGATTATGCCCTCAACTTCCAGCAAACCCAGCATGCGGCCTGGCTCTGCATGATTGGCAACCTGAAGAAATGGAAGGAAGGCCCGCTGCACAAGGAAATGACAGTCAAAGGCAAGACCCTGACCCTGACGGCCACCCGTGGCGCCTGCCACGGCACCAGCCACTGGATTGATTTCACCTGGGACAACCCCGAAGTGACTTTTGCCGACATCTTGGAATTCTTCGGCGAACTGCCCATTCCTCCCTACTTGAACAGAGAGACGCAGGAAAGTGACAAGGTAACCTATCAGACGGTTTATTCCAAGATAAAAGGTTCCGTAGCGGCCCCGACCGCCGGCCTGCACTTCACCGAGCGCGTATTGAACGCCCTGAAAGAAAAAGGAGTCGACCTGGAAGAAGTCACCTTGCACGTGGGAGCCGGTACGTTCAAGCCGGTAAAGAGTGAAGAGATTGAAGGACACGAAATGCATACGGAATACATCTCAGTCAACCGGAGTACCATCGAGAAACTGCTGGCACACGGAGGCGAGGCGGTAGCGGTAGGCACCACTTCTGTCCGTACCCTCGAAAGTCTTTACTACATCGGCGTAACGGTATCACAGCATCCGGATGCCAGCCAGGAAGAGCTGCACGTACAGCAATGGCAACCCTACGACACTCATCCGACACTGAGCACGATGGAGGCCCTGCAACACCTCCTCGACTACATGGACCGTCACGGACTGGAAGCCCTGCACACCAGTACCCAGATTATCATCGCTCCGGGTTACGAATACCACATTGTCAAGAAAATGGTGACCAATTTCCACCAGCCGCAAAGCACCCTGCTGTTGTTGGTTTCAGCCTTTGTGAAAGGCAACTGGCGACCGATTTATGATTATGCCTTGGCTCACGATTTCCGCTTCCTGAGCTACGGTGACTCGTCCTTACTGATACCCTGATTTTAAAAGCTTCAACCGATGAAAGATAATAGCGAAGAAATGTTTCCTCTCGTAGACGAGGAAGGCAACCTTATAGGGGCAGCCACCCGAGGAGAATGTCACAACGGCAGCAAGCTCCTGCACCCGGTGGTCCACCTGCATGTATTCAACAGCAAAGGGGAGCTCTATCTGCAGAAACGACCGGACTGGAAAGACATCCAGCCCGGCAAATGGGATACTTCCGTGGGAGGACATATCGACTTAGGAGAAAGTGTAGAGATGGCCTTGAAGCGGGAAGTCCGCGAAGAACTCGGCATTACCGACTTCACGCCCCAACTGCTGGCTCACTACGTATTCGAATCCGCCCGAGAAAAAGAGCTGGTATTTTCTCACAAGACCGTGTACGACGGTCCTATCTCTCCCAGCGAAGAACTGGCCGGCGGACGTTTCTGGTCCCTCGAAGAAATCCGCCAGAACTTAGGGAAAGGCGTGTTTACCCCTAACTTTGAACGGGAATTCACAACCGTACTCCAGCCGGAATAACGGTCAGTAAAACGAATCTGAAAACGCTGCTTGCTTTTTGGAAAGACACGCTTGTCCCGACTAAGTTTCCCTACCGTAAAACATACGTTTTCCCCGGCGGAAACGTATGTTTCTGCGAAGGAAAACGTACGTTTCCGCCAAGGGAAACCTAAAAAACGACAAGACGCTACCGCCTCATTGTCGAATCATCTCAATATTCCACCTTATCCGTTTTGGCAGCCCAGTCCTGAAAGGCCTTAATAGCTTCTTCGGGCAGCAATACCTCTGAGGGCAAGCGTCTTTCTGCCGGTTTCAGCTCCAGTTCCTCATAAATAAAGGCATCATCGAAACCAATGGCTGCCGCATCATGCTTGTTATTTCCATAATACATCCGGTCCAGATGTGCCCAATAGATGGCTCCCAGGCACATGGGACAAGGTTCGCACGAAGTATAGATTTCACATCCGCTCAAATCGAACGAACCTAACTTCTTGGCTGCTGCCCGAATGGCACTCACCTCCGCATGAGCTGTCGGGTCACAATCCGGAGTTACCCGATTGACTCCCGTGGCCACAATCTCCCCATTCCGGGCAATCACAGCCCCGAAAGGACCTCCTCCTTCTGCCACATTCTTTACAGACAGCTCTATTGCTTTTCGCATCAATTCTTCTTTTGTCATACGATTTAGTTTTAAGTCCAAGTTTCTATCTGCGGAAAATAGAGAAAAACTTAGAATAATCCAAATTTTTTTGTTACATTGCAATATTCCCCTTAATCGTCATAGCCTATGAGAACCTGTATTTTTACCTTCCTATTTGGTTTATCCTGCTTCCTACTTTCAGCCTCCCCCTCAAAGATAGAAAAACTCACAGAAACAGCTGATGCATTTTACCAAGCAGGGAAGCCTGATTCTGCCTTATGGGCTATTGGCCAAGCCATTCAGCAGGCTCTGACCAACAAGGATACCTGCAGCATAGTTTCCTGCTACACCTCACAAGGAGTATATTTGCGTTCTTCCGGAAAAATTCCAGAAGCGATAGCAGCCTATGACAAAGCCCTGCAACTTGCTGTCTGCCTGCCTGAAAATTCGGAAGAAAACCGACAGGCTCTTGTCACACTCTACAACAATCTGGCCACTATTCACTTAGATATGAAAAATCCCGAACAAGCTCTGAAATATGCACATAAAGCAGTTACCCAAGCAGACCAATGTCAGGACGCTGATTTCCGTACTCAAATATACAATGTATGTGCTTCTATTTTTATCACACAAAAGGAATACAAGACAGCAAAAACTTATCTGTCCAAAGCCATTAAGCTTTCACAACAGCTCCAGCAACCGGAAACCGAACTCAGTGCACGCACCTACTACCTGCTGACCCTGTTTCGAGAAGGAGCATCCACCCAAGAGATTCAGCCACTCGTCCAACAAACCAATCGGCTTGCTTCCAAAGTCCACTCGACAATGGCCCTCGTCAATTATTATCAGGTACTCTTTTATGTGCAACAAGCCCAAAAAGAATGGAAGCAGGCCGCACAGACCGCCAAAAAAATACTGCATCTTCCAGGTATCGAAAATTATCCGTTTCTGGAATACGACATCTACAACAATCTTCACCTTGTTTACAAGGAACTGGCCGACTACCGACAGGCTTATCACATATTAGGACTAGCCAAAGCCCTCAGCGACTCCCTGTTCGTACAAGATAAAAGCCGTCAGCTGGAGGAGCTCTCTGTAAAATATGAGACCCAGAAGAAAGAGCTGGAATACCAACAGCTACAAGAAAAACGACAGAAAGAAAAACAGAATCTACAACTGAAAATCACCGCCTTACTCATTCTGTTGGCAGTCATGGCCTTTATCTCACTCTACTTCATACAAAAACAGAGGCTACGCATCGAACGCCAGAAGAGAGAGGCGGAGACACAACGCAGTGAATTTGAGAACTTACAACGTGAAACAGAACGCAATGCCACACGTACGTACCTAAAAGAACTGGAAGAAGAACGCAACCGGCTGGCAAAAGAGCTACACGACGGTGTGTGCAACGACCTGTATGCTTTAGAGATGAATGCTGCTTCACTTGACGAACCCTGGAAGGAAGTACTACGCAATAGTCGGGAAAACATCCGACGGGTGTCCCATGAGCTGCTTCCTCCCACCTTCCAAGAAACCACGCTCAAACAAGTACTGCAAAATTATGCGGAACGTATGACTTCAGCCAATTGCCAAATCATTCTTACCACCCAGCCTGAAGAATGCGACTGGTCGGTGCTTCCCGAACACTACAGCCTGAACATCTATCGCATCATCCAAGAAGCGACCAGCAATGCAATCAAACATGCCTCTCCAACCAAGATTCATATCTCATTGCAATGGAAGCTTCCCAATTTGGAACTTACCATATCCCACAACGGATACTTCATCTCCACTTCCGGAAAAGGTATCGGGTTGCAGACCATGAAGGAACGTGCGATGGCTTTAAAAGGAACAATTTCATTAGATTCTCAGAAGATGACAATCATTATTCCACTGTTCACCTAGAAAACTACGGGTTACCGTGGGGGGAATCTCAAGAGGGTTGCGTACTTTTGTTAATAAATAAAAACAATCCATACATGAATCTGAATGTAGCCATTATCGATGATCATCCCCTTGTTCTGGAAGGATTGAAAAGCCTACTATCCCATACCATAGGGATAGAAAGCATTCATACGGCTCAAACAGGTAACCAACTGAAAGAGTTAATGGCACAACATTCTTTCCAACTTTACATCATCGATTTGGATTTGCCTGACATAGATGGGTTCATACTCATTCACCAAATAAAGCAAAAAGAGCCGGATGCCAAGATTATTGTCAGCACCATGCACGAAGAAATCTGGATTGTCAACAAATTGAAGAGTCCCGACATCGATGCCGTGGTATTCAAATCATCCGCTGGAAACTATATTAAAAAAGCCATCCAAGCCATATTGAAAGGGAAAAACTATTATTGTCCTCAGTTTCAAAAGCTATACAAAGAAAAAGAAAAAGTCAGCAATACAACTGACATGGTCGATTCTGCCCCCACCATTCGGGAACTAGATGTGCTGAAAGCCATCGCCAAAGGAATGAGCACCCACGAAATTTCCGAATGTCTCTTTATTTCAGAAAATACTGTAGAATGGCACCGCAAGAATCTGATGGTAAAGTTCGGCGCAAAAAATGCAACAGACTTAGTCATCAAGGCCCTGTCAAAAGGTTATCTCAGTATTCCTCTGCAATAAGTGTGATATACTCTTTTTATGTTTAACCTAATCTATCTGCTACCATGAAAAAAAGTGTGATGAAAACCTTCGTTTTCTATTTATTTGGCATCTTCTCTTTATGTATTTTGAATGCATGTAGTAATGAAGAAACTCCCAATCCGGAACCTCCTCCCTCAGAAGGACAAGAAGAAGTAAAAAAAATCGTAGAAGTACTGAAAGAAAGTGCGCCACAAGTAAGTCAGTTTGTAGAAATACTGGAAAAAACAAATGTGGCCAACCTTCAGGAAAATCAACTGACTATTTTTGCCGTAAAGAACTCTAATGCCGCCAGTCGTACCGAAAGACTGGATACAGCCTCTATTAAAAACCACATTATAAAAGGACGTTACACTAAAAACGAACTTACAGAAGGAAGCACTCTAACCAGCATCAGCAATGAAACACTTTATGTGACACGAGAGGAAGATAAAGTCCAAATCAACGGCATTCAGATTGAAGGAGAAGCCATTCCAGCAGGAAACAGTTATGTGTATGTCGTACCAGAAATCATTCCCATGCTTGATGGACCTATCGTTACCATACACGAAACAACCATTCTTGTGCTGTTGCCTACTGGAGAACCTCTGGAAGGCGTAACCATTGAAGCCCAAGAGGGAAATGGCAGCGTACTGGGGCCTTTCACGACCAATGCAGACGGAAAAGCAATCATCTCACATCAAAATGATACATTAACCTATATTATCCACAAAGAAGATTACTCCAATCTATCTGACGGATTCCTCATTGAAGGAGCTGACGCCAATGGCAATCTTGTCTTCGCCGACCTGAATGGAGATGGAGTAATTAACATAGATGACAAGGTAAACAGTGAACCATATAGATACTACCTGAATTACAGAAACCTTGCAGAAAACAATGTAACCGAAGTCTGCTACATGACTCCAATTGAGAATGTAAACGTAGCTGACATACAAGCCCAATGGAACGAAGAACTCGGTATTTACCTGACACAAGTCAAAAACTTGGAATACAACCTATTATACGATACATATTTCGACTATAAGACGGTGGAATATACTTCCAGCTCTTTCTGGGAACTTGCTTACCAAACCTTAGAAAGCTGTAAAAAATACTTGGATTTGGTTACCTCATTAAATACGGCAGAAGGGTGGGAAGCATCCTGGGATATGACCGTTGACTATGGGATGATTCAAAACCAACTATTAGGATATTATGGGAAAATTGTGCCCAACGACAACCAAGAAAGTCAAGACAAATTAATCTACTATCTGGCAGATTTAATACTCAACTCAACAGAGAAAAGAGACTTGGCAACCAGAGCCTTGCTTGGGAAAACTTACCTTATTTCCGGATATTACCAAGAAGCCCTTCAACAGTGCCAATATATACTGGACAGCAAGGTATTCAGTCTGGACCCAGAGGCAACAAACCAATTAAACAATCAAGAAGTCCTCTGGGGAGGATACAAAGATAATTTCGGAAATCCGGGAGGAAGCTATATTCATCCCATCCTTTTGCGTGAAGTATACCTCATGGCCGCCATCGCTTATTCTCTCACTGGGAATGAAATGCAAGCTACTGAAATCAAGAATCAACTAAAAGAAGCATTCTCACTAAGTGGCACAGACTGGGCGGAATATATTCAGCTGCTACAGGGAACAGGAGGAGCCTATCCTTATTATCGTTTACTAGATATTCCAATCGAACAAACTGGATTCCACAATCCAACCAATTACTACTTACCTATTCCTATGGAAACACTCAGCAACAATCCGGGTATGAAACAGAACCCAGGATACTAATCTCTCTCTAACAAAAAAATCCCAGCCGGAACCATCCGGTCGGGATTTTACTTTTATGTCTTAAAAGGAGAGAATTACATCATACCTCCCATGCCGCCCATTCCTGGAGCGCCCATCGGCATTTCAGCTTTTTCCTCTTTCTTTTCTACGATGACACATTCAGTAGTCAGGAACATACCGGCAATTGAAGCGGCATTTTCCAAAGCTACACGAGTTACTTTGGCAGGATCAACTACACCTGCTGCGTGCAAGTGTTCGTATACATCTGTACGGGCATTGTAACCGAAGTCACCCTTACCTTCACGTACTTTCTGAACCACTACGGCACCTTCCTTACCAGCGTTTGCTACAATCTGACGAAGCGGCTCTTCGATGGCACGTTTGATGATTTCAATACCAGTTGTTTCATCGGCATTGTCACCCTTCATACCTTCCAATGCATCGATGGCACGGATGTAAGTGACACCACCACCCGGTACGATACCTTCTTCGATAGCGGCACGAGTTGCACACAAGGCATCATCTACACGGTCTTTCTTTTCTTTCATTTCTACTTCGCTGGCAGCACCTACGTAAAGTACAGCTACACCACCTGACAACTTAGCCAGACGTTCCTGCAGTTTTTCTTTGTCGTAGTCAGAAGTAGAGTTCTTGATTTCAGCCTTGATCTGGTTGACACGTTCCTGAATCAATTCTTTCTGACCGGCACCGTTTACGATAGTGGTATTTTCTTTTGTCACAGTTACCTTGTCGCAAGTACCTAACATTTCCAAAGTAGCCTGTTCCAGTTTCAAGCCCTTTTCTTCGCTGATAACCACACCACCGGTCAATACGGCGATATCTTCCAGCATGGCTTTACGACGGTCGCCGAAGCCCGGAGCTTTCACTGCACAAATCTTCAACTGACTACGCAGACGGTTTACAACCAAAGTAGTCAAAGCTTCGCTGTCTACGTCTTCTGCGATGACCAGCAACGGACGTCCGCTCTGTACAGCCGGTTCCAAGATAGGCAAGAAATCTTTCAAGTTAGAAATCTTCTTATCGTAGATCAAGATGTAAGGATGTTCCATTACACACTCCATCTTTTCTGTATCAGTTACGAAGTATGCTGACAAATAACCACGGTCGAACTGCATACCTTCTACTACACCGATAGTAGTATCTGTACCCTTAGCCTCTTCGATAGTGATGACACCATCCTTAGAAACCTTACGCATAGCATCAGCAATCAGCTTACCGATAACAGGATCGTTGTTTGCAGAAATGCTGGCAACCTGTTCAATCTTATCATAGTTGTCGCCTACGGTTTCAGCCTGTGACTTGATTGATTCTACAACCTTAGCAACTGCCTTGTCGATACCACGTTTCAAGTCCATCGGGTTTGCACCGGCTGTAACGTTTTTCAAGCCTACGCCTACGATAGCCTGAGCCAATACGGTAGCAGTTGTTGTACCATCGCCCGCATCGTCTCCAGTTTTCGAAGCCACCGACTTCACCAGCTGCGCACCTGTGTTCTGGAAAGGATCGCTCAGTTCTACTTCCTTAGCCACTGTTACACCATCCTTTGTAATATGAGGAGCACCGAATTTCTTTTCGATGATAACGTTACGTCCTTTCGGACCCAGTGTCACTTTCACGGCGTTAGCCAGTTCGTCTACACCTTTTTTCAACTGATCGCGAGCGTCAATGTTGAAGAGAATATCTTTTGCCATATTGAAATTTCCTTTCTAATCTTCTTAATTAAACAATGAATAAATGAATTATCCCAGAACAGCCAACACGTCGCTCTGACGCATCATCAAATACTTCACGCCTTCGTATTCGATTTCTGTACCAGAATATTTACCGTACAAGACTGTATCGCCTACTTTCAAGACCATTTCTTCGTCTTTTGTGCCATGGCCTACGGCTACCACTTCACCCTGCAACGGTTTTTCTTTTGCTGTGTCAGGAATAATAATACCACCGATTGTTTTTTCTTCTGCAGGAGCCGGAAGAATCAGGACTCTGTCTGCTAATGGTTTAATGTTCATAATTCTATATTTTTTTACGTTTATACTAAGTAATAGTTCCATGCGTTGCCGCATGAAAGCACCAAACTTCTTACGAAAAGTATGCCAAACACTAAAAGCTGACATTCTGACATGAAATTTCTGACAAAGTGCGTTGCCTGCCTGACATCGTTTACCATCCGACACATGCTTTTCTTCCCAGACCAACCCTTTCACAGAGGTCTATCTTCACACATCAGCGTTTTTCTGATTTATTTTTCGGCTGCGTCCGAAAACAGGTCTTTGGCAGGTGCAGCCGGTGCCGCATCCTTGTCAGCCTCTTGGCGGAGACGAGGGGAGAATTTCTTTTTCGACGTAATTCCCAGTTCCGTCAACATGTCCGCCTGGCGAATCAGGTTACCCTTTCCTTGTGAAAGCTGTCCCAAGGCATTCTTGTAGGCTGTGGAAGCTGCCTGCAGCGTATCACCGATTTTCTCGAAAGTCTCGGTAAATCCCACCAGTTTCTCATACAGCACCGTACCTCGCTTGATGATGTCCTGAATGTTTTTCACCTGATACTCCCGTTTCCACAAATCCAGCGCCAGCCTCAGCGCCGCAATCAGGTTCGTAGGACTCATCAGCACCACTTTCTTCTGATAAGCATAGTTCCACAAATCCGGATCGGCCTGCAATGCCAGCAGGTACGCCGGTTCGTTGGGCACGAACATCATCACGAAGTCCAGTGTAGACACATTGTAACTGGAATAATCCTTCCGGCTCAATTCATCAATGTGCGCCTTGACCGAAGCTAGATGCGCTTTCAGGTACTGTTCCCGCTGTCCGGCATCCTCACACCCCACATAGTTGGCATAAGCCGTAAGCGATACCTTCGAGTCGATAATCACTTGCCGGTTGTCCGGATACACCACCAGCACATCAGGCTGCATCCGCTGTCCCAGCTCATTCTTGAGCGGTTCCCCATGCTCATCTTTCAAGAATTCCTGACGGAAATATTCTTCCCCTTCCCGCAAACCGGAATTCTCCAAAATGGTTTCCAGAATCATTTCGCCCCAGTTTCCCTGTACCTTGGAATCTCCTTTCAAAGCCCGGGTCAGGTTGTTGGCATCGTCACTGATCTGCTTGTTCAACTGCATCAGTTCCTTGATACGGTCTTCCAATGAGAAGCGCTGCTTGGATTCCTTGTCGTACACTTCTTCCACCTGATGCTTGAACTCTTTCAAGTTTTCTCCGAAAGGTTTCAACAGATTACCCAATGTTTCCGAACTGAGCCGGTTGAACGCCTCCGTTTTCTGCTGGAAAATCCGGTTAGCCATGTTCTCAAATTCCATGTTCAACTGCTTCCGCAACTGCTCCACTTCTTCCTTCTGATGTGCCAGTCGCTCTTCCAAGCTCCGGCGTTCCGCCTGTGAAGCAGCCAATGCCCGACCGGTTTCACTCCATTTTCCGGAAAGTTCATCCAACTGACCGCGCAGTCTCTCCGTTTCTTTCTTATATTGGTCGGTCAAAGCCGCTGTACGTTCCTTCTCTGCTTGAAGCAAATCCTGGGCGTGAGCCTCACTCCATTGCAACTGCGACCGTAAAGCCACCAATTTTCGGGCCGCAAACAAATACCCCAGCAAACCTCCCACGATTACTCCCATCACTAAATATACGATTTCCATATCTTCTGCAATTATTATCAAAGTATACCGATAAAAAACACAGGTTCCACGAAACCGAAGCCCGAAGCCTTTGCCTCTTCCGTCTTCTTCCGTGAAACCTGTGTCCTTATTCTATAAATGCATCACACTTATCCGTGAATGGCAGCTACCAGTTCATCCGGAGTGACCAGCGACTGCTCACCGCTTGTCATATTCTTCAGTGTTACTTTTCCTTCTTTCATTTCGTTTTCACCTACAATGGCTACAAACGGTACCATCTTCGCATTGGCATAGCTCATCTGCTTTTTCATCTTGGCAGTATCCGGATAGATTTCCGCACGGATACCTGCCGCACGCACCTTGGCCAAAATCGGAAGTACAGCAGCTGCTTCTGCTTCTCCAAAGTTGACGAACAACAACTGGGTACCATTTACCGCTTCCTTCGGATACAAATCCAACTGGTTCAGTACGTCGTAAATACGGTCGGCACCGAAAGAGATACCTACCCCTGACATACCGTCCATGCCGAACACACCTGTCAGGTTGTCATAACGGCCACCTCCACTGATACTACCAATCTGTACATCCAAGGCCTTCACTTCAAAGATGGCTCCTGTATAATAGTTCAATCCGCGGGCCAACGTCAAATCCAGTTCCACTTCCGACTTGATGCCCAATCCGGCAATCGTTTTCAAGATAAATTCGCTTTCCTCCACACCTTTCATCCCGGTTTCACTGGCGGCCAACACATTCTTCAATGTAGCCAGTTTCTCTTCGTTCGAACCGCTCAACAGGATAATCGGCTGCAACTTGTCAATCGCTTCCTGCGGAATACCCTTTGAAGCCAATTCCGCATTCACATTGTCCAAACCGATTTTGTCCAACTTGTCGATGGCTACCGTAATGTCGACAATTTTATCTGCTTCTCCAATGATTTCTGCAATACCGGTCAGAATCTTGCGGTTGTTAATTTTGATGGAAACCCGGATACCGAATTTCTGGAACACCGTATCAATCATCTGTACCAGTTCCACCTCGTTCAGCAGAGAATTGCTGCCCACCACGTCGGCATCACACTGGTAGAACTCACGGTAACGTCCCTTCTGCGGACGGTCGGCACGCCATACCGGCTGAATCTGGAAACGCTTGAACGGGAAAGTAATCTCATCACGGTGCATCACCACGTAACGGGCGAAAGGAACCGTCAGGTCATAGCGCAAGCCCTTCTCACAGAACTTGCTGGCCAACTTGGCCGCGTTCCGGCTCAACAGTTCTTCATCCGTCAGCCCAGAGAAATAATCCCCCGAATTCTGGATTTTGAAAAGCAGTTTGTCGCCTTCCTCCCCGTACTTACCCATCAAGGTAGACAGGTTTTCCATGGAAGGAGTCTCTATCTGCTGAAAGCCATAAAGATAGAACACTTCGCGAATCGTGTTGAATATATAGTTACGTTTCGCCATTTCCACCGGCGAAAAGTCTCTTGTTCCTTTCGGTATACTTGGTTTTGTTGCCATAATGAATCAATCTTTAAATTAACGCGGCAAAATTACGAATAAAATTTCTACCTTCCGCACACAAAACGAAAGGATTTCACGCTTACTCACGACGATTCATATAAATTGTCACGTAGTAAATCAACGTAGCCAAGGAACCCAGTGCCGCTACTACATAGGTATAAGCAGCCGACTTCAAGGCATCCGTGGCCTGCTGATGGTTAAAGGCATTGGTGATGCCTGCCCGGCTCAACCAAGCCAACGCCCGACGGCTGGCATCAATCTCTACCGGAAGTGTGATAATACTGAACAAAGTGGTCATGGCAAACAGACAGATACCAATCAACAACAACTGCGGAAAAGAGTTTACCATGAGGATGCCCGCCAGCAATACCCACGATACGATGGAAGAAGAAAACTGTACCACTGGCACCAAGGCCGAACGCATCCGCAAAGGCGCATATCCCCGCGCATGCTGTACGGCATGTCCACACTCATGGGCAGCTACTGCCGCCGCAGCCACACTCGCACTACCATAAACCCCTTCACTCAGGTTCACCGTCTTGTTCATCGGGTTATAATGGTCGGTCAACATCCCCGACGTACTGGTCACGGTCACGTCGTAGATACCGTTATCACGCAACATTTTTTCGGCGACTTCCCTTCCCGTCATCCCATTGGTCAGCGGAATCTGTGAATATTTCTCAAACTTACTCTTCAGACTGGCCTGCACCATGTAACTGAGAATCGCAATACCTATAAATACAATCCAAATAAACATAATTTCTTCATTTAATCGTTATACATTCTATCTTACAAAAACCTTGCCAAAAGAAAGGCTGTCAGTCGCTTCCGCTCAAAGATAAAGATTTTATTTTTCTATTCAGGCAACTTTGCGTAATTTTGCCCCATATTGAAAGAAAGACCATGATAGTTTGCATCGCCGAAAAGCCCAGCGTGGCACGCGACATTGCCGATGTGCTGGGAGCCAAGAACCGAAAAGAAGGATACATTGAAGGAAACGGATACCAGGTGACCTGGACATTCGGTCATTTGTGTACCCTGAAAGAACCGCATGAATATACTCCTTCATGGAAAACGTGGAGTCTGAGTACCCTGCCCATGATTCCACCTCGCTTCGGCATCAAGCTGATCAACGACAGCGGGATTGAGAAGCAGTTCCACATCATCGAAAAGCTGATGCAGGAAGCCGAAATGATTATCAACTGCGGGGATGCCGGCCAGGAGGGAGAACTCATCCAGCGGTGGGTGATGCAGAAAGCTGGAGCCAAATGTCCGGTCAAACGACTCTGGATTTCTTCGCTGACGGAAGAGGCCATCCGTGACGGCTTTGCACACTTGAAAGACCAATCGGAGTTCCAGCCGCTCTACGAAGCCGGACTGAGCCGGGCCATCGGCGACTGGACCTTGGGCATGAATGCCACCCGACTCTATACTCTGAAATATGGACAGAACAAACAGGTACTTTCTATCGGGCGGGTACAGACACCTACCCTGGCCCTGATTGTAAAACGACAGCAGGAAATCGAACATTTCGTACCCAAACAGTACTGGGAACTGAAGACGGTCTACCGGGATACGGTCTTCTCGGCCATCGTACGCAAAAGTGACGAGGAATTGGCAGAAGAAGCCGAGAAGGAAAAAGAGAATCCTTCGCCCAAGAAAAAGACACAGACCGATGCCAACCGGGGTATTCCGCAGATTACCGATGAACAGACAGGAAAGGAGTTACTTGAACGCATCCGGAACGTTAATTTCACCGTGACCGAAGTCAGCTCCAAGAAAGGAACGGAAGCTCCTCCCCGCCTGTTCGACCTGACTTCCCTGCAGGTGGAATGTAACAAGAAATTCAGCTACTCGGCCGACATGACCTTGCAGCTCATCCAGTCGTTGTATGAAAAGAAAGTAGCCACCTATCCGCGTGTAGATACCACTTTCCTAAGCGATGACATCTATCCCAAGTGTCCGAAAATCTTAGAGGGACTGAAAGATTATACCAACTACACAGCCGCACTGGCCGGGAAACCGCTCATCAAGTCGAAAAAGGTATTTGACAACAGTAAGGTGACCGACCACCATGCCATCATCCCTACGGGCGTACAGCCGCAAGGCCTCAGCGACATGGAGAAACGGGTGTTCGACCTGATAGCCCGCCGCTTCATCGCGGTGTTCTACCCCGACTGCAAATTCTCGACGACCACCGTCATCGGCGAAGCTGACCAGATAGAATTCAAGGTAACCGGAAAGCAGATTCTGGAACCTGGCTGGCGGGTCATCTTTGCCAAGGACGTGTCGGAAGAAAACAAGGAAAACGAAGAAGAAAGCGTGTTGCCTGCCTTCACCAAGGGAGAAAGCGGTCCGCACAGTCCGATGCTCAATGAGAAATGGACACAGCCGCCCCGTCCTTATACCGAAGCCACCCTGCTGCGTGCCATGGAAACCGCCGGAAAGTTGGTGGATAACGACGAACTGCGGGATGCTTTGAAAGAAAACGGCATCGGCCGCCCCTCTACCCGTGCCGCCATCATTGAGACTTTGTTCAAGCGACATTACATCCGGAAGGAACGCAAAAATTTGATTGCCACTCCTACGGGCGTGGAACTGATTCAGCTGATTCACGAGGAACTGTTGAAATCGGCCGAACTGACCGGTATCTGGGAAAAGAAACTGCGGGAAATCGAGCGGAAGAGCTACGATGCAGGTACCTTCTTGGCCGAACTGAAACAGATGGTCACCGACATTGTATACAGTGTGTTGCGCGACAACAGCAACCGCCGTGTCACCGTCACTACCGACGACAGTCCGAAAATCCCGTTAAAGAAAGCTGCTGCCCCCAAGAGCAACGACGGTGAGCCCAAGAAGAAAGCTGCTCCCCGCAAGCCAAGGGCCAGCAAGAAAGCTGCTGCGCCGGATACTCCTAAAGAGGACACCCTTCCTGCCGACGACAGTATTTTGGGCAAAGCCTGCCCCGTATGCGGCACAGGTATCATCATTAAGGGAAAGACGGCCTACGGCTGCTCGCAATGGAAAAACGGATGCAAGTTCCGCAAACCCTTCAAAGTGTGATTACAAACTTCCTGCCCAGCCACTTCCTTACAGGCTCATCATAGAGTTTCAGGCACAGATAAGCCAAAACGATGCTTCCGAAATAAACCAGTGCCGCCATCGGCCAAGTTTCTCCCAACGTGTACAGTTCGTTTTCAATCAACCACGCATAGAACAGGTACATCAAAGGATAGTGGATGGCATACAACGGATAGGATATATCGCCTAAAAACTTGCAGATACGGGTCGACCGCTTGTCGGTGGTCTGTCCGGAAGCCCCCAAACAAACCAGTAAAGGGAATATGACGACAATGCAGACCATCTCGAACACCCCGTTCAGACACACGGGCGAATGGCCCCCAATATAAGGCACACAGAAAAGGACCAACAGAATGACGCTGCAAATCCAGAATGCTCCCCGAACCTTGAACGGACGGAAATTCCGCGATATCAACATTCCCAGCGTGAACGGAAAGAGCATTCGCAACATCCCTCCCCAGAAGTTCAGTCCGTCGAGCGTCCAACCCACGCCAATCATGCCGTAGCCCACCACGTCGGACAAGGCAAACCAGGAGAGTCCTAATCCAAGCAGTACCACCAAGACGGTCAGGGCCTTGTTGCTCAGCCGATGGATGAAAAGGGCATAAAGAAGGTTCCCGATGTATTCAAAAAACAGCGACCAGCTGGGACCGTTCAACGAAAACATCTCCCCGTTTCCACGTACGTCATAACCCGCTCCCGGATAGGCCGGTATGAAAAACATCGCCAGCAAGAGAGCCCACATCACCGCAGAAGTAGCCACCTGCGTGCCGTCCCACTTCACTCCTCCCTGGATAAAGAAGGTGAGGCAACCGATGACCGCTCCCATGACAATCATCGGATGGAGGCGGATCAGTCTTCGCTTGAAGAAGCCCTTCAAGGTCAGATTCTTCTTCCAGCGGTCGTCGTAAGCATAGCCGATGACAAAGCCCGAAAGTATAAAGAAAAAGTCGACTGCCAAGTAGCCGTGGTTGATAACCGTGATGAGGGTGCCCCCTCCGGCAAAGGAAAATCCTTCAAAAATGTGATAAAACACCACCAGCAGTGCGGCCACTCCTCTCAGTCCGTCGAGTAGTTCATAATGGGGTTTCGTATCGGCAAAGGCCGAGGAAGAAATTGGATGATTCATATTGGAATAAATTGAATGTGACCCTGCAAAGATAGGGAATCACCCCCAATTAAAATTTGTCCTACATCAAATTATGGCTTTTTGCTTCGCAGCCTGCTGAGCGTGGAAAGGGTAATCCCCAGATAAGAGGCTATGTATTTCAAGTTCACCTTCCTGCATATTTCGGGAAACTGTTTTTGGAATTCCTCATAACGTTCCTTAGCCGGAAGCGACAGCCGCTCTTTATGACTTCGGTGGAGCCTTCTGTATTCATTCTGATGGATGATTCTCCCCCAGTTGCATAGTTCCAGATTCGTTTCGAACAGATGTTGAAGGTCGGTTATACTGATTCTGTAGGCTTGCACTTCTTCCAAGGTTTCTACATATTCTTCACTTTTCCGGTTGTAATAAAGTTCATCCATACTGAACACAATGCCACCTTCTGTGCCAAACGAGGTGGTATATTCCTCCCCATCCACCACCCAATAGGCTCTTATGGTGCCCTTTTCTATGAAATAGGCATATTTGCAATAAATTCCTTCTTTAATCAACTGGTACTTTTTAGGAAAAGTACAAGGTGTCAAATAAGACTCCAGCTCCTTGATAGTAGAGTCGGATACAGGACATTGCTTTCTGATACTCTCAATAATATTTTTCATCAATCAATCTTATCCCCACATACGAATACAATACAAAAAAATCCCTATCAGATTCCCGGAGGTTAAAATTACGGAGATTTATGGTATGAAGGGTAATTTCTGCCCAAAAATTGTGCAGCAACCGTCGTTAATCTCAAACACCCGCAAGAATAATTGTAAATACTCCTGTATATTCTCTGTTTCACACTGCGGGATTTGTATTTCACAGTGTGAAATATGTATCCCACACTGTAGTTTTTGTATTCCACACTGTGGTACAGAGAATTTTCTTATACATTTTATCCTTTATTCACTTGTGTTCCAAGGAATTTACCCGTTTATTCCACCACATTTATTTTTTCAAGGGAATCGGAGCCTTGCGAAGTATCTTCGGGAACTGCCAGAAGAAGAGCAACGTGCAGCAGATGGCGGCTGTAGCGTCCGAAACGGCCTCAGCCAGAAACACGCCTTCCACACCGAAGAACCGGGGCAACACCAAGGCAAGAGGTACCAGCAAAATGACCTTACGGAGCAAGGCGATAAAAATGGAAATCCGGGCCTGACCGAGGGCGACAAACATGTTCTGACAGGCACGTTGCAGACCGAAGATGGTCATTCCGGCGAGGAAAATCGGCAACACATGTTCCACGGTGGCAATCAGTTCCCGGTCGCTCGTAAAGGCGGAAGCCACTACGGACGGGAAACAAATCATCAGCAGCATCAGGACGAAATTGAAGGAGAACATCACTGTCAGCACAATCCGGAAACAGTCTTTCACCCGTTGCCGGTCGCCATGTCCATAGTTATAACTGGCCACCGGCACAAAACCTTGGGCAAAACCGGTGAGCGGTACACTGACCAGTTGCATGGCACTTTGCAGGATGGCCAAAGCCCCCACATAGATATCGCCAAATTTCTCCAGACTGCCGTTCAGTACAAAGCCTACTAGACTTTCCGTACTGGCCATGATAAAAGGAGACACGCCCAAAGCCAGCATACCGCCCACAATACGGCGGTCGAATTTCAAATAGCGCTTTTCCAAACGTAAGGAAGCCCGGTCGGAACACAGGAAACCTAGCACCCAGCAGGCACTGCAGGCCTGTGAGAGAATGGTGGCCAGTGCCGCTCCCTTCACGCCCATATCGAACCAAAAGATAAAAATCGGGTCGAGCACGATGTTCAGCAAGGCGCCAATCAGCACGGAATACATGGCGATGCTGGGGCGTCCCTGTGAATTGATGAAGGTATTGAGTCCGGTGGAGACTTCCACAAACAGCGTACCCAGCAAATACACCGAAAGATAATCTTCCGCGTAAGGCAATGTGACAGCAGAAGCCCCTGCAAACTTCAGGATGGGTTCCATACACAGATAAGACACCAGCGAAGTGAGGACGGTAAACAGAATCAGCAACATGAAACCGTTGCCTAAAATCTTTCCCGCACGCACCCGGTCGCCCTGTCCCAACGCCATGGCAGCCAGCGGGGCTCCTCCGGCCCCCACAATGGCCGAGAAAGAGGAAATCAGGATGACAAGAGAGGTGGTCACTCCCACTCCCGCCAGCGCATTCGTTCCGATTTCAGGGATGTGTCCAATGTAAATACGGTCTACTATATTATATAGGAGATTGACAAACTGTGCGGCCACTGCCGGCAACGCCATTTTGAAAATAAGGGGAAGCATCCGTTCCGTCCCCAGGCGTTCTTCGTATTGATTGTTGATTCTTACTGTCATAAATCTTCCAAAAACGGAAGCAAAGTTACAAGTTTTTCGGGAGAGAAGGAGAAGAATGTAACCGAAAAGCAATCCTTCCACCCTCGGATTTGATTTACATCAACAAATCGGGCCTTTACTTAAAAAATATGCTATAAAACATATTTCATAAGAAAGAAAGCCGTATCTTTGTGGTGTAAAAAGATAAGGGCAATAAGAAAGAAGCCCAGAAAAAAGTTTTCATAGGTAATTATAAATTAGGTAACAAGTACAACAAGGCCGGCTGGGAAGTCCGCCAGAAGATTTAATTAAACTAACTAAAAAAGAAAGGGTAACAATTATGAAAAAGGTAAAAAACATTTTCCACAAAATT
Organism: uncultured Bacteroides sp.; assembly: GCF_902472605.1. Classification (GTDB taxonomy): domain Bacteria; phylum Bacteroidota; class Bacteroidia; order Bacteroidales; family Bacteroidaceae; genus Phocaeicola. The sequence continues at coordinate 55,947 of NZ_CABROP010000012.1, forward strand.
GCCAATGCAGATCCAATGATCTGGGGGTATGTAATGCTGAATGACGAAAGACGCAAATAAACAAGCGACGCTGACAAGTTCAGCATTTAAAGAATGAATCTGATAAATGCCGAAAGGCTTCTCGTAAATATTCTGACGAAAAAGCGGTTGGGTTTCCAACCGCTTTTTTTATTGCCCTTTTGTCTGTATCTTTGCTTTTAAAAACAACGTCACATGACTCCGACCCTGATAGATACCGACAACCCCGAATTTCAGAATGCCCTGAAACTTATCCAATACACCCGCCAGTCAGTCTTCCTGACCGGAAAAGCGGGTACGGGTAAGTCTACTTTCCTGAAATACGTCTGCCAGCATACCAAAAAGAAATATGTGGTACTGGCTCCTACGGGTATTGCGGCGATCAATGCGGGCGGAAGCACCCTGCACAGCTTCTTCAAACTTCCGTTTCATCCGCTTTTGCCGGACGACCCAAAGTTTCAGGGACGAAAGCTGAAAGATTTCCTGAAATATTCTGCCGACCACCGGAAACTGATTCAAAACATCGAACTCATCATCATCGACGAGATTTCCATGGTACGGGCCGACATCATCGACTTCATCGACAAGGTGCTGCGTACCTACTCGCACAACCTGCGTGAGCCGTTTGGAGGAAAACAGCTGCTGCTCGTGGGTGACGTGTTCCAGCTGGAGCCGGTAGTGAAAAGTGACGAACGGGAGATTCTGAACCGTTTCTATCCGAACCCGTATTTCTTCTCGGCCAAAGTGTTTCAGGAAATGGAACTGGTGTCCATCGAACTGACCAAGGTGTACCGGCAGACCGACAAGGTATTTGTGAGTGTGCTCGACCATATCCGGACCAATACTGCCGGAGCGGCCGACCTGCAACTGCTGAACACCCGTTACCTCCCGACACCTCCCTGTCCGGAAGAGAACGACCTCTACATCACCCTGGCCACGCGACGGGATAACGTAGACTACATCAACGAAAAGAAACTGGAGGAACTGCCGGGTGAACCGGTTACACTTCAGGGAGAAATACACGGGGAATTTCCTGAAAGCAGCCTCCCCACCCTCATGGAACTGGTCATCAAACCGGGCGCACAGGTGATTTTCATCAAGAACGACCAGGAAAAACGCTGGGTGAACGGTACCATCGGCACTGTCTCGGGACTCTCAGCCGACGGCACCATCTACGTGGTGACGGAAGACGGCAGTGAGTTCGACGTACACAAGGAAAGCTGGAGCAACATCCGCTACCGTTACAATGAAACAGAGAAAAAGATAGAGGAAGAAGAACTGGGCACTTTCACGCAGTATCCCATCCGGTTGGCGTGGGCCATCACCGTACACAAGAGCCAAGGTCTCACCTTTAACCGGGTCATCATCGACTTTACAGGAGGAGTCTTTGCAGGAGGACAGGCCTACGTAGCCCTGAGCCGCTGCACCTCACTCGAAGGTATCCAGCTGAAGCGACGCATCTCACTTGCCGATGTGTTTGTCCGTCCGGAGATTGTCAGCTTTGCCCAGCGTTTCAACGACAACCGGACCTTTGAACGGGCCATGAAACAGGCACAGGCTGATATCCAGTACGTGGCGGCCGTGAAAGCCTTCGACAAAGGACAATTTGAAGAATTTCTGGAAGCCTTCTTCAAGGCTATCCACAGCCGGTACGACATTGAAAAACCGCTGATACAACGGTTCATCCGCCGGAAACTGGGTCTTATCAACCGTCTCAAAGAGGAAAACCGGCTGCTCAAGGAGCAAATGCAGCAACAACGGCAGAACTTGCAGAAATATGCCCGCGAATACTACCTGATGGGCAACGAATGCATCACCAAGGCACACGACCCGCGGGCGGCACAGGCCAACTACGACAAGGCACTGGAACTGTATCCGGAATATGTGGATGCCTGGGTACGCAAGGGAGTGACCTTCTTTGAGGAAAACCGGATGGAAGAAGCGGAAGAATGTCTGAACCAGGCCGTACAACTCCGCCCTCAGGAGTTCAAGGCGGTGTACAACCGAGGCAAGCTCCGACTGCTGACCGGAAAAACGGAAGAAGCTTTGACTGACTTGGATAAGGCGACCAGCCTGAAACCCGAGCATGCGGGAGCACATGAATATTTTGCGGAGGCACTCGAGAAAAGCGGAAAGGAAATAGAGGCGGCCATCCATTATCGAATTGCGCAAGAACTACGGAAGAAAAAGAAATAATTTTCTTATTTTTGCGATTCACGAGGTCTCATCATTCGTGAATAAACATCATGATACTGAAATTATATCCCAAAAACAACCGACCAGAAGACTTGCAACGCGTAGTCGACCTGCTGAACGACGGCGGTATTCTTATCTACCCTACCGATACAGTGTATGCCATGGGGTGTCACGCCCTGAAAGAACGGCCTATCGAACGTATCTGCAAGCTGAAAAATATCGACCCGCGCAAGCACAACTTGTCCATTATCTGCTACGACCTGAGCAACATCAGCGAATATGCACAGGTGAGCAATGCCACCTTCAAGCTGATGAAGCGCAACCTGCCCGGTCCGTTCACCTTCATTCTGAATGCCAACAGTAGGCTGCCCAAGATTTTTCGCAACCGGAAGGAAGTGGGTATCCGTGTGCCCGACCATCCTATTATCCGGGAAATCTGTCGTCTGCTCGATGCCCCGATTCTGACCACTACCCTCCCGCTGGAGAAGGGAGAAGACATTGAATACATCACCGAACCTGAACTGATTGACGAAAAGTTTGGCAGTGTGACCGACCTGATCATCGACGGAGGGACAGGAGGCATTGAACCTTCTACCGTGATAAATTGTTGTGAAGATGTACCTGAAATTGTCAGAGAGGGAAAAGGTATATTGAAGGAATAAATAACTGTATTATTAATTAATCATTAAATCATGTTACTTACATTATTACAAGCAACTGCACAGGCAGGCAAGGCAGCTTCCAAAATCAATGTGGAACAGATTCTGGACAGACTGCTCAACTGGGGGATTGAAGTAGGAAAAGACATTTTAGCGGCCATCATCATCTACATCGTAGGCCGCTTCATCATCAAGCAAATCGGACGGCTGGTCAGCAAAATTCTGGAAAAGAGAAAACTGGAAATCAGTGTGCAGACCTTTCTGAAAAGCTTGCTCAACATCTTACTGAATTTGATTCTGGCATTCGCCATCGTAAGCAAACTGGGAGTAGAAACCACGAGCTTCGCCGCCATCCTGGCCTCTGCCGGTGTGGCAATCGGTATGGCCCTGTCAGGAAATCTGTCCAACTTTGCCGGAGGGTTAATCATCCTGGTGTTCAAACCATTCAAAGTGGGTGATTACATTGATGGACCTAACTCAGCCAGCGGAACGGTCAAAGAAATCCAGATTTTCCACACCATCCTGGCTACTACCGACAACCGCATTATCTTCGTACCTAACGGAGCGTTGAGCAGCAACGCCATCACCAACTACAGCAAACAGGAAATGCGCCGTGCGGAATGGGTGTTCGGTGTGGAATATGGGGAGGACTTTGAAAAGGTGAAAGCCGTACTGGAACGCATCATTGCGGCAGACACCCGTATTCTGACCACTCCTGCTCCTTTCATCGGACTGGGCGCCTTGTCGGCCAGCAGCGTGGATATCAAAGTACGTGTCTGGACCAAGACCGAAAACTACTGGGACGTATATTTCGACATGAACAAAATCGTGTATGACACCTTCAACAAGGAAGGCATCGGATTCCCGTTCCCGCAGCTAACGGTACACCAAGCAAAAGACTGAGCTTCATCCAGCAGATACATCACATAAAAAAATCTTCCACCGAAGGCATTACCTCAGTGGAAGATTTTTTATATCCTATTTCTAAAAGGAAATTTGTTTTTCTTATTTGCGGTCAGCTTTCAGACGGTCGGCCATGGCTTTAGCCAGTTCTTTAGCCTGTGCATAATTGTCCGCCTTCATGCTCTGCTTCATTTCAATTGGGTTACCTACCACTTCGAATTTCAGTTTCTCAGTGAATTCACCCAGTTTTTTCACCGCTGCACTGGCCCAAGTGAATGAGCCGAAGTAACCGAACAGACGGTTCTTCATTTCACGGGCAGCTACCTTGTTGAGCAAGGACTCCATTTCAGGATACAACTGCATGTTGTAAGTGGTACAGCCTGCAATCAGCCCTTTGTATTTAAAGATATCAGCCAGGATATAAGAATGAGGCGTATGAGATACATTGTGCAGCACAATGTTCTTGATGCCCTGTGCACTCAGCTCTTCGGCAATGGTTTCTGCCAGTTCTTCTGTATTGCCATACATCGTACCATAGGCAATCACCACGCCTTCTTCACCTTCATAGCGGCTCATCTTGTCGTACATGTCCACTACCTTCGGAATGTATTCTTCCCATACCGGTCCGTGAGTCGGACAAATCATCTTAATAGGCAGGCCCCCGCATTTCTGCAAAGCTTTCTGTACCGGATTACCAAATTTACCAACGATGTTGGCATAGTAACGGCGCATTTCGTTCCAATAAATATCGGTATTGATGTTGCGGTCGATGCAACCTCCGTTCAAGGCTCCGAAGCATCCGAAAGCATCCCCAGAGAAAAGGATTCCATCCGTTTCATCGAATGTCACCATGGTTTCCGGCCAGTGAACCATCGGCACCAGATAGAAACGCAGGTTGTGATGTCCGAGTTTCAGGAAGTCGCCATCTCCCACTACGTAACGTTCACCTGTCACGCCATAGTATCCTTCCACCATGTCGAAAGTCTTCTTGTTTCCTACCAGCACAATTTCAGGATAATATTTCTTAATCAATGCGATAGAGCCTGAGTGGTCTGGTTCCATGTGGTTGATAATCAAATAATCAATCTTACGGTCGCCGATAACGCTGCGGATTTTCTTGATATACACTTCGAAAAAAGCGACATCTACCGTATCCACCAGTGCCACCATATCGTCATCTGCAATCAGATAAGAGTTATAAGATACGCCATAAGGAAGTGGCCACAAATTCTCAAACAATGCTTTTGTGCGGTCGTTTACACCGACATAATGCACTTTACCTTTAATTTCCATTGATATCCTATTAATTAAAAATACTATATTGTTTATTCTTTTTCCTTATTATAAAACTTACCCTGCCAGGTATCTCTTTCCTGTAGGCGACGCTTCATGCGGACCGCAAACTCATAGTTCTTGATTCCCCAGTCGGGAGCTATCAACAACTCTTTGGGCGATTGTGACACGAAACGTTCCAGCACCAGGTCGGGACGTACACGTTCCAAATAATCAATCACCAGGTCAATATACTCATCCACTTCGTACAAATGGAAGTCCTCGGGATGCTGTTCGTACTCACGAGCCATACGCGTACCCCGCACCAATTGCAACTGATGCATTTTCAACGTGGTCAGAGGCAAGTCCGACACTTGAGCAGCCTGCCGGATGATAGCCTCATGGCCTTCTCCCGGTAATCCTAAAATGACGTGTCCTCCCACACGTATTCCTTTTTCCGCCGTACGTTTCACGGCATCTGCCGTACACTCAAACGTATGCCCACGGTTAATCCGTTGCAAGGTCTGGTTGTCCGTACTCTCAATACCGTATTCCACCAACAGGAAAGTCCGGCGGTTCAATTCTTCCAAATAATCCAACAGTTCCTCGGGCATGCAGTCGGGACGCGTACCAATCACCAGTCCTACAACTCCTTCCACCCGAAGGGCATCCTCGTACATCTGACGCAATTTCTCCAGCTCCGCATACGTATTGGTGTAGGCCTGGAAGTAAGCCAGGTATCTCATGTCCGGATACTTCCGCGCGAAAAAAGCCTTGCCCTCTTCCAACTGCTGCGTCACAGACTTATCCGTCCGACAATAGGCCGGATTAAAGGTCTGGTTATTGCAGTAGGTACATCCTCCATACCCCTTCGACCCATCCCGGTTCGGACAGGTGAACCCCACATTCAGGGAAATCTTCTGCACCTTGAAAGGGAAATGAAGCGCCAGAAACTTGGCAAAATCATTGTATCGTGTACGTTCTTCCATGATTTTACAAATTCGGCGACAAAGATAATGTTTTTCAGCCACTTTTCCCACATTTCACAAAAACAAGAAATGTAAAAACCTCCCCACTACAGATAAAACATAAAAAAGGCTGTCACAGCATTACCTGCAACAGCCTTTCAGACTACATTATTTCAATTATAAAAGAATTATTCTGCCTCGTTCAAAGTAGCAATACTTACACGGTTCCAATCCGGTTCAGAGAACATATCACCTACGCCCTGGCCTTCAGCCTTGATACGTGAAGCACTGATTTTATACTTGCTGATCAGCATGTTCTTCACTGCATCTGCACGCTGCTGAGCCACACGTGCATTGACTTCTGCGCTACCTTCCGGAGAAGCATATCCCTTGATAGACACGGTGCTCTTCGGATTGTTCTTCATATAAGTGGCAATACGCTCTACGTTAGGCACCTGATCTGCACTGATCGCAGTCTTTCCCTGACGGAAAGTAACCACAGATTCCAATGACTTAGAGTGCGTGTTCTGTACGATAGTCTGCACTTCTTTCGGCGCATTCTTCAAATCGGTCAGTTCTTTTGCCAAACGTGCGTTTTCTGCTTCTTTTGCGCTCAGAGCTTCCTCCTTACGGGCATTTTCCGCACGCAATGCATTGATAGATTCATTCAAAGAATTTACCTCAGCCTGATTGTAAGGCTTCTGAATAGTCATGTAGTGCTTACCGTTGCTGCTGGCAAAACGATAAGTTACTCCTGCCAAGATTTCAATCTTCGACTTGTTTACATTCAATACCTGGGCACGGTCTCCATCCATTCTATATACAATGGCCGGACGAATGTTTACTGCCCACGCTTTTTCCTCACCCAAATTGAAGTTGAAGCTGGCTCCGAAACGGCTCACCATATAAGAAAGGTCAGATCCATAACCAGAGTTCATGAAATCATGTCCCCAGCCAAATCCGGCAATACCTTCCACTTCAAACAATCTCGGCTGACCGTTGTATCCGCAGAAAAGATTATTCAAGTTAATCTTACCCAACAGTCCCAAATTCAAATCATCGAAAGCGGTCTTGCTCATGGAAGTATTGATACCGGTCAATCCTTCAAAAGAAACTCCCAAAACTGGAGTAATCTGCTTACCTAATTCAATACCCGTTTCGGCACGCATATTACGCCAAAAAGCAGAGTGAGCAGTCGGAGTAGTTACTCCACCTTTCACACCCACGTACCAATTATCAAGGAAACGAGTTCCTTCATACGCTTTCTGTGCATTTGCAGAAAGAGACATCACAGCCAAAGCTGCAGCTACTAAAATTGTTGACTTTTTCATTTTTTCCATTCAAACTTTAATTAATCACATTTTTCAATCTCGATGACTGTATAACTCTATTTCTAGAAGAATTGTTTGTGGAGAAAGAGACAATTAACATTCATTAATGAGTAAAAACAGCATAAACATTCACCCAACAGACTGATAACAGGCGAATAACAGAAAAATGACAAGATAAAAAAACAATAACAAAAAAGGTGTCCTGATTACTCAGAACACCTTTTTGTTGGGCTACTCGGATTCGAACCAAGAAAAACAGGACCAGAATCTGTTGTGTTAC
>NZ_CABROP010000013.1:0-63154 GCF_902472605.1 uncultured Bacteroides sp.
TTATCTTTGGGATATATTGCTTGATTCCCTAAGATACAAAAAATTAGGGAGACGGGCAAGTCCTGACTGAGCGAAGTTGGGGCTTGCCCGATTTTTTTTCCAGACACAAAAAAGGCCATCTCAATTATATTTCAATTTGAGACAGCCTCTTTTTTTTTGCCCTGACGGGAAGGGAAACGGAAGCTTCCGAATGATGGCCGAAGAGGTTCTCCTATTGTACTCTTTTCCTTTTGGCTACTGTGTCGGTAGAATATATCGCTTTAAAGTTCTTTTCCTTCTTTCTTACGCCGTTTCGGTTCTGTGATAATATCTCTTTGTCTTTTCCTCTTCACCTTTCTTATAGCGCCTTAAATGGCTGAAGATTTGAATTTAATCCGTTTTTCTTGTTAAAAGTTTCGTTTATGCTTGTGGATTTAAGAAAAAGCATTACATTTGCGGTGTACTATTAAACTATTACACTAATATCATTAATCAACAACATGAACACGTCTATGATAAGAATCGAAGGATTGACCTTCAGTTATGGAAAGAGAGCTTCCATTTTCCAGGATTTTTCCCTGGAAATGGAGGCAGGAAAAGTGATAGGCCTTTTGGGAAAGAATGGGACGGGCAAGTCAACTTTACTTTATTTGATAAGCGGTTTGTTGCGTCCGCAAGGTGGTAATGTCTGGATGAAGGGGGTAGATGTACAGAAGCGTCTGCCGGTGACTTTGTGCGACCTATATCTGGTTCCGGAAGAATTTACCTTGCCTAATTTGAGTCTGAAACAGTTTGTAAAGGTAAATGCTCCGTTTTATCCTCGTTTCAGCTGGGAACTGTTGCGGACCTGTCTGAATGATTTTGAGCTGAATGAGGAGATTCACTTGGCAGAGCTGTCCATGGGACAGAAGAAAAAGGCTTACATGTGTTTTGCCTTGGCCACCAATACTTCCTTACTCCTGATGGATGAACCGACCAACGGACTGGATATTCCTTCCAAAAGTCAGTTCCGTAAAGTCATCGCTTCGGGTATGACGGAAGAGAAATCGGTGGTGATTTCTACGCATCAGGTAAGAGACATTGACCGTTTATTGGATCAGGTAGTGGTAATCGATGGGAATGAGGTGTTGCTGAATCGTTCGGTGGTAGACATTACGGACAAACTCTTATTTGCGGAACAAGGGATGAATGAGCCAACGGATGATGCCCTTTTTGTACAGCCATCCGTACATGGAAACAGCGTGATATGGCCTAACCTTTCGGGAGAAGAAAGTCCGTTGAATCTGGAATTGCTGTTCAACGCCCTGTTGACGGAACGTGGGAAAATACAAGCGATATTTAATGATAAATAAACGACACGACATGATGGATACAACTTTTAGTATAGTACGCGTGCGGAATATTATGCGACGCGATTTGATAGAGAACTGGAAAAGTAACCTTTATGGTTTGCTGGGTATTTTTGCGGCCTTCTTTTTCCCGATGTTGGGCCTTTTACAGTCGGCAGAGGAAGGCTTTCCAGAGATTTATTCCTTTCATCGCTTTTGTGGCAATATGTTAGGAGTAATTGGCATGGTAGTAAGTTTTGCGATGCTTTTTTATGCTTCCCGAATTATGAAATGCATGGACAGTAAGGAGAAACGCATCTCTTATTTGCTGCTTCCGGCTACGAAGCTGGAAAAATTCTTTTCACGGGCTGTATTTGTGACCATAGGTACTTTGTTGATGGTGCTGGTAGCCTTGCTGGCATTGGAACTTACTCATTACCTGTTGCTGCCTTTGTTTGATTTACCGGCGATATATAGCCAGCCAATATTAGTGGAAGTCTTTTCCATGAAATGGACTACACATGCTTCGGTAGACGCAACAGGCGAACCCGTATATTCTTGGTGGCTGATGCAACTGCTCGGATGGATATTCTGCCTGTGGAACCATTCTCTCTTTATCTTGGGAGGAAGTTTCTGGTATAAACATCCTTTCCTGAAAACCATTGGAACCTGTCTGGCAGTGACGATTCTCGGAGGAATCTTGTTTGCCAGTCTGGCAGAAGGAGGAGCTTTAATTCGTCTTTCAGAGTGGATAAAGGAGCACTTTCAGGATACCCCTCAATTTGTAGATGGTGTGTTGGCTATAATTACTATTTTCTTCTTTTTATTTACTCTTTTCAACTGGTGGCTGTCGTACCGACTGTTTACCCGTTCACAAGTAATTAAACGAAAACTGTGGCGTCTATGACTTTTAAAGAGAATAAACCGATTTATTTGCAGATAGCCGACCGCATCATGGATGAGATTCTTCAGCATGTATATGAGGAAGAGGGACGCATCCTGTCGGTCCGTGAATATGCGGGCGTAGTGGAGGTCAATGCCAATACAGTGGTCCGTACGTACGACTACCTGCAAAATCAAGGTATTATTTACAACAAGCGGGGATTAGGCTATTTCGTGTCCCCTGGGGCTGCACAGAAGATTGTGGCACTTCGGAAAGAGACCTTCCTCCAGCAAGTATTGCCTGATGTATTCAAGGAGATGTATTTGCTGCATATCCCGATGGAAACCTTGGCAGAAATGTATGAAGCTTATCAAGAAGAACGGAGGAAGTCTGAGTAAGTCTGGGGAAGATAAAACTGGTACTGATGATTTTTGTAAGGAATCGGTGTTACAACAGGAAAGATATATAATCGCTGATAAGAAGACCAGACATCGCAGCAAGCCCAATCGTAAGAGCAATGTTGAGATGACGGTTCTTTTGAATGCTGTTAGATAAAAAGAAAGGAGCTGAAGTAGGAAAGAAATCAAATATTCCTCTCTTCAGCTCCTTTTTATTTTATGTGCATTATAGTCGGATTATAGCGTCACTGTATGCATAATTTTGTCTAAGGCACCGGCATTGTCTCGTACATAGTTTCCGGCTTTCTTGCCTGCTTTGTCCAAGGCCTCGTAATTGGTCAGGAACTCGTCCATGATTTTCTTGAAGTCTTCCGCTCCCTGTATTTCGAAGCCACCCTTGCATTGCAGCAAGCCCTGTGCTTCGCGGAAACGTTTGTTGTTCGGACCGAAGATGACTGGCATACCGTATACCGCCGCTTCCAGTACATTGTGGATACCGACTCCAAATCCTCCTCCGATGTAGGCGATTTCTCCGTAGCGGTAGATAGAAGACAACAGACCGAAACAGTCAATCAGCAGGCAGTCGGCTTCTTTCACCTTTTCCTCTGTGGCCTGCGTGTAACGCACGACCGTACGGTCCAGCTTGCCGATAATCTCTTTCAAATGGCTTTCGTCAATCACGTGGGGAGCGATGATGAGTTTCACCTCCGGATGTGCGTTGAAGTACGGGATGAAAATATCCTCATCCGGTCCCCAAGAACTGCCGGCTACAAAGGCGGTATGGTTTCCTTTGAACAGTTCCACCAAAGGAAGTTCTTTGGCCTGATGACAGATTTCCAGTACGCGGTCGAAGCGAGTGTCACCGACAATCGTTGTATTCGTGATGCCGATGGACTGCAACAGTTTCACGGATGCTTCATCCTGTACAAAGAGGTGGGTAAACGTGTTCAGTACCTTGCGGTAGCTTTTCCCATACCAGCGGAAGAAAATCTGTTCTTTCCGGAAGATGGAAGACACACTGTAGACCGGAATATTCCGTCGTTGCAGTTCCGTCAGGTAATTCTGCCAAAACTCATACTTGATGAAGAAAGCCATGTAGGGCTGGGCCAGATCCAAGAAATGCTTCACGTTGCCCGGCGTGTCCAGCGGAAGATAGCAGACGATGTCCGCTCCTTTGTAGTTCTTCCGTACCTCGTATCCGGAAGGCGAGAAGAAGGTCTGGAGAATCTTGTATTGCGGATATTTTTTCCGGATTTCCTCAATCAGCGGACGGCCTTGTTCAAATTCTCCCAAGGAAGCCGCGTGAAACCATAGGTACTTTTCGCCGCGCACAATTTGTTTTTCCAGTATGCCGAATGCTTCTTTTTCCCCTTTGACCATCAGGGCCACCTTCTTATTAAAAAGTGCAGCCAATCTGACTGCACTTGTATAAAGGGCGATAATAAGATTATAAATCATGTCTTCGTTTATTTGAGTACCTCTACTGCACGGCGCATACGTGCCACTGTTTCTTCCTTGCCCAATACAGCTGAGATATCAAACATGTGAGGACCTTTTCCTTCTCCTACCAGTGTCAGGCGGAAAGCGTTCATGATGTTACCCATGTGATAACCTTTGTCCTCAATCCATTTCATGACCACTTCTTCCTGATGAGCCAGTGAGAAGTCATCCAGTGATTCCAGCAGGTCAGCCAGTTCAGTCATGCGTGCGGCTGAATCTTCTTTCCAGCGTTTTTTCACCGTCTTTTCATCGTATTCTGTCGGAGCCACGAAGAAGAACTTGCAAGTGTCCCACAATTCCTTGATGAAGCTTACACGACCTTTCATCAGTCCGACTACCGTCACTACCTTGTCCATCGGTGCATCGATGCCGTGCTCTTTCAGAATCGGCATGAACAGTTGGGCGATTTCTTCGTCACTCTTCATCAGGATATATTCATGGTTGAACCATTTTCCTTTTTCGTAGTCAAACTTGGCACCGGCCTTACTGCAACGGTGCAGATCGAACAATTTGATCAGTTCGTCCATCGACATGATTTCCTGGTCGTTGCCCGGGTTCCATCCCAACAGGGCCAGGAAGTTGATAACTGCTTCCGGCAGATAACCTGATTCACGGTATCCGGAAGAAACTTCCCCTGTCTTCGGATCGTGCCATTCCAATGGGAATACCGGGAATCCCAGACGGTCGCCGTCACGCTTGCTCAGCTTGCCGTTTCCATCCGGTTTCAGCAGCAGCGGCAGGTGAGCGAATTCCGGCATGGTGTCTTCCCAACCAAATGCACGGTACAGCAGTACGTGCAACGGAGCAGAAGGTAACCATTCCTCTCCACGAATCACGTGGGAGATTTCCATCAGGTGGTCGTCTACGATGTTAGCCAGATGGTAAGTCGGCAGTTCGTCAGCAGATTTATATAATACTTTGTCGTCGAGGATAGAAGAGTTGATGACCACTTCTCCACGGATGATGTCGTGTACATGCACGTCTTCGTTCGGCTCAATCTTGAAGCGGACTACGTACTGTTTGCCTTCTGCAATCAGCTTGTCTACTTCTTCTTTAGGCATGGTCAGCGAGTTGCGCATAGACATACGTGTGGAAGCATCGTACTGGAAGTTCGGAACTTCCTTGCGTTTGGCTTCCAGTTCTTCGGGCGTGTCAAATGCGATGTAAGCCTTTCCGTTGTCCAAAAGCACCTGTACATACTTCTTGTAAATGTCACGGCGTTCCGACTGGCGGTACGGGCCATAGTTTCCTCCAAAGCTGACACCTTCGTCGAACTTGATGCCCAGCCATTTGAACGATTCGATAATGTATTCCTCAGCACCCGGAACGAAACGGTGTGAGTCGGTATCTTCAATACGGAAAACCAGTTCTCCCCCGTGCTGGCGGGCAAACAGATAATTGTACAAAGCGGTACGTACGCCGCCGATATGCAACGCACCTGTGGGACTCGGTGCAAAACGGACTCTTACTTTTCTTTCTGACATTGTGGTTTTTATCTAAAAATACGCCGCAAAATTAATCTAATTTTCCCGTTTTTTTCTTATTTTGCACGCAAAATATCTTTTTGACATGAAAAGTTTACAGACCGAACGACAGTTTTCCTATAAAGGATTGTTATATAAATTAGGTATATTCATCGTAACCGTTAGCGTAATTGTCTATTTTCTGCCGCGTGAGGGGAGGTTCAACTATCAATTTGACATCAACAAACCTTGGAAGTATGGACTGCTTCAGGCCTCGTTTGACTTTCCTATCTATAAGGAAGATGCTGAAGTGCAGCGCGAGCAGGATAGTATCATGCGTCTGTACAGTCCGTATTACCGGTTGGACAAGACCGTGGGCGAACAGATGATACAGCAGTTTAAGAAAGCCTATACTGACAGCTTACATCGCATCATTCCTGCACCGGCTTATGAGCATCACATCGAACGCTTGCTGAAAGTGGTGTATGAAAAGGGTATCTTTGCGCCCAATGATTGGGAAAAGTTACGGAAAGACAGCGTACATGCCATTCAGTTGGTGGATAAGAATACGGCCAATCAGGTGGATGTACACAGTCTTTACAGTTTCAAGACTGCTTATGAGACCTTGATTTATTCGGATACGCTTCATTATCGGAGGAGTTTGTTGCAACGGTGCAACCTGAATGAGTACATTGCTCCGAATTTGGTATACGATGCGTCGAAGTCGGAGGCTGCCAAACAAGATTTGTTGTCTGAACTGTCGTGGGCTAACGGCTTTGTGATGAATGGACAGAAAATTATTGACCGGGGGGAAATTATCGACAGTCGTACCTACAACATTCTGAAATCACTGGAGAAGGAGTGGAACAAACGTAGTGAGACCGTGTCAGAGAAGCGGCTGACTCTGTTGGGCCAATTGCTTTTTGTGGCCTTGCTGGTAGGCTGTTTCATGATTTACTTGGAATTGTTCCGGAGAGATTATTACAAGAAACACCGGATGTTGGTTCTGCTGTTCATTATTATGATTGCCTTTCCGGTTATTTCTTCCGTCATGGTGGAACATGCCTTTATGAGTGTCTATATTGTACCGTTTGCCATGATACCTCTGATTATCCGTATTTTCCTGGATTCCCGTACGGCATTTATGGCTCACATCATTACCATTCTGCTGTGTTCCATCTGTTTGCGTACGCCCCATGAGTTTATCTTGTTGCAGACGGCGGCAGGCATGGCCGGTATCTATAGCTTACGGGAACTGTCTCAGCGTTCCCAGCTGTTCCGTAGTGCGTTGATTGTGGTATGTGCCTATTGCTTGATGTATCTGGCCCTCGATTTGATACACGTCAGTGAAATCGCGCAGTTGAGTACGCACATGTACATGAATTTTGTATTGAATGGCATCCTGCTGTTGTTTACGTATCCGTTGTTGTTTATTCTGGAAAAGACCTTTGGCTTTACCTCGAACGTGACGCTGGTGGAATTGTCCAATATCAACAACAAGCTGATGCGGGAAATGTCGGAAGTGGCACCGGGTACGTTCCAGCATTCCCTGCAACTGGCCAATCTGACGGCTGCCGCAGCCAACCGCATCGGAGCCAACAGTCAGCTGGTACGTACAGGAGCCATGTACCATGACATCGGTAAGATGATGAATCCCGCTTTCTTTACGGAAAACCAGTCGGGCGTGAATCCGCACGACCAGCTCAGCTACAAGCAGAGTGCACAGATTGTCATCAGCCATGTGACCGACGGAATGAAACTGGCCGACAAACACGACTTGCCGCAGGTGATTAAAGATTTCATCTGTACGCACCACGGGAAAGGGCTGACCAAGTATTTCTATATCTCCTATCAGAATGAACATCCGGATGAGGAGGTCGATAAGGAAGCCTTCCGTTATCCGGGACCTAATCCGTTTACCAAGGAACAGGCTATTCTGATGATGGCCGATTCAGTGGAGGCCGCTTCCCGAAGTCTGCCGGAGTATACGGAGGAAAGTATTTCGGCCTTGGTGGAGAAAATTATCGACAGTCAGGTAAACGAAGGCTATTTCAAGGAATGTCCGATTACGTTCAAGGATATTGCTACGGTAAAGGCAGTGTTCAAGGAGAAACTGAAAACCATGTACCACACCCGCATCAGCTATCCGGAACTGAAGAAATAAGAATGACAGAAAAGAAAAGAGTCACGGCGTCAGAAAGGGATGCCGTGACTCTTTTTTATATACGTCCGAGACGTTTCAGACTTTAATCAGTTTATATTTCGGTACCAGTGCTTTCATGACGCACCATGCAATCAGATAAGCCACGGCACAGATGCAGAAGATAATGAAGTAGCCGGCTTCTTTCCCTTCGAATCCCAGGAAAGCCATTTTAGTCGCTTCTGCATAATCGAATAGGATACCTGAACACATGTTGATGAGGAAGGCTCCTACACCGCCTGCCATTCCGCCGATACCGATGATGGTAGCTACCGCACTCTTGGGGAACATATCGCTACCTACGGAGTAAATGTTGGCCGACCAAGACTGGTGGGCAGCTCCGGCAATACCGATGATGATGACCGGGAACCAGTAGGAGATATTACCTAACGGCTGGGCAAACAAGGCCAGCAACGGGAAGACGGCAAAAATCAGCATGGCTTTCATGCGGGCGGCATACGGGTCTTTTCCGGTCTTGTTGATGATGATGGTCGGCAGTTTGCCGCCGTAGATGGAGAGCATGGTGATGGCGTACAGTACAAAAATCAATAGTTGGGCAGTAGAACTGTCGGATGAGAAACCGTACACATCGGAGATGTAAGCCGGGGTCCAGAAGAGGAAGAACCACCATACGCCGTCGGTCAGGAACTTACCGAGGGCTACGGCCCAGGTCTGCCGATAAGTGAAACACTGCCAGAGGGTAAGCTTCGGCTCATTTTCCGTATGGTGAGAGGCATCTTCATTCTCTTTGTCCTGCTGGATGTAAGCCAGTTCCGCGGCATTGACACGCGGATTTTCCTGGGGTTTCTTGTATACGAACAGCCAAAGGCCCATCCAGATGAAACCCAACGCACCGATGACGATGAAAGCCATTTCCCAGCCGTTGCCTACGCCGATACTCTTGAAATAACTGGCCAGTGAAGGAATACTGACCGGGGCAATGAGCGCGCCTACGGTAGCTCCCGCATTGAAAATGGAAGTAGCGAACGCGCGGTCCTTTTTCGGGAAATATTCGGCGGTCACTTTGATGGCGGCCGGGAAGTTGCCGGATTCGCCTACCGCCAGCACGATGCGGGCCGCAATGAAATAATATACGCTGGTAATGGCGATGGTAGAGGTCAGGGCACCGGAAGCGGCAAGCATGTCATTTACATCCTGAAGGCCTACACTCATTTCGGTAGCCCAGCCGCAGAGGGCATGCAGGCAGGCACCGACCGACCAGATGGCAATGGCCCATAAATATCCTTTTCTGCTACCCAACCAGTCGACGAAACGGCCGGCAAAGAGATTCGCAATGGCATAGATGATGGAAAAAATGGCGGTGATGGTTCCGTAGTGTGTGTCTGTCCAGTGAAATTCAGGAGCAATAAAGTCTTTCCACGTGAGGGAAAGTACCTGACGGTCCAGGTAGTTGACTGTAGTGGCGAAAAACAGCATGAAGCAAATAATCCATCGGTAATTGCTTATTTTTTCGCTGGTTGTTTTAAATGTACTCATATGCTGATATTAGATTAAAGATATTTCTTTTACAAACGTTTTGCTTGTAAGTACGGATAAGAGAATTCAGACCGATATGGGCTGAATTCTCGAAAACATTTGGTAAAATTGAGTATGGTTTTCTTCCAAACAGGAAGAAGATGTGTTATCTCATTTCTGTGTATTGGATTTTGTCCATGTCGCCATAGTCCAGGTTTTCCCCGGCCATTCCCCAGATGAACATGTAGTTGCTGGTTCCGGCAGCTGCGTGAATGGACCATTCCGGCGACATGATAGCCTGTTCGTTGGCCATCCATACCAAACGTTCTTCCTGAGGTTGTCCCATCAGGTGGCAAATCATGTTGCCTTCAGGCACATTGAAGTAGAAATAAGCTTCGATGCGGCGGCTGTGTGTATGGGCCGGCATAGTGTTCCACACGCTTCCCGGTTTCAGTTCCGTTAATCCCATTTGCAGCTGGCAAGGACCTTCTTCCAGCACGTTTTTCACAATTAGCTGGTTGATGACGCGGTCGTTGCTTTCTTCCATCTTGCCGGCAGCAAAAGAGTTTGCTTTCAGCGAGCCCTTGCGCCCATCGATGGTAACCCACTGGGTCTTGTATTCTTTGTGGGCGATGGCAGAATTGAGGTAGAACTTGGCCGGTTGGCTGGCATCCTTGCTCTTGAAGGTCACTTTCTGTTTGCCGCGGCCTACGTAGAGGGCCTCCTTGAATTTCAGCTCATATTCCTTGCCGTCTACCGTAACAATACCGTCACCGCCGATATTGATGACGCCCAGTTCCCGGTTGAACAGGAAGTAAGGAGCTTTCAGCGGATCGATGGCATCCAGTGACAGTTCTTTGTGGACCGGCATGGCACCGCCGAAGATGAAACGGTCGTACATGGAGTAGGTGACGTTGATTTCATCGGCCACCAGCACTTTCTCCATCAGGAAGCTGCTGCGCAGCCTTTGGGTGTCGTAGGTTTTTACATCTTGCGGATTGCAGGCGGTCTGCATCCGGTAGTTTACCTGGGCATGAGCCGAAAGAGCCGCCACGCCCAGCATCATAGCCATTGCTAATTTTTTCATAAGCGCTTTATTTGTTTTTTATTCTTTATTCTGTGAAGTTTCGTGCAGGATACGTCGGCGGTTGTATACGGCCATGCCTAAGGTGACGAGGACCAATACCACCGAACCGATTATCTTGAGATGATAGACTGCATGGAAAATTACCCAGGAGAAGATGCTTGAGGCAAAGTCGAGGGCGCCTCCCTGGAATCCTTCCGGTATCTGTACGGCAGTGTCGTGTGTCTTGACAAAAACATCCTGGGCGGCTTGTGTGAAGAACGGGGCCAGGTCGGTCACGAAATACAGACCAATAACCAGAGCCACCAGTCCGACGAGGAAGGTTTTCAGCACGTTGCCTTTGGTGATAGGCAATACGGCTGGGAATAGATAGAACATGCCGGCCAGTGAAGCCAAGGGCAAAAACTGGTTGCCGGGCAGAACCACCGACAGGAACAAAGTGACCGGAATCAGCAGAAGGGAAACCACCAGGGTGGTAGAATGGCCGATGACCAGTGCCGGACTCATGCCGATGTTCAGGCTGGTACTGTGCTTGAATTTGCGGGCAATCAGTTCACGGGTGGCGTCGGAAATCGGGCGCAGCCCCTCAATGAATAAGGAAGTGATACGCGGAATCAGTTCCATGACTGCTCCCATCTTGATGCCCAGTCCTAAGATGGACGGAATCCCGTCAATCAGTTCCTGGGTGTTCTTGCAGGCCAGGGCTCCGATAAGGCAGCCCACGATTACGCCGAGAAACAACGGCTCTCCCATGATGCCGAATTTCCTTTTCATTCCTTCCGCATCGATATTGAGCTTGTCGAAGCCCGGAATCTTGTCGAGTAGCTTGCTGAGGACGAGGGCAAAGGGCACAAATCCCTGACAGAAAGGCTGGGGAATGGATATGCCCTCCATTTTTTCATAATAAGTCTGAAATTGCTTGCTGGTCAGGTCGGCCATAATCAGCGTGAGAATATAGCAGATGATGGCCGAGAAAAATCCCCACCAGATGTTTTCCGTAGCAAAGTAGACCACCGCGCCGATGAAGGCATAATGCCAGTAGTTCCACAGGTCGATGTTGACCGTTTTGGTCGTCTTGGTCAGCAGCATGAGGATATTGATGCCCAGGCATACCGGAATGATGAAGGCTCCCACGGAGGTATTGTAGGCCACGGAGGCGGCAGCAGGCCAGCCCATGTCGAAAATACCCAGGCTCAGGCCATAAATTTCGGTCACTTTCTTCAACGGTTCCCCTAAGCTGCTGGTTAAAAGTGCCGTTACCACAGAGAGTCCCACAAAACCTACTCCGACCAACAAACCGCTTTTCAGTGCTTTGCCGAATTGAATCCCAATACATACGCCTAAAATGGTAAACAGGATAGGCATCATCACGGCTGCCCCAAGCCCGATAATATAGCTAAAAACTTGTTCCATGTTTTTCTTTTCGTTCCCTCTATCAGGTGGATTTCAGGTTAAAAATAAATGATTGCGTGTCAAAATTACGTCCTTTTATTCTAATATCCAATTGACAAGACCTTAATTTTCGCAACTTTGCCGATTAAATAACATTTTTTCGTTTACGCACACGGATATGTTTTCTCAAAGAATCCATTGCGATTTGTGTCAATTTGGTGGATGAGGGTATCCGTAGGAAGAAAAGGGACGGGGAAAGATTAAATGCGAAATGCAGAAGAACTAAAAAAGAAATGGCAGTGCAGTTTCTCTGTTTCACAGTGCGGGATTTGTATCCCACACTGTGAAATATATATCCCACACTGTGGTTTTTGTATCCCACAGTGTGAAACAGAGAATTCATGGGCGTGTGGAGGCAAATTCTCCGATGCGTTTAGGGGTTTTCGGTCTCCTGGATGAAGATTTTTCCGTTCTTCTTTTGTATCTGTACCTGGCTGCCTTTGGCGTTCAAGTTGAAAGGAGTCACTTCGTCGGTACGGTTGTCCACCACCATCAGGGTGTTTTCTTCGGCAAAGCGTTTCACCTGGAATTTGACGGAACTGCTTCCTAAAGTGGAATTAAACAGCAGGCTGTCATTGATGTAGACCGAAAGGCTGTCGCCGGTGAAGGAATCGGCTATCTCTATGGCATAAAGTCCTTCGAAAGTCTTGGTCTTGTCATCATTTTTTGACTGTCCCCGGAAACCTAAATACAAGAAGAGGCATACGATGAAGAAGACGCCGAATGCCAGGATTCCGTTGCCTATCATGAATTGCTTGTTGCTGTTGATACTTTTGTTGTTCATAAATTAAGGTAATTAAAAAAGCGATATTACCCTGCAAAGTAAGTTATTTTCAGTTTGTTTATCGTGTATGTTATAATTTTTTTTCTACATTTGTCCCGAAAAATATAAAAAACGGAATACAGAATATCATGCAAAATAACCTGGTCATAGTGGAGTCTCCGGCAAAAGCTAAGACAATCGAAAAGTTTTTGGGGGAGGGTTATAAAGTTATGTCAAGTTACGGACATATCCGCGACCTGAAACAGAAGGCGTTTAGTATCGACATAAAAGATCATTTCAAACCGATTTACGAAATACCGGAAGATAAGAAGAAACTGGTGTCCGAATTGAAAGAGGAAGCGGCCAAGGCCGATATGGTATGGCTGGCATCCGATGAGGACCGGGAGGGAGAGGCTATTTCCTGGCACTTGTTTGAGGTGTTGAAACTGGATCCGAAGAAAACGCGACGTATTGTATTCCACGAAATCACAAAGACAGCTATCCTGAAGGCAATAGAACACCCTCGGGACATCAATATTGATTTGGTCAACGCGCAGCAGGCACGACGGGTACTCGACCGTATTGTAGGTTTTGAATTATCTCCTGTACTGTGGCGGAAAATCAAGCCGGCGCTTTCGGCCGGCCGTGTACAGTCGGTGGCTGTACGCCTGATTGTGGAACGTGAACGTGAAATCAATGCATTTACCAGTGAGGCTTCTTACAAAGTGGTCGCTGTGTTCAAGGATGCAGAAGGGGCCATTATCCGTGCGACGCTGGGACGTCGCTTCAAGACAAAAGAAGAAGCCCGCCAGTTCCTTGAAAAGTGCAAGGATGCTGATTTCACCATCAAAGATATCATTACCCGTCCGGTGAAGAAATCGCCGGCTCCTCCTTTCACCACCTCTACGCTTCAGCAGGAAGCAGCCCGGAAATTAGGCTATACGGTAGCGCAGACCATGATGCTGGCGCAGCGTCTGTATGAAAGCGGATTGATTACTTATATGCGTACTGACTCAGTGAACCTTTCTGAACTGGCACTGTCTACCAGCCGTGATGCGATTCTGTCCATGATGGGCGAACGTTATGTGCACACACGGCAATATGCCACCAAGACAAAAGGAGCACAGGAGGCCCACGAAGCCATCCGTCCGACGTATATGTCGAATGAATCCATTGAGGGTACTTCGCAGGAGGTACGTCTGTATGAACTGATTTGGAAACGTACGCTGGCTTCTCAGATGGCCGATGCGGAACTGGAGAAAACCACGGCTACCATCTCCATAAGCACCTGTGACGATGAGTTTCAGGCAGTGGGTGAAGTCGTTGTGTTCGACGGTTTCCTGAAAGTGTATAAGGAATCTTTTGATGAAGAAACCGAACAGGAGGATTCTACCGGGCTGCCGAAAATGGAGGTGGGCGAGAACCTGCAACGTGAAGAAATCTCGGCCGTACAGCGATTCAGCCAGGCTCCGGCACGCTATACAGAAGCCAGTCTGGTGCGTAAGTTGGAGGAACTGGGCATTGGACGTCCGTCTACGTATGCCCCGACCATTTCCACAATCCAGCAAAGAGGTTATGTGGAGAAAGGCAATAAGGAAGGTGTGAAACGGGAATATTCCTTGTTGAGACTGAAAGGAAAGGACGTGAAGGAAACCGTGCAGACAGAAATGAGCGGAAGCGAAAAGTCCAAGTTGATTCCGACCGATGTAGGTTGTGTGGTCAATGACTTCCTGATGCAGTATTTCCCGAAGATTATGGATTATAACTTCACGGCCAGCGTGGAGAAAGAGTTTGATGAAGTAGCCGAAGGTGAAAAGAAATGGACCGACCTGATGGAAGTTTTTTATGAGAATTTCCATCCGCTGGTAGAAACTACACTGGCCACGAAGACCGAACATAAAGTGGGTGAACGTATGTTAGGTACAGACCCGAAGACCGGGAAACCGGTTTCTGTAAAAATCGGCCGTTTTGGACCGGTGGTACAGATTGGGTCTTCCGAAGACGAAGAAAAACCGAGATTTGCCCAGTTGAACAAGGGACATTCCTTGGAAACCATCACTTTGGAAGAAGCGCTCGACTTGTTCAAACTGCCTCGTACCTTAGGGGAACTTGACGGGCAGGCCGTTTCGGTAGGAGTAGGCCGTTTTGGTCCTTATGTACGCCACGGCAACGAGTTTGTGTCTATTCCGAAGGACAAGGATCCCATGGCGGTGACCTTTGAGGAAGCAGAGCAGATGTTGCGGGAAAAGAAGGAACAAGAGGCCCAGAAGATTATCAAGCAGTTCCCGGACAATCCGGACATGCAGATTCTGAACGGCCGTTACGGTCCTTACATTGCATATCAGAAGAAAAACTATAAGATTCCAAACAACGTGAATCCAGCCGACCTGAATCTGGAGGCTTGTTTCAAGGTGATTGAACTGCAAAACCAGAAGGCGGAAACGCGGAAAATGAAAGGAGCAAAAGCAAAGAAAAAATAATGAAAAGAGTTTTCTTGATTGGCTATATGGGTTCGGGAAAGACCACACTGGGAAAAGCTTACAGTGCGGCTACCGGACTACAGTTTGTCGACCTTGACTGGTATATTGAGGAGCGTATGCACAAGTCCATTTCCGACTTGTTTGCGGAAAGGGGAGAAGAAGGCTTCCGCCTGCTGGAACAGCGGATGCTCCATGAGGCCGGAGAGTTTGAAAACGTGCTGATTGCATGCGGGGGAGGAACTCCTTGTTTTTTCGATAACATAGATTATATGAATCATACAGGCGAGACAGTATTTCTGGATGTATGTCCGGAGGTACTGTTCCGTCGTTTAAAGATAGCAAAGGCCAAGCGTCCCTTGTTGGCGAACAAAACGGACGAAGAGCTGATGCAGACCATCACTTCCGCCTTGGAAAAAAGACTGCCTTATTACACGAAGGCGAAATGGCGTTTCAATGCGGAGGAACTGGAAAGTTACGAACAGATTGACAAGGCGGTAGACCGCTTGAAGAAATTGATAAATTAAAGAAGTATAAATCTAGACTTTATGTAGTGAAATGAGAAAATGGCGTATTGAAGACTCTGAAGAGCTCTACAACATTACGGGGTGGGGCGTTTCATACTTTGGTATCAATGAAAAGGGTCATGTGGTAGTCACTCCACGCAAAGACGGGGTAGCCGTCGATTTGAAAGAACTGGTAGATGAATTGCAGCTCAGGGACGTGACAGCGCCCATGCTGGTACGTTTCCCGGATATCCTGGACAATCGGATTGAGAAAATATCCAATTGTTTTCATCAGGCTTCCGAAGAATATGGCTATCAGGCCGAAAATTTCATCATTTATCCGATCAAGGTAAACCAGATGAGACCGGTAGTGGAGGAGATTATCAGTCATGGAAAGAAGTTCAATCTGGGACTGGAGGCCGGTTCCAAGCCGGAGCTTCACGCCGTAATTGCCATCAACACGGATTCGGATTCACTGATTATCTGTAATGGCTATAAGGACGAAAGTTATATTGAACTGGCGCTGCTGGCGCAGAAGATGGGCAAACGGATTTTTCTGGTAGTAGAAAAGCTGAATGAACTGAGGCTCATTGCCAAGATGGCCAAGCAGCTGAATGTGCGTCCGAATATCGGAATCCGGATTAAACTGGCTTCTTCGGGAAGCGGAAAGTGGGAAGAAAGTGGAGGCGATGCCAGCAAGTTTGGCTTGACTTCCAGTGAACTGCTGGAAGCCCTCGATTTCTTGGAGAAAAAGGATTTACGGGACTGCCTGAAACTGATTCATTTCCATATTGGCAGTCAGGTGACTAAAATACGCCGCATAAAGACTGCATTGCGCGAGGCTTCACAGTTCTACGTGCAGCTGCATCAGTTAGGTTATCCGGTAGAATTTGTGGATATTGGTGGTGGACTGGGAGTGGATTATGACGGTACCCGTTCTTCCAACAGCGAGAGCAGTGTGAACTATTCCATTCAGGAATATGTGAACGACTCAATCTCCATCATGGTGGATGCCAGCAACAAGAACAACATCCCGCATCCGAACATCATCACGGAGAGCGGACGTTCGCTCACGGCCCATCATTCCGTCTTGATTTTTGAGGTGCTGGAAACGGCTTCTCTGCCTTCCATGGATGAGGATTTTGTGGTGAGCAAAGACGATCATGAACTGGTGCAGGAACTTTATCAGATTTGGGATAACCTGAGTCAGAGCCGGATGTTGGAGGCTTGGCACGATGCGCAGCAAATCCGGGAGGAATCGCTCGATTTGTTCAGTCACGGTATCGTCGACTTGAAGACACGGGCGCAGATTGAACGGATGTACTGGTCGGTGACACGTGAAATCAACCAGATAGCTTCGAACCTGAAACATGCCCCGGATGAATTCCGCAACTTGGACAAATTGCTGGCCGACAAGTATTTCTGCAACTTCTCACTGTTCCAGTCATTGCCGGATTCCTGGGCCATCGACCAGATTTTCCCAATCATGCCGATTCAGCGTCTGGACGAACGTCCCGACCGTACGGCTACATTGCAGGACATCACTTGCGACTCGGATGGAAAGATTGCCAACTTCGTGACCAGCCGGAATGTGGCGCACGATTTGCCGGTACATACCATCAAGGCGAAGGAATCTTATTATATAGGGGTTTTCCTGGTAGGAGCTTATCAGGAAATCCTGGGCGATATGCACAATTTGTTTGGTGATACCAATGCCGTACACGTGAGTGTGGACGACAAGGGCTACAGCATTGATCAGGTGATTGATGGCGAAACTGTGGCCGAGGTACTCGATTATGTGCAGTATAACCCGAAAAAACTGGTTCGTACACTGGAAACTTGGGTGACCAAGTCGGTGAAGGAAGGACGTATTTCTTTGGAAGAAGGAAAGGAATTCCTGGCCAACTACCGTTCCGGATTGTACGGATATACTTATTTGGAGTAAAATAGGAGATAAGCTATGAAAGAGAAACTGACAGTCATAAAGGTCGGAGGGAAAATCGTAGAAGAGCCTGACACATTGAATCAGCTGTTGAACGATTTTTCTTCCATGCCCGGTTATAAGGTACTGGTGCACGGAGGAGGCCGTTCGGCTACCCGTATTGCCGCCCAACTGGGCATTGAGAGCCGGATGGTGAATGGCCGGCGCATTACCGATGCCGATACCTTGAAAGTGGTGACCATGGTCTACGGAGGCTTGGTCAACAAGAATATCGTGGCCGGTTTGCAGGCAAGGGGCGTGAATGCCGTCGGATTGACGGGAGCCGATATGAACGTCATCCGTTCCGTGAAGCGTCCGGTAAAGGATATCGACTACGGTTATGTAGGCGATGTGGAAAAGGTGGATGGAGCCGCTTTGACCGATTTGATTCATCGGCAGATTGTGCCTGTCATGGCTCCATTGACGCACGACGGTCACGGCAACCTGCTGAACACGAATGCTGATACCATTGCCGGAGAAACGGCAAAGGCCTTGGCCGAATTCTTTGAGGTGACACTGGTCTACTGTTTTGAAAAGAAAGGCGTGCTGCGCGACGAGAATGACGACGACAGCGTGATTCCGGTGCTAACTCCCGACTTGTTCAAGCGTTACGTGGACGAAGGTGTGATACAAGGAGGCATGATTCCGAAGCTGGAAAATTCTTTTTCGGCCTTGGACGCCGGAGTTTCGCAGGTTGTAATTACCTTAGCATCAGCCATTCATAAGGACGCTGGAACCATTATCAGAAAATAATTAAAAAAAATCGACGGGTGGGTGTAACTTTTATGAAACTCACCCGTCATTATTATAGAAAGCAATGCAAGAGATCAGTTTTCGTGACGATATCCTACCGCTGAAGGACAAGCTTTTCAGATTAGCCCTGCGTATTACGTTTGACCGGGCTGAGGCGGAAGACATTGTTCAGGATGCACTGATTAAAGTGTGGAACAAACGCGATGAATGGGCGCAGCTGGAATCGGTAGAAGCCTATTGTCTGACCGTTGTCCGCAATCTGGCCATTGACCGGAGTCAGAAAAAAGAAGCTCAGAATCTGGAACTGACTCCTGAAACGCAAGAAATGCCGGATGCATTGACTCCTGAAAGCCAAATGGAACGGGATGAACAGTTCCGGCTGGTGCATAGGCTGATAAATGAACTTCCTGAGAAGCAACGGACCATTGTACAGCTCAGGGATATTGAAGGTAAGAGTTATAAAGAAATTGCGGAGGTGCTGGACATTACAGAAGAGCAAGTGAAAGTAAACCTTTTCAGAGCTCGCCAGCGCATCAAGTTAAAATATAGTGAAATAAACGATTATGGACTATAAGTACATTGAACAACTTCTGGAACGCTATTGGAACTGTGAAACTTCTGTAGAGGAAGAACAGATTCTACGGATTTTCTTTCAGCAGAAAGAGCTTCCTGCTCATTTGCGCCGTTACCGTTCTTTGTTTACTTATCAGGAGGCAGCAGGCGAGATGAAGCTGGGTGAAGATTTTGATCAGCGTGTACTGGCAGAAATTGAACGCCCGGTGGTAAAGGCCAAACGACTGACGCTGTATACGCGCTTTATGCCGTTGTTTAAGGCTGCAGCCATGATGATTCTGCTCTTCACGCTGGGTGGTGTGGTAAAACATGCGGCAGGTGACGGAGATACTTCAGGCATCGTTTATGTATACGACCAATACGAGAATCGTCAGGGAGACCCTCAGGTTGCCTATGAAGGTGATTCGTTGAGAACCTTGATGAAAGAAACTTCTCCCAAGCCCCGGCTGGAGGAGAACAATAACAGATAGAACATTTTCATTTGCTTTTATATAAATATAGTTAGTGCTTATTAGAACTTAAAACAACAATGAGGCTGTGAAGTTTCAATTCTCTCAAAATTAATCTACTAACTAGATAAAAAAGGATTACCGCGTGAGCAGTAATCCTTTTTTGTTTGGAGCTGGTCCGGAAACTTCCGATGGGGAAAGAGGGGAATATTCTTTTTTCGCTATTTTTGCATCAGATTTTGAATAAGGTTACTACATGTTTACAGTAATAGGTTTCATGTTCGGTGGAATGGCAATAGGCTTTCTGCTTCGTCGTCAGAGATTATCCTGGATTAGTAGGGTGATTACCGTCTTGATCTGGGTACTTTTGTTCCTGTTAGGAGTCGAAGTGGGCGGAAACCGCCGGATTGTGGAAGGGTTGGCCACCTTGGGAAGAGAAGCGTTGATGATTGCCCTGGCTTGTGTGCTGGGAAGTTGTGTCCTGGCTTGGGGATTGTGGCATTGGCTGTATAAGAGGAAAGGGAGACGCGTATGAAAGGAAGCTTGATTATTGTAGGCTTTTTTGTATTAGGAACCTTGTGTGGAGCTTTTCATCTGCTTCCTTTCGAGGTGGGGGAGAGTGACATCAGCTTCTATGCGTTGTGCGGTTTGATGTTCAGTGTGGGATTGAGCATCGGAAATGATCCGCAGACTTTGAAGAACTTCCGGGCCTTGAATCCGCGACTGGTTTTTTTGCCTGTGGCCACTATTTTGGGCACGTTAGCAGCCGCAGCCTTGGTCAGTTTGCTGCTGCCCCACCGGAGTATGGCCGATTGCATGGCAGTGGGGTCCGGTATGGGTTATTATTCGTTATCCAGTATTTTTATCACCGAGTATAAGGGACCTGAATTGGGGACGGTGGCGTTGTTGTCGAATATCTTTCGTGAGATTATGACGCTGTTAGGTGCTCCTTTGCTGGTTCGCTGGTTTGGCAATCTGGCACCTATCTCCTCGGGAGGAGCCACGACGATGGATACGACTTTGCCCATCATTACCCGTTGTTCCGGACAGCAGTTTGTCATCGTGTCCATCTTTCATGGGTTTGTGACCGACTTCAGCGTACCGTTTCTGGTCACTTTCTTTTGTTCTTTATAGAAGTGCCTCCGTTATCGATAAAAAGACAGCCCCCGGCATTAAATTTTTTTTCGTGCCGGGGGCTGTCTTTTTCTTTATCAATGTAGTCGGAAGAATCAGTCTTGATAGTATACTCTCTTTACACGGCTGGAAACGCTCGTCAGGATTTCGTACGGAATTGTTTCCAATATATCCGAGAGTACCGTTACCGGAAGATCGTCGCCGAAGATAATGGCTTTGTCACCTTCCTTGCAGTCGATGTCTGTCACGTCAATCATGCACACATCCATACAGATGTTTCCTACGTAAGGAGCTTTCTGTCCGTTGACCAGGCAATAGCCATGTCCGTTGCCCAAGTGTCGGTTCAGGCCGTCGGCATATCCGATAGGAATCGCTGCGATACGGGAATCGCGTGTCAGAACACCTTTCCGGCTGTAACCCACGGTGTCGTCAGCAGGTACATTGTGGATTTGCAGAATAGTGGTCTTCAGGGTGGTGACATTATGGAGTATCTTATTGGTAAACGGGTCAATGCCGTAGAGTCCGATTCCCAGACGGACCATGTCGAATTGTGCGCCCGGATAGCGTTCAATACCCGCCGTGTTACAGATGTGGCGGATGATTTTATGCTTGAACCCTTGTTGAAGTTCGGTTGAGGCTGCTTCGAAAGTTTCTATCTGGTGGCGGGTAAAGGCATCGAAACGTTCTGCATCACTTCCTACCAGGTGAGAGAATACAGACCGGGGGATGACCGCACTTTGTTTTTGCAGGCGTTGTACAAGCTGAGGCATCTCTTCTGGGGCAAATCCTAAGCGGTGCATGCCGGTATCAATCTTGATGTGAATCGGGAAATTGCTCACTCCTTCGCGTTCGGCTGCCTTAATTAGTTCTTCCAGCAGATGGAAGCTGTATACTTCCGGTTCCAGGCGATAGTCGAACATGGTTTTGAAGGCGGTAATCTCCGGGTTCATAATTATAATGGAGCTGTTGATACCTGCTTTTCGCAAGTCGGCTCCTTCGTCGGCTACAGCTACAGCCAAGTAATCTACTCGTTGGTCTTCCAAGGTCTTGGCGATTTCAAAAGAACCGGCTCCATAGGCGGAGGCTTTCACCATGCAGACCATCTTGACTCCCGGTTTCAATTTGTTCCGGTAGTGGTTCAAGTTATCTACCAAGGCATTCAGGTTGATTTCAAGGATGGTTTCGTGTACTTTCAACTCCAATGCGTCGGTAATGTCATCGAAATGGAACACACGGGCACCTTTAATCAGGATGTCTTCGTTGTGCAGTTGATTGAGCAAACCAGAGTTCAACAGTTCAGCCGTGTTCAAAAAGAAATCTTTCTGAATTTCAAACCGGCCGGCTGCCGCAGAAATCTCTTCTCCGACTCCGATGATATGGTCTACTTTTCGGCTGTGTACTAGGTCGGCCACTTGACGGTAGAGTAACTTGCTGGTTTGTCCGCTTTCCAGCATGTCAGAAAGAATCAGTGTACGCTTGCGGGCTTTGTCTTCCGAACGTCGCATCATGAAATCCAGTGCAATGTCAAGAGAGGCAAAGTCGGAATTGTAACTGTCGTTGATCAATGTACAACCGTTTTTCCCTTCTTTCACTTCCAGGCGCATGGCTACCGGTTCCAGGTGAAGCATGCGTTCGGCGATGGCTTCGGGCGGAACCATCAGGTAGAGCGCTACGGCCAAACAATGGAGGGAGTTCTCAATGGATGCATCGTCGATGAACGGAATGCGGTATTCCTTGAAGAATCCCAGGTAACGGTATTTGATGGTAGTGCCTGTATCGTCTTTCAAGATTTTCTCGATGAAGAGCGGACGTTCTGAATCTTTGGTAGACCAGGCAATTTCACGGGCTGTGAACAAGGATTTGGTCACGCAGCTGGCAATGAGTTCGTTGTCACCGTTGTACACAATGACATCGCAGTCCTTAAACAGTTGCAGCTTTTCCATGCACTTTTCCTGCAGGGAAGAGAAATTCTCCTGATGTGCTCCGCCGATATTGGTCAGAATGCCGATGGTAGGTTGGATGATGGGACGCAGAGCTTCCATTTCACCCATTTCAGAAATACCGGCTTCAAAGATGCCCAATTCAGTATGTTCGTTCATGAGCCATACGGACAGAGGCACGCCAATCTGTGAGTTATAGCTTCTTGGAGAGCGGGTAATGACACGGTCAGGACTGAGCAGCTGATACAACCACTCTTTGACGACGGTCTTTCCATTGCTTCCCGTGATACCGATGACAGGTACCTGGAACTGTTCCCGATGCTTGGAAGCCAGTCGCTGCAAGGCTTTCAACGGGTTGGGGACAATCAGAAAATTGGCGTCCTGGTAAGAGGAAGCCGTTTCAGGTATTTCATTCACGACGAAATTGCGTACTCCTTTCTGATAGAGATCTGGGATGTACTTGTGGCCGTCGTTACGTTTTGTTTTCAAAGCAAAAAACAGGGTCTCTTCTGGAAAACACAAAGATCGACTGTCCGTTAGGATCCAGTCGATGGTCGCGGGCGTGTTTCCTCTGCGTTCAGCTCCCAAGATGGAAGTTATTTCTTCAATTGTGCTTGACATGACTTTATTTCCTTTTGAACATCTAAGTACGGTAATTTTTCTTTTAACTCCTCTATCTTTAACAGTATTTGACTTAAAAAGGTTTGATAGGCTTCCGTTTCGGGATTGAAAGGCTTGTGGCCCAGTCCACGTCGTATCTTTTCCCATTCTTTCAGGAAAGAGAGGGTGGAAGGAGTGAAACAACAATTGCTGAAACATTCCCAAATGTATTGGATGGCGAGGGGAGACGGATGCATCATGTCGTCGGCATAGAAACGGTAATCTCGCAGTTCATCCATCATAATCTCATAGGAGGGAAAATAGTGGCAGAAATCGAGTTCCTGACAGATTTTGTCGGTAGCCAGTAACAGATTGGCCTTGCTGAGCTGGTTGCCGTGAAGTCCGTCTTTGAGGTGACGGATCGGGCTGACTGTAAACAGGCATTGCAGGTTGGGTCGGAGTGTGTGAAGCTGTTGGAGAAGGGGAATATAGGCAGCAGCAATTTCCTCCGCACTGACCATTCTCCTGTCAAAGAGACGGGCTGGCAACTTGTGGCAGTTACCTACAATGGCTCCATTTTCTTTCCATGTATACACGAAGGAGGATCCCCAGGTGATGAGTATCCAGTCGGCTTGTAGCAGATTCGCATGCCCTTTACGGATGCGTTCGTTGATTTTTCCCAGGCATTCTTCCTGTGAGGCAGCTGAAAAACAGCTGTGATGCATCAGGCTGTACCATGTACCGTCTGTATGGCGCAAATCCTTCGGCTCGTAACAAGTTCCTTCCAGCAGGCATCGCATGGAAGTGGCAATCGACAGAGGATTGTATAATACTCCGAAAGGATTCATGTCGCAGGTGAATTTGTTCTCCATCAGCAGATTACCGATATGCTCGGAAAAGCAGGAACCCCAAATCATCAATTTGTCAGAATGATGTAGCTTCGGGCCCTTGACTGGCAGTTCAACTTTTGTCCTAAATTCCATAATCAGAGAAAATTTACTGCAAATGTAAATACATTATGTATATTTGTGCTATTTTTGTACGATTAAAGTTAACGAAGAACAAGGATGGAACAGACGACTTCATACGATTTGTTGAATAAGATAGATAGCCCTGAGGATTTACGGAAACTTTCTGTCGAGGCGTTGCCGGAGGTCTGTCATCAACTGCGCAATAAGATTATAGATGAGTTATCTTGCAATCCGGGACATTTTGCGTCCAGTCTGGGGGTTGTAGAACTGACGGTAGCTCTTCATTATGTATATCAGACGCCCTACGACCGCATTGTTTGGGATGTGGGTCATCAAGCCTACGGGCATAAAATCCTGACGGGGCGTCGCGATCGTTTCTATACCAATCGAAAATTAAACGGCATTTGTCCTTTCCCTTCTCCTGCGGAGAGTGAGTATGATACTTTCACTTGTGGGCATGCATCTAATTCAATTTCTGCGGCACTCGGAATGGCTGTAGCGGCTGCCCGAAAAGGAGAAGATAACCGTCATGTGGTGGCGGTTATCGGCGATGGGTCCATGAGTGGCGGCTTGGCTTTCGAAGGCTTGAACAATGCATCTTCTACTCCGAATAACCTTCTGATTATCTTGAACGATAACAATATGGCCATCGACCGTAGTGTGGGAGGTATGAAGCAGTATTTGATGAATCTGCATACCTCCGAAGGATATAATCGGTTGCGGAATGCGTTGTCGCAGAAACTTTACCGTTTGGGAATTTTGAACGATGAGCGCCGGAAGAGCCTGATACGTTTCAATAACAGTCTGAAATCCATGCTGATGCAACAGCAGAATATCTTTGAGGGACTGAATATCCGTTATTTCGGTCCGATAGACGGACACGATGTGACGGCCCTGACAAGGGTGTTGCGAGAAATCAAGGATATGAAGGGTCCGAAGCTGCTGCATATCCATACCCGTAAGGGAAAAGGCTTCAAGCCGGCGGAAGAATCGGCCACGGTATGGCATGCTCCTGGCCTTTTTGATAAAGAGACCGGGGAACGTATTGTTTCCGATACCACGGGGATGCCTCCCTTGTTTCAGGAAGTATTTGGAAATACGTTACTGGAACTGGCCCGGAAGAATGAGAAGATTGTGGGTGTGACACCGGCTATGCCATCAGGTTGCTCCATGAACATTATGATGAAAGAAATGCCCGACCGGGTATTTGATGTAGGTATTGCAGAAGGTCATGCCGTTACTTTCTCCGGTGGAATGGCGAAGGAGGGTTTATTGCCGTTCTGTAATGTATATTCTTCTTTCATGCAGCGGGCATACGATAATATTATCCATGATGTGGCCATTCAGAAGTTGAATGTGGTGCTCTGCCTGGACCGTGCCGGCTTGGTGGGAGAAGACGGACCTACCCATCATGGGGCTTTTGATATGGCTTATCTGCGTCCGATACCCAATCTGGTCATTGCCTCTCCTTATAATGAACATGAATTGCGACGGTTGATGTATACGGCACAACTTCCCAATATGGGACCTTTTGTCATCCGTTATCCTCGTGGACGAGGTGTGCTGACCGACTGGGAATGCCCGTTGGAGGCAGTAGAGGTGGGCAAAGGAAGAAAACTGAAAGATGGAACCGATTTGGCTGTCATTACCATCGGACCGATAGGCAATAAGGCCGCTGCTGCGATAGACCGGGCCGAAAAGGAACTGGGTTGCAGCGTGGCTCATTATGATTTGCGTTTCTTGAAGCCGTTGGACGAAGAACTACTGCATGAAGTCGGAAAGAAATTCACACGTATATTGACCGTGGAAGATGGAGTCCGTACCGGCGGTATGGGTAGTGCCATACTGGAGTTTATGAGTGACCATGGCTATTGTCCACAGGTGAAGCGACTGGGGTTGCCTGATCGTTTTGTGCAGCATGGTCCGGTCAAGGATTTGTATGCCATTTGTGGCATTGATGAGGAAAGTATATTAAACACAATTACTCAGATAATCAAGATATGAAAATTATTATAGCAGGTGCGGGTGCGGTCGGTACTCACTTGGCCAAACTGCTTTCGGGCGAAAAACAGGATATTATCCTGATGGACGAAGACGAGGGCAAACTGAGTGCCATGGGAAGCAACCTGGACCTTATGACGGTAAACTTGTCGCCCACTTCCATTAATGGTCTGAAAGAGGCTGGAGTAGCTGGAGCAGATTTGTTTATCGGGGTAATGCCCGATGAGAGTCGCAATATGACAGCTTGTATGCTTGCCACCAGTCTGGGCGCGAAGAAGACTGTGGCTCGTATTGATAATTATGAGTACCTGCTGCCTAAGCACAAGGAGTTTTTTGCCAAATTGGGTGTACATTCCCTGATTTATCCGGAAATGCTGGCAGCCCGTGACATTGTAGATGCCGTAAAGATGAGCTGGATTCGGCAATGGTGGGAATTTGCCGGGGGGGCGTTGGTTCTGTTGGGAACCAAGATGCGCGAGCAGGCAGAGATTCTGAATGTGCCTTTGCATGAGCTGGGAGGAAGAAACATACCTTTCCATATTGTAGCCATCAAGCGAGGGAATGAGACGATTATTCCGCGTGGTGATGATGTGATTAAGTTGAATGATGTGGTCTATTTTACGACGACCAAGAAATACATTCCTTATATCCGTAAAATCTCCGGAAAAGAGAATGAGGCGGATGTGCGGAATGTCATGATTATGGGCGGAAGCCGCATTGCTGTACGTACGGTGCAATACATGCCTGAGTACATGAAAGCCAAAATTATTGAAAGCGATCTTGCCCGGTGTAACCGGTTGACAGAACTGGTGGACGATGGAGTCATGGTGATTAATGGAGACGGGCGTGACATTCAGCTTTTGCTGGAAGAAGGCATCAAAAACACAGAAGCCTTCGTGGCACTGACAGGTAATTCTGAGACCAACATCCTGGCCTGCCTGGCTGCCAAACGGATGGGAGTGACCAAAACGGTGGCGGAAGTGGAAAATGTGGATTATATCAGTATGGCTGAGAGTCTGGATATCGGAACGGTCATCAATAAGAAATTCATTGCGGCCAGTCACATTTACCAGATGATGCTCGACGCGGATGTGTCGAATGTGAAATGTTTGACTTTTGCCAATGCGGATGTGGCAGAGTTTATTGTCAAGCCGGGAGCGAAGATTACAAAGCAGCCGGTAAAAGATTTGGGCTTACCGAAAGGAGCTACGATCGGTGGACTGATTCGGAATGGAGAAGGTATTCTGGTTACCGGTAATACTATGATTCAGGAAAACGATCATGTGGTGGTTTTCTGTCTTGGAATGATGATTAAACGGTTGGAAAAATATTTTTAACAGCCTTTTCTCGTGCTGTAGTGGTAGACGAATGAGTCTGGATACGTTATCCCAAATAAAAAGACTATGGAATTACGTATGCAGACTCATTTGCTTTTTGTCCTGTGGACCTGTGTGTTTCTTTTTTCCGGATGTGGTACTTATCCGGTGGAGGAAGAACCTGAAACGGTAGAGACCGTTGACTCTTGTGAAATGGATGTCACTTTATCCAATGCTTCGCTTTTCACTTCCCTTTATCCTTTACATCTTTATTTGTTTGATACGAAAGGAGAGTCCGTCTGGAAGGAAGAGATTCAGAATCAGGCGGAGTGGCCTGTATTATCTCAGATAGCCGGAGACTATGTGTTGACGGTAATCTCTGGACTTTCATCCGAAGATTACCTGCCACCGATGAGTTTGAACTCCAGGCAGATGCTGACTTTTGCGCAGGGAAATTATGCACATACGCCACTGGTGATGGGGAAAAATTCGGTACGGCTGAGAAATGATGTCAGGGTATCGGTTTCCTTGTCGTATGCAGTAGCCGCTTTATATTTGTCTTTTGAGGGAATACCCGATGAGGCGGTAGAGGTGGAGGCCCGTATTTCCCCCGTCAGTTCCGGAATTACTTTTGAGGGGAACAGGAGTAATGACGGTCAGTTTGCTTCTGTGGTATGTCAAAAAGAGAAAAATGCCTGGAAAGCAGGCCCGATTTATATTCTTCCTTCCGAGAGTACTCAGACGCATCTCTCACTCAATGTCAAGACAGAGGCTGAAGAAACCGTATATGGTTATTTTTTCAATTATTCATTGGAGGCTGGAAGACCATATCGTTTTGTCAGTACGGGCAAAGGAGAGATTACGTTGGAAGGAAATGCGGCTGTTCAGGACTGGGTGACAGAAACCTTTGAAGAATTCCCTTTTGAACATATGACGCAGGAAGACGACTGGGACCAGCCGGAGGTAGAGGTGCCGGGAGAAGAGGAAGGAGGAAGTGAAGATATAAATGGGGGCAATGCAGATTCGGACGAAGATGCAGGAGGTACGAACGAGGATGGAACAGTCGGCGGAGATTCCGATGTGTTAGTATCAGAGGAGTTGCCTGAATCGGAAAGTATCTGGGGACCTTTCTTTGTGTGGAAAGTAGAGGCTGTTTCTACGAGTGAAGTCATCGCTACGTTGGTTTCTCCCCGGCAGTGGTTATTGAAGAGAGCGGAGGCTATCCAGGTTTGTGAAGCGTATGAAGTGGACGGAATCACAGGATGGAGAACCTTTACCACGGAAGAGGCAAAAGAGTTCCGCGACCAGTATGATGATACGATACTTACACTGAGCGATATGTTGTGGGATAATGGATTGGACCGTTTTAATAAATATGATTGCCGTTATTTGTGTAATGACTTTCATTCAACCTTCTGTTTTTATAATACTAAAATTCTAAACTCTGGAGAGACAGTAGAATACGCGTTACGTTTAGTCAAACAGGTACGGATAGAAAAGGCGAAATAGAATTCAGACATAAAAAATCCCGTCACCTGGCTGAAGGAGCCTGTGGTGGCGGGGATATATCGTTAAATCAAGTGTTGGGCTTCCAGTTCTTTGGCCACGTTTTCCACTTCTTCATACCATGCCTCTCCAAATTTGCGGATAAGCGGTTCTTTCAAGAACTTATAGACCGGCAGATTTTCTTTTTTCCCCAGCAGTACCGCTGACTTGCATACATCCCAGCGATGATAGTTCAGCGCTTTATACGGACCGTAGTCGCTGACACGGATGGGGTAGAGGTGGCAGGAAATCGGTTTGTAGAAGCTGCATTTCCCTTCGCGGAATGCTTTTTCGATGGCACAATAGCAGAAGCCTTTTTCATCGTAGCAGGTAAACACACAGTCTTTTCCGTTGACAATGGAAGTGACCAGGTCGCCGTCTTGGTCGGTGTAGACCACTCCCTGCCGGTTGATGACTTCCTGGGCTTCCGGTGAAAGGCTGTCCCATATCACGGGAAGCACTTCTTCCAGCTTTTCCACTTCTTCCAGTTCTACAGGGGCTCCTGCATCCCCTTCGATGCAACATTCTCCCTTGCAGGCATTCAGGTCGCACAGGAATTTTTCTCTGAAAATGTCCAGGCTTACTATTACGTCGTCAATCTGTACCATACGTTCATTTTTTTGCACGGCAAAGATACGAATCTTCTGCCATATCCCGTCAGGTCTCGGTCGAAAATCGGTGCATAACCTTGGGATAACTTCTGTTTTCCAAAGGTGGCGGGCCGGGAAAAATATACTACCTTTGCAGTCCGAAAAAAGAAAGAGGTAGATATGTTGTTGCCCTATTTACATAAAGAGTTGGTGGAGGCCGGATGTGATGAGGCCGGACGCGGTTGTTTGGCCGGAGCAGTCTATGCGGCAGCCGTCATTCTGCCTCCCGGATTCCGCAATGAAATGCTGAACGATTCCAAGAAACTGACGGAAAAGCAACGCTATGAATTGCGTACGGTCATTGAGCAGGAAGCTACGGCGTGGGCGGTAGGAGTGGTATCACCCGAAGAAATTGATAAAATCAACATCCTGAATGCCTCTTTCCTGGCTATGCACAGGGCCATTGCCCAGTTGAAGGTGGTTCCCCAGCATCTATTAATTGACGGTAACCGCTTCAATCCTTATCCGGGTATCCCGCATACCACTATTGTAAAAGGAGACGGGAAATACCTTTCCATTGCGGCAGCCTCCATTTTAGCAAAGACGTACCGTGATGATTACATGAACCGTCTGCACGAAGAATATCCGATGTACGACTGGAAAAGCAACAAGGGCTACCCTACCAAGAAACACCGTGCCGCCATCGCCGCTTACGGTACGTCTCCTTATCACCGGATGAGCTTTAATCTGTTAGGCGACGGCCAGCTTTCCTTCGATTTTTAAGATGTGGAAAACAAGACAGCCTGTTAATAACCTGTCGAAGTTATTAACAAGCTGTTGAAAACTCTGTTTGTTTTACACCGTTTCCTGGATGGACAGAAAGAAAAATATGCCTGTAGC
The DNA here is from genome assembly GCF_902472605.1 of uncultured Bacteroides sp. GTDB lineage: Bacteria > Bacteroidota > Bacteroidia > Bacteroidales > Bacteroidaceae > Phocaeicola. Next base: position 30,263 of record NZ_CABROP010000013.1, read on the forward strand.
TATCATCAGGAAACCAATCAGGGCGTAGAACCAGCGGGCTTGTTTCCGTCCCACATTTCTCACAATAAACTGGGTGTTCTTTGCCGTGAAAAACCAGTTCCAGTTGCAGATGGCCGCCAGTAGGGACAAGAGCCCTACCAGGACAAACAAGGCCTGGATGAAATAGTGTACTCCCATTTTTAATCGTTATTCTCGTCGAAACGTACCGTGCGGGTACCGTCTTCGTTTTCGTCGATGTGTACGCTGACTGCATCTCCCGGAAGCAATTCTTCAATCAGTTCCGGCCACTCGATGAAGCAGAGTGCGCCGCTGTAGAAGTAGTCTTCATAGCCCATGTCGTACACCTCTTCCAGTTTCTTGATGCGGTAGAAGTCAAAGTGATAAATCAGTTCTCCGTTTTCATCCGAACGGTATTCGTTGACAATGGCGAATGTCGGTGAGTTGATAACGTCCGTCACGCCCAGTTCTTCGCATACGGCCTTGATAAAGGTTGTCTTTCCTGCCCCCATCTTTCCATAGAAGGCAAAAACCGTGTTGTCACCCATGGCTGCGATGAATTTCTTGGCAGCTTCGTGGATGTTTTCCAGTGAATCAATTTTTATTTCCATATACTGTGGTTTTAACTTGAATGCTTATATTACAAAATTAGGATAAATCTCAATCATTGTGCTCTTTTCTTACGGAGCATGCAAAATAATTTGGCAGCTACATAAATCAAGATGGATACGAAAATGATGGCCGCTCCTGAAGGTACCCGCAACTGGTACGACAGCAACAGTCCGCCCAGGCATCCCAGGTAGCCGATGCCGATGGAAAGCCAGATGATGCGTTTGAAGCTGTACGTAAAGAGGTTGGCCGTCATCTGCGGAAGCGTCAGCAGGGAAATGGCCAGTACGATACCCACCATCCGGAGACAGGCCACGATGGTCAGGGCAATGAACGCCATCAACGTATATTCAAAGGCACTCACGGGAAGGCGTTGGGATCGGGCAAATTCCCGGTCGAAGGCGATGGCCGTGATGGGCCGGAGAAACAGAGAGAAGAAGACTATCAGTACCAGGCTCAATGCCACCAGCAAGTAGATGTCGCCTCGGGTGATGGTCAGGATATTGCCGAAGAGGAACGAAGAAAGGTCGGGCGTGAAGCCGGGAGCTAAGAAGCTGAAGATAATTCCCACGGCCATACCGAATGTCCAGAACACGGCAATGGCCGAATCTTCACGCATGTCGTTGCGCTTGCTGAGCCATTCCACGCCGAAAGCCGACAGCACTGAAAACACCGCCGCACTCAGAATCGGAGAGATACCGGCGTAGAGTCCGATACCGATGCCTCCGAATGAGGCATGCGTGATACCCCCGCTGATGAATACCAGCCTTCGGGTTACGATGTACGTACCGATGATGCCGCAGGCGATGCTGGCAAAAAGGCTGCCCAGCAAGGCATGCTGGAAAAACGTATAATGCAACAATTCGAGGATATTCATGGGCCAGTGAGGAGGTTAGTGGAAACGGCGTTCCCCGACTATCAGGAACAGCTCGTCTTTCAGTTCGTCGGGAATCTCCACGCCACGGAGTTGCAGGCTGCGGCACCATCCGGCCACTTCCTCCTCCTTCATGGTGTACATGATTTCCCGGAATTCATCAATCTCTTCTTCCGTATAGGTATCCGACGGATGTCCCTTGAAACGGTCCAGTTCTTCATCGTCGTAATACTCAATCTTTTTGCTGACGGCTGCCAACAGACTCTCTTTTTCGCAGACCTGATGCTGTCCGCAGCATTCCCCGTCCACCGTCTTGACTTCCGGGGCTTCGGTCAATTCTCCACGGTCGATTTTCTTTTGTATGGAACGGTTATAAAAGTATCCGGCCACCAGTCCGAAGAGAACGACTCCAATTAATACAATGACTAAAATCCACATGATACAATCAATTTTGAGTGAAATGGAAACCTGCCTTCTGCAAATCTTCCCAGAAACGGGGATATGATTTGGAAACCACCTGCGGATTGCGTACACACAAAGTTCCTTCCCGCAGGACAGCCGGGGCAAAGGCCATGGCCATGCGGTGGTCTTCGTACGTGTCGATGACCGGTGGGTTCTGTGGTTCGCACCGTTGGCCTGTCCATGAAAGTACGGAACCGTCGCTTTCTTCCAGCACGTAGCCCAGTTTGCGCATTTCTGCGATTAAGGCTGCCATACGGTCGGTTTCCTTGATTTTCAGACTTTGCAACCCCGAAAAGCGGAAAGTGACTCCCAACATGGCACACGTCACCACGAAGGTCTGCGCCAAATCGGGCTGGTTCACGAAATTATACTCCATGTGCTTCACGCAGGAATGGGTCTGATAGAGTGTGACAGTCTGTCCTTCCCTTTTTGTACCGACCCCCAGCTGCTCGAACAGTTCGGCCACCTTGGAATCGCCCTGCGGACTCTGATTAAAAAGTCCCGGAAGGCTTACGGTAGCATCCTGTGTGGACAAAGCTACTATCTCATACCAATAGGAAGCCGCACTCCAGTCGCTCTCTATATAATAAGGTAAGGCCTGATAGGGAGTAGGTGCCACATGAAGACTGCAATCGGAAGTCCATTCCACTTCTGCTCCGAAATCCCGCATTACCTTCAGCGTCAGGTTGATGTAGGGACGTGACACGATTTCCCCACTGAGGGTCAGGTCCAGTCCTTTCTCCAGCATCGGGCCGATCATCAGCAAGGCCGAGATGTATTGGGAACTCACATTTCCCGGAAGGGTCAGACGGCTGCCTGTCAGGGGCCGTCCGGAAACTTTCAGAGGAGGGTAACCTTCGTTTTCCACATACTCGATGTCCGCTCCCAAGCTCCGCAAGGCATCCACCAAAATCTGGATGGGACGTTGCCGCATCCGTTCCGTGCCCGTCAGAATATGCGTGCCGGGAGTCACTGAAAGGTAAGCGGTCAGAAAACGCATGGCAGTTCCCGCTGCCATGATGTCAATGACTTCCGGCATGTGAGCCAGTGCTTCGGTCATGACATGCGTATCGTCGCAGTCGGACAAGTTCTCCAGTTTGCATGGACTTTGTGCCAGCGCGTGGATAATCAGTGCCCGGTTACAGATACTTTTGGACGAGGGCAACTGAATGGTTGCCTGTATATGTTCCGGGGGAGTGAGGGTTATGCACTTCATGTTCAATCAAATCTTTGAATCGCAAAGATACATAATTTTATGCACTCGCATCACCCGTCTCCTTATAAAATCTCATTCCTTCTCCGTAGGTGTATTGATAGTTTGGGAAGTATGGCTGGCGATGTATTCGCCCGGTTTCATGCCAAACTGTTTCTGGAAGCACTTGCTGAAGTACGACGGGTTGTTGAATCCCACCATGTAGCTCACCTCGTTGATGCGGTACTGGTTCTCCAACAATAGGGAGGCCGCTTTCTTTAACCGGATAATCTGAATCATCTCGTTCGGCGTGGTGTTGGCCAGCCCTTTTATCTTGACGAACAGTCCCGAACGGCTGATGCACAGTTTCTCGGCCAGAAAATCCACCGAAAGCTGGTCGTTGTTCAGGTTCTCTTCAATCAGATGGTTCATCTTTTCCAGGAACACCTTGTCGGTTTGGTTGGCGGCGATGGAATTGATGGAAACGGTCGGCATTTGCGAGAATTTCTGTCTCAGTTGCAGGCGCAGTTCCAGCAGGTTCTTGATGCAGGCTTCCAGGTATTGCAGGGAGAACGGTTTTTCGATGTACGCATCCGCCCCGCAGTTCATGCTGGTAATCTTGGCATCCGTACCGGTTTTGGCCGTCAGCAGGATGAACGGGATGTGACTTGTCATCTGGTTGCTTCGTACCGCCTTACACAGGTCAATACCGTTCATGTGCGGCATCATCCAGTCGCTGATAATCAATGATACCTCCTGCTCTTTCAACTTATGCAGTGCCTCGGTACCGTCGGATGCCGTTACAATGGTGTAGTTGCTCTGGAAATGGGAGGACAGGAAATGAAGCATGTCCTCGTTGTCGTCCACAATCAGCATGATGGGCAGCACTTTGGCTTGAGGGGTCGCATCATGCTGTTCGGGGATAATGTCTTCGGGTAGCGGGCCAGCCGATAAGATTTCTCCGTTTTCGGTAGCCTGTTTTTCTTGTTTTTGTGGAAGAGTAATGCTGAATACAGAGCCTACACCTGGTTGTGAGGTCACTTCCACTTTTCCGTTATGAGCTTCTACGATACCTTTTACGATGCTCAGTCCGATGCCCGTGCCCGGTTTGTTTTCGGATGCCTGATAGAAAGGCTTGAAAATCTTGCCCAGCTCCTCTTCATTCATTCCTTTCCCATTGTCTTTCACTTGAATGGAGAATAACTGCTGCTCAGGTTGTGCCTCGAAACGGACCTCAATCATATTTTGCGTATACTTGTTGGCATTGGTCAGCAAGTTGCTCAGCACTTTTGTGATGGCCTCGTTGTCCACGTCGGCATGGAAATCCTTGTCCGGATAGACCACGGAGAAACTGACTCCTTTCTGGTGAAGGGTCGGGGAGAAGCGTTCGCACACGCTTCCCATCAGCTCCCGTATGGATTGCGAAGTGAAGCGCATCCGCATCTCCTTCTGTTCCACTTTCCGGAAGTCGAGTAGTTGGTTCACCAGATAGAGCAGGCGCTGGCTGTTACGGTCGATGATTTCCAGTTCCTGCCGCTCGTTGGATGGGATGTGTGTGGATTGCATCACTTTCTCCAGCGGACCGATGATCAGGGATACCGGCGTACGGATTTCGTGGGCAATCATGGTGAAGAAATTGATTTTTGCTTCGTGTATTTCTTTTTCTTTCTTGCTGTTCAGTTCGTCGATGGCCATGGCATGTTTCTTTTCACTCCGGCGCACCACGTAGCGCAGCAGTAGTCCGATGGAGAGGACAAACAGCAGGAAGTAGCCGATTTTGAACGGCAGTGAAAAGTAGAACGGGGGATGTACAATGATACGGATGGAAGTACCTTCTTCGTTCCATACGTTGTCATTGTTTGAGGCCTTGACCCGGAAGGTATAAGTACCTGCCGGCAAGTTGGTGTAGGTGGTGCTGTGTTGAGGACCTACATAGTTCCATTCCTTGTCGAAGCCTTCCAGAATGTAGGCATATTGGTTTTTCTGTGGAGTGCAGTAGCTCAGTGCCGCATAGGTCAGCGTGATGACATTGTCTTTGTAGGGAAGATGGATTTCTTCCAGGTGGTCAATGGCTTCTGGCAAGATGCCCCCTTCTTGTGTTTCTATTTTTTTGTTAAAAATTTCCAGTCCGGTCAGTACCACATTCGGCTTTTGCGTGTTCAGTTTCAGTTGGTGCGGATAGAATGTATTGAAGCCGTTGATACTGCCGATGAAGAATTCTCCGTTGCGGGTTTTCAGGGCTGAGGCCATGATGAAGGCTTCACTTTGCAGTCCGTCACTCTTGGTGAAAATCTGTGTGGCTCTTGTGGTGGGCGTGTATTTCACCAGTCCTTTGGCCGTAGTAAGCCACAGACAGTCTTCTCCTTCTAAGATAGCATTGATGCATTCGTTGGGTATGTTCAGGGGATGATAGGAGAATGTGTTCTTGAGAGGATTAAATAAGTAAAGTCCTTCTGCAGTGGCTACCCACAACTCATTTTCACGGTTAATACAGATATGGTTAATAGTTGGGCAGTTCAGCCCTTCAGATTCGCCATATTTTTTCCATACCTGATTCTGTGGGGAGAATTTAAAGACTCCTTTACCTTGGGTGGCAATCCAGATGTTGCCTTTGGCATCTTCTGCTATTGCAATAATCAGGGCATCCAGGTTCTTGACTCGTGTAAAACTATTGTTCTGCGGATTATATAAACAGATTCCGCTCATAGAGCCGGTCCAAATTTGTCCGTGACTGTCCTGAAAAATGCAATAGATACTGCTTTCGTCCAGTCCGTTTTCTCCACTGTATCTTCGGATGTGCCCGGTGGCTGTCTGCAAGACGTATATTCCGTCGCTATAGGTACCAATCCAGAGTTCTTTTCCTGTATAGCACAAGGCATGGACATTTTTGTGGGTCAGTTGCTCCCTTCCGGGAAAGTTGACAAACTGGCCCTGAGATGGAGAATAGCAACTCACTCCCGCATCGTCCGAGCCAATCCATATCTCTCCGTTTTCTCCTTCACAGAAACGGCTGATGATTTGTCCGTTGAAAAAAGGAAAATTGTCCGTCCCGGAATACCCTATGAATTGTCCGCAATAAGGGGGAAGGTAATTCACACCGTTGTAGTAAGTGCCTATCCATACACCACCTTCCCGATCTTTTAGCATCGGATAAATGAATTTGTCGGACAAGGACTCGTTGCTCTCTCCGTATTGGTCGTAAAGGAAACTTTCCTGAGTAATCGGGTTAAAGATGGTCAGGCCTTCGTCGGAGCCTATAAAGAAAGTTTCGGGAGAGTATTCCAGGAGGGAATGGATGTGCCGTATGCCTATTCCTTTTTCAGAAACTAAAAACTTCTGTACTTCGTGTGTTTGTGGATTTAACTTCCAAAGCCCTTTTTCCCAAGTCCCAATCCAAAGGTTATGGGACGAGTCTTCACAGAGAGCCATGGAATATACTCCTGTAGATTCTCCTTTGATGGAAAATTCTTCAAACGTATTATGGGCTTTGTTGAGCCGGCAGAGTTGATAAGGACCGGATACCCAGATGTTGTTTTGAGTATCGTTCAATATACGGATAATGATATTGTTATTCTGAGGAATTTCATATTGTATCAGTTTGTGGGTTTGAGTGTTATATTGAAATACGCCTTGCTTGCGGGTGGCAATCCATATATTCTTTTCCTTATCTTGAATAATATGAGTTATCCATGAGGCTATGCTTGTATTATCGATTGTTTTTTCCAGAAAGGGGGTAAAGTTGTCCTTTACCTGGTTGTAGATATACACTCCGTTTTCTGTGCCTAACCATAATTCATTGGTGTTGGTCTCGCAGATGGCATTTATGGAACTGGCATGAAAATCAGGATAAAGTGGGTTGTTTTTTTGATAGAAGACAAATTGATTCCCATCAAATCTGCTTAGTCCATTATCTGTTCCCAGCCAGATATATCCTTTCTGGTCTTGCAGAATGGAGGCTATGCCATTGGAAGAAACCCCATTTTCGATGTTGTAATGGCGGAATTGGAAGTGAGTGGGAAGCGTGGCATTTCCACATAGGCCGACTAACAGGAAAATGAATAAGCAATAAAGTGTCCTCATACGTATACCTTTTTAAAAACTGTGCAAAGTTCATTAAAATAGATGAATAAGGCATATAAAATAATTTAAAAAAGATAATGTAAGAGTCTAATTGTGGAATTTCCAAAATGAGGATGGGAAATCAGTTGGAACAGGCCTTTCGTTTTTGTCGTATGTCTTGGTATTTTTTTTAAGAAGGAGGTGATGTCTTTTATGTTTCCTTATGCGAAAACGTATGTTTCCCACAGCGGAAACGTACGTTTCCCGATAGAGAAACGTATATTCTCCTTGCGGGAAACATAAAAGTTGCAAGGAGGAAATGCTTTTTATGGCAAGGCGTTTTTCGTTTTACGGTGTAGGGGTGGATTTTCTTCTATTTTACCTTCATTAGGTTTGGGAAAAGGATGATAAAATCGTCCGAAGATATGCTATAAAAGTCTATTTGTATTTATATAATATATTTATTTACAGCATGTTATGTGTTTGTAAAATATTTCTTTCCATGCGACTATTTTTGTAGCTGAATGGATGATATTTTTACCCATCTTTCTTACTAAAAGCTACTTTTGCTAAAAGAAAATAAAAACCCAATTTATACAAAATGAAGAACAGACTTTTGATATTGATGAGTGGAATCGCAGTGGTGGGAATTACTTCCTGTACCAAGCCTGCTTATCAACAGCCGGATGCTCCGATTCAGGAGGTCCCGTTTACCCAAGTACATATTAGTGACGGTTTTTGGTCGCCTCGTATTGAAACGAACCGTACCGTTTCTATTCCTTCTGCGTTTAAGGAATGTGAGAAAAACGGTCGTTTCGACAATTTCGCCATTGCGGGTGGATTGAAAAAAGGAGAGCATCGCGGGGATTTCTCTTTCGATGATACCGATCCTTATAAAGTAATAGAAGGTGCCTCCTATTCACTGGCTGTGAAATATGATCCTAAATTGGACCATTACTTGGACAGTGTGATTAATATCATTGCGGCAGCTCAGGAACCGGACGGCTATCTGACCACCTGCGTCACCAACAAATGCTACCGTCTTTCCGGATGGTGGGGACGTTCCAAATGGGAAAAACTGAACAGCCATGAACTGTATAACAGCGGTCACATGTACGAGGCTGCCATCGCACACTATCGGGCAACGGGCAAACGAACCTTCCTCGATGTGGCTATCAAAAATGCCGACCTGGTATGCAAGGTATTCGGTCCGGGCGAGGGACAGAAGCACGTGCCGTCGGGACATCCCATCATCGAAATGGCATTGTGTAAATTATATAAGGTAACGGGCGACGAGAAATACCTCAACATGGCGAAGTATTTCGTGGAAGAAACCGGACGCGGTACCGACGGTCACAAACTGAGCGAATACAGTCAGGACCACAAACCGATTCTTCAGCAGGATGAAATCGTAGGTCATGCCGTACGTGCCGGATATCTTTATTCAGGTGTGGCCGATGTGGCAGCCTTGACTAAGGATACCGCTTATTTCCATGCCTTGACCCGTTTGTGGGACAATCTGGTGAGCAAGAAATTGTATATCACCGGTGGTATGGGATCTCGGGCACAGGGAGAAGGTTTCGGACCGAACTATGAATTGCAGAACCATACCGCTTACTGCGAGACTTGTGCCGCCATTGCCAATGTGTACTGGAACTACCGTATGTTCCTGGCTACCGGTGAATCCAAATACATGGATGTGCTGGAACGAGCTTTGTATAATGGAGTAATTTCGGGTGTGTCATTGAGCGGTGACAAGTTCTTCTATGACAATCCGCTGGAATCCATGGGTGAACACGACCGCCAGCCTTGGTTTGGTTGCGCTTGCTGTCCGGGTAATATCACCCGTTTCATGGCTTCCATTTCCAATTATGTATATGCCACTCAGCAGAACGACATTTATGTGAACCTGTACATTCAGGGAAAAGCAGAAATGAAGACGGCCGACAATAAAGTAACACTGGAACAGACCACCCAATATCCGTGGGACGGCAAGATTGCCATCAAAGTCACTCCAGAGAAAGAAGGTAAGTTTGCCATCCGTCTGCGTATCCCCAGCTGGGCAAAATCGGCTCCGGTAGCTTCCGACCTGTATGCGTATACAGATGCTGCTAAGAAATATACGTTGAAAGTCAACGGTTCCGACGTGAAAGGCATGGAAGGTGACGGTTACGAAACGCTTGTCCGCACCTGGAAACCGGGCGATGTGATTGAATTGGATTTGCCGATGGATGTCCGTCGTATCACGGCCAACGACAAAGTGGAAGTCGACCGAGGTATGGTAGCTTTGGAACGCGGTCCGATTATGTTCTGTCTGGAAGGGAAAGACCAGCCCGACAGCATCGTGTTCAACAAGTTCATTCCGCGTGACGCCAAGATAAAGGCTACTTACGATGCTAACCTGCTGAAAGGGGTAATGGTATTGAGCGGAACTGCTAAGGAACTGGGTAAGGACGGTAGTGTGAAAGATGTACCATTCCGTGCCATTCCTTATTCTACATGGGATAACCGCGGGTCTGACCAGATGGAAGTCTGGATTCCGGAGACGAAGGAATACGCTACTCCGACACCGGAACCGACCATCGCTTCCAAGGCCAAGACATTTACTATTCAGGCCGCTATCCAGAAAGATGCACCCGAATCGGCAGCCGTAATGTCATATGCATGGGGTGTGAACGACCAGTGGGAACCCAAACGTTCTTCCGATACTTCCAAACCTTATTTCTACTGGTGGTTGAAAGACGGAACACTGGAGTCTCTGGCCTACGAGTTTGACCAGCCTTACACGGTTTCGAAAGTAGAAGTCTACTGGCTCGACTTTGACCATTACGACGGCAATTTCCGCGTACCGCAAAGCTGGAAGCTCTATTACAAGAACGGAAATTCCTGGAAAGAAGTAGAAACTAATGATCAATATGGCGTAGAAAAAGACAAGTACAACGTAGTCAACTTCAAGCCGGTCAAGACTACCGGATTGAAAATCTCTGCACAGCTTCAGAAAGGAGCTTCGGGAGGTATTATAGAATGGAAAGTAGAGTAATTTATTAATCCTTAAATACAAACAAGATGATTACACATTTAAATCGCATGTTGTTTAGTCGTGCATTTGTAAAAGTGTCGGCATGTGTGGCGCTTTCTGCAGGTTGCCTGCCTGTGGCAGCTTATGCGGAATCCAATGGAGCACCGGTGGTAGAGGCTGTGTTGCAGCAGAAAGCCATTTCCGGTACGGTAGTAGATTCAAAAGGTGAAGCCATTATTGGTGCGAATGTAATGGAAAAAGGTACCACGAATGGTACGATTACGGACCTTGATGGTAAATTCAGTTTGAATGTATCGGCGAAAGCGGTACTTCATATCAGTTACATTGGTTATAAATCGCAGGATATTCCTGTGAGCCAATTGAAGAAAGGAGCTGTCATTACGTTGAAGGAAGATACCGAAGTGATGGATGAAGTAGTGGTGATTGGTTACGGTACGCAGCGTAAAGGCGATGTGACCAGTGCGATTGCTTCTGTGAAGGCGGAAGATTTTACGGCAGGTAAGATTACCGATGCAGCCGACTTGGTAAAAGGTAAGATTGCCGGTTTGAGTGTGACCAATTCTTCTGGTGACCCGACAGCCACTTCCAGCATCATGTTGCGTGGTATTACTACCATTAAGGGAAGTGTCACTCCGTTGGTGTTGGTGGATGGAGTAGAAGGTTCACTTACCACGGTGGCTCCCGAAAACATTGAATCCATCGATGTGTTGAAAGATGCGTCTGCGGCAGCAATTTACGGTACACGAGGTGCGAACGGTGTAATCTTGATTACAACCAAGACGGGAAGACGTGAATCCAAGGCGAGTGTTTCATATTCAGGCTATGTTTCTTTGTCAGACTGGTTTAAGACAGCAGATTTCATGGATACGCACGACGTGATTTATGGGCTGACTCCGTTTGAATACGAAGGTTATGATACAGACTGGCTGGCAGCCGTTACCCGTAAGGCCGGTTTCAAACACAACCATTCTTTGTCTATTGAAGGAGGTTCCAAAAATTCTACTTATTCTGCCAACGTGACTTTCAGCGATGAACAGGGTATCATGCGGAAGAGTGACAACCAGAACCTGAAAATGCAGATGGACTATACTCAATATGCCTTGAATGACATCTTGAAGTTCAACGTCAATATGTTGTATGGCCGTCAGACCTATACGAACAATAACAACTCGTATGTCTATCGTCAGGCCATCATCCGCAACCCGTCTTCACCGATTTATAATGAAGATGGTTCTTACAATGAGAACTTTGACAAGCTGTATTACTACAATCCGGTAGAAATCCAGAATGAGCTGATTGGAGATACAAGAGTCAATTGGGCTCGATTGACCGGAAATATTACCGTAGAACCCATCAAGGGGTGGAAAACAAACTTGATGTTGTCTACCAAAGAGAATATAACCCGTGGAGAAACGTATTATTCAAGTAAATATTACGACCAGGCTCAACAGAAAGTGAACGGTTATGCTTCGAAATCTGAAGGAAGTTCCCGGAGCAACAACTTGGAACTTACGTCAAACTATGATTTTTCTATCGGAAAACATCATGTAAATGCATTGGTCGGTTATAGCTACTTGTACACCGTAAACGATGGATTTAGTGCTGGAAACGGTGATTTCCCGACTGAGGCCTACTTGTATAACAACTTGGGCTTGGGTAATTATCTGACAAATGAGAAAGCACCTCACGCTTCAATGGGGTCTTATAAAAACGACAATACATTGATTGGTTTCTTCGGACGAGTCAGTTATGGTTATGCCGACCGTTATAATTTGATGGTGAGTGTACGTCGTGAAGGTTCTTCCAAGTTTGGTGCCAACAATAAATGGGGTACCTTCCCTTCTGCTTCTGCCGGATGGACAATCAGTAATGAGAAGTTCATGCAGAACACCAAGCATTGGCTGGACAACTTGAAGTTGAGATTCGGTTTTGGTGTGACAGGTGTGATACCGGGTGATTCTTATAAGTCACTGTATTTGTATAATTATGATTCATACGGTGATGTGATGTCACAAGACGGTGAATGGATAAAGACTTTGGCTATTGTCCAAAATTATAACCCGAATCTGAAGTGGGAAACCACTCGTGAGTTCAACCTTGGTTTGGACTGGAGCGTATTGAGTGGCCGTTTAAGCGGTTCTATCGATGTCTATGACAAGAAGACATCTGACTTGCTGTATGACTACGCTGTTCCTGTACCACCTAACTTGTATGGTACAACAACTGCTAACGTAGGTCAGATGCGTAATCGTGGTATTGAAATTATGATTAATGCTATTCCGGTACAGACGAAAGATTTTGAATGGAGTACGACATTGACACTTTCACATAACAGCAACAAACTGTTAAGCCTTTCTAATGATTTGTATGAGACGGATAACTTCCAAGAATTGTATGGAGGTTTGGGTGAACCGATCAGTACCCCTACTCACTGTATGGAAGTAGGGCATCGTTTGGGCGATTTCTGGGGCTTGAAGTCCGTGGGAGTAGATAAAGACGGATTTGTCTTGGTAGAAGTAAAAGATGATAATGGAAACTGGACAGTGAAACCTTTCAATACCAATTTGAATGTGGAAAGTAACCGTCAGCGTTTGGGTAACGGTCTGCCGAAGGTCTATGCCGGATGGAACCATACCTTCCGTTACAAAGGTTTTGATTTGAGCTTGCAGTTCACTGGACAGTTCGGTTATCAGATTTTGAATGCACAGCGTTGTTTCTACGAAAACAACTCCATTGCCTACAACCGTTTGAAATCTGCCGCCAACTATTATCCGGCAATCAATACGGATATGACTCCTGTAATTGACGAAGCTACGGGTGAACAGAAGATGGTTCGTCTTTCAAATTCCATGTCACAGGGTTATTGGAGTGACCATATTGAAAATGGTGATTTCGTAAAATTGTCAAGTGCAACTATTGGCTATACAGTGCCGTTGAAAGGAAATCTCCGGAAATATATAAATAATTTACGAGTTTATGTATCAGGCCAGAACCTGTTCTGTATTACGGGATATTCAGGTCTTGACCCGGAAGTGGACAATGCCTTTATGACACCAGGTGTTGATTATCAGGATAAATATCCGACCACTCGTTCATTTACTTTTGGCTTGAATGTTAACTTTTAATTGATGTAGATTTATGAAAAATTTGAGATTCAAACATATATTGGTAGGATTGGCTGCAAGTTCTTGTTTGACATTTGGTTCATGTACAGATTTGTCAGAGAATTTATATGATTCGTTGAACGAGAGTAACTTGGACTTTACCAGTGAAAATGATGTGAATGCATTGATGGGGCAAGCTTTTGCACAATTCCGCTACATTTATTGGGCATGGAATGGCTATTTTGACTTGCAGGAAGAATGTAGTGATACATACATGACCCCGAAACGAATTGGCATTGGCTGGGGTGACCTGTATGTGAATATGCATAAACATGATTGGGATTATAACTTGGGCCACATTGATGGTTTCTGGAACTATGCGTATAAATGCATCGGATATTGTAACCAGTGTCTGGATGTCCTGCCGGAAGCAAATGCTGCGGATAGAGCCCAATTGCGTTTCCTTCGTGCTACCGTATATTATATGTTGATGGATGCATTCCGCAATGTGCCATTGGAGACAACAAGAAATGTCCCTGATGGGTATCTTCCGGCTCAAAGTTCGGCACAGGATATTTTTGATTTCTGTGTGACTGAGCTTTCAGAAATCAAAGATGATTTAGGTACAGAGCACGTGTTTGGCTATGCCAACCGTTATGCGGCTTGTATGACATTGGCCAAATTGTACCTGAACCACAATGCTTATTTTGGGGGTGATGATAACTTTTGGTATGAGAAAGCTTATACAGAAGTAAATGAGGTGATTAACGATGGAGGTTATTCGTTGGCCGAAAATTATCTGGATAACTTTAAACATGACATTGATTCTTCTCCAGAGGTGATATTTGCCATTCCTTTGGATATTACGCATGCCTCTCATAATTATCTGTCCAGTAAGTGTCTGCCGCAATCAGGTTTGGCTGCGTATGGTTGTACCGGTGCGGCTCAGAATGGTAGCTGCGCTGTGCCCCAGTTCATTGATACTTATGATGCTGAGGATAAACGTCTGACTGATACCTGGGCTGGTGGCATTCAGAAAAATGCGGTGAAGAACTCCGATGGAACTTATACTCCGCAGGCTGGTGATCCGATAGAGTTTACTGCAGATGACTGGTCGGGTACCGGATACTTGAATTATAATAAAGATGTACATTCTATTGACAATCCGGGTGCTTATCAGCAGGAAGGTTACCGTTTTGTCAAGAGTGAAATCTGTTCAGGTACCGATGGTACGTATGGAAACGATGTGGCATTCTATCGTTTGGCCGATGCGATGTTCATCAAGGCCGAATGTCTGCTGAGATTGGGCGGATACAACGGTGAAACAGAGCAGACAGCTGCCGATTTGATTACGGAAGTTCGTAAACGTTCTTTCGACTCTGTGGCAAAAGCCACTCGTACTGTAGCACAGCTGAAAGGTGGAAGTGTGTATGATTACGGTCACCGTGAATATACTTGCGAAGGTTTTGCTAACTGGGACAGAGCTTCTTATGTATCTACACAGGAAGGCGGTAGTGATATTATTCTCGGTGGTTTGCTGGATGATCTTGGCTGGGAGTTTGTAGGTGAACACCATCGCCGTCAGGATTTGATTCGTTTCAAGATGCAAGATGGACGGAATGTATTCAATGGAAAATCTTGGTTCTGCAAGGATGCGACTACTGAAACCAAATGGGATTATTTCCCTCTTCCTAAATCAGCTTTGGATGCGAATATTAGTTTGAAACAAAATGAAGGTTATTCTGGTAATTGATTAAGATTATGAAAAAACATTTATTATATGCGGCATTATTGGGTGGTTTGTGTTCTTTGGGAGTTACAAGCTGCGGGGATAATGAAGATGTTTCGAGAGAGCATGTGCTTACCGATGCTGAAATCGCAGAAATGGCGCGTCAGGATTCCATCGAAGAAGCGCAACGAAATCAGATTAATGCAGATTTGATTTTGGAATATACAGCAGATATCACGTTGAGTACCGTAGCGTATGATGGGGCTCAGGTTACGGTGGAGACAGATAAAATAGCTGAGTTGTTTGGAATTTCAGAAGAAGACCTGTTGGCAGGTATCGCCTTGGAATCTGGAGCACCTGAGATTACAGGCTTTGCCATTGAAGGTTCTACCCATGCCGATAATATGACGGCTTCAAACAGTAACTCTACTTGGGGGCATTGGTTTGATGCCGATGGAAATGTAGTGGCCTGGGGTACTTCTGCCATGGTTTGTTGTGAGTTCAATACGGAAGATAAGTTCTTTAATGTAATGCAGTATCCGGGCCACCTGACCGATGGACAGACTGTAAAGGTAATTGAAGGCTTGAAGTATGGTGAAAAACGTGTGGCAGTGGTTATTACGGTAAATGCCCATGGAGCAGCAGCCATTACGGCACCGGTGGTTTCTACTCAGAAACTCAGTATTGACGTGAATCCGGCAAGTACATACGATTTGAACAATGTAGAGTTTAATGCCGATCAGGTAAAAGCTGACTTAGGTATCTCATCAATGGATGATATCGAGAAGTTTGTGGCTGTGAAATCTGATGGAAGCTATGCACAGGAATCAGATGCCGGAACAAATGGTTTCTGGTTCGACGTGGATGGATATGCCAGCGGATATTCTGACAACTCTCGTATCTATACATCCTATGGAGGTGATGAATGGGTTGAAAATGAAATCGGTATCGGCCAATATCCGGGCAAGACGGCTGTGGGAGATTCATATACATTCAACTATGGATTCCTGGCCAACAATAAGATTGTAATGATGGAAATCACAGTCAATGTGGTAGCTTACAATGACCCGGAAACCGCTCCGGAAGGGACACCGGAAGAAAAGACCATCGATGTGACACTGACCAAGAATTATACCACTGATTATGCGAATGTGCAATATGATATTCGGGATGTGCTTCGTCAGGCCTTTAAGATGACGACTTATCAGATTCACAGTGCACGTGTTTCAGGTGATTTGAAAATCTATTGCAAGGAGGAATCTTCAGAAGACCCTGAATATACTGCAGATGTTCCGGGATATTGGTTGGGAGAAGATGGTTCAGCTGTCAAGTTTGCCGAAGGTCTTGGCTGGGTAAGCTTGGGAACCAGCGAAACAGAATTGTACCTGTATGGAGGTAACCATCCTGAAAATGTATCACCTACAGCCGGAGCTACCGTGAAGACTACTTACATCATTACTTGTAACGGTGGAAAAGTGACGGTGAACCTGACATTGCAGATTGATCCTCAGGTAGAAGAGTGAGAATCATTGATTAATTAATAAAAAGGGGAAGATGTGTTTGATTGTTTATGGTTAAGCACATCTTTCTTTTTTAATAAACAGTTTTATGAAAAGCACATTGAGATGGATAGGCTTATGCTTGCTCTCATTTTTATGGGTGGTTTCGGTGAATAGCTGTAAAGAAGAGGAGCAAGTGCAAGGCGAAGAGATAAAAATAGATGAAACTTCATCGCAACTGACATTGGAAGCGGAAGATACTTCTGCCTCTGTGAAGTTTACCGCCGTATCGTCGTGGAAAGCATCGTTGAAAGAGGATTCGGCAGCTGATTGGATTACACTCTCGGAAACCAGTGGAGTAGGAGGAGCCATCACGTTGAACCTGACGTTCTCCATCAATGAAAATGAGGCGGCGAGAACGGCCACTTTGGTGCTTTCTTGTGGAAGTACCGTGAAAGAAATTGGCATCACGCAGGGAGGAGGTTCCTTGCAGGTGATGGACGAGTCGGAGGTGGAAGATTTCGACAAATACTACAAGCCGGCAGAGTTTGAAGGTATGGACATGTTGCGCAGCGATGCCAAATGGTCGTGGTTCCGTTCCAAACAGAGCGAACATTTCTTCGTGTTCTGGGAAGCCGGATTTGGCGATGACCCGAATGCGGAAACGGTACCTGCCAATTTGCGGGTAGACATCGATGACCTTTTGAAAAAGGCCGAGCAGTTCTATAAGACCAATATCGAAAAGCTGAAGTTTGCGGAAACCGGACAGGGCAAATCATTCCTGGACCGCTACAAGATGGAAATCTATCTGTTGTATCAGGAAGAATGGCTCGCTACGGGTTCCGGGTACGACAATACCATTGGGGCTTTGTGGGTAAATCCAAGTACGTGCCAGCCTGTGGGGTCTACCATAGCGCATGAAATCGGGCATAGCTTCCAGTACCAGGTGTATTGTGATAAATTGTGTCAGGGAGGAAATGACGATCTCAAGTCGGGTTTCCGTTACGGATATGAAGGAAGTAACGGTGGAAACGGTTTCTGGGAGCAATGTGCCCAATGGCAGTCGTTCCAGGATTACCCGGAAGAAATGTTTACCTCTTACGATTTTGATGTGTGGTTGAAGAATAATCACCGTCATTTTGAAAACGAATGGATGCGTTATGCCAGCTACTGGTTACAGTCTTATTGGGTGATGAAGCATGGCATTGAGACAATTGGTAATATCTGGAGAGAGTCTGTGTATCCGGAGGATGCCATCTCGGCTTATACACGGTTGTATTGCAATAACGATTGGAACAAGACGAAAGAAGAGCTGTATGATTATGCCAGCCGGATGGCTACTTTCGACATCGATGGGGTACGTGAATATTCCGATGGGTATCTCGGACGGTATCACACCACATTCTATACAAGTGGAGACTATTATCAAGTGGCGTATGCCAATTGTCCGGAAGCTACCGGTTTCAATGTGATTCCTTTGAACCTGCCGGAAGCCGGCAATACGGTGGTGACAGCCGATTTCGTAGGACTGGAACCAGGTGCCGCATTGGCAGCGGGTGATCCGGGTGAGTACATGGAATCGGAGGCTGTGAAGGGTACAACCACGAAATACAATACGGCAGGAAGTGCCGGGAATATGGGCTGGATGTATGGTTTCGTGGCATTGAAACAGGATGGAAGCCGGGAATACGGTGAAGCGCATTCGGATAAGAACGGGAAAGTTTCCTTTAATGTACCGGCTGGCACGCAGAGTTTGTATTTCATTGTACAGGCAGCTCCGCAGGCCTATACGGTTCATCCGTGGGATGAAAAGGAATTGACCGACCAACAGTTCCCGTATAAAGTGAAGTTCGAGCATACGGATTTGTTGGGAAACGTGACGATTGACCCGGATGCAGAGCCCCAGAACCTGACACTGACGTACGACGTTTCTTTTGCGGCGAGTGCGACAGATTATAATGGGACTTCTGTCAATATTTCTGAACTGGGAGACCTCACAAAAGTAGCGCAGGCACTGACCATGCAGCCTTCACAGCTGACATCGTATATGTTATCCGCAAAAGCAGAGCCTCAAGAGGGAAAAATTGCCTTTGCTGCAGTAAAGGCAGACGGTAGTCTGGACTACAATACGACAGCCAACGGATATGGCTTCTGGTTTGACAGCTTGGGTAATTCCATTGGATGGGGAAGCGACAATGACAGTAAGGTGTATGTGGAATACGATGCGGAGAACTTTATTTTCTCCATCGGGCAATATCCAGGAAAATCGGCTTCCGGTGATACTTATACCGTGAAGGAAGCCTTGGTTTATACCGAAGGAGGAAAACAGTATCGGATAACTTTTGTCTTTAATATTCATATCAAATGAACAAACGATTTATAGGAGCATTTCTTTTAGCGGCAGTGTGTACTGCCGCTTTTTCACAATCGGTGTGTCCCGTTGATTTGTGCAATAACAAACTGAGAGGGAAGGAAATTTACATTCCCAAGGATTTGCAGGGCATGGACCTTCATAACCCGGACTCCAAATGGAGTTATCAACGGATGTGCTGCACGGACAATGTGGCGGTGTTCTGGGAGAAAGGATTCGGCAATGACCTGGCGAATCCTCCTCAGCTGGAAGGACACGACATGCATGTGGACTTGAACAACCTGACGGACAAGCTGGAATATTTTTATACGTTTTTCCGGGACTCCCTGCAATTTACCAAGCCGGGGTCGAAGAGCGACCGTTACCGGATGATGGTCATGATTAACTATTCGCTCGAGGGAACGGCCTACGGCGGGGATTATGACCAACAGATTGGAGCTTTGTGGGTGGCCCCCAACCGTATCCAGGATGAAAAGCTGAACTGTGTGGCACACGAACTGGGCCACAGTTTCCAATCGCAGATTTCGTGTGACGGGGAAGGGGAGGCTTGGGGCGGCTCTGGTTTCTTCGAGATGGCTTCACAATGGATGTTGTGGCAGGTCAATCCAGACTGGCAGACCGATGAAAAATATCACTGGGATGCATTCACGAAACTGACGCACAAGGCTTATCTGCACCTGGAGAATATCTATCACTCTCCGTATATCTTAGAGTATTGGGGAGTGAAGCGGGGACGTCCCATTATTGCCGAACTTTTCCGGAAGGGAAAAAAGGGAGAAGACCCGGTGATGACGTACAAACGGTTGACGGGGCTGTCACAGGAGGCTTTCTGTGACGAGATGTTCGATGCCAGCCGCCATCTGGTGAATCTGGACTTTGAACGGGTGTGGAAGAATACCCGGCCTTATGCCAACCAATATGATTGTAAGCTGACGAAGCAGGCAGATGGATGGTATCAGGTACCTGCCGAGGTTTGTCCGGAGAACTACGGCTTCAATGTCATCCCGTTGGTGGTACCGGAATCGGGAACGAAGGTAACCTTACAATTTGAGGGATTGAAAGGTTCACAGGAAGGTTATGTATCGGTTCATCCGGAAAAAGCGGGTTGGCGGTATGGTTTCGTAGCTGTAAAGGCGGACGGAACAAGTCTGTATGGTGAAATGAGTGCCAAGCAGAAAGGAAAACTGACTTTTAAAGTACCTGAAAACGAGAAGTTAGTATATTTGTGGTTGGTAGTGATGGGGGCACCGGAGGAGCATTGGATGAATCCTTCGCCTCGGAGCGGGGAAAAAGATGCACAATGGCCTTATCGCATCAAATTGAAAGGTACGGATTTAAAGAACTAAAAGGATAAAACTATGTTTGCAAAAGAAACGTATGTCGCCCGCAGGCGGCAATTGAAGGAGAGTGTGGGCTCAGGCCTGCTCCTCTTTTTAGGGAACGACGAGTGCGGAATGAATTATGAGGACAACACGTACGATTACCGGCAGGATTCTTCCTTCCTGTATTTCTGGGGTTTGTCGTATGCCGGATTGGCTGCGGTAATTGATATTGATGAGGGGCGTGAAATCATTTTTGGCGACGAACTGACCATCGACCATATTGTGTGGATGGGTACGCAGCCTACCTTACACGAGAAAGCACAGCGGGTAGGGGTGACGGAAACGCGCCCGCTGGCCGAACTGAAGACATACGTGCAGAAAGTGGTGGCACAAAAGCGGATGGTGCACTATCTACCGCCCTACCGTGCCGAGCATCGGTTGAAACTGATGGATTTGTTAGGAGTAAAACCGGGAGCGGAGCTTCCTTCTGTACCGTTTATCAAAGGGATTGTCGACTTGCGGAATCACAAGACGGAAGAGGAAATTGCGGAGATTGAACGGGCTTGCAACGTAACGGCAGAAATGCACCTGGAAGCCATGCGGGTGTTGCGCATCGGCATGAAAGAGTATGAAGCGGCTGCGGCTTTGGAGGCAGTGGCTCGGGCGAATGGATGCCGTCTGTCTTTCCCGACTATTGCCACAGTGTGCGGACAAACGCTCCACAACCACTATTATGGTCATACGGTGAAGGAAGGTGATATGCTGTTAGTGGATGCAGGAGCCGAAACGGAGATGGGCTATGCCGGAGACATGTCGTCTACCATCTGTGCCGGAAAGAAATTCACCAGCCGCCAGAAGGATGTGTACGACATTCAGGTGGCAGCGCATCGGGCGGCAGTGAATGCCTTGAAGCCGGGAGTGTATTTCCGGGATGTGTATGATTTGGCTTGCCGGGTGATTTGCGAAGGCTTGAAAGGGCTGGGCTTGATGAAAGGCAATCCGGCAGATGCCGTGGAACAGGGAGCGCATGCCATGTTCTTCCCTTGTGGACTGGGCCATATGATGGGACTGGATGTACACGACATGGAGAACTTAGGTGAAGTGTGGGTAGGCTATGACGGACATCCCAAGAGTACGCAGTTCGGACGGAAGTCATTGCGTTTGGCCCGTAAACTGGAACCGGGTTTTGTGCTGACCATTGAACCGGGTATTTATTTTATTCCGGAGCTGATAGATTATTGGAAATCGGAGCATCGCTTTACGGATTTCATCAATTATGAGAAACTGGAGAGTTACCGTGATTTTACGGGCTTGCGTAACGAAGAGGATTACTTGATTACGGCCACCGGGGCACGGCAACTGGGACAGAGAATTCCATTGACAACCGAAGAAGTGGAGGCCCTGAGATGACGAACGATAACAAAGCAATTGCGTGTGCCTGTGTAGCGGTGTTGAGCTGGTCGACGGTAGCCACGGCGTTCAAGATGGCGTTGCGTTATCTGACGCATTTTGAAATGTTGTGGGTGGCCAGCCTGACCTCGCTGGTGATATTTACGGTGTTGCTCACCGTACAGCGGAAATGGAGACTGCTGGGAAACCTGACTGGGAAGCAATGGCTGTATTATGCGGCATTAGGGCTGCTGAATCCGGTAGCTTACTATTTGGTGTTGTTCAAGGCGTATGAACTGCTTCCGGCACAGGTGGCGCAGCCCATCAATTATGCATGGCCGATTGTGCTGTTGATTTTGCTGGCGCTGTTTGCCGGGCAGCCGATTCCGAAAAAGAAGTACATCGGTATGTTTGTGTCGTTGGCAGGGGTAGCTTTAATTTCCATTGGTACAGGTTTTGAAGGTGAAATGACCGTGTCGGCCGAAGGTTTTCTGTTGGCGGCATTGAGTGCGGTGCTGTGGGCTGCCTACTGGATGTTCAACAACCGGAATAAGGTACAGACGGACGGCAGTGTGGTGCTGTTTCTGACTTTCCTGTTCGGTTCGGTTTATTTGTCTATCGGCGCGTTGTGTGTCGGATTGAACTTGCATTCTTTGACCGGAGTGTTGTCGGGCATGTATGTGGGAGGTTTTGAGATGGGTATCCCGTTTATCTTCTTCGGACTGGCCATGCGGAAGACCTCCAATCCGGCGTTGATCAACCAGTTGTGTTACCTGTCTCCTTTCATGTCATTGTTCTTCATCTCCGTAGTGCTGGGCGAACGCATCGTTTTTACCACCTACATCGGATTGGTGATGATTGTGTTAGGCATCGTGTTTAACCAGTATTTTGTGAAGACCAAGAATCAGGCAAAAATCGTCCAGTAGGATGAAAAAATAGTACAAAATCCCTTCTTCTAAGTGTAGGAGAAGGGATTTTGGGATGATATTGTTATCGTTTCAGACTTCCCTGTCAGAAACTTATCGGTCTATCTTTTTTCTTTGTAATCGGAAAAAGTAAATATTCTGTGGGTATGAAAAATACATCGTTTTTAGTGAGTGCCGTTTTTTTATGGCTTTGCGGTTGTCTGTCTGTAATGGCAGCCAGCAATAAAAAATATGTGGTGCAGTCGCCGGATAAACACCTGAAGGTAGAGGTCTCATCCGGTGCAAATGGGTTGACTTATTGTATATATCATAAAGACTCTCTTATTGTTGTAGATAGTAAATTAGGGCTAATTCAAGAAGGAAAGGCGTCGGCCTCGGCCGGCGGGGAGAAAGTGATTTCTTCCAAAACGAAAAAGATGATTCAGGACATCGATGCACCTTTTTATCGCTTCAAGTCGTTTCGTGCGATTTGCAATGAAATGAACTTGAAGCTGAAAGGTGGCTGCGGAGTTTATTTCCGTGTCTACAACGACGGAGTGGCTTATCGCTTTTATACTTCTTCAAAAGAGGATTTGATTATTAAGAATGAAATAGCGGAGTTCCGGTTTGCCGGTGATTATACAGCTTATCTTTCGTATTCTACAAATAAGGAAAAGCCGATGGCGATGGCATTCCAGAATACGTATGAGGTAAAACCGTTGTCGGAAGCACCGCAGGAACTGGCCTTCTTGCCGGTCACGGTGGATTGCAAGCAGGTAAAGGTGACGTTGCTGGAGTCGGACTTGGAGGCGTATCCGGGTATGTTCGTGCAGCCGGATGGGAAGCAGGCATTGAAAGGGGTGTTTGCTCCGTATCCGAAGAAAACGGACTTTTATCCCTGGCGCAAGCAGGAGTATGTGACGGAAACGGAAGATTACATTGCACATGTAAAGGGTGACCGGACGTATCCGTGGCGTATTTTAGCTATCACGGAAAAAGATACGGACATGCCGGTGAATAACTTAGTGTATGCTTTGGCTTCGCCGAACCGTATCGGTGACTGTTCATGGGTGAAACCGGGAAAGGTGGCCTGGGACTGGTGGAATGACTGGAACTTGAAGGGAGTACCTTTCAAGGCGGGCATCAATATGGATACATATAAATATTATATTGACTTTGCCTCTCGCAACGGACTGGAATATGTGGTACTGGACGAAGGATGGTACGATCCGAAGAGTGGGGACATGCTGAAGACGATTCCGGAACTGGATTTGCCGGAACTGGTCCGCTATGGAAAGAGCAAGGGCGTGGAACTGGTACTCTGGACGGTATTTAACGTATTGGATTCGCAGTTGGATGAGGCTTGCCGGAAATATTCGGAAATGGGTATCAAGGGATTCAAGGTGGATTTCCTGGACCGGGATGACCAGACGGCAGTAGAAATGATTTATCGTATTGCGGCAAAAGCGGCCGAATACAAACTGATGCTGGACTATCACGGTATCTATAAACCGACAGGGCTGAACCGTACGTATCCGAACGTGGTGAACTATGAGAGTGTGTTCGGCATGGAGGAAATGAAATGGAGCGAAGTGGAAAAGAATATGCCGCTTTATGACGTGACTTTCCCGTACATTCGCTTGATGGCGGGATACGTGGATTATACGCCGGGAGCCATGCGGAACTTGTCAAAACGTGACTTCCAGCCGATGTATTCTACTCCGGCCAGCATGGGCACACGTTGTCACCAGCTGGCAGCTTATATCGTGCATGATTCTCCGTTCACGATGTTGTGCGATGCACCGACGAATTATCAGAAAGAGCAGGAGTGTGTAGACTTTATCAGTTCGATACCGATGGAGGTGGATTCTACTTTTATTTACTCAGGTAAGCTGGGTGAGTCTATCGTGACGGTTCGTAAAAAGGATATCAACTGGTATATCGGTGGAATGACGAACTGGGACGAGCGGGATATCACCTTGGACTTCTCGTTCCTGGGCAAAGGGGAGAAGTATAGATGTACGCTGTTTAAAGACGGTATCAATGCTTCTCATCAGGCGGAAGATTACGTAAAGCAGACCTGCATTGTAGATGCCAATACAAAACTATCTATCCATCTGGCTTCAGGAGGTGGTTTTGCCTTGAAACTGGAACGCACGTTTGTGGCTGATGTGAAACCTTCGGCCGTGCCGGAAGGAAAGGGAATCCCTTCTTTCTATAAGAAATACTTGGCAGTGGACGGTTTGTACATTGTATCCTCAGAACATGTGCGTGATGAGGCATTGGAAAAAGCCTATGAGATCATTTCACTGATGACGGCAAAGCGTCCGGACGTTAAGAAAGAGATGGTGAGCAAGGGATGCCATGTGATGATAATCGGAGAGCATGAAGAGGTGTGCGACTTGCCGGAATATGCGCATATCTGCAATTCACCGGAGAACATCGCTTACTGGAACAAGCGGGCCAGAGGATTTGGCGGAGCACCGGAGGATGATTTCTCGGCCAGCTGCGGAGAAGAGAACGTGTTGGCTCTGCCGGGTGACCGGTATGTGGGCGAGAATATCCTGATTCATGAATTCGCGCATTTGTTCCATACTATTGGCATTGTGGGGGTAGAACCTGATTTCAACGACCGTTTGGAGAAATGTATGCAGCATGCCATTGCCAAGGGGTTGTGGAAAGATACGTATGCCATCTCAAACAAGGAAGAGTATTTTGCAGAGTGTGTGCAGTCGTTCTTCAACTGCAACCGTTATTCGGAGACTCCCAATAAGGTACATAACTCCATGAACCGTCGTACGAAACTGAAATCGTACGATCCGGAGATGTATCAGTTGCTGAAAGAGTATTTTTATGAGATAGAGATACCTATTTTGAATGAAGTTCACCTATAATAAGAAAAAGAGAAACACAATGAAAAAGCAAGTTCTGACGGGTTTGTTTTTGGGAATGGCCTTGCAGGCGATGTATTCGCAGAAAGTAGAGTGGAATACACCGGGAGCAGGCAATCCTTTTATTCCCGGTTATTTTGCAGATCCTACTGTAAAGAAATTTGGAGACACGTATTATGTATATGCCACGACCGATGGAAGTGGGGCCGGCTTTGGCCCTGCACAGGTGTGGTGTAGCAAGGATTTTGAGAACTGGACCATTATGCCGATGAACTGGCCGAACAGTCACTGGATTTGGGCACCGGATGTGATGAAGCATACAGACGGGACTTATCGGATGTTCTATTGCCAGCCGTGTAATGTGTATGAGGGAATGGCTGATACCCCACGTGGCCCGTGGAAGAATGTGCTCGGCGAGAGTGAAGCAGTGCTGGTACCTGATCGGTTTGTAAAGAATGCCATCACATTGGACGGGCAGTCGTTTGTGGATGACGATGGTTCCGTGTATCTGTATTGGGGAACATGGGGTATTTACAAAGGCTTTGGTTGCGGGGCGGGAAAAATGACACCCGATATGAAAGGTTTTGTGGAAACAAAGCTGATTCCCAATACGGAAGTCAAGGACTTTTTCGAGGCTCCGTTTGTCATGAAGCGGAACGGAATCTATTATTTCATGTATTCTTCTGATTCTTGTCATGACAGTACCTATCATGTACAATATGCCACAAGTACAGTAGGGCCGCTCGGTCCTTATACGTACAGAGGTACGGTACTGAAAACCTCGGCCGACGGTACGGTGCATGGTCCGGGACATCACAGTATTCTGAAGGAAGGCGACAATTACTATATTGTCTATCATCGTCACGACAATCCTCATTCTAATCGGGGATTCCATCGCCAGCTTTGCATAGACAAGCTGGAGTTTAATGCCGATGGCTCGATTGTACCGGTGGAAGGGACACACAGCGGAGTCGGTGCTTTTGCCAAAAGTATCTTGAAATCGAAGAATCTGGCATACGGGAAACCGGTTAAGGCTTCTTCGTATTATGATGCGAATTTCTTGCCTGAATATGCGGTGGATGACAATAACGGGACGTTGTGGCGTCCGAAAACGATGGGGCAGGAATGGATTGAAATTGATTTGCAGAAGGTGGAAAAGATACGTACCATCTGGACACAGTTTGAATATGGTACGTCGTATTATCAATACCTGATTGAAACCTCAGTGGATGGAAAACAGTGGAAAGTCTTTGCAGACAAGCGTGACAATTACCTGGCTGGAAGTCCGATGGTGGATTTTGGAGAAACGGATGCACGTTATGTACGATTGACAACCACGGGTACACAGAAAAACGGTTTTGCCGGTGCATTGTGGAACATCAAGGTATTTGGGGAATACGAAACAGCTTCTCCTCAGCTGTGGATGGGACTCTCTGGACTGGATTGGAACGGTACGGGATGGAAGAACGACGGTGGTATGCTGGGTGGTATTTTCCGTCTGAAAACCGGACAAGTTTCCCGCAAGCGTATAGGAGGACAAGAAGCCATTGTCTTGGCGCCGGGTACACAGCTGGAATTTGAATCTCCGGTCATCAATAAGAAGGAAGCACATACAGCCACTGTCTGGGTATATGAAAACAACCATTGGACTTCCAAGTCGGCAGAAGACTATGTACAACGTGGGAAAGTGATGATTCAGTCCGCAGACAAGGAACTGGCCTTGACAAATTTCCGTTATTATAATTGGAAGCAGGAAGAAGCAGAGAAAGCGTATGATGCGACGGTTGGACTGGTACGTGTGGAGGCTTCCGACCGTGTAAAGAAGGGATTGCTGGTCTCTATGACAGCCGAAGATTTCGCCGTAGGAGATACGGTACCGTATATTCCGAATAAAGGAGTAGTGGAAGGTTATTTCGAGGCACAGAAAGCGCCGGTAGTGGTGGAGGAAGTGCAAGGTAAGAAGGCTTTCCGTTTTGAAGGCAAGCAGTTCTTCCGCTCCAGCTTTACGTTGCCGGCTACGCTTCGTGACAATGCGCCTTATACTTTGGAGGCGTGGGTGCTGAACCCGGAACTGGCAGAAAATGAATGTGTGGCCGATTTTACCAGTTCGCATGACGAGTTAGAGAAAATCATGCTGGTGAACGGGACAGAACCTCGTTGCGGTATGCTGAACCATTATGGCTGGTATGAAGATGTGGGCTATAAGGATGCCAAAACTTTGGCCGGCAAGTGGCAACATATTTATGTAGTTTTCGATGGCAGAATAGAAAAAGTATACATAAATGACCAACTGATCAGTTCGAAAGACATTCAATTACTGATAAAACCAATACAATTTGTAACTTTGGGGCAGAATGCGGAAGGCAATTGGCCGTTCAGTGGCTATGTACATGCGATTAAGATTTGGGATGAAGCTCTTCCGCTGAACAATAAATGAAGAAAATAACCAATAAATAAAAAAGAAACCATGAAAAAACTAGTGATTTCGGCTCTGCTCTTTTCATTGATAGGAGGCGGGGCATACGCACAGAAGAAAACTCCGGCACACGGTTATCCGATTGATCCGGTTCCGTTTACTTCAGTAAAACTGACGGATTCTTTCTGGGGACAACGCTTGAAAGCAAGTCGGGAAGTGACGATTCCGTTGGCATTCAGCAAATGTGAAGAAACCGGACGTTACAAGAATTTTGAAATGGCCGCTCATCCGAGTGAAAACAACAAGGTAACGGGATATTCGTTCGATGATACCGATGTGTACAAGACCATTGAAGGAGCAAGTTATCTGCTTCAGACATATCCGGATGAGAAGTTGAAGAAGTATATCGACAGTGTACTGGTGATTGTGGCTGCGGCACAGGAGCCCGACGGTTATCTGTACACGGCACGTACCATGAACCCCAAACATCCACATGAATGGGCGGGTAGCAAACGCTGGGAAAAAGTAGAGGAACTGAGCCATGAGTTCTATAACTTAGGACACATGATTGAAGGAGCCATTGCCCATTATCAGGCTACGGGACAGCGGAACTTTTTGGATATTGCGATTCGCTATGCGGATTGTGTGTGCCGGGAAATCGGTGATAAGCCGGGACAGCAGGTGCGTGTACCGGGACATCAGATTGCGGAAATGGCATTGGCCAAACTGTATTTGGTAACAGGTGACCAGAAATATTTGGATGAAGCTAAATTCTTCCTGGACAAGCGTGGCTATACTTCCCGCCGGGATGAATACAGTCAGGCTCATAAGCCGGTGATTGAACAGGATGAAGCAGTAGGACATGCGGTACGTGCGGCTTACATGTATTCTGGTATGGCCGATGTGGCTGCCTTGACAGGAGATACAGCGTATGTGCATGCCATTGACCGTATTTGGGAAAACATCGTTTCCAAGAAATTGTATATTACCGGTGGTATTGGAGCGACGAGCAATGGGGAAGCTTTCGGAAAGAATTATGAACTTCCCAACATGTCGGCATATTGTGAGACTTGTGCCGCTATCGGAAATGTATATATGAACTACCGTCTGTTCCTTCTGCACGGGGATTCCAAGTATTATGATGTGCTGGAACGTACATTGTACAACGGATTGATTTCAGGCGTATCATTGGATGGCGGTTCATTCTTCTATCCGAATCCGTTGGAATCTATGGGACAGCACCAGCGCCAGCCGTGGTTTGGTTGTGCTTGTTGCCCGTCTAACATCTGCCGTTTCATCCCGTCTGTACCGGGTTATGTGTATGCAGTGAAGGACAAGGATGTGTATGTGAACCTGTTTATCGCTAATAATGCCACGCTGAAAGTAAATGGCAAGAAGGTGACCTTGTCACAGACCACTTCTTATCCTTGGAACGGAGACATCACGTTGGCCGTAGACCGCAATTCAGCCGGACAGTTTGCCATGAAGATCCGTATTCCGGGATGGGTACGTAACCAGGTGGTTCCAAGTGACCTGTATACTTATACAGACGGCAGTCGTCCGAAATACAGTGTAAAGGTGAACGGACAAGAAGTGAAATCGGATTTGGAGAAAGGATATCTGACTATCGACCGGAAATGGAAGAAGGGAGATAAGGTAGAAATCCATTTTGATATGAACGTACGTACGGTAAGAGCCAACGGTAAAGTAGAAGCTGACCGTGGTCGGGTATCTGTAGAACGTGGCCCGATTGTCTATTGTGCAGAATGGCCGGACAATGATTTCGATGTATTGAGCGTATTGATGAACCGCACACCGAAGTTTGAAGTGGTAGAAAAACCGGATTTGCTGTATGGTATCAATGAAATCAAGACACAGGCCCAGACCTTGGAATACGATGAGTCGGGTCGTCTGGTGGCTAAAGATCATACCCTGACAATGATTCCGTATTATGCATGGGCACACCGTGGAGCCGGCAACATGGCGGTATGGTTGCCAAATGAAGTAAGTGCCACTCGTCCGGTAGCGATTCCTACCCTGGCTTCCAAGAGTAAGATAGATGCATCTCATAAAGTGACTTCTTTATCTGCCATCACCGACGGGCTGGTACCGAAAGATGAAAACGACCGTACCATTCCTTATTATCACTGGTGGCCGAAAGAAGGTACTACAGAATGGATTTCCTACGAATTCCCGGAAGAAATGGAAGTTTCCAGCTCTACGGTTTACTGGTTTGACGATGCCCCATGGGGAGGTTGCCGTGTGCCGAAATCCTGGAAAATTTATTACAAGGATGCTTCCGGTAACTGGACTCCGGTACAGAATATCTCGGAATATGGCGTGAAGAAAGGCAATCCGAACACCGTAGAGTTTGAACCGGTAAAGACCAAGGCGGTGAAACTGGAAGTCGTTCAGCCGGATAAGAACTCTTCAGGCTTGTATGAATGGGAAGTGAAATAACCATGATAATTTATAGATAATAATGCAATCAGATTCGGGGCTTTGGATATTCTTGGACGCGAGAAAGAATATCTGAGGTCCCGATTTTTTAAATAAAACACAATGAAAAACAATTTATGGAAATCGGGACTTTTGTCCATCATGCTGGGAAGTGCATCTTGCATGCCGCTTCTTGCGCAAGGTACGGTCGATGATTACAACCGGGCTTATGCACTGAGAGAGAAATACAGTATGAAGCAGGTGCTTTATGCCGGAGTAGTACCCCACTGGGTAGAACATACTTCCTCCTTCTGGTATGTACGTCAGACTGAAAAAGGAAACGAATATGTGAAGGTGGATGCGGCATCGGCCAAGCGTACTGCGTTGTTTAACCAACAGAAAATGGCCAGTGCCTTGTCTGAAAAGTCGGGTCGTAAGGTAGATGCCTATCATCTTCCGCTTCAGAATTGCTGGCTGAATACTTCACTTGATACTCTGCGTTTTCAGCTGGATGGAAAATTCTGGGCTTACAGCATCAAGCACAATCGTTTGTTGGATGAGGGTGCGATTCCTCCTCGTGGCAAAGAACGTCATTGGATGGAAGTGGATGATGAAAAAGATGGAGGTCCGGTGACTTCTCCCGATGGGAAATGGGTGGCTTTCATTAAGAATGACAATGTGTATGCCCGTGAAGTGGCGACCGGAAAAGAGAAACAACTGAGCCAGGATGGTACGTTAAGCAATTATTACTCTTCTTACATCCAGTGGTCGCCCGACTCCAAGTCGGTGGTTTCTTGTCGGATTCGTCCGGTAGAGAAACGCTATGTGTATTATGTGGAATCTTCTCCGGCAGATCAGTCACAGCCGAAGTTGCACAAGCAGGAGTACGCCAAACCAGGTGACGAATTACGGTTCAAGGTGCCTTGTATTTTTGAAGTGGAATCCGGTCGTCGGTTGATTCCTTCTACTGAACTGTTCAGCCATCAATATGAATTGTCGGCTCCGATGTGGAACGCAGACAGCAAGGGAATCACCTTCGAGTACAACGAACGCGGGCACAAGGTGTATCGGGTATTGGAAATGTCGGCAGTCGATGGAAAGGTTCGTCCGTTGATTGAAGAGAAAGAAGAGAAATACGTAAATTATCCACGTATTTATCGTAATTACCTGAGTGATGGCAAGCGGATTATCTGGTCAAGCGAGCGGGACAACTACAATCACCTGTATATGTACGACCGGGCTACTGGAAAACCGTTGAATCAGATTACAAAAGGTGAATGGTACGTGCGTGGCGTGCAGTATGTGGATGAGGCCAATGGAGTGATTTATTTCTCCGCTAATGGCATGAACAAGAACGAAGACCCTTATCTGATTCATTATTACAAAATCAACTTCGACGGCAGCCACTTGGTGGAACTGACTCCTGAAGAAGGTATGCACCAGTGCTGGTATTCGCCCGACTACAAATATCTGGTGGATGTGTATAGTAAAGTAGACCAGGCGCCTGTTACCGTACTGCGTGAGGCAAAAGATGGAAAAGTCCGCATGCAACTCGAAAAGGCAGATATCTCCGCGTTGTTGGCTAACGGCTGGAAGGCTCCCGAAGTGTTTACAGCCAAAGGTCGTGACGGAAAAACGGATATGTGGGGCATCATTTATCGCCCGTCTAACTTTGATCCGTCGAAGAAGTATCCGGTAATTGAATATATCTATTCCGGTCCGGGCGACCAGTATGTGCCGAAAACCTTCTCTTCTTACAACTGGTGGATGACTTCTTTGGCTGAACTTGGATTTATCGTGGTACAGGTAGACGGTATGACCACTTCTTTCCGCTCCAAAGAGTTTGAGGAAGTATGCTACAAGAACCTGAAAGATGCCGGACTGCCCGACCATATTGCCTGGATTAAGGCGGCCGCACAGAAATATCCTTATATGGACATCGACCGTGTAGGAATCTTCGGTTGCTCAGCTGGTGGACAGGAATCTACAGGTGCCGTACTCTTCCATCCTGAATTTTATAAAGCTGCTTATTCAGCTTGTGGCTGTCACGATAACCGCATGGATAAAATCTGGTGGAATGAACTTTGGATGGGGTATCCGGTGGACGAATCTTACGGCGCTTGTTCCAATGTGGACAATGCTTACCGTCTCTCTCGTCCGCTGATGCTGGTGGTCGGCGAATTGGACGACAATGTAGACCCCTCTTCTACGATGCAGGTGGTCAATGCGTTGGAAAAGGCTAACAAGGATTTTGAACTGGTAGTCATTCCGGGTGCTCACCATACCATGGGAGAAGATTTTGGTGAACACAAACGATATGATTTCTTTGTCCGCAATTTGATGGGAGTTACTCCTCCGTCTTGGGATAAAGTCAAAACTGGAAAATAAATCGTTCGATTACTGATAA
Source organism: uncultured Bacteroides sp. (assembly GCF_902472605.1). Taxonomy (GTDB): domain Bacteria; phylum Bacteroidota; class Bacteroidia; order Bacteroidales; family Bacteroidaceae; genus Phocaeicola. The sequence continues at coordinate 62,968 of NZ_CABROP010000013.1, forward strand.
TACAATGGGTCACTCATTTCTGGGTGACCCATTTTGCTATGTCTTCTATTACTTTTTCAGATACCCTTGCAGGATGATTGTATTCCATTGGGGTCGATTTTCCGGTACCTTCCATGAAACAGTGGTTTAACGTAACGTGAGTTCGATATAAGATCAAAAGATAGTAAGTTGCCCGTCATTGATAAAA